>JAJQIK010000081.1 GCA_021199255.1 Clostridiales bacterium | reverse complement strand
TTCGAGAATCTTCGATTCTCTCATTCGCGGGCTTCGCCCTACATTTGCCCAGGAGGTTTTCTCCTCCCAGAACCCCGCCGTGCGCATTCGAGAATCTTCGATTCTCTCATTCGCGGGCTTCGCCCTACATTTGCCCAGGAGTTTTTCTCCTCCCAGAACCCCGCCGTGCACATTCGAGAATCTTCGATTCTCTCATTCGCGGGCTTCGCCCTATGAAAATGCGGGCAGGCAAAGACGTCTGCAAGCAGCCACTTTGGCTCCCCGCATTTTCGCACGGCTCATTGCCTACACGAACATTATAACACAAAAGGGCGATGTATCCTATATGACACATCGCCCTTTGTATATGAATCTGAATCCGTTCTTAATATTTAGCGGTATTGACCTTGACGCCGGGACCCATTGTGGTGCTCAGTGTAATGCTTCTTAAATACTGTCCCTTTAATGCCGACGGCTTTGCCTTTACAATCGCTTCCATCAGCGCGTCAAAGTTCTCCTGCAGCTTGCTTTCCTCAAAAGAAGCCTTGCCTACGGGAACATGCACAATATTAGCCTTATCCAGTCTGTACTCGATCTTACCGGCTTTAATATCGTTAACAGCCTTCGTAACATCCATGGTTACTGTACCGGCTTTCGGGTTAGGCATCAGGCCTTTAGGTCCAAGGACTTTACCAAGACGGCCTACAACGCCCATCATATCGGGCGTAGCAACGACTACGTCAAAGTCTAACCAGCCCTCGTTCTGAATCTTCGGAATCAGCTCCTCGCCGCCTACATAGTCGGCGCCTGCGGCCTCCGCCTCATTAATCTTATCTCCTTTGGCAAATACCAATACCTTAACAGTTTTACCAGTACCGTTAGGCAATACAACGGCTCCACGAATCTGCTGCTCAGCGTGACGTCCGTCACAGCCAGTTCTGATATGAACCTCAACAGTTTCATCGAATTTAGCTGTTGCCGTTTTCTTAACCAGAGCAATCGCATCGGCTGTATCGTACAGAGTAGCACGATCTATAAGCTTAGCTGCTTCTGTATACTTTTTACCATGTTTCATGTCAAATCCTCCATTACTCTTCTACTGTGATGCCCATACTTCTGGCAGTACCGGCAATCATGCTCATTGCAGCTTCTAAGCTTGCAGCGTTTAAATCAGGCATTTTAGTCTCGGCAATTTCCTGAAGCTTAGCCTTGGAAATCGTGGCAACCTTATCCTTATTCGGGGTTGCAGAACCGGATTTGATATTGCACGCCTTTTTCAATAAAACCGCTGCAGGCGGAGTCTTTGTAACGAAACTAAAGCTTCTGTCTGCGTATACTGTAATAACAACCGGGATGATCACATCGCCCTTATCGGCTGTCCTTGCGTTGAACTGCTTTGTAAATTCAACGATGTTTACGCCGTGCTGTCCGAGTGCGGGACCAACCGGCGGTGCTGGTGTAGCTTTACCAGCAGGGATCTGTAACTTAATATATCCTTCTACTTTCTTTGCCATAATGGCACCTCCTAATATAATGTGGTACGGGCGTAACGTCTCCGCCTCCGCCCTATCCTGCTCTGCAGCGCCCAAGCGCCCTACAGGAAACGGCGTCCGTGAAACATCACTCCCACACTGCTGTTTATACCGCATAAGCCGCATAAACAGGCTCTATTTAAACCGCATAAGCGGAATAAATATCGAATCAAGATCGACTACATACTTCTGACTTCCGCGAAGCTGATCTCCACAGGAGTCTCTCTGCCAAACAGTTCTACGTTGATGGTCGCCGTCTGCTTGCCGTAATCCATCCTCTGAACCACGCCGACGGTATCCTTCCAGACGCCGGCAACCACCGCTATGGTATCGCCCTCGGCAAAGTCAACGCTGATATTCTCCGTCTTAATGCCGAGCGGTTTCATCTCCGCCTCAGTAAGCGGTACCGGTTTGCTTCCCGGCCCTACGAAGCCCGTCACGCCTCTGGTATTTCTCACCACATACCATGTGTCATCATTCATCACCATATTAATTAGAACATAGCCGGGAAACATTTTCTTCTGGACAGTCTTGCGGGCGCCGTTCTTCAACTCCATAACGTCCTGCATCGGCACTCGCACCTCCAGGATTTCCTCTTCCAGATGTCTGTTCTCAATCGTTTTCTCAATATTGGCTTTTACCTTGTTCTCATACCCGGAATAAGTATGAACAACATACCAATTTGCTTCTGCCATACCAATACCATGCCTTTCTTAGAACCTGTTTTCAAAGTCTGCTAAAATGTAAATGTGGTAATAAAATCCACGCCATACTGCAGGCCGAAGTCCAGTATCGCAATCAGCGCTCCTACGACAACAGAAATAATCACAACCGCAACGGATTGCTTCAAAAGGGCATCTTTATCAGGCCAGGTGATTTTCTTAAATTCAGCTTTCACACCCTCCCAGAACCTGGCGGGCTTGGATATTTTCTCTGATTTAGCAGAATCTCCCATCGCTAATCCTCCATTCCCTGCCGTCCGCGCATTTCGCGTGTGCCGCGCGCACATCAGGCAAGCGCAACTATTATTTCGTCTCTTTGTGCAAAGTATGCTTCTTGCAGAATCTACAATATTTCCTAATCTCCATTCTGTCAGGATGGTTTTTCTTCTCTTTGGTCGTATTGTAGTTACGTTGTTTACATTCTGTGCATGCTAAAGTGATTTTTGTACGCATTTCGCTACCTCCACGTGTATTTTAATGAAGTCCAAATTTTGAGCATAAAAAAAAGACCTAAATCTCATCTCGTTTATGTACTATACCATACGGAGTCTTTCAAGTCAAGAGAAAAAATGTGGTTTTTTCGGGTTTTTTCCTTATATATACTTGCATTTTCCTCCCCGTAAATGCTACAATGAAACTGAATAAGCAGAATACCCAAGGATGATGCCTTGCAGGCTACGGACAGCCGGAGAAGACATCTGATACTATTTCACGGAAGAAAGGAGGGGAACCATGGCTTATAGCAGTATTTATAATGTCTATAATTTCTATATGACTACCTACGCGCCTAAGCCCAGCACGCCTTATGACTCTCATAAGAAGAGCGAGCTGCGGAGCGTATATAATTCCATAGTCAAAATGAACAAGGAATCCCCTCTGTATATTCTGGATACCAGCAAGGACTCTCAGCAGTTCGCCGTAAGCATGAAGGAAAATGCCCGCGAGCTGCGCAATACCATCGCCTCCTTAGGCGGTCTCGATGAAGATGACCTTTTAAATAAGAAGGTGGCATATTCCAGCGACGAAGCTATCGTTACCGCCACCTACATCGGCTCCTCGGAGGATTCCGAAGATGCCCCCGCCTATGAAATCGAGGTAAAGAATCTGGCTTCCCCGCAGATTAATACGGGCAAGTTCCTCCCCGGCGAGGAAGCGGTCGCCCTCCCACCGTCCACTTATTCCTTCGACGTGGGAATCGACGACTTAAATTATGAGCTCCAGTTTAATATCAAGTCCACCGACACGAACCGCGATGTGCAGGAAAAGCTGTCCCGCCTGATCAATAATGCCAATATTGGCATGTCGGCGGAGGTCGTCACGGACGACGCAGGCAATTCCTCTCTGCGAATGGAATCCAACGCTACCGGTTTAAAGGACGGCAAGCCCTGCTTATTTAAAATATCGGATCATCAGACCAGTAAAACCTCAGGCTCCATTGAGTACTTTGGTTTAGATCATGTGTCCGCGCAGTCCACCAACGCTTCCTTTGTGGTAAACGAGGAGGAAATCACTACCGCTTCCAATCGCTTTACCCTGGAGAACACCTATGAGCTGCAGCTGAAAGGCGTCAGCGGCGAAGATGGCGGGACGGCTTCCATCGGCTTGCGGACAGACGTGGAATCTCTGACTGAAAATATCAACACCTTAGTCAGAGGCTACAATTCTTTCCTGCAGGCGGTTTCCGAATACAGTGAAAACCAGCCTAAAAGCAACCGGCTGTTCCACGAAATGAGCAGCGTCGCCAGAGTATACGCCCAGGGGCTCACCTCGGCAGGGCTCAGGCTGGGGCAGGACGGCACGCTGGAGGTAGACCGCAGCACCCTAAAGCAGCAGGCCATGAGCGATAACGCCAAAGAGGTGTTTTCTTCCATGAAAGGCTTTACCAATTCCGTGCTGCGCAAAACCAACCAGGTATCCTTAAACCCGATGAATTATGTCAATAATATTATCGTAGCTTACAAAAATCCCGGCAAAAATTTTGCCAGCCCTTACATCACCAGCGCTTACAGCGGCATGATGTTTAACAGCTACTGCTGAGCCGCAGCAGACTGCCGCTTTTATTCAGAACGACCAGCAAAGCAGGAGCCGGTTCTTTCCCGAACCGGCTCTTTCTATTCCCATCATATAACCGCTGTTTTCTCAGAAAACCTATCCTAAAGCGGAATATTGCCATGCTTCTTCTTAGGATTCTCAACCTGTTTATTTTTAAGTCCTTTCAGGGCTTTAATCAGGGCGTCCCTTGTCTCCTCCGGCTTAATCACCTCGTTGACATAGCCTCTTGCGGCTGCCACATAAGGATTCAGGAACCTGTCTTCATATTCCTTCTTGCACTGGGCGCGCATAGCCTCCGGATCCTCCGCAGCCTTGATCTTACGCTTAAAGGCAATGTTCACGGCGCCGTCGGCTCCCATAACCGCAATCTCCGCGATAGGCCACGCATACACGATATCTGCGCCCATTTCCTTAGAATTCATGGCAATATAAGCGCCGCCGTAGGCCTTCCGCATAATCAGTGAAATCTTCGGCACAGTGGCCTCCGAATAGGCATACAATATCTTAGCGCCATGGCGGATAATACCGTTATGCTCCTGCGCAGTACCCGGCAGAAACGCAGGCACGTCAATCAACGTTACCAAAGGGATATTGAAGCAGTCGCAGAAACGGATAAATCTGGCAATCTTATCCGAAGCGTGATAATCTAGGGAACCGCCCATCGCATTGGGCTGATTGGCCACGATTCCGACCACCTTGCCGTCCATTCTGCACCAGCCTACCACCGCGTTCATGGCGAAATCCTGCTGCACTTCAAAGAAGCTGCCTTCATCTACAATACAATCGATCACTTCCTTGACGTCATAAGCATGACGGGAATTATCCGGTACAATATCCATAATCTTAGCCGCTTTCGCTTTCATACCGGAATCGAGCTTATTTCCGTCCGTTTTGCCAAACACCTTGCCCACGTGGGACAGGAACCGCTGCCGCTCAGGATTATTGACCACCGGCGGTTTCTCCAGCCAGTTGCTGGGCAGATAGGACAGGAGCTTCCGCACGCCCATCAGGCACTCGCCCTCCGAATCATAGGTAAAATGGGACACGCCGCTCTTTTTGGCATGCACATCCGCGCCGCCAAGCTCCTCCACGGATACCTCCTCATTGATAACGGTCTTAACCACATTCGGGCCGGTAATAAACATTTTAGAAATATCCTTTACCATAAAGATAAAGTCGCAGATAGCAGGCGCATAGCAGGCGCCGCCGGAGCAGGGTCCCAAGATTACGGCGATCTGCGGGATAACGCCGGACGCCTTGGTGTGGCGCAGGAACATACCGCTGTATCCGCTGAGAGACGAAATACCCTCCTCAATTCTGGCTCCGCCGCTGTCATTAATGCAGATCAGCGGGGCTTTCATCTCCATCGCCATGTCCTGAATACGGCAGATCTTAAAGGAATGATATTCCCCCAGAGTACCGCCGATTACCGTAAAATCCTCGCTGGCCACAAATACCTGACGTCCGTCGATTTCCCCGTAACCGGTCACGACGCCGTCTCCCGGCACTCTTCTTTTATCCAGATCAAAATCGTTGATACGGGACTCCAAAAAGCCATCCACTTCTACGAAGGTGCCCGGATCCAACAACATCTCAATTCTCTCTCTCGCAGTCATCTTGCCCTGCGCGTGCTGCTTGTCAATCTTACTCTGCCCGCCGCCGCGTAACGCTTTCTCTCTTCTGCTGTCTAAGTCTTCAATCGCTTCGTTCCAGTTCATGATCCATACCTTTCTCTCTCATTCCCGCAGGAAAATCTCAGATTCCACAGAAAAATCTTCTATAGGGAATTTCCCGTTTGGGTAACTAATGATTTGACCCTCTAATACTTTGATATTCAAACTATCAATTTGTATTATAGGCAGAGTATGATTTCTTGTCAATACTCTGCCTTGTGTTTTTTAGAGGATCATCTTGAAAGCTCTTCCGTCGCCGCTTCCAGCGCCGCTTCAATCACTTTATCCATATCGTAATACTTATATTGCCCCAGACGGCCGCCGAAAATAATGTGCTTCCTCGTCTGGGCCAGCTCCTGATATTTCCGGAATAAAGCGTCGTTACGCGCATCATTGACCGGATAATAGGGTTCCTCCCCCTCCTGCCATTCCGACGGATATTCTCTGGTAATAACCGTGCCCGGCTGTGTGCCGAACTCAAAGTGTTTGTGCTCTATCACTCTGGTATAAGGGATTGCCCGCTCCGTGTAATTGACCACCGCATTGCCCTGATAATTCTCACAGTCAGGCAGTTCTTCCGTTTCAAACCGCAGGGATCTGTATTCCAGATGCCCTAAGCAATAATTAAAATACTCGTCCAGCATACCGGTATAGACTACCCTGCTGTAACTGTTGCCTTCCCGGTCTTCGATCCGCACCTTCCCGGCCTCCTCTGTCTCTGTGGCAAAGTCCTGATAAGCCGTGCCGGTTCTGACCTTTATTCCCTGAAGCATACGCTCTATCATGGCCGTATAGCCGCCTATGGGAATCCCCTGATACCGATCGTTAAAATAGTTATTGTCATAGGTGAAACGCAGCGGCAGCCGTTTAATGATAAAGGCGGGAAGCTCCTTACAGTCTCTGCCCCACTGTTTCTCGGTATAGCCCTTTACCAGCTTCTCATATACGTCCGTACCCACCAGCGAAAGCGCCTGCTCCTCCAGATTAGCGGGCGCTGTAATCCCCAGCGTCTCGATCTGGCGGGCAATCTGCGCCTTTGCCTCCGCCGGCGTAATCACTCCCCACATTTTACTGAAGGTATTCATATTGAAGGGAAGGTTATACAGCTCGTCGCGGTAACGGGCAACCGGCGAATTAATATAGTGATTAAACTGCGCAAACCGGTTTACATAGTCCCATACCCTTTGATTG
The DNA here is from genome assembly GCA_021199255.1 of Clostridiales bacterium. Classification (GTDB taxonomy): domain Bacteria; phylum Bacillota; class Clostridia; order Lachnospirales; family Lachnospiraceae; genus UBA3282. The sequence goes on along the minus strand of JAJQIK010000081.1, from coordinate 306,225 downwards.
GAGGTATGGAAAATATGGGCGCCATATCTATGTACCTGAATATCCAGCACGGACTCCGTATAAATATTGCCGGCGATATGGTCTCTTTTGTCAATCACGTAAACCGACTTGCCCCGCTCTTTCATCTCATGGGCAAATACCGCTCCGAACAGGCCGGCGCCTACTATTAAATAATCGTATTGCATTATTCCTCGTCCGCCTTATATTTATCTAACTGCGCATAATCCTCCATCAGCTCCAGCGCTTTCTTACGCCCCACCTTATTCAGCCTGACATAATACTGCATAACCCGGTTCTCCATGATCTTGCCGCCCAGCAGGCTCTTCTGGTTCAAAGGGGAAAAATCAACCGGATTCAGGTTCAGCTTATCGCACATTCTGATTACCGTGCCATATGCCATTCCTTCAATTCCTCTATCCAATGCCGTAACCAATGTGGAATAGGGAATCTCCATCTCGATTGCGAACTGCCTTACGCTCTTGTACTGTTTCAAAATTTCTGCCTTCAAAATTTCTGCTTTTGTCATAATACACCTCATTTCCGCGCTGCCCGCTGCGCATGATTCATACCTGTGCCGCAGCGCATACACAGGTATTTCGAAAAGAACGCGCTCCTCTAATATTCTTCCGTATCAGTCTACCACATATTTTCCCAAAAAGGAACCACCCAAACGATTCTTTTAACGGAATATCGTTACTATTGTCAATTTATGACTATCCCGTCCCGCTTTTTTTGTTCAAAAAGTCCAGTAAGGCGTTATTTTACTCCATTGACCGCCGCTGCCCTCCCTGAAAAGATTTTATTGTCGTTATGTCCAGAAAATGCTAATATATAATTATGATTTAAGAATTAAAAGCAAGCTAAAGAGGTGTATTCCATGTCTCCCATTTCCGTCTGCATGATTGCGAAAAATGAAGATAACCACATAGAAGAATGTTTAAAGAGGCTCCGCCCCTGCAAATTTGAAATTATTGTCGTAGACACCGGTTCTGTAGACAGAACTGTGGAAATCGCCCAGAAATATACGAATAAAGTATTCCATTTCGCCTGGTGCGACGATTTCAGCTCCGCCAGGAATTTCTCCGTCCAACAGGCCAGCAACGACTGGGTACTGACCATCGACTGCGATGAATATCTGGAAAACGCCAATCTCGCGGAACTGGAAGAGCTGCTGGAGGGCAACAATCCTTCCGTCGGAATGATTACCCGCAATAACCCTTACAGTGTGCAGGGCGTCCGTTCCGTCATGTCCGAGCGCATCGGCCGACTTTTCAACCGGAACTACTGTCATTATGAGGGAAGCGTCCACGAACAGGTACGCCGATTAGACGGAAAGGAACCCGCATCTTTTGAGATTCCCCTGACCTTCTATCATGAAGGCTATGTCTCCGAATCCGACAAGCGTATGCGGGCCACCAGAAATCTGGAAATGCTTCTGCATGATCTGGAGCTAAAGGGACCGAGTCCCTACATCTATTTCCAATTAGGGCAAAACTACTGCTCCCTAAACGATATTGAGAAAGCGGCTCATTACTATAAAATGGGGCTTGACCTCAACGCAGACCCTCATTCCGCTTTTGTCCAGAGCATGACGGAAACATACGGCTACTGCCTGATCGAATTGGCCAAATATGATCTTGCCATGACCATTCAGAATCAATATGAATCTCTTTCCCACCGGGCGGACTTCGTCTATCTGATGGGCGTGCTCTATATGAAAAAGGGACTGTATGATAAGGCAATCGCGGAATTTCAGAAGGCAACCGGCCTCTCCACCTACTCCAGAAAGGGCGTAAACAGCTATCGCGCCAATTACAACATAGCCAGCATCTATGAAACCACCGGCAAAATGGAAGACGCCAAAGCTTATTATAAAAAATGCGGCGATTACGAGCCCGCCGTCCGAAGACTGCGGGAGCTGAACCACTAAACCCGGCGCCCCACTTCCAGAAAGGAATCCGCCTTGTTACCGATATCCGTTTGTATCATTGCCAAAAATGAAGAAAAACACATTGAGGAGTGCTGCAGCCGCCTGCTGCCCTACGGCTTTGAAATCGTACTGGCAGACACCGGCTCCACGGATCATACGATCCAACTGGCAAGGAAGTATACGAATCAAATCTATCACTTCGACTGGTGCGGCGATTTCAGCGCCGCCAAAAATTACGCCATGGAAAAAGCCTCCCATGACTGGATACTTTCTCTGGACTGTGACGAATATATCGAGTCCTTAGATACCAAGGCGCTCCAAAAATGCATGGAACAATATCCTCATTCCGCCGGACGTATCCTGATCCGCAGCCGCTTCACGGAAAACGGCCAGACCGCCTTTGAACAGGCGCGGATAAGCCGGTTTGTGAACCGCTGCTGCTACCGCTTCGAGGGAGCGGTACACGAACAACTGACGCCCTGCGGGGCAATTCCCGTCAAACAGGTTTATGACGCCCCCATCACAGCGCTTCATGTGGGGTACGATGGTTCCCCGGAGGAAATGGAGCAGAAATGCAGGCGCAATATTTCCCTTCTGGAAAAGGAACTGGAAACCCAGGGTGCCGATCCCTATCTCTATTTTCAGTTAGGGCAAAGCTATCGCAAGCTGCGTGATTACCCGATGGCCTGCCATTACTTTGACCTGGGACTCGCCATGGACACAGACCCCGCGCTGGACTATGTACAGGCTATGGTAGAAGCTTACGGCTATACGCTTCTGGATCTGAAACGTAACGGCGACGCCTTGAACCTGCTTGGCGTATACGATGAATTTTCCGGCCGCGCTGACTTTGTATTTTTAATGGGTCTGATCTATATGAACAACGGATTCCTGGAAAAAGCCGTCGCCGAATTTCAAAAAGCTACCACAATGGAAGAGTTTGCCGTGGACGGTGTTAACAGCTATAAAGCATACTATAACATCGGCGTGATCTATGAATGTAGCGGCGCTGCCGCCAAGGCCAGGGAAGCCTATCAGAAGTGCGGGGCTTATGAGCCCGCCCAGGCAAGATTGCAGCAGTTGCCAGACACTTAAGCGGAGCATTGCAATCGCGCCGGAAATATGCTATTTTATTAAGAATAACGAATAGATTTCAGAAAGGCAGGAGGTTTCCATGGAAATACATGAATCTGCTGAAGATTATTTAGAAACGATACTGGTACTAAAAGAGCGAACCGGACAGGTTCGTTCGATTGATATCGCCACGGAAATGAATTACACCAAGCCCAGCATCAGCGTCGCTATGAAAAAGCTGCGGGAAAACGGCTTTATCGAAATGGACAGGGAGGGCTTTATTAAGCTGACCGCCGCCGGTTACGAAATCGCCTCCAATATTTATAACAGACATAAGGTACTGACCAGCTTCTTTGTGTCGCTGGGCGTCGATGAAAAGGTCGCCGCGGAAGACGCCTGCAAAATCGAGCACGATCTGAGCGAGGAAACCTTCGAGAAAATCAGGGAGCATGCGATGAAGGCTGCGGGGCAGGGCGCATGATGTGAGGGCTGCGGTTACGCCTCCGGCTTTCGGGTTCTGATGGCGTTTACGGTCTTTCTCAGCCCTTCCCTCATAGGGGTCTGTGGGTTCCAACCCAGAGTCTTTATTTTTTCCGCGGAAAGCAGCGCCCTGGTTGCCGTGGAATAACCCTTCTGTTCCGTCTCGTCCGGTATTTCAAAGACCACCCTCATTCCATTATCCTCTGCCAGCCATTCTGCGATCTGCTTCAACGTCACTTCAGAGCCTGCATCAGAAATATTATAGGCTTCCCCCTGCTTTCCCTTCAGCAAAACAGTGAAAATTCCCATGGCTGCATCCAGCGCATAGGTATAAGAATAGAGCTGGGTTCCCGCGCTCTTTAACACGATGTCCTCTCCGGCAGCCGCTTTCTTAATAAACTGCGCGATGGCCTTGGAATCCGCCCCCAGCATGGTCGGCCCATATACCCTGCTTAATCTCGGAATCACAAATCCAAGCTGATAGGTCTGGCAATAGGCGTTGCACAATGCCTCTCCTGCCCGTTTGCTCTCAGGATACCCCGCCCGCAGCGTATTGCAGTCCAAATATCCCAGATAGCTTTCATCAAACTTGTCCGTATCCCCTCGATTTTCCCCATAGATTTCTACAGACGACACGAAGCAAAAACGTTCCGTATGATGGGAAACCGCATAATCCAACAGATTTTTAGTGCCAATGACATTCGAAATCACAGTGCCGATGGAATCCTGGGAATATTGCAGCGGATGAGTGTTGCTGGCCGCATGAATGATATAATCCGCCCGCCCACATTCCGGTATCCCCTGATTCACGTCACAGGCAATATATCGAAACATATCTGATTCCCAGTACTCCCCGAAACGCTCCATCGCCCGCTCTTTATTTCTGCTCAGTGCTATAACGCTGACAGGCTGCTTCTGTCCCCTATCAGCCCCCGGCGCTTTGGCAGCACCGTCCCGCAACTCCATATTCTTAAGCATCAGCAAATCGATCATGCATTTGCCTATCATTCCGGTGGCGCCGGAAATCATAACGGTTTTACCCGCCAGCTTATCCCAGGGCAGCTCCTGCTCCAACAATAATCTCAAGTCTTCCTGATATGTATCCATCTTTTCCTCCATTCCGAAGCGCTTACAAATCTATTCAACCGTTCCCCTACTGCCTTGCTGCGCCGCCACTTGGGCATTGCCCCATGGCTATGTCAGCCACAGCTTCCCGGAGCAGACGATCTTAAGCCTATCTCTGTTGGCAAGAAAATAGATCGTAGTCAGATTTTCCCCCATATAGCCCGCGAAACGGTCTGCGCGCTCCCAGCCTCTGGGGGAAACCAGTTCCTCCGCCCTGCCGAGGACGCGAAACAAAAACTCGCAATACTCGTCAAAAACCTCAGCTCTGGCAATGAGCATATTAAAATTCAGGAAATACCGCTCTCCCTTATTTACAGCCTGCTCATAGGCTTCCAGATACTCCGGCGCCGTCTGCCGCAGCGCTTCCAGCATAGCCTGCCAGTCTGCCTCCTTTAAATATCGTCCATGCTGCGCTGAAATATCCGGATACTGAACGGAGGGGTAGGGTATGACGACATCCCATTCCTGCCGCCGTTCCAATAAGGCCTCCATCTGCCGCTCGTCAAGGTCAAAGATCCGCCGGTAATGGCATAAACCTTTATAAGCGGCTTTGCTGTTTTTCCATGCATAATATCCAGCCGTCAATTCGCAATAATTGCGATTTTTCTCTGAAATATTTTCCCCCGTATTATCCTGTAGCCGCGCAATTCTTTGATCCTCAAAAACAGCGCCGACCTGAATCGGAAGCACATATGCCGGAATCGGCGTCTCCTTCTTCAACGACTTATCCACATGGCATTTTGCCTGAAACACCTGAATATCCTGCAACTTTGCAATATTTTCCCCATGATCCCCTGCTAAAAGTTCAGCCGCTGTGGTAAACCCCGGCAGGCTTCGGTAATATTCCTCCAGCAAATGATTCTCAAATTGATTATCCGCTAAAACAATCTGCTCCTGCGCAATCCCCCGCTCAGCCAGCATTGAAACAATCGTCCCATGATGTTCCTCCGGCGTCGCAATATAAATGCGATCCGCCAGGCCAAAATCCGCTATGTCTGATAACAGTCTGACCGGGACGCCATCTATCCGCTCCGGATTGCCCGCCGAATCGGATACCAGAAAGGCGGCCGGACTGAAATGATACAAGGCCTTCATGGCCGTATAAATACTGGCTGCGACAATACCCGCGCCGTAAATAAAGTTCCTACTATTCATGATCTTATACCCCTCTGAACCCCTTAAACAGTTCACGCCCAACCAGACACTTTCATGTACTCCCGCATACCATATGACTGTGGGCCAAAGGCAAAGTGCCCCGCTACCGCATCATGAGCAATCATGATCACTCTGGAAGAATTTACGCAATACGCATCAAGCTCTTCCTCATCTAATCCCATATCCGGGCTGGCGCTTGTCGTAAACCCTGACATATTGCTCCAAAGAGTTCTTTTGATCAAAATCAAGCCTATGTTATACCTTGTCGAGCAGAGAGATATTACAGGTTCCCGGAAATCAGATGCTATTTGATCAATTCCGGGAATATTTCCGTATTTTCCCCATAAATACAACGCGACATCAGGCGCAGAAATACTAAGCCCGCCCCATAATGCCCTGCCGTATCTTTCTTCAAAATCCTGAAGACAATGATACTTTTCAAGCACCAACCGATAACAGGACTGATTTAATGGAATAACCGGTGCCATCACCCCAATACGGTATGAGGAATTTATTTCCTCCCTCACATAGGCCTCATACAGCCTTGAAAGAGTATTGTTTGTAAGAAAAATATCCTCGTCCATTTTATAAATCCACGTACAGTCCTCATAAATTGCGTAAGCGATATTCTGAATCAAAGTGACGCTATTTTGTGAAGTACTCAAATAAGACCAGACATTTTCCGCCGCAATCGCAGCAAGCGTATCATCATATATTCCCGATGAACATAGACATACCTCCACATCATCAGGAAGAAATCTTTTTAATCTGGAGAAAACACTATCCCATAAATACAATTTATAACCGCTCAGTACAAATAGTACCTTATCCTTTCCTTTTCTCCGATCAACAAATAGATGTGGATAACTTTTCCAAAATGCAGACAGACAGGCTTCACTCCAGATCACAAACCTCCCATAACCTCTTTGAGATAAATGCTCCGCCACTTCCACCGCAGCCCGTCTATTTACCGCTATGATAATCAGTGCATCCTTCGGAGCGGCACAGGCATCCAGGGAATAGACTTTCATTCCTCCATATCTTAGGGGATTCTGTTTGGAATCAGATACTATAATCCCTTCTATAGCAATATCACATGCCTCAAAAATGGAACACAACTTTTTTCCTAATCTTCCAATACCATATATCCAGACTGATTTTTCCTTTTTCAGCCGCTTAATCTCTACGTCCTCGTACACACTTTAACCCCCTCAAAAAGTCCCTTTCCTCCAAACAAACTTACCAATAACGCACAATATCCGAAAAATATATTTTACCGGTTTCGGAATGTTTCAGGCAATGAATAAAATAGACCGTAGACACATGCTCCGAAAGCCAGCAGCGTTTCTGCTTCGGTCCTTCCTTCGCGCGCATCCGCTCCTCAACCTCGAATACGACTCCAAACAGGAAGCTGCAATAACGCTCTAATTCTTTCCGGGAGGCAATACAGATATTATTCGGAATAAAAATTTCATTTTCCGCACACCAGAGCGCCGTATCATAATATTCTGGGAATTGCTGCTCGATTACAGAAAGCATCTCCTCATAATACGCTCGCAATCCCCAGCCCAGGTAATAACCCTGTAAATCCGGCCAGACCACCGTTGGGGAAGGAAGAATCACATCCGCTTTGCCCTCCATAATCGGCCGCAGTGCAATATCTGATTCAAACATCCTGCGGTAGTGGCAAATCCCGGAATATGGGTAATCCGTATTTTTCCACAGCCAATATAAACAGGACAGTTCATTATAATAAGAATTTTGTTCAGAAATATTCATTCCATCCCCGTCCGTCACATCACAGATTCTCGACCCTGTCAGCCTTACGCCTGCCTGAATGGGCACAACATAAGAAGCTTCCGGAAGTTCTTGTGTCAGCGACACATCCGCGGCACTCTGTACACGAAATACCCGCACAAGCCTCTTCGCCTTCTCACTCCCATAGCGATCCTCAGAAGCGCGTCCCGTGAAAGCATAGGGCAGCTCCAACTGCTTAAACCGCTGCTCCACATATCCATCTGTCAAAAGCCGTTCCATCGCATCTGTTAAATAATAAATATGCCGAAACGGCGTACGCACAAGCTCCCGCCGAATCTCCTCATGATAATGCTCCATTACCGTAACAAGCACTGCCGCCTGTTCAAAGCCTGCCTCTTCCCTGTCATAATATTCCGACACCGATACTACAGGCCGGCCATCCAGCGCCGTCGGAGCGTCTGAATATTCCCTGTTTCCCTGCGTGCTGGTTATGATAAATCCCTTAAGGGATAAATTCGTCAAAAAGTTCTTTTTACACATCTGCAAAATTGCTCTGGCGCGATTGCCCGCGCCATAGAGATACAGTTGATCATATTGCCGCAGTTCCTGCAAAAGCTTATTTAATTGTTGTTCTGTTTCCTGATAATTGATTGCCCGATTCATATTTACCCGTTTGCCGTTCCTGTGGAAAATGCCGCCAGCTTATCCAGAAAAATCCCATCCAGAAGTTCCACATTGAAATAGCCGTAATGCTGTAAATTCTCCAGCACGTCCTTTTGCAGCACTGGCCCCACCGCCGTATAGATTCTCATATCGCGGGCTTCACTCTGAGAGAACTCTTCTAAAGACATGATTTCAATTCCCTCTAGAGACTGCCGCTTCCCATCAGTATCTGTAACAATAATCTTTTTTACCTTCTCTGACAATTTTGTTTGTTTTAAAAACCAGATAAAACGCCTCGCCATCTCACCTGCCCCATAAAGACAGATTTCGTCCCTGTTACGAATTTCATCACACAAATAATCCTCATAATGTTCAAGCCTGTCCCTGTCTCCCTCCAGCAGAAACTTCAGTGGACGCAAAAGATAGTTCCCCGCCCGTCGTCCTCTTTTCATGAAACCCGTAATTGTATCATTGATTTCCCATAATAAATCTATTATTTTACAGTCGTCCGGCATGGTATAATGACATATAATGCTATCATACTCATATTCCAGTCTCATCAAAGATATCTCAAGGAGTTTGTCTAAATCATGTTCTATGGCAAACTCAATATTATCCCGAAGACCTTTCAATAAATCCGCCACCTTCTCTCCATTAAACCTGGCCGTCACAGCGGGAACTCTGTAGCAGTATAGATAATCCTGTATAAAGCTAAAGCTTCCAGAGGCAAACATTGCCCTGACAAAAAAAGGCGGATCCTGAAATCTCCTGTAATTGGGGAATCTGATATTATGGGCAAGGATTAATTCTCTGTTGATTAAAAATCCCTGATATCCATAATCAATCTGAAAATCCTGATACCGCATTACTTTTTTCTGAGCTGAAATTGTCCAAATATTCCGGGTAAAATAATCCTGCGAGAGCTTACCATTCTGAAGATGCATAATTGCAGTTCCGCAAATTTTTACATCATTTTGAATACATGTATGATACATCTTATCCAGACTATCCCGATTCAGATAATAATCATCTCCATCCAAAAAAATCAAAAAGTCGCCTTCCGCCTTCTCTATTCCCATATTTCTGGCTACGCCGGCGCCTTGATTAGACTGGTGGAACACCCTCAACCGCTTGTCGAGCCCGCAATATTCCTTCAGTATGATATCTGAACCATCTGTCGACCCATCATCGATACATATAACTTCCATTTCCTGTATCGTCTGCGCCAAAACACTGTCCAGACATTCATGCAGATAGGGGGCACAATTATAAACCGGAATAATCACCGATATTTTTCCTTTCATACCTTTCGCTCCATATACTTTCCTGATTTATTTCTGCAATATCCATTCAGACAGTCTTCGGGCATAAACGTCCGGATCATGCATCCGCCTGATTCTTGCCAAAGAAGCCCTTCTCCTATCCAAAATAATTTCCGGCTGCTCAAATATCTGTTGAAAACAATTGATTAACTGCTTTTCCAACAGGCTGCTCAATTCATTCATATCCAATCTCTGACAACACTGATTGGCATCCACAGGCAATTCACACATCCAGCCGCAGCCGTCGTTCAGCTCCGGCAACGCCCTGATATTAGTGGTAATAACCGGACAGCCTCCCGCCTGCATTTCCAATACGGAATAGCCATAGGTATCTGCAAAAGACGGTAGCAATCCAACATCAGCCTCCTTGCATTTTTTCAGTACCTTTTCATTCGGCAGCCCATTATAATATTCTATCCACGGTTTTTCCTGCACTATTTTCTTATACAAAAGCATTTCGTCATAGGCTGTATGAGTGAAAAAATCATCATATAAAAAGGAACTAATCAAAATAAGCCTAAACGGGAACTTTCCCTCAAAATACGACAAGGCATTAATTATTTCCCTGCCGCCCTTAATAAAGAAACAATTACCTATAAAAATAAAAACAAGCTCTTCCCGCTCTCTGCTACATTTTTCCTCCTCCTCTTCCTGAGAAAGCAGTATCGGCTGAGGCGGATGCAGCGCCTCTGTTTTACACAAAATTTCCTTTGCTACATCTTCTGCGTTTTCCAGCAAAAAGGACTTCTGGATTTCATATGCGTTCTGGCAAAGCGGAAAAAGCCCCAAACAGTTATTCTTTAGAATACAATCTATCAGCCGCTCAAAAGTTTCCCTGTTCTTTCCCTTCAAATCGAAAATTCTAGGCAAATTAGTCTCAAAGCTGGCACACCATAAGACATCTGTAACACAAACTGTATTGAAGGTATGTATGACATCTACATTCGGTATATACAAACGCGGTTCGTAATAGCTATCTGCTTGCGCATCCGCTCCCAGTTCCTTAGGCAATGCCACATATTCCGCAACATCAGACTTTAATTTATTGATAATCAATCTCTCTTCTGCATATGTTGTGTCCAGATAGCCCGGAGACAGGTAACCTATCCTCACCCTGCGATCCTGTAATTCCTGTTTCTGAGTTGACCACGTACTAGCAATATAATCATAGGCATATTTGCGTATTTGAAGATAGAGTCCTTCCTCTACAAGCAAATAATCATATACATCTTTCTTCTCTATCGTACGGATAATATCCAGCCAGCTTCTCTTATCACAGGCCACGATAATCATATAATCATCATAACGGGCAATGGCATCCTCAAACTTCCAGACGGGAACCCCGTCTACAGAATATGGATTATCAAGCGCTGTCACAAGGAATGCCTCCGCGCTAAAACCCTTCCACTTAAGATAATATAACATTCGTTTCCCGCGTATGCCGGCGCCATAAATAAAAATTGCGGAAGATTGATGCAGTTTTTCCACTAATCCCTTCTCATCCAATATAATATGCTGATTGTCAATGCCCTTGTCCATTCACCGTTCTACCCTTCCATGCTTTTACAGCATGATCTTCTATGTTACAAAAAACATAATCCCGATACAAATCAATATCTTATATCGGGATTATGCATTAACTGATACTCCAATCTTTCTCTGTCAGTTCTTCTATCCTGTCGGCATATTCCGGATACTGCTCTTTCAACAATGACTCCGTCTCTTCCTTACTACATGCATACCGTTGGAAAGCGCTGATAAAAAAACGAATATCCTGTTCGGTAATTTCCCTGGTTACTTTCTCCGTCACTTGAGCAGTTACCTTTTTCGTCACCTGATCGGTTACTTCCTTCGTCACCTGATCAGTTACTTCCTTCGTCACCTGATCAGTTACTTCCTTCGTCACCTGGTCAGTCACTTCCTTCGTTATCTGGTCAGTCACTTCCTTCGTTATCTGCTCGCTTACCTCCTGCCTGACATCATCGATCAGCGCTTCCCGCATTTCCTCCAGCCTGTCGTCTATCCAGTCTCCCACTGTCATAAAGCCGCCCTCCATTTCCGGCAACCCTTTCACCTGTCTCACGTAGGAATCCATGGTTCTGGTCGCCTCATCTACCACATTAGTGCTATCACTATTTTGAAAATATGTTAACACATTTTTAATCTTCTGGCTACCTCCCTTTTTCCCTTTTGTATTAAAATAAATAAACTGAAGGCCGTCATTATATTCCATTTCCGGCAGCTCTATGCAGTGGTTCCGAACAGTATACATCATATAGTCCATTCCAAAGGGATCATAATCCGTAATTGTAATCACATACAGATCAGGAACTTTAGAGAAATCTTTCAAACCGCGCCGCACATACCGGCCGTCTATTTTCGCCTGATAGAACCGATTATGTCTAGGAAGATGAAGCTGATCCTTCCGGTGGGGCTCCACATCATACACGCTGGTAATATTCTCCCCCTCATACTCCGTAATCTCCACATCCAGACAGATCCCTCTCCGCCCCAACGTAACTGCAGGGATCATGTGCTGGGCAAGTATCCTGATCTTCTTTACCTCTTTCCCCAGCAACACGGACAACAGCAGGCGGTAAAACGGCTCGCTTACCTCCTCACTGGTAGCCATGGCATTGGATAGAAAGTCGTCCATTAAGTCCAGCTCCTGCAACGTTTTTTTCCTGTAACCCATACCTTCTCCTTCCCGCAGGGTCAGGAACCATGTATTCAGCTTCCAGCAGTATATGCCCCGGCCGATTCCGGGTAATATCCAGAAAACATACCTGCCAGGAAACCGCATCTGTACCATAAAAGCTTCCCGCTCCTGCTTTGCATTAAATTTACATTCTGTGAATTTCCGGCGAGACGCCGATACGAATCTCCTTACCGCCAGACAAATCCGCTCCGGTAAAGGGAAATAGATATTCACGGAAAATTGATAAATTTAATATAGCAGAAGGTACACGGTTTGTCAAGAAGCTTTTCCTGATATAAGATAATAAAGATTCATGTCATTACATTTCATATAGAATGTCTTCCAGTGAAAGAATCGGACATTCTATCTTAGCAGAAAGCTTCTCCTCTATCTCGTCAAAAAAGGTAATCGCTGTTACCACAACCGCATCTACCTCTTCCAGATCGCCGTCTGCCGAAACAATCTCTACGTCTGCATAAATAGAATCCGCTTTCTGATCTATGCCATAGGCAATGGTAATGCCACTGTTTTTCAATTCCTCCACCAATGTCTCTCCTGCGTAGCTCATTCCATAAACCGCAATTCGGCTATACCCATTTTTCTTAAAATAAGATGATAGATTTTTACCCTCCTGTTTTACCTTCACCCATTGATTCATCATCAGGAAAAGTCCCAAGTGTTTATCGGAAAGTTCCTGCACCTCCTGAGTCCTATCACCGGTAACTTTACCCACTCCTGCCGCTCCTACGGCAACTCCTGCCAATAATGATAATACTCCTACGAACCCCTTTTTCATGCTTTGCGCCTCCTGTTTTTATTTTTCCAGCATATCCATAACGTTTCTTTTAACAATCGTTTCACTGTGATATTGTTTCATATATTTTCGGGCTTCTTCGCCCATCATACGACAAACCGCACATCCGTCCATATACGCTTTCTTCATAGCCCTTTCTAACGAACTTTTATATACGTATAAAAACCCCTTCGATTTAAAATCTCTTGCCATACAAATATCTGGCGAGATCACCGTCCGCCCCAAAGAAAAGGAATGAATCATTACTCTGGAATTCATACTGCTTACATCCTTATACGGCATAACAATCACATCCGATGCTTCAATGATCTGCTCCAACAATCTTGCCTGAATAAAATGCAAGTCAAGAATAATATTGTTGTCTTGCCTGCACCTTTCCTCAATTTCCAATGCATATGCATGATCCGCAGATTTCCCAGCGATCAGTAGTTTTGCTCCCTCCAGATGTAGTTTCTGAAAAGCGTCAATCGCTGCTTCTATGTTCTTATACGGTTTCACCGCGCCAAATATGGTAAAAAGGAAATCCGTTTCCTTGACTCCATAATGCTCCCTGACCTTATTCTCTTCTCCTGACTGATTATGCTTATTAAACAAAACATGTGGTATATACTTTGCTTTTCTGCTATTTTTATTCCTATTCGGAATAAAGCGCCTGCTATTTTCGGAATGAAGCATAACCACGCTGCTATGATCCGCTAACCACCTCATGTTACTTACAATCCGCTCACTGTATTCCCTGTCATGGGGATATTTATTATGAAATACCCATATGATCTTCACGCCTGCCGCTTTATGCAGAAGCAACTGCAATTTCATTTTTAAATCCAGGTCATCTTCCACCCAGTTTAAAAACACTGCCTTTGTCTGCATCATCTGCAAAATATTAGCAGGCTCCGCTAACACGCCTGTTACCTTATATCTTTCTTGCAGAATTCCTATCATATTTGAGGTGTATTCATTGATTCTGTCCGCTCTTATCTGACAAGGTATATATACTACTTGATCACGTTTCATATCTTTATTCTTTTCCCTCGCACATTACACTTCTTTACGTTTATTAATAGTTAAAACTCTATTAACGTTATCACTTTTGATCCTCTTCTTTTTACATCTACCTTATTCATTTTCTACTAACATACGATACATATGAGTTATGTCGTATGCCTCATTTTCATCATACAATGTGACGATCTTTTGATTTGAAATTCCCACCTTTGACAAATTAGTAACCATTTCTTCCTGATAGACCAAGCTGGAAACAATAATATAATCAATATCATCTGTCAGTTGATCATATGTAATGATTTCTCTATTAAAATATTTTTTATTTTCAATTTGTGTGCTTACAACAAAAAATATCTCCTCAGATAATTCACCTACATATTTTCTATACAATTCTAACAATAGTTCTGTATGTGCCCCTATTCCATACACACCCACTTTACCCTTATAAGCTGATAATCGTACTATTTTGTTTTTTATACCAATCTCTAAATTCCTTCTATACTTTTGTATCGCTGTATGTATATCTATTTTTTGATATACTACAGTTTCAGGACAAGACTTCACTTTATAAACGATTTGCAATGCGAAATAGCTCTCACTCCATGACAAATCCTCATCCAAAAATCGCACCCAAAATTTCCCAAACCACTCTAATAACTGCTCAACCATACCCCATTGCGGATCACTTTCATCGTTGAGTATATTAAGAATCTTCGCCGTCTCCCGCAAAACAAACAGCCTTACTATATCACTCTCTATCTCTTCTTCTCTTTGCTTGATATAATTCCATTCCAACACTTTGCCATCCACTAAGTCCTGACTTCGTTTTCTAGAAAGCAGTGTCGTAGTAATAGAATTTGGCCTATATCTTCTGACATAAAGAAATTCTTCCATACATTGGATTTTCTTTGCATTGAACCAAACCTGCAAATAAAAGAAATAATCTTCATGAAATAATTCCTCTGGGAAAAGAATATTGTTCTCCAAAAGAAAGTTTCTCTTATATGCTGCAATGCATGCTGAAACAATATAATTTCTCGGAAACACCGTTTTAATATATTGCTTACCATTCATCGTTTTTCCATTCAAAAACGATGAATGTTTAAAGTAACCGGCCTTTTGATCTATTGCCATATCATACTGTTCTCTAGCATTATAAATTAAAACATCAATTTGCTCTTGATTCAATTTGCACAGAAGTTTTTCCACCATATCAGCAGAGACAAAGTCATCTGAATCAACAAAAACAAGATAATCAGCCTCTGAATGATTTATCCCGACATTTCTTGCAAATCCCAGACCATGATTCGTTTGATTAACCAATTCAATGAAATTATATTTTATACAATACTCTTCGCATATTTCTCTGCTACTATCTATAGAACCATCATTAATCAAAATAATTCTGTGAAATGGCACCGTCTGATTAAGTAAACTGTCTATACATTCCCTTAAATACAATTCAACATTATATACTGGTACAATAGCATCTATGCAGAGCATCTTCCTTACCTCACTTAGCAATATATAGCCATTTTGCTATTCTGGCGTTATCTCTATAATAATCCTTTGTTCTGGATTTCAACTGTTCCTTCAGTTTCTGTCCATTATATGATCTCATTCTTTGATTTTTCTGAATAAATAATTTTATTATTCGCTGAAGTGTAACTATATCGCGAAACGAAAGTTTTCTTTTATTTCCTGTACAAAAATCACACCATAATTGAAACGCCGTATCATTTAATCCGATACCTAAATCTTTTAAGATTCTCTTTCTCGTTACATTTGCACATCTTAATTGCACATCCGCCTTTCCCAATGAAATCTGCTCTTTATGAGTGCGATACTTAAGTAATATAATCGGCATATTTGCAATATCGCCTTTCTGAGATACCTGATAAACAAACATATAATCCTGCGCATATTGTAGATTCTCATCGTATTGAATCTCATGCATGTCAATAAAGTCTTTTCGAACAATCACGGTAGGATGGGCGATTACACTATTAAAAATCAAATTTATTTTTAGCAATTCCTTATCTACAGTCGGTCTCAATGATTTATTACATTCACCAAATCTTTTCATACCACTTCCCGACAAGGCAATTCTCGGATTCCTTTCCATAAATTCAACCTGCTTCTCAAACCGTTCAGGAAGTGATATGTCATCTCCATCCATTCTTAAGACATATTTTCCTTTTGCAATTTTCAACCCATAGTTTAGGTTCTTTGTCAATCCACAATTAACCTCATTTCGAATAAAAACAATCCTCTTGTCCTTGTAATTCAGTATTTTTTCGACCGTGTGATCCGTGGAGGCATCATCAATAATAATAAATTCAAAATTTTCATAGGTTTGAGCTAAAATACTTTGAATTGATTCATCAATATTATTTTCTTCATTATATACAGACATTAATACCGTAATTAAACTACCTTTCACGTTTATCTCCTTGCCACACCTACATTTTCCACAAATCTTCAATTAAGTATTCCTGTGGGCTTATCTGTCTTCGTAAATATGAAAACGGCATACTGAATCCCTGCTTTTTTCTATCAAAAAACTTTTTTGGAAACAAATCCGCATATGCCCGTTTCAGCAAACCTTTTAATTCACCACCCGGATTACATGCATTCTGTGTTAAAGAAAAAGCAAATTCAATAACTTCCCTATCTAAAAAAGGGACTCTCGCTTCTAAGGAAACCGCCATTGAAGTTCTATCCACTTTTGCCAATATATCTCCATTCATATATGTCATAAAATCCAGATAACGCATTCTGGTATAAGGTGGTAAATCTTTATGATAATATTTCCTATAATACCAAAAATCATCATAATCTTTAGATATGTTATACTTTTCCCTTAATCGTTTTCTATCTGGCAATACAGGATATAAATATCGGGGCATCAAAATAGCGAGATCCTCTTCAAGGAAATTATCTAATGTGTTTCCTAAAATTTTACATTCCTTTAAATAATTCAAATAAAACATAGAAATTTTTTTATTTGTAAACTCATTTTTCTGTAAATCGTTTTTACAGGTTATGCATCTTGAATATCCCCCAAATAATTCATCTCCCCCATCCCCTGTGAGCACTACCGTCACATCTTCTTTCGCAAACTTTGAGACCATATAAGTAGGATATGCAGATGTATCTGCAAAAGGTTCATCATACCACCGAACAATCTGGTCATACAATTCTATCAAATCGCCATTCTCAAAACGCTGTATTTTCAACTTTATATTTAGCATATCTGCTGCTTTTTTTGCATAAGATGACTCATCATATCTTCTATCGGGGAATCCTATGGAATACGCCGTTACACAATTCATGTTCTCCTTTACTGCTGCTGTAATAATACTTGAATCTACTCCTCCGCTTAAAAACGTACCAACAGGAACATCAGCTACTAACTGTCGTTTCACCGCATTATTCAAATGAAAATGCAGCTCACCCGCTTTTTCGTTCAGTTCTCTTTCAGATAATACTTTTCCCTCCTGCATATTTAAATGCACTTTCCAGTACTTATGTATCCCAACTATTTGACTGGATGTAGTATCAAAAACAAGGTAGCTTGCCGCCGGTAGTTTTTTCACTTCATTATACATACTCTTTGGTTCTGGAATATAAAGATATGTATGGTAATCATAAAGTGCAGTCCGATCTAACGTCAGGCGTAAAGAAGACCCCAAACACTGAAAAGCCTTTATTTCTGAAGCAAACGCAAAATTTTTCCCATCATAATAATAATAAATCGGTTTTATTCCACATCTGTCTCGGAACAAATACACCCTGTGCTCTAACTGATCATATACCGCAAATGCAAAAATCCCATCAATATAATCAACCACTTTTTCTCGCCATTCTATAAAGGCATAAAGTAACACTTCTGTGTCAGACTTCGTCTTTAAGCGGTATCCTTTTCTGCTTAATTCTCTTCTCACATACACATAATCATAGATTTCACCATTAAATATAATTGCATATCTTCCATCTTCCGAGTTCATTGGCTGCATCGCCTCTTTGCTTAAATCAACAACAGCCAATCTGGCAAACGCAAATATAAAGTCATAAAAGCCGCATATTTTCTGCCCATCTGGTCCTCTATGCGTCATGCACGTAATTGCGCTTTGATAATTCCATTCTTTATTATTTCCACCTAAGATACCACACATAATGATTGTCCTTTGTTAAAATAAGAATCCTGTCCGTGATATAGAAAACAATTTCTACACCATTCGCTTGGATACGTCCCATTAATCATATCTTCCCTGATTTTTACAAGTTTGGGATTATTCCAAGCATCCATGATATTTTCATAATCAAACAAATATCCTAAAGAATTTAGTTCGCCTCGAACAACTGCTGCACATGCATGCGGAATCATATTTTCTACATATCTCTCCTTTTGGCAACCTCTGACAGGCCACGTCTGAAAGGTGTCCCAAAACACAAAACAGTCTCCTTCACCATCAGCCGGCCTGGGAATACTGACTTTTATATCTTTACCTTTGGCATACTCTTCCACATCCTCAAGCATTTTTGTTATTTCCTTATCAGCAGACGTATAAACATTACTTGATGCAGTAAATTCTGAATAATCATACGACAACAAATTCGTTATCATTAACTCAAAGTTTACATTTCGAGAATCCAAATCATCAATTATCCCTTTTAAATGTTTATAATTTTTTTTGGTCAAAATATTTACAGCACGAATTCGTACGTTACTGTTTGCTCCCAAATATTCCAATGCCTCCAGTAACTCTGCATAAGTCATACCCTGTTTGATTTTATTATGCTCTTTCTCTTCAGAAGACAGAATATCTGTTGCAATATAGCTTATATATCTTTCCCTTTTAATGATTTCATCTAAATAGTTCTTTTTCTGAAATAATTCTTTCCAGAAGTCCGTTTGTAGCGAAACTCGCCCATATTGTTCAATGACATAATCAATCATCTTAAATATCTCAGGATTAATAAAAGGTTCTCCCGTTCCGCATATATGGATTCTTGGAACTCCTCCTTCTTTTGCCATATCAACCATCCTGCAAAAATCCTTATATGAAAGCATATATGGCAACCCATACACATTACTCACACCATTTGCCGCTTCCCCATGGTAAGAACAAAACAAACATTTATTAGGGCATGCGGAAGTCACGCAAATGGTCATCCATAAAGGAGGATAAGATAAAACAGTCTGCCTTTTGTACTCCTTTTTATGCTTGCCCCCCGCATAAATGCTGTCAAAATCAAAGATCATCTTTTTTTCAACTTTTTCAAAATTTAAAATTTGTTCAAGAATTTCTAACCCATATTGTCTGGAAGCAATCAAAATAATTTCTCCATTATATGACTCTAGTATCTTTTCCGTAGATTGAATTATATGTTTTTCACTTAAAGTCCCTATTTTCCCCGATGAACTATCACACCATGCACTAATTTTTTTATCCAGCAAATTCAGTAACCTAATCATAGCATGACCATCTTTCCCTGCTCCCACAATAATATAGTCGCTTCTATTCACTTTTTTCTCAAAATCATCCAAATAATAGCATTCAAAATTTCTATCTTGCCTTCGTTGAGCCATCAATTTTTCCAAAATATCAATTTCGTCTATCAGTTCCCAGACAGAAAGCATATTCCTTTTTTTGAGTGAATTTACCAAAACCTTTACCTCCCGCTTCATCACACCTCTATTTTAATCCAACTATTATCATATAAATCACAATTATTATCTGAGTTATACCAACGCCTAGGTGCATAAACCAGCTTTTGGTCTGAAGCATTTAACTTCTGCGCCCACCAGCTAAATGAACTGTTAGAAATTACATAATGACTGCATTGAACCATATAACCTAACGATTTACATGTACTTTTTTCTTCACAAAAAGTAACCGTTTGTTCAAACCTCATCTGATGGCGTACATAGTCTATATCATCCGAAAAAATTAGAAACCCTATTTTCCCCACCTTATCCTCAATCATACGCATTGCCTGATAGTAATAATTTTCTGTGCATACTTCATATGGTCTGTTCCCTACGTAATCCCCTCTACGGATATGTACGCAGACACTTGGAGTTTCTATTTCAAGTTTATTCTTTTCAATATAAGTTTTCATTATATTACGCATTTGACCAATTACATTAGAGAAAAATTTTTCATTTGAAAAAGAGCCTGCTAATAAAATATGTTTACACTGGAAGAGTATCCTTGGTATATCCGGATTATATGTAGTACAAAAAAATACTCCAAACCTTGCAAATATATATCGCACGGCTTGATTATCCCATATACTATATGCCACATATTGCTTGTAAACTAACAGCAATAAATTTTGTATTATGTATTTTTTTCTCTTTTTCTCTTTATCTGATAGTATTTTTTCTTTTATCCCTAATTTTCTCAACTCAAATTTTCTTTTATCCTTTTTTTGAAACTCTAAGTCAAATTTGACTGCATCGTGACAGGTTTCTGCAATTTCAAGTGCCGCAGCGTATTGAAACAGTTGATTTCCCAATCCACCACAGGTTTTTATGATTACCATAAATAATTTTCCCTTACTCTTCTTTTTTCGCAACTACCATATATCCGTAACACAATATTTCATCTGATTGATTTTCTTGCAATTCCAACTTTCTCAATAAGTTAAGCGTTTTATAAATTGTCTTTTGCTCATCGTCGCTCATCTCTTGATCCAAATACCGTTCCGCCATGCTCGGCAACCTATTTATTTCTTGTCCAAGCCACGAAAAATAATTTCCATAAGGTCGTATCTCTACTATCTTAAATCCAACCTCATTCAGATTTTTTTCATACCAATATCTACTAAACCCACTGCTATAATAATGCGGTGCCATATGCACCAAACTTGCAAAAGGTGCGGTAAGAATCATTTGACCGCCCACCTTTATAATTCTAGAAAATTCTTTTAACGCCATAACCGGATTCGCAATATGTTCAAATACTTCCGTACACAAAACCACATCCACACTTGCTTTATCCAACGGCATATCAACAATGTCACATTTTATATAATTCTTCGGATATACCCATTTTTCTGACTGCAAACCTACTACAGACTGTTGTGGCTTATATTCACCAAAATCCTGCGCTATATATTTTAAATGAGAACAGTATTTAGAATATTTTGCCTCGCCTGCTCCAGCATCCAGTAAAACTTTCCCCTCATCAATTTCCAAAAGCTTGGAGATAACCCAAGAATCTCTTGCCACAACATTATCACATACTCCTATTAAATCCTTTTTTGATAGGCAAAGAAATCTATCCCCCAGTATTTTCTCCAAATATGCTTTAATTTCATTATAAAATCGTTCACTTGTAACAAATATAGCATCAAAATCTATATTGGGAATTTGTGTGGGCGCAATATATCCTTCAATATTTATTTTACGTATATCACTATAAGCAATCACTTCATAACTAGATTCTATCACTTCTCTCAAAAGTGAAAATTCTCTCCCCAATCCATACACAAGAACCTTCATACTCCTGTTTCCTCCCATATAATACCCATATACTTTAGTACTTACTATTTTTTATAAATTCAAACAATCCACAACTGTAATCCTCCACCAAGTGGTATTGCTCTTCTACAATTTTCTCTGCATACGCACTGGTCGATTTTACAACTGCTATATCCTGCAATTTCATTTCATCAAACAATTCAAGTATTGTTCGAATTGCAAAAATTCTATGCGCGTTAAAAACCAATTTATCTTTTGGACCAATCGGGACTCCAATATAAGCATGCCCGCCCGGCTTTATTACACGCTGTATGTTACTAATAACCTTTAAATACGCATCCGGATCAACTTCATCCCCATATCTTCCCAAGCCAAAATGTTCAATCGCATGAAATGATGATAGCGATTCTATAGAATTATTTTCAAATCCCTCTAGATTTGTTGCGTCACCCTGTATAAAATGTAATCTTGGAATTTTAAAAGGCAACGGACGTATATCTATATAGTTAACTTCTCTGAAAACCAATAAATGGGCTATAAACCCGTCTAACCTTGATCCTATATCATAATGTTTTATTGGATTATTTCTATATATTTTTGCTCCCCCCCAAATATCCTGAGCAAAATAATGAGCGGCAGGTACTCCCGCTGCCATCTTTTTATCGCTTGTCATCAATTTCAAGTCATTTAAATTGATCGAAAAAGAAGGGTTCAAATTAAGTCTTTCGTACTCCTCTATATCACATACAACTTGTTTCAATTCTTCATTACATTCTCTTTCTAATATGTCCAGGTTTTTTACTCTGGCCATATCTAATCCATATTTATATAATTGTAATCTAATAGAATCAAAGTATTTATAAGATGTCACCAATATTATGTCATATGAATATAAATAAATATCCTTTGGTCGGATTTCTTTTTCACCTAAAATATCCTGATTTTCAAACTTATTATCTGTATATCCAATAATTTCAAACTGGTTCTCTATCTGTTTCTTATTTTGCAAATAATTATGTCCTATTCCCCAAACAATTATTTTTTGTTTTGCATTTCCCATATTTGTGTCCATCCTTTTATCATTGACATGCGAACAATTTCATTTTCTGTTATAAATTTATCTGTATTTTCAAAATAATCCAGCAAATACTCTCTCCTAGGATCTACATAATAACGATCAATTCCTTTGTTATATCCCAATATATATCCATGATCTATCAAGATAGTTTCCCATCCTTCATGAGAAAGAATTGATGTCCCAGTTTTCGTCACCTCAACCACAAATATCCACGGTCTAACTATATTGAAATCGCATCCCATTAATATTTCCTTTTCAAAGCCTTCTACATCTATTTTACAAAAATGAACCTATTGGTATGGTTTACAATACTGCTCCCATATCTGTGTCAATGTCAATATTTTTCTATATGTTTAGGTCTCTTATCAAGTTTTCTATCACTTGCAACTTCTTCCAAAAAGGTCGACCCCGTCCCATCGCAAACCAAATTCCCCTCCCCTTTCATAAAAGGCTCTTGTCACGCTGAGATAAGTGGGAGCGTTTACCCCCCCCACATCTCTTAAAAGAATAAATAAAATTAATCTTCATACTCCTACGCATAAGAATAAAATCTCAATTTTTAAGTACTCCTTTCAAAATATTACAAAGAAAGCATTCCAAGTTATCATAATAATTGCTTTCCTCATAATCAATCGTCTCAAACTGCTTTACTTTATTTTCTTTATAGTGCACTTTAATCTTTTTAGTGTCTACCTTTCCATACTTCGACAACACATAACAGTTTCCTTTATAATCTGTAACTATCAGCTTACTCGCCACCTGAAACGCTGATGGATATTTCATATATTTTTCCCAATAATTTTCATCATTATATCGACATTCTCCCAATGCAATCTGCTCAATGTTTCGCTTTTTCATGCTTGCTCTCAGACACATATTTGATTCTCTTGGTAACAAAATCAAATCTTCCTCAAACACAATTCCTTGTTGAAAATTCCATACAGATTCACCTACATAATCCTTTGGAAAATCTTTCAACAAATGCATTTGTAATGTTTCTGAATTATAATAAAATATTTCTTTCTTTTCTCTAGGGACAATCCAAAATCCACCATTATTGTTTAAAATACCACTTCCCCCATCGCCGACCATTTCTATAAGCAGTGATGTTATATCGTTCGACTCCATATCATATTTAATGAGCGAATTGCCAAGTAACGTAGTAAACAAAATATGTTTTTGCGTAGATGCGATTCCGCCAAACGCAAACGCTCTTTTTCCTTTCTCCACATTAAAGGTTTTCACTAACGATGCGCTGACATATTCTACTTTTTCGCTGTCCATATTAATACATATAATTCTTTCACTTGAAGATGGCACCAAGAAGACCTTATTATCTTTCACAATTCCATCATAAAAACAGCTTCCTGATCCACATTTTTCAATATTATATTTAATATATCTTAACTCCTTTTCCTGCATATCAAATATTGCAATTCGAGTTGCCAGCCACGGTACAAGAAGAATTTTATTTTTGAACTGTACTATTTTTCCATACTGAGCCTTTTTACAGGATGCATCTTCCCATGGAATCCTGCAAACTAACTCTGCTTCAAAGGTATTGATATCCATACAATAAATTCCATTGTCATTCAAACCAACAAACCAAAGATGTTCATCATAAAGCACGCCATTGCTTATTGGCAATAAATATCCATCTTTTGACAATGTAGCCACATCCTGCATCATCATCGGTTTCCCCGTCTTCCGGTACAAATCCACCACGCTGCTTGGATCCCCATAATACGCGTCGCTTAATACCACAGCCCTGTCCACATCCGCGGTGTCGTCATAGATGCCCCAGCCTGCCGTCCTGTACTGCTCTACTATTCTCTGGTACTCCTCCCAGAGCTGCGGGCGCATGGATTTTACCGTACTCTCGATCAACGGATGGGGACGCCACAGCAAAGCGACTTCATCTCTGTTTTCATAGAAGACGCGGAATACGTCCTGCATTTTCTCCAGCATCTTTTCATTATGGCGCAGCAGACCGTTAATACTGGTGTTATAGAAGATGATTTTCTTCCGGCTCCCGTCGGGCTTCTCGATGATCCTTAACCATTCCGCCGGGATTTCCAGCTCCTCCTTCTTCGTATTTAACACCTTATCAAACTTAGGCGAACCAAGCCCCAGGATTTTCTTTTCCAGATATTTCCGGTCGGTATGTTCCCCCGACAGCCCGTTTTCCCTGGCGGCTTTAATGTATTCATTAATATAAATCTGCCGCATCTTTTCAGACTGCACGATTACCTTATGAGAATAGATTACCCCCGGTGTAAAGCAGAAATGCTTCATTCCTTCTATCGCGTTCTGGTCGTCCGGTTCTATCTCCCCCAACACAAAATAAGGTATATATACGAGTTCCTCCGTATGGTTCCGCAGATTTTTCGCAAAATACCGCTCCGCCACGCAGGTCACATGGTTCCATTCGTCATATGGGTTATGGATATAGATGATATCAGGATGTCTTTGTTCCAGATTATAAGTTCTATAATCTGTTATTTCGATATTCTTCGGGTACTCATCTCCCTCATAATGCATCTGGCCAAGGCTCCCGTCCGCCCTGCGCTCATAATAGGGAATCGGCACACAGTAGGCGTCGCAGCTTTCATCTTCTCTGGCAGCCAGATATACGCTTTCCAGAGAATCCCACATACTGGCTTTATAAGGAAAAAATACTACCTCTTTGCGCACAGGCATATGCTTGATTGCATTTTCGGCTTTCAACAGTATTTCATTGAGATTTTTATAAAATTTCTTCGGAGGAATCATTTCCAGGCCCATGCACGCCTGATAAACCCTTTCGCAGTACTCCTCCAGGCAGGCGACAGCCTGTGTGCCCTCCCCTTCGATCTGTTCGATGGCTTCCCCCATTTGGATAGCGGCCTCCTGACAGTCCGCCAGTGCGGTCTGGACAGTCTGATAGTCTTTCCGTTCCAGCCGGTTCTGGCTCTTCTGATGAAGCGTATGCAGGCTTGTACATATCTCTAACAGTTGTTCCTTCTGCACCTTGCGCATAGACGAATATTCCCTTTCTGCCGCCACGGACTGCCCTTCGCATATAAAAAACCTGTTACCGCAATCGCTGCAATAACAGGTTCCAATC
The DNA here is from genome assembly GCA_021199255.1 of Clostridiales bacterium. Classification (GTDB taxonomy): domain Bacteria; phylum Bacillota; class Clostridia; order Lachnospirales; family Lachnospiraceae; genus UBA3282. The sequence continues at coordinate 280,522 of JAJQIK010000081.1, read as the reverse complement.
GTAACAATATCTCTGCTTCCATGCAACTTTACAGCAATCCTTGCTTATCTTTTTCACTATGATATATATATCGGCTGTTTGGGGAAAATGTTTATATCTATCCGCGCATCATGACTATCAAAACTTGAAGGTAATTCTAAATTCTACTTCTATTTACCTTGCTGAAAACAGAATTTAGTTTCCCCTTTCACTTCACCCAATCCTCCCGTTCCATTTTATACAGGGCTTTAAAAATCTCCACATCATCCATCGTAGTAATTTTCAGATTTTTTTCAGAACCCTTTGAAAAGTATAAGGTTTCTCCCAAATCCAGCATAAGCGTATTGGTATACACCGCATTGGTGATGCCCCGCCGGACGCCCTCTTCATGAGCCCACATTGCCCTGCCATAGCGATATGCCTGAGGGGTCTGTACCCGCATAATATCGTTGCGGCTGATTCCTTTATGGCCGCTGACAGCATCTTTAGACTCAACAATGGTTTCCTGGCAGCGCATTGCCGCCAGGCCGGAACCAAACTGCCTGCATTTAGCGATACAGTCGGAAATAATTTCTGTGGACACCATGGGTCTGATTGCGTCATGAATGACCACGATATCCTCCTCTTTGCATACCCCCTTCAGTGCCTCCAACGCTTTTCTGGCGGAAGCCTGCCCATTCTCTCCGCCGCTTACAACCCGGCGCAGCTTGGTAATGCCAGCCTCCCTGGCATAGGCGCGCAGAATCTCATGCCAGCCATCCAGACAGGAAACGATGATCTGATCAATATCCGGATGTTTCTGAAATGTCTCCATCGTATAGATAATAATAGGTTTCTCATATACGTTAAAAAACTGCTTGGGCACATCCTGTTCCGTTCTGGTGCCGCTCCCTCCCGCAAGCAATAACGCCACATTCATACTAATCTCCAATCTGTCTCATATTATATAAGGCCTTAAACATTTCCACATCTTCTACCGTGTTAATTTTAAGATTCAATTCTGACCCTTGGGAAAAATAAATGCTTTCTCCCAACCTGGACGCAACCACTGAGGTATCCATACCGCCTTTGATACCCGCCTCCACCGCTTTATCATGCAGTTCCATGAGCTTATCGATCCGATACGCCTGCGGTGTCTGGATACGCACGATATGGTCGCGCGAAATACTTTCCCGCCCGGTTCTGCCGTCCTCTGTCCGCATAATATTATCCATGGTTCTGATAGCAGCTATCCCATTGCCGTACTTACGGCAGACTCTTATGCTGTCGGTTATGATTTCTTCCGATACCAGAGGCCTGATCGCGTCATGCAGCACGATAATATCTCCCAGCCCACATTCCTCTTTCAGCGCGTTAACGCCTATTCTGGCGGAGGATTGTCCGTCTGCGCCGCCGGTCACCACCCACTTCATTTTCGTAATATTGAATTGTTTCGCATAGGCTTTCACCATTTCCTGCCAGCCGTTCAGGCACACCACCGCAATAGCGTCTATCTCGTTGTGCTTCTGAAAGGCTTCCAGGGTATACACAATAACCGGCCTGTTATAAACATTGACAAACTGCTTCGGTACATTCAACTGGAACCTCGGATCTACGCCCGCCGCCAGTATCAGCGCTATATTCATTCCTCAATCACCCTTTACCCATACAAAAGGGCTGCCACAATCTAAAGTTGCGGCAGCCCGTCCATTCACACTTTATCCTCTGCTTCCATGCAACATTACAGCAATCCTTGCTTATCTTTTTTCTTATAATATATATCGGCCGTTTGGGAAGAATATTTACAGCCATAAAGAGTTTTTCCGCGCGGCTTCCCTTCACGCCCGTTTTGTGCTATACTGGACACACAATCAGAAACTCGGAATCCCCCAACAGGAAAGGCAGGATACCACGATGATCGGCGGCATAGCAAATTCTTATGATAATTATAGTTCTCCTTACGCTGCATCAGGACTAAGCAGCGTCTCCAATGAGCCGGACAACGGACAGTCCATCGTCCGCAACCCCGGAGAATCTACCAGAAAACAGGCGGGCAGGGAATCCTCCCCCGCCGAATGTAAGACGTGTAAGGAACGCAAATATCAGGACGGCTCAGATGAAGACGTCTCCTTTAAGGCTGCCGCGCACATTGATCCCGACGCTGCCGCTTCCCGTGTCAGAAGCCATGAGCAGGAGCATGTAAGCAACGCTTACAAGGAAGCCGCCCAGAACAACGGGGAGGTCGTATCCTGTAACGTATCCATCCATACGTCGATCTGTCCGGAATGTGGGCGCACCTATGTATCCGGGGGCACCACCGCGACCCAGATTAAATACTATAATGAGGAAAATCCCTATCAACAGGAAATGAAATCCTCCGATGCGGCCAACAAATATCTGGGAATGAATGTCGATATGGCCTGCTAAGGCTCTGGAACCCAACCCTTCTGACTCAAACTGCTCTGACATGGAGAAAATTATGAACGTTTTTCAATCTTCCGGGGAGCTGAAAGCCTCCGCCAAAGAACATATGCGCGGCCATTACGGTACCGCTATCGGAGCCGGTCTTATCGTTACCTGCATCACCGGTTCCCTCACGCTGTTTTGCGCTTTTCTGACTGACCCCGCCACAGTAACAGGTACCGTCATTTATTATGCGCTTGCCTTTATCGTTTCCCTGTTTACCGGGCTGTTGACTTCCGGCTCCTGCTGCCTGTATCTCAAGATTTCCTGCGGCTATTATGCCTCCATAGGAGATCTTTTGTATGGGTTTAAGACATGTCCCGGCAAGGCGCTTCTGATTCAGCTATGGATTACCCTGATCAGCTATCTCGCAGATCTGCCGCTCATCATCATCGGCTATCGCATCAGTTCCTTTACGGATCTCACGGTGACAGGCGACAGCGCAAATCTGCTGCTTTTTTATTCTCTTGCCCTGATTCTGTCCTATGTGGTATCAATTATGCTTTCTCTAATCTACCAGCAGGCCTTTTATCTGCTGCACGATTTCCCACAGTATTCCGCCAGGGAGCTGTTAGCCATGAGCCGCAGACTGATGAAAGGGCAGAAAGCCCGGTTATTCTATCTCCATGTAAGCTTTCTGCCCCTTATGTTGTTAGGCTTCTTTACCTTCGGCATCGCGTTTCTGTGGATTCTTCCTTATTGGAACGCTGCGCAGACGGAATTTTTCTTAGATGTGGTCAGGCACTCTGAACCCCATAAAATGTACGGCTGAAATCTACGATAGGCTCAGCGGTTGATCCAGCGAAGATACGCGTTGATAAAGGGATCAAGCGAACCGTCCAGCACTGCGTCCACATTGCCGGTTTCTTCCCCCGTCCTGTGATCCTTTACCATGGTATAGGGCTGCAACACATAAGATCTGATCTGATTTCCCCAGCCAATCTCTTTTACATCGCCCCGGATATCGGAAAGCTTCTCCGCATTCTCCTCCTGCTTCAGCATAAAAAGCTTAGCCTTCAGCATCTGCATTGCCTTATCCTTATTCTGGAACTGGGAACGCTCATTCTGGCAGGTTACCACGATTCCCGTAGGGAAATGGGTGATCCGGATAGCCGATGAGGTTTTATTGATATGCTGGCCGCCCGCACCGCTGCTTCGGTAGGTATCGATTCGGATATCCTCGTCTTTAATCTCGATATCCACATCTTCTTCAATATCCGGCATTACATCCAGAGATACAAAGGAGGTCTGCCGTTTGCCCTGGGCGTTAAAGGGGGAGATACGCACCAGTCTGTGCACACCCTTCTCCGATTTCAAATATCCATAGACATTCTCGCCATTGATCTGGAAAGTAACGGATTTAATACCCGCTTCCTCTCCATCCAGATAATCGATGACTTCCAGGGAAAATCCCTTGCGTTCCGCCCATCTGCTATACATACGGTACAGCATACCGCACCAGTCGCAGCTCTCCGTACCGCCCGCGCCCGCGTTCAGCTTGAGGATCGCATTGTTCCTGTCATACTCGCCGGACAACAGGGTGCTGATGCGAATATTCTCAAAGGTTTCCTTAAACTGCCGCAGTTCTTCTTCAATATCAGGTATAATAGCGGGATCATTATCCTCATACCCCATCTCAATCAGGGTCAAAATATCGTCATACTGGCCGGACAGTCCATTCATGGTGTCCACAATATCCTTCAGGCTCTTGGATTCCCGCATTTTCTTGTTGGACTTCTCCGGGTCTTCCCAGAAGTCCGGCGCCTGCATTTCCATTTCCAGTTCTTCAATCCGCTTCAACTTATGATCTAAGTCAAAGTGAATCCCTCACTTCCGCTAAGGGACTTTCATAAGCTAACAGCTCAGATTTCATATTATCTAATTCAACCACTTAACGTCACCTTCTTTCTATCTTTTGATTCCCGCGGCGTCAGCCCTAAAGCCGCGTCCGCGCGGATCTCTTTCTTAATGAACACGTCCGCAGCACTGCTTATACTTTTTACCGGAACCGCAGGGACAGGGGTCGTTGGGGTAGACCTTAGCCTCCATACGCTTGACCGGCCCCTTCTGGACGGTGTCGTCCTTATTCGTACCGGTTACCTTTGCGACCTGCTCTCTCTCCACCTTCTGCTCGATGCGCACATGGAACAGCAGGCGAACCGTCTCTTCCTTAATATTCTGCGTCATTTCATCGAACATTTCATAACCGCTCAGCTTATACTCCACTAAGGGGTCCTTCTGCCCGTATGCCTGCAGGCCTGCGCCCTGACGAAGCTGATCCATATCGTCGATATGATCCATCCACTTTCTGTCAATCACCTTCAGCAGAATCACCCGTTCAATCTCACGAATCGATTCCGGCTCCGGAAATTCCGCTTCCTTGCTTTCATACAATTTCACGGCTTCTTCCTTTAGCTGCTGCTTCAAGCTGTTCTTCTTAGGCTTTAAAACGCGCTCCGCGCTCACCGGCTGCAAGGGAACGGTGGGCAGAAGCAGGGTATTTAATTCATTATAATCCCACTCCTCGAAATCCGTGTCGTCGCCGATACAGATATCCACGCTGTTCTCCGTAATGTCCGTAATCATCTTGTAGATGGCATCCCGCATGCTCTCGCCGTCCAGCACACGGCGTCTTTCCTCATAAATAATCTCACGCTGCTCGTTCATAACCTGATCGTATTCCAACAGGCTCTTCCTGATGCCAAAGTTATTGCTCTCAATCTTCTTCTGGGCGGACTCAATCGCCTTCGTCAGCGCCTTATGCTGGATTTCCTGCCCTTCGGGAATCCCCAGCGCGTTAAACATGGCGATCATTCTGTCAGAGCCGAACAGTCTCATCAGATCATCTTCCAGCGATATATAGAATTTGGACTCGCCCACGTCTCCCTGACGTCCGCTTCGTCCGCGGAGCTGATTGTCAATACGTCTGGATTCATGGCGCTCCGTGCCGATAATCATCAGGCCGCCTGCCGCCTTCGCTTCTTCATCCAGCTTAATATCCGTACCACGTCCCGCCATGTTGGTGGCTATGGTAACCGCGCCATGGATACCGGCGTCCGCTACGATTTCGGCTTCCAGCTCGTGAAACTTCGCGTTCAGGACCTTATGCTCTATGCCGTTCTTTTTGAGAAGGGCGCTTAACTCCTCGGAGGAATCGATATTGATCGTGCCCACCAGCACCGGCTGTCCCTTGGCGTGCGCCTGGGCGACCGCCTCCACGATAGCCTTTAATTTCTCCCGTTTGGTCTTATAAACCGCGTCCTGATGATCCACGCGGGCGATGGGCTTATTGGTCGGGATTTCCACCACGTCCATACCATAGATATCACGAAATTCTCTTTCTTCGGTAAGGGCGGTACCGGTCATGCCCGCTTTCTTTTCGAATTTGTTAAAAAAGTTCTGGAAGGTGATGGTGGCGAGGGTTTTGCTCTCCCGCTTAACCTTCACGTGCTCCTTGGCCTCGATTGCCTGATGCAGGCCGTCGGAATAACGCCGTCCCGGCATAATACGTCCGGTAAATTCGTCTACAATCATAACCTGATCGTCCTTGACCACATAATCCTGGTCGCGGAACATTAAATTATGCGCCCGCAGCGCCAGATTAATATTGTGCTGTATTTCCAGATTCTCCGGATCGGCCAGATTCTCGATCTGGAAGAAGCGCTCTACCTTGGCAACGCCCTGCGCCGTCAGATTGACTACTTTATCCTTCTCATTTACGATAAAGTCGCCTGTCTCCTCGCGCTCTATGCCCATGATGGCGTCCATCTTGGACAGCTCCTCCATATCCTCGCCGCGCTGCAACTGTTTCGCCAGAATGTCGCAGGCCTCGTACAGCTTGGTAGATTTGCCGCTCTGCCCCGAAATAATAAGAGGCGTCCTGGCCTCGTCGATCAGCACCGAGTCCACCTCGTCGATAATGGCATAGTGCAGATCTCTCAGCACAAGCTGTTCTTTATAGATCACCATATTGTCACGCAGATAATCAAAGCCCAGCTCGTTATTGGTTACATAGGTAATATCGCAGTTATATGCCTCTCTCCGTTCTTCGGACTTCATATCGTTTAACACGACGCCCACTTTCAGTCCCAAAAACTCATGTACCTGTCCCATCCACTCCGCGTCACGTTTCGCCAGATAATCGTTGACAGTGACAACATGTACGCCTTTTCCTTCCAGCGCATTCAGATAGGCCGGCAAAAGACAGGTCTGGGTCTTTCCTTCACCGGTTTTCATCTCCGCGATCCGTCCCTGATGAAGAATAATGCCGCCCATCAGCTGCACCCGGTAATGCTCGGTCTTGAGCACCCTTCTGGCAGCCTCCCTGACCGTCGCGTAGGCCTCTACCAGCAAATCGTCCAGAGTCGCCCCCTCTGACAGTCTCTTCCTGTATTCCTTCGTCTTATCCCGAAGCTGTTCGTCAGACAGCTCCACCATAGAGGGACGAAGCGCTTCTATCTGATCTACCAAACCCGTGATACGCCTGATTTCTCTTTCACTATGTGTTCCAAACACTTTTTGTACTACGCTCATGATTTCCTCCATATTCCCTTTACGGAAAACACCAAGTTATATTGTATCAGATTTGGCACGCAAATTCAACCTTTGCGCGGAAGCAATTGCATTTTATGACAGAAAGTGTTATTCTTTTAACGAGCGTGAAAATATCCGAATCGGCAGATGCTGCTTCCCCTGTTTTCCACCCTAAACTATAAACTAAAATGCGAGGAGATTGAGATGAGCAAGAGTTTTAACGACTTATTATCCAGGGTATCTGCGTGCAGCGTGAAGAAGGTCGCTGTGGCAGTCGCGCAGGACAGCGCTGTATTGGAAGCGGTGCAGGCTGCCAGGGAGCGTAATATCGCGGAGGCGATTCTTGTCGGAGACGAGGACAAGATCAAGGATGTAGCCGCATCTATCCACATGGATTTAAGCGGATATGAAATCATTGATGAAAAGGAAGATTATACCGCCGCGTTAAAAGCCGTGGAATTAGTACATACGGGCCGGGCCGATATGTATATGAAGGGGCTGATCGACACCAAATCTTTCTTAAAGAGCGTACTGGACAAGGAGGTCGGCCTGCGAACCGGCAAACCCCTGTCCCATGTCTGTGTGTTTGAGGTGGAGGGAATCGACCATCTCTTATTCTTATCCGACGTAGCATTCATGACTTATCCCACTCTGGAGGACAAGGTACATATTATTGAGAACACGGTACAGGTATGCCACGCATGCGGTATTCCCGTTCCCAAGGTAGCGCCCCTTGCAGCGGTGGAAGTGGTCAATCCGAAAATGCCCGTTACCGTGGACGCGGACGCACTGACCAAAATGTGCGAGGAGGGCAAAATCACGGGCTGTATCGTAGACGGCCCCCTTTCCTTAGACCTCGCCATCGATCCTGCCGCCGCCAAGCATAAGGGCGCGGAGGGCAGAAAGATCGTGGGAGATGCGGATATCCTTCTTTTCCCTGACATTCATGCCGGAAACCTGGTCTACAAATGTCTGGTACACACGGCGAAAGTGAAAAACGGCAATATCCTGACAGGCACCAAGGCTCCTGTCATCCTAACCTCCCGTTCCGATGATTTCGAGACGAAGGTAAATTCTCTGGCACTGGGAGCCGTTGTGGCGGAGGCTCTGAAGGGCTGCTAAGGAGAATCGCACTGTTCATGCACCCGGCGTAATAATATTTTCATGAATAACATGAATGAATGGAGGAAAAAATGGCTGTTAAAAGTTTAATTATCAATCCGGGCTCTACATCCACCAAGATCGGTGTGTTTGAAGACGAGACCCTGTTATTTGAGGAAACCTTAAGACATTCTACGGAAGAAATCGCGCGGTACGCTTCCATTGTAGATCAGAAGGATTTCCGCAAGGAGATCATTATCAATCTGCTGAAGGAAAAAGACTTTGATATTCATTCTTTGAATATGGTAGTGGGCAGGGGCGGTATGTTAAAGCCGATTCCCGGCGGTACCTACGCTGTCAGCGACGATCTGCTGGAGGATCTGAAAATCGGCAGGCAGGGACAGCACGCCTCTAATCTGGGCGGTATTCTGGCAAGGGAAATCGCTGATTCTATCGGCGTTCCTTCCTATATCGTAGATCCCGTAGTGGTAGATGAGCTGGAGCCCACCTCCAGATATTCCGGCGTTCCGGAGCTTCCCAGAACCAGCGTGTTCCACGCGCTGAATCAGAAAGCGGTTGCCAGGCGCTACGCCAGGGAAGCCGGCAAGGCCTATGATTCTTTGAATCTGGTTGTCGTCCATATGGGCGGCGGCGTCTCTGTAGGAGCCCACAGGCAGGGCAAGGTTGTAGATGTATTCAATGCTTTAGACGGAGACGGCGCGTTTTCACCGGAAAGAGCCGGCGCCGTTCCCAGCGGAGCGCTGATCAAGCTGTGCTTCTCCGGCCAGTATACGGAGAAAGAGGTTTATAAAAAAATCGTGGGCGGCGGCGGCTTCAACGCTTACTGCGGCACCAACGATATGCGCGATGTAGATAAGCTGGCAGAGGGCGGCGACGCCGGGGCAGCCGAGGCTCGCGAAGCGTTCATTACACAGGTTGCCAAGGATATCGGTTCCATGGCCTGTGTGCTGAAAGGAAAGGTCGACCAGATCATCATTACCGGCGGCATCGCCTATGACAAGTATGTGGTAGCCGGGTTGCAGGAAAGAGCCGGATGGATTGCGCCTGTAACAGTCTATCCCGGAGAAGATGAGTTACTCGCTCTTGTTCAGGGCGGTCTCCGCGTCTTAAACGGCGAAGAGGCAGCCATGAAATACTAGTTATCATAAATAAAAGCCGCCCGGCGTGAAAGTTCCGTAACGGAATCTTCACGCCGGGCGTTTTCTATGGCTGTTTCACGCGCCGGAGCGCCTCCGTTTTATTTAATGATGGAACAGCCTGATTCCCGTAAAGCACATGGTCATGCCATACTTATTGCAGACTTCAATTACATTGTCGTCACGCACAGAGCCTCCCGGCTGGGCTACATATTTGACGCCGCTCTTGTGCGCGCGTTCAATATTGTCCCCAAAGGGGAAGAACGCGTCCGAGCCCAAAGCCACATCGCTCATCTGATCCAGCCATGCCCGCTTCTCTTCCCTTGTAAAGACTTCCGGCTTCACCTTGAAAAGCTTCTGCCATGCGCCCTCCTCCAATACATCCATGTAATCTTCTCCGATATACAAATCAATCGTGTTGTCTCTGTCCGCCCGGCCGATACCATCTGCAAATTGCAGCCCCAGCACCTTCGGCGACTGGCGCAGGAACCAGTTGTCCGCCTTGCCGCCTGCCAGCCTGGTACAATGGATACGGGACTGCTGTCCGGCTCCGATACCGATTGCCTGTCCGCCCTTCACATAGCATACGGAATTGGACTGGGTATATTTCAGCGTAATCATAGCGATTGCCAGATCGATTCTGGCCTGCTTGGGCAAATCTTTGTTGTCCGTCACAATATGGTCAAAAAACGCCTCGTCGATGTTCAGTTCATTTCTGCCCTGCTCAAAGCTGACGCCGTATACCTGTTTGACCTCTGTCGGCGCGGGAACATAGCTTTCCTCTATTTCAATGATATTGTAATTTCCCTTCTTCTTTGCCTTCAGGATTTCCAATGCCTCCGGCTCATAGCCCGGCGCAATCACACCGTCGGAGACTTCCCTCTTGATAATCATAGCCGTCGCTGCGTCGCACACATCGGACAGGGAAATAAAATCGCCGAAGGAGCTCATTCTGTCGGCTCCCCGCGCTCTTGCATACGCGTTGGCAAGAGGCGTAAACTCCATATCCAGGTCATCTACCCAGTAAATCTTCTTCTCCACATCGGTAAGGGGAAGCCCTACCGCCGCGCCGGCGGGAGACACATGCTTGAAGGAAGTGGCCGCCGGAAGTCCCGTAGCCTTCTTCAATTCCTTTACAAGCTGCCAGCCGTTAAAGGCATCCAGAAAATTAATATAACCCGGCTTTCCGTTCAACACCCTGATCGGCAGGTCGCTTCCGTCTTCCATAAAAATACGGGATGGTTTCTGATTTGGATTGCATCCGTATTTTAATTCCAGTTCATTCATCTTCTTTCTCCCTTCCGAAGCGTCACACATTCTTATTCACGATACGGGTTTCATACCTGCCCGTTTCGATCTCAATATATCTGACAAACAACGATACTTTATTTTCTTCATTGAGGTGATCCCAGATCATTCCGGTAAAGCTGTCGATATCCCCTTCCATCCCCACCAGCGCAGGCTCGCCTTCATAGCTTGGCAGCGGGCTGCCGTCGCCCATATAGGTGTGAAGGAAATGTCCTTCGCCCGCCTTAGGGTTCTCATAGGCAAAGGTATATCTGCAGCAGGAGGAAGGATCGCCGTGATTGCTCTTTAAAATCGACATGGCATAATTATAGGCGCCCTTTTCCAGATGCATGATTCCGGAAATACGGGGGGTATAATTGGGAGCGTCCGGTTCAAATTCCCTGGTGCGCAGCGCCTGCTCGAAGGTCTGCTGCTTATCCATCAATTCATAGATCGTGTCCGTCTGGTCGCCGTTGGTCACAATCGTCTTATTGCCCAGCACACGAACCGGCGCATAGATAATCAGGCTGGGATCCTCCAATTTAGAGGGATCAAATGCCTGCGTGCGGATACCCTCCCCGTCCTCTACAAACACCCGGTTTCTGCTGTTCGAGCTTCTGCCCATAATGAAATAAGCCGTTACGGCATATTTGCCGTCCTCAGACTTCCCGATCACAATTCCTCTTCCCGGATAAGCGTTTGCCGCTAAATCCTGTGCTAATGATATCTTCTGCATTTTCTCTCCATTCCGAAGCATTACGACAAAGCTTCTATTCGTCTACGCTGTAATTGGGGGCTTCCTTAGTAATATGGATATCATGAGGATGGCTCTCTTTCAGGGATGCGGCGGAAATTTTCACAAATCTGCCCTTCTCCTGTAAGTCAGGAATCGTAGGCGTGCCGCAATAACCCATACCGGATCTGAGACCGCCCATCAACTGGAAGACCGTATCCTCCACCGTACCCTTATAGGCTACCCGTCCCTCTACGCCTTCCGGCACCAGCTTCTTTGCGTCCGACTGGAAATAACGGTCTTTGCTGCCGTTTTCCATGGCCGCGATAGAACCCATGCCTCTGTATACTTTATATTTTCTGCCCTGGAATAATTCGAAGGTTCCCGGACTCTCATCACAGCCTGCGAACATACTTCCCATCATACAGACGTTTCCGCCTGCGGCAATGGCTTTCGTCATATCGCCCGAATACTTGATACCGCCGTCTGCAATAATCGGGATTCCATATTCTTTGGCAACAGAATAAGCGTCCATAATCGCGCTGATCTGGGGTACGCCGATACCTGCCACTACACGGGTGGTACAGATGGAACCCGGGCCGATACCTACCTTCACAGCGTCCGCGCCTGCCTCGATCAGCGCTCTTGTGCCCTCTCCTGTCGCCACATTTCCCGCGATAACCTGTACATCCGGATATTTTTCCTTAATCATACGCAGACAGCGCAGCACGTTCTCGGAATGTCCGTGAGCCGAGTCCAATACCACCACGTCCACCTTGGCGTCCACCAACGCGCCTACCCGCTCCAGCACATTGGCCGTAATGCCTACGCCCGCGCCGCACAGCAGCCTGCCCTGGCTGTCCTTGGCTGCCAGAGGATATTTAATGGTCTTCTCGATATCCTTAATGGTAATCAATCCGACCAAATTATAATCATCGTCAACAATCGGAAGCTTCTCCTTTCTTGCTTTGGCAAGAATCTGCTTCGCTTCTTCCAGGGTAATTCCCGCTTTTGCGGTGATCAGACCCTCCGACGTCATAGACTCTTTAATTTTCTTGGTGAAATCTGTCTCGAATTTCAGATCACGATTGGTAATAATGCCGACCAGCTTTCTGCCCTCTGTAATCGGCACGCCGGAAATTCTGAATTTAGCCATCAGCGCGTCGGCGTCAGCTAAAGTATGCTCCGGTGTCAATGAGAATGGATCGGTGATAACTCCGTTTTCCGAACGTTTCACCTTATCGACTTCTTCCGCCTGTGCTTCTATGGACATGTTTTTATGGATAATACCGATACCGCCCTGCCTCGCCATCGCGATCGCCATTCTGTGTTCGGTTACGGTGTCCATTCCAGCACTCATCATAGGAATGTTCAGTTTAATTTTCTTCGTAAGCCATGTTGTTAAGTCTACCTGATTCGGAATTACCTGAGAATAGCTTGGTACCAAAAGCACGTCGTCAAAGGTAATTCCCTCGCCAATAATCTGACCCATTTTCTCTCCTCCTGTCTTGTAATTTGTATCATATACAAAAAGCCGCCCTAATCCGTAAATACCTTACGGGGAGCGACCGTCTGTATCGCCTTAATCATTGCCGCGTTGGGTTCCAGAATCACTTCCGTATCGCCGGCAAAAATCAGTCTGTACCTTTTCTCCGGCTGGGCTGCCACGCCGGAACTGAAATCATAGAGCTTTTTGATAGAACGATTCTTGTAGTTATCCAATCTGTAGGAACCCATCGGCGCCATAATTTCCATCTGATCTACCAGAAAGCTTCCGGCTTTCCTGCGCCTGCTCTTGGCCATCACCTTGTCCACGCTGATTTCCTTATCCAGATACAGATATTCGTATTCCACATTGGCGTTCATGGTCGCAAAATAAGCGCCCACGCCCGTAACGATGGCTACCAGCAATGCCGGCACGAACATCAGCCCCAGAAATACAAACACAACCGTCATCATAATCAAGAGTACCTTGAGAAAGGAAAGCATTACGGATGGTTTCTTAGCCACCAGACATTCTACATATGTTTCGTTCATCTTAATCCTCCATTTCCGTTCGATCTAAACGTAACCGCTCAACCCGCGAAATATAGAACTATCGTATAACAAAATAAGCAAAAAAGCAAGGTGGCAAAACTTTCAGCGCGCCAAAAGTTTCAGCGCCAAAAATTTCACACTTTCTTCAGAGAAGTTTCATTGACATTGCTTTTACAACTCTATAAGATATTGGATAGATTTATGAAAAAAGCAAATAATCACAGGGAAGCGGGGAGCGGCATGTCAGTTGTAGAAGAAATCAGAGAAGAACAGAAAAAAGTCTTAAAGGAAATGAACGCCAAAGAGAAGCTGTCCTACTTCTGGGACTACTACAAAATACATGCCCTTGTGGCCGTCGTAGCGGTCTCCCTTATCTCCCTGTTTATTTATCAGTACGCAACCAACAAGGATTACGGCTTCTATGCCGCCGTCATTAACGCGGATACCTCCTCCGCGGCCGAGATGGAGGCCTGGGGCAGCGAATTTGAGACATATGCGGAAATTGACACACAAGAGTATCAGGCATATATCGATACCTCTATCCTTCTCTCCGACAACGACTCCACCCAATATTCCCTTTCCAGCTCGGAAAAGCTTGTGGCCATGCTGATGGCCGGCATGATAGACGTCATCGTGGCGGACACCGCTACCTTTGAGGAGTATGCGCAGAACGAGTGCTTTCTGAATCTGGAAGAAGCCCTTCCGGCAGATGTGTACGCCAAGTATGAGGACTGCCTGTATTACACGGATATGGCTACCATCGATATGGGAGACGACGACACCTTTTATACGCAGGACGAGCTGACAGATCCCGACACTTATGTCATCAACCACCGCGACCCCTCTGCCATGGAGCAGCCGGTAGCCGTAGGCATCTGTCTTCCGGGGGACAATAAGCTCATGGAAACAGGCTGTTATGACTATCTGAGCGAATCCGAAGTTACCTACCAGGGTTATCCGTCCGAGGCAGTCCTGGGGATTCCGGCCACCTCCACGAAGCTGGATACGGTATTGCTGTTTTTGGAATTTCTGGAAGAGTAACCTGTTACAGCAGTTCCTTTAAAATCCGGTTAACCATACCGGGGTCGGCTTTTCCTTTCATGGCCTTCATGGTCTGTCCCACCAGAAAACCAATGGCCTTTTCCTTGCCCTTATGATAATCCTCTACAGACTGGGGATTGCCTGCGATCACTTCCTCAATGGTCTTGCGGAGGGCTCCCTCGTCGTTGACGGTCTTGAGTCCCTTCTGCTCCACATACTGCTCCGGTTCCACATCTTCCTCAAACATGGCCTGGAACACTTCCTTCGCAACGGAACTGTTGATTGCCTTACTGTCCACCAGGGCAATCAGCCCGGCAAGATGCTCCGGGGAAAACCGCAGATCCTCCGCATCCATTTCCTGTTCCTTCATCAGACGCATGGTTTCTCCCATAAGCCAGTTAGAAACCTGTTTGGGCTGACGGCAGATGGCAACAGTGGCCTCGAACAGATCCGCCATCGGCTTTGCCCCGGTAATAATATCAATATCATAGTCCGGAAGATCAAATTCTTCTTTATAACGAAGCATCTTTTCCGTACGGAACTCCGGCTGCTTCGCCCGAATTTCCTCCAGCATCTCGTCGCTTACCACAATGGGCGTCAGGTCGGGATCTGGAAAATAGCGGTAATCCTGCGCGTCCTCCTTGCTTCTCATGGCATAGGATTCTCCCTTCGCGTCGTCCCACCTTCTTGTCTCCTGTACAACCTGCCCGCCTTCTTCAAGCAGGTCGATCTGCCGTTCCCTTTCCCCTTCGATTGCCCTTGCGATCGCCTTAAAGGAATTTAGATTTTTCATCTCCGTCCGGGTGCCAAACTCCTTCGCCCCCACTTCACGGACAGACAGATTCACATCTGCCCGCATGGAACCCTCCTGCAGCTTGCAGTCGGAGGCTCCCAGATATTGAATAATCAGCCGCAGCTTCTCAAGATAGGCGATTACTTCTTCGGCGCTTCGCATATCCGGTTCCGACACGATCTCGATTAACGGTACGCCGGAACGGTTATAGTCCACCAAAGAGCAGTCTTCCCATTCGTCATGAATCAGCTTTCCGGCGTCTTCCTCCATATGAATCTCGTGAATCCCCACCGTCTTTGTGCGGCCGTCTTTCGTTGCAATCTCCACGCCGCCCTTTCTACAGATCGGCAGATAGAGCTGAGAAATCTGATAATTCTGCGGATTATCGGGGTAAAAATAATTCTTTCTGTCAAACTTGCCATAACGGGTGATCTCACAATTGGTCGCAAGCCCCACCGCAATGGCGTACTCCAAAACCTGTTTGTTTAACACCGGCAAAGAACCGGGCATACCGGTGCATACCGGACAGGTATGGGTATTGGGCGCTCCTCCGAAAGCGGTGGAACAGCCGCAAAAAATCTTGGTTTTGGTGGCAAGCTCCACATGAACCTCCAGCCCGATAACCGTTTCATATTGTTTTGTCATGCTAATCTCCATTTCTGAGCAACTTGTTGCGAAGCGGCGGCGAGAAATCCGCGAAGGCGGTTTCTCGTCTGCCATCAGGGCTATTTGCTTTCGCTCAGAAACAAATAGCCGTATGAAAAATCAGCACATCAGTGTGATTTTTCATACTAATCCCCCCATTTATTCTGCAAGTGCCAAAGGGAACGCTCCCCGTGCCTTTTCATAGGTATAGGCCGTCTGAATCAGCTTCTTTTCCCGGAAGCTGTCTCCGATAAGCTGCAAACCGATGGGCAGCCCCTCTGCATCTCGCCCGCAGGGGATACTGATCCCCGGCAGCCCCGCCAGATTGACGGCGATGGTATAAATATCTCCCAGATACATCTGAATCGGGTCGGCAAGGCTCTCGCCCAGCTTCGGCGCCGTGGTGGGCGCTACCGGCCCCAGAATCACATCATATCTGGCAAACGCCTCGTCAAAGGCTTTCTTAATCAGCGCCTTAACCTTCAGGGCCTTCAGATAATAGGCGTCATAATAGCCGGAGCTTAAAACAAAGGAACCCAGCATAATGCGGCGCTTCACTTCCTCCCCGAAGCCCTCGGAACGGGATTTCTTGTACATATTGTGAAGGCCATGATACTCCGGCGTCCGATAACCATATTTAATACCGTCGAACCGCTCCAGATTCGAGCTTGCTTCCGCCGCCGCAATGGTATAATAGGCGGGAATCGCATAATCCACAAGGCTTAAATCAAAGCGCTCTACGATAGCGCCCCTTTCCTCCAGGACTCCGGCAGCCTGCAAAACCGCGCCCCGAACCTCCTCATTCAGCCCTTCCCCAAAATAGTCATTGGGAATCCCGATACGTATTCCCTTCACATCTTCCACCAGCGCCGCGGTGAAATCCGTATCCTCCCTGGCAACTGAGGTGGAATCCTTATGGTCATGCCCGGCAATAGCTTCCAGAATAGCCGCGCAGTCCGTTACATTTCTGGCCAGAGGGCCAATCTGATCCAGCGACGAGCCATAGGCAATCAGGCCATAGCGGGACACCGTCCCATAGGTAGGCTTCATACCTACCACGCCGCAGAAGGAGGCCGGCTGTCTGATAGAGCCGCCCGTATCGGAGCCCAGGGCGTAGAAACATTCCCCCGCCGCCACCGCCGCCGCAGAACCGCCGGAAGAGCCGCCCGGCACATGCGCCGGATTCCATGGATTTTTCGTTTCCCCATAGGCCGAAGTCTCCGTAGTAGAGCCCATGGCAAACTCGTCCATATTGGTTTTGCCCAGGATCACCGCCCCCGCCTTTTCCAGACGCAGGACTGCTTCCGCCGTATAAGCGGGAACGAAATTTCCTAATATTCTGGAAGAGCAGGTGGTCAGCAAGCCCTCCGTACACATATTATCCTTAATCGCTACCGGTACGCCGGCCAGCGGCCCTGTCAGTTCTCCCGCCTCGATTGCCGCCTGTACCTGCTTCGCCTGCGCCAGAGCTTTGTCTCTGCTCACCGTCACATAACAATTGAACTCCTGATCTCTTTCCTCAATACGGGCAAGCGCCGCCTCTACGGCTTCCACCGCCGTGGTTTTTCCCGCCCTGATGGCCGCCGAAAGTTCTACGGCTGTCATATCCAGAATATCGCTCATCGCTTTCTCCATTCCCTTCCATCTAATCAAATGTCTTCGGAACCACAAACATACCGTCCTTTTGCTCCGGCGCATTGGACAACAACTGTTCCCTTGTGTCAGAGTTTGTCACCACATCCTCCCGAAATACGTTCTGTACCGGAAATACATGGGACATAGGTTCCACACCCTCCGTATCTAATTCCCCCAGCTTATCAATATAATCCAGCATCCTGCCCATATCCTTCTTCGCCTGTTCCTTCTCCTCATCAGAAAGCTCCAGCTTGGCCAGAATCCCCACATACTCGATGGTTTCGTCACTGATCACATTTGCCATATTCATCCTCGTTTCTGAGCGATTTGTCTTCCACCCTCAGGGGCTATTTGCTTTCGCCCGGAAGCAAGCAGCCGTGTAAAGAAATTGGTAACGATTACTGCCGTATCTTAATATGCACTTCCCTGAGCTGCTGTTCCGTCACGTCGTTGGGCGCGCCGCACATCAGATCCTGCGCGTTGCCGTTCATCGGGAAAGCGATCACTTCCCTGATATTATCCTCTCCGCGCAGCAGCATAATCATACGGTCTACCCCCGGCGCCATGCCCGCGTGGGGCGGCGCGCCGAACTGAAAGGCCTGATACAGCGCACCGAATTTGTTTTTCAGAGTCTCCCGATCATACCCGGCAATCTCAAACGCCTTTTCCATAATCTCCATATCATGATTGCGCACCGCGCCGGAAGAAAGCTCCACGCCGTTGCAGACAATATCGTACTGGTAAGCCAGAACCTCCAGGGGGTCTTTTTGCCGCAAGGCCTCCAGGCCGCCCTGAGGCATGGAAAAAGGATTATGGGTAAAGCCAATCTGTTTGGTGTCGGGATCCAGTTCAAACATCGGGAAGTCGTTGACATAGCAAAAACGATATGCGCTTTGCTCGATTAAGCCCAGCTTCTCCCCCAGCTCCCTGCGGATTTCCCCGGCATACCAGGCCGCCCGCTCCTCCTTATCGGCAATAAAGAAAATCGTGTCCCCTGCTGCCAGAGCGGCCAGGGTAAGCAGCTCTTTCTTTAACTCCTCCGGAATGAATTTATCAATAGGCCCCTTATAGGACAGATCCTCTTCCACCTCCAGATAGCCAAGGCCGCCCATTCCCATATCCGTGGCAAATTTTAACAGCTTTTCATGGAAGCCCTTGGACATATCCGCATGCACCTTAATAGCGCGAACCGTCCTCCCATGGAAGGGTTTAAACTGGCATTTCTGGAAGAAATCTGTCAAATCCATAATACGAAGGGGATTCCTTAAGTCCGGCTTATCCGTACCAAATTCAAGCATTGCCTGTCGATAGCTGATCACCGGATAAGGGGCTTTCGTCACCTCAAAGCCCTCCGGCGCGAATTTCTCAAAGACCGCGGACAGCACTTCCTCCCCTACCCGGAACACATCTTCCTGCGTCGCAAAGCTCATCTCAAAATCCAATTGATAAAACTCCCCCGGCGAGCGATCCGCCCTGGCGTCCTCATCCCGAAAGCAAGGCGCGATCTGGAAATACTTGTCAAAGCCCGATACCATCAGCAACTGTTTATACTGCTGCGGCGCCTGGGGCAGCGCGTAAAATTTACCCTTAAACTTTCTGGAAGGGACAATATAGTCCCTGGCTCCCTCCGGAGAGGAAGCGCACAGGATCGGAGTCTGAATCTCCAAAAATCCCATCTGCGTCATTTTTTCCCGCAGGAAGCTGATAACCTGAGAGCGGAAAATAATATTATCCTTCACCTTCTGATTTCTCAAATCCAGATAACGGTATTTCAAGCGGACGTCCTCCCTCGTCTCCCTGGACGTCATAATCTCAAAGGGAAGCTGTTTGTATACCTTGCCGAGAACCTCTACCTGATGGGCTTCCAGCTCAATCGTACCGGTGGGGATTCTGGGATTGTAGGTTTCCTCGTCCCGCTTTTCTACCAGCCCTTCAATGGAAACGCTCATCTCCCGCGTCAGCCCTTCCAAAAGAGAAGTGTCCCGCATAACGACCTGCAGGACGCCATACATATCCCGCAAGTCCACAAAGGATACCCCGCCGTGGTCACGGATATTCTCAATCCAGCCCGCTACCCTGAGCTCCGTTCCAATATCCTGTTCACTGATTTGTTGTAAGGTTACGTCCCTGTAAATATTTTTGATTGTCATATCTTCCTCCATTCCGCAACGCTTTTACAGTTCCTGTAGAACATGTGCCTTCAAACACACTAAAAAGTCCCGGAATACAATTACTGTATTCCGGGACGGATTATCACTGACATCCGCGGTACCACCCGCATTGACAGGCCGCCATCTCCAACAAGATGTGCTTTCGCCCTGCCCGCTCTGACACTTAACGCGTGCAACGAACTATCCTAACATTCCGGCTGTCCCTTGAAGAACCTGCTGTTTACCGCAGTCCCAACAACCGAACAAATGGTTCAGATAATCTGCTCCGGAGTGTTCCCAGTCTTTACCTCCCACAAACAGCGCTCTCAGTCGGTGACGCCGTATTCCTGTTGTTTTCCGTAAAGCGAGTCTCTTTCAACGCATTTATATATGCATATTTTATATCACAACCGTGAAAAAAATGCAACGATTGTTTATAAAAAAATACAATACCGGCTTAAAATCTCCTACAGGGAAAGCTTTTTCAACCGTTCCACCGCTTCCACCGTATTCTCATAGCTGCCGAAGGCTGTCAGACGGAAATAAGTCTCCCCGCTGGGTCCGAAGCCGGAGCCGGGCGTCCCGACTACATTCGCGTTCTCCAATAAATAATCAAAAAATTCCCAGCTTGTCATATTGTTCGGCGCTTTTAACCAGATATAGGGCGCGTTCACGCCGCCGGACACGCTAAAGCCCGCGGATTTCAGCCCTTCCAGAATATAAGCCGCATTCTTCATATAGTAAGCGACCAGCGCTTTCGTCTCTTTCCTGCCCGCCTCGCTGTACACAGCCTCGCCCGCTCTCTGGATAATATAGGGCGCTCCGTTATATTTCGTACCGTGACGTCTCGCCCAAAGGCTGTGCAGGGACACATCGCCCACCTTTAATTCCTTCGGGATAACCGTAAAGCCCAGGCGCACGCCGGTAAAGCCCGCGTTTTTGGAGAAAGAACGAAGCTCGATAGCGCAGGTTCTGGCGCCCTCGCACTCGTAAATAGTATGGGGTACGTCTTCCTCGGCAATATAAGCTTCATAAGCCGCGTCATAAATAATCACGGAACCGTTCTTGTTGGCATAATCCACCCACTCCTGAAGCTGCGCCCTGGTAATAGTAGAACCGGTGGGGTTATTGGGGAAGCAGAGATAAATTAAATCAGGCGTCTGCTCCGGCAGTTGGGGCGCGAAATCATGCTCCGCGGTGCAGGGCATATAAATCACATCGCTCCAGTTGCCCGTAGCGGCGTCATAGGTTCCCGTTCTGCCCGCCATCACATTGGTATCTACATAAACAGGATATACCGGATCGCATACGGCGATCTTATTATCCAGCGCAAAAATCTCCTGAATATTACCGGAATCACATTTCGCGCCGTCCGATACGAATATTTCATCCGCGTCAATCTGGCACCCTCTTGCCTTATAATCATTCTCGGCAATGGCGGTTCTCAGAAATTCATAGCCCAGGTCAGGCGCGTATCCGCGGAAGGTCTCCGCGTCCGCCATCTCGTCTACAGCGCTGTGCAGCGCGCCGATCACGGCAGGGGAAAGCGGCTGCGTTACGTCGCCGATACCCAGCCTGATAATTTTCCTGTCCGGATGAGCCGCCGCATACGCATTGACCTTTTTACCAATCGTGGAAAAAAGATAGCTTCCGGGTAATTTTAAATAATTGTCGTTTACTTTAACCATTTTGTCCTCATTTCCGCGCGCTTATTCCGCCGCTTATGTTATCACGGTTCTCCCCGCCGATACGCTCCTGTACGCGGGGTCGATATCTGAATCACTTAAACCAGCTCCCCGTCGAAAATTGTCTCCGCCGGCCCTGTCATATAGACCCGATCCGCTTCCCTGTCCCAAGTAATCTCAAGTTCGCCTCCTAATAGTTTAACAGTAACCGTGTCATCCGTCAAACCATTTAAAATACAGGAAACAACGGTCGCGCAGCAGCCGGTACCGCAGGCAAGCGTCTCTCCCGTCCCCCGTTCCCAGACGCGCATCTGCACGGTTTTCCTGTCCAGCACTTGAACAAACTCCGCATTGGTTCGTCTCGGAAAACGCTCATGGTTTTCAAAGAAGGGGCCGATCTTCTCGATTTCCAGCCCCATCACATCGTCCACATAGACTACCGCGTGGGGATTCCCCATTGACACACATGTCATTTTATATTCCCGTCCCTGCACTTCGATCGGCTCATCTACCACCTTCTCTTCACAGCCCTCCGCGATCACCGGAATCTGTTCCGGGCGAAGCTCCGGCGCTCCCATATTAACCCTGACGGAAGCCACCCGATTGTCCTGTAAAAACAACTGTAGATATTTGACCTTCCCGCAGCTTATGACGCTTATGTCAGTTTTATCAGTCAGGCCTTTGTCGTACACATACTTGGCCACGCAGCGGATACCGTTGCCGCACATTTCCGAGCGGCTGCCGTCCGCGTTATACATTTCCATCTCAAAATCCGCTTCCTCGGAGGGATTGATAAAAATCACGCCGTCTCCGCCGATACCGAAGTGTCTGTCGCTGGCTCTGCGCGCAAATTCAGGCTTCTTTTCCTGGGGAATTTTCTCCTTTGCCCCGTCAATATAAATATAATCGTTGCCGCAGCCATGCATTTTCGTAAATTTCATACGCGTCCTCCCGCCTTTCTTTCATTTCGCGTCTTTTGGGCGATTGCCTGCTTCGTCCTGGATAGTATATCATATTCAGACTGTTTTAAGAACGCATCATGGCAAGCACCATCTGCGCCGTTTCCACCATATTCGTACCGCTGTCCATACTGCACTTCTGGATATAGCGGTGCGCCTCTTCCTCCGTCATATTGTTGCGATTCATCAGAAGCTGCTTGGCTTCCCTGATCAGCGCCGTTTCCTCCGCGCTGCGCACCTTGGGCGTCTGCTTCGCTTTCCTGCGGCGGCGCTGAATCGCCTGGCTCATCATGTCTACCGTATTAATCAGGTCATACACCTTCAACGGCATGGACAGGCAGATGATATCGTTGTCCATACAGTCGTTGACCATATTCTGGGACACCATCAGGAGCATATCAAAGCCTTTCGGGAGGCAGTCGTGCAATTCTTGGTAAATCATGTCCGTGAGCTTATATCCGCATATGATGATTCCATCGTTCAGATCGTCCAACTGGCTCAGCGCCTGGGCGCCCGTCGTACAGACCGCGGTGACCTGAAACCCATTTTTGATCAAAAGACCCCGGACGCCTTTGGCGTCCTCCAGCTTCGGCAGTACCACTATAATATTAATCACACGCTCACCTCCTTCCGGGCATAATCTTTCTGTCTGATGTCCGTGTATCCAATCAGGGATTGAAACACTGTACCAGTGTAGCTAGAACGTATTTAAGTACTCGTTAACCTCCCAGTCTGTGACCTGGGAACGATAGCGGTACCACTCGGCTTTCTTGGCCTCGATATATTTATAATATGTGTGCTCTCCCAAAATATCTTTGATAAACGGGTCCGACTCCATATGATAAATCGCTTCTATCAAGGTTCCCGGTATTTCTTCGATTCCGCGGGCTTTTTTCTCTTCCCCGGACAATTCAAAAATATTGCAGTCCACGCTCTGGGGCGGCATGATTTCATTCACAATACCGTCCAGTCCGGCGCGGAGACATACCGCCAGCGCCAGATACGGGTTCGCCGACGGGTCGGGGCACCTCAGCTCGATTCTGGTTCCCTCTCCCCTGGAAGCCGGAATACGGATCAGGGGACTTCTGTTGGTTGCGCTCCACGCAATATATACGGGGGCTTCATAGCCCGGCACAAGTCTCTTATAAGAATTGACCAGCGGATTCGTAATCGCCGTCATTCCCTGCATATGCTTCATAATACCGCCTATAAAAAAATAGGCTTCTCTGCTCAATCCCAGTTTATCACTCTGATCTGCAAAAATATTCCTGCCATCTTTAGACAGGGACATATTGATGTGCATGCCCGAACCGTTCACGCCATACTTGGGCTTCGGCATAAAGGTGGCGTGGAGCCCGTGTCTTCTGGCAATGGTTTTCACCGCCAGCTTAAAGGTAATGATATTATCCGCGGTAGCTAACGCCTCGTCATAGCGGAAATCAATCTCATGCTGCGCCGGCGCTACCTCATGATGGGAGGCTTCGATGACAAAGCCCATATCCTCCAGCGTCAGCACCATATCCCGCCTGGCATTTTCCCCGAAATCCATCGGCCCTAAGTCGAAATAGCCCGCCTTTTCATGGGTAATCGTCGTAGGCATTGCATTTTCATCTGTATTAAACAGGAAAAACTCACATTCCGGCCCCACCTCGAAGGTATAACCCAGCTCCGACGCTTTCTGAACCGCCTGTTTCAAAATATAACGGGGATCGCCCTCAAAAGGCTTGCCGTTGGGACGGTACACATCGCAGATCAGCCTCGCCACCTTGCCCTGCTGGGGTCTCCATGGGAAAATTTCAAGGGTGCTGAAATCGGGATATAGATACATATCCGACTCCTCAATCCGCGCAAATCCCTCTATGGAAGAGCCGTCAAACATACACTCGTTATCCAACGCCTTTTCCAACTGGCTGGCCGTAATCGCCACATTTTTCAGGTTGCCGAAGATATCGGTAAACTGCAGGCGAATAAATTCCACGTCCTCATCCGCCACCAGATTAATAATATCTTCCTTGGTGTAATTTTTTCTCATAACCTACCTTCCTTTCTATCTATTTCGCAGCCGCGTCTGTCCTGTCACCGCATATCTTCCGCAGCCATGCCTGTTCCATTACAATAAAAAGACATTCTTATCCTGTCATAAGAACGCCTTTGCCCTGTATCAGAATAACACCCGGTTGACAGCTTTGTCAACTTTGTCCCTTTCTGTCCCCGGCATTTCGCGCCCTCCATCGCCCTTTGGCGAGCCTGTGAAAAGAACCTCCTTTATCAACAGTTTGCCCTGCGCTGCTGGAATATTCTTCCCACGCCGTACATAAACTGTTAAAAAGATTTTCTATGGGGATATTGTATGAGTTCCAAAACAAAAATTGTGGTGCTTCATGTAAAAGAATTAATCTATACCGGCATTTTTGCCGCGCTCGGTATCCTTTTTATCATTCTGCTCATTATCATGTTTCTTCCCAAAGAGGAGAAAAAGGCGACTGTCTCCACCATGACGCAGACCACGGAAAATACCTATGTGCCCGGCGTCTATACGACTTCCCTGATCTTAAATGATAATGTGGTTGAGATCGAGGTTACTGTAGATGAAACCAACATCAACTCCATTCGCTTAGTCAATCTCGATGAGGCCGTTGCCACCATGTATCCTCTGATTCAGCCTTCCTTCGAAGACCTGGCGGATCAGATTATCAAAAATCAAAGCCTGGAAGGAATTACATACGCCGATGACAGCAAGTATACCTCCATCATTCTTTTGGACGCCATCACTTCTTCTCTGAACAAAGCGCTGGAAAATGTGGGGGACGAGGAAGAAGAATAATCCCCCAACGGAAAGGCAGCCGGCGGTAATTTACAGTTCCTCCAGCTGCCGCATCCAGATTTCGGCGCAGGCGTCGGAAGGCATACGCAGATCCCCCCGCGGAGATACGGCGACGCTTCCCACCTTAGGGCCGTCCGGCAGGCAGGAACGTTTAAACTGCTGGGCAAAAAATCTCCGGTAAAAAATCTTAAGCCATTTTAAAATGACACCTCTGTCATATATTCCCTGAAAAGCGCTGCAGGCAATCCGATATATCTTTTCCGGCTCAAAGCCACAGCGAAGCATATAATACAAAAAGAAGTCGTGGAGCTCGTAGGGTCCCACCAAATCCTCGGTTTTCTGGGAAATCACACCGTCCACCGGCGGCAGGAGTTCAGGACTGACAGGCGTGTCAAGTATATCCAGCAGTACCTCCTGAAGCGGGGCATTACCGCAGGTGTCCGCATAATACCGCACCAGATGACGCACCAGCGTCTTTGGCACCCCTGCGTTGACTCCATACATGGACATATGGTCGCCGTTGTAGGTCGCCCAGCCAAGAGCAAGCTCCGACATATCCCCCGTACCGATCACCATACCGCCCGTACGATTGGCAATATCCATCAGCACCTGCGTCCGCTCCCTCGCCTGTCCGTTTTCATAAGTCACATCATGGCAGTGAATGTCCTGCCGGATATCCCGGAAATGGAGGGTTACCGCTTCCCGGATATCCACCTCTTCCAGCGCGGTTCCTAAGGTTCTGGCGAGCTTACAGGCGTTTTCATAGGTTCTGTCCGTGGTTCCGAAACAGGGCATGGTCACCGTTGTAATCTGTCCCCTGTCAAGCCCAAGCATATCGAAAGCCCGCACGGTCACCAACAGCGCCAGCGTAGAATCCAGGCCGCCGGAAACGCCGATCACCGCCGACTGGCAGCCGGTATGCTCATACCGCTTCTTTAACCCACAGGACTGAATGGAAAGAATCTCATCACAGCGCTTATCCCGTTGGGTCCGGTCGGAAGGCACGAAGGGGTGCGGCGGAAATTGCCTCTCCAGCTTAGTATCCTCCTCTTCCATATGAATTGGGATCACCAGATACCGTTCCCTTCCTTTAGGCGCAAAGGTCGTCATTCGCCGCCGCTCATGGCACAGCCTGTGAAGATCAAGATCAGCATAAATGTTTTCCGACGCAAAGCGCTTCGCCTGAGCCAGCAGGGTTCCATTCTCCGCTATCATATTATGGCCGCCGAAAACCAGATCCTGCGTGGATTCCCCTTCCCCCGCCGAAGCATAGATATAGGCGGCGATCAGCCTGGCGCTGGAAGACGTCACCAGCATTTCCCGGTAGGTATCCTTTCCCACCGTCTCATTGGAAGCGGACAGATTCACCAGCACGGAAGCGCCGGCCAAAGCGTGGGAGATTCCCGGCGAATCCGGAACCCAGATATCTTCGCAGATTTCACAGCCCACCGCCATACCCTCTACGGCGTCCGATTCCAGTAAAATATTCGTGCCAAAGGGTACTTCCTTTCCTGCATAACGATAAGGCTCCGGGCTTTCATTGCCCGGCGTAAAATGACGATTCTCATAGAACTCGGCGTAAGACGGTATATTCTTCTTAGGAATAAATGCTAATACCCGGCCATCTTGAATCGCCGCCGCCACATTATAAAGCTTATGCTCCTTCTCCACCGGCAGCCCCACAAAGACCAGCGCGTCGCTTCCTTCGGTGGCCTCCGCCACCACGCCCAGCGCTTCCTTCGCCTGGGAAAGCAAAAGCTCCTGCAGGAACAAATCATGACAGGTATAGCCTGTCAGACACAATTCCGGGAAAACGATAATTTTAGCCCCTTTTTCCAGAGCTTCCCCGATTCCCTTACATATTTCCTTCGCATTATAAACCGGATCAGCCACCCTGATCTTCGGCGTCATAGCCGCCGCCTTAACAAATCCATGCTTCATCACACACCTCCATGTCTATCGAAGCTTCTTCAATTCCTCCACGCTGAAGCGGTAATTGGTATTGCAGAAACGGCAGTTCAGCTCCACCTCTTTGCCCTCGTCGATCAGCTTCTGCAATTCTTCCTTCCCCAGACTGACCAGTACTTTTTCCACCCGCTCCTTATTACAGCTACAATAAAAACGGAGAGGCATGGTATCCTTAATTTCCAGCCCTAAGTCTCCCAGTACCAGTTCCAGAATCTGTTCCGGCGTATTCCCCTCCTCCAGCATGGCCGTGACAGGCTTCATTTCTTTCAGCCTCCGCTCCAGTCTGTCCACCGTCTCCTCTTCCGTAAAGGGCATCAACTGAATGAGCAGCCCGCCCGCCTGTTTCACCGTATTATTCCGGTTCATCAGCACGCCCAGCGCCACGCTGGAGGGTACCTGCTCGGAGGCGGCAAAATAATAAGTCAAGTCGTCCCCAATTTCCCCTGTCTGCAATTCTATCGTGGAAGAATAGGGTTCCTTCAGCCCCATGTCCTTAATCACCGTCAGCACGCCGCTTCCGATCACACCGCCCACATCAAGTTTTCCCATGCTGTTGGGCGGCATCATTGCCTGGGGATAATCCGCGTAGCCCTTCACGTTTCCCTTAGAATCCGCCGTCACCGTCAGGCCGTGTACCGGACCGGAACCGCTGATCTGCAATGTGAGCATATCCTCCTCGCCCTTTAACATACCGCCCATCATCAGGCCGCCTGTCATCAGACGCCCCAGCGCAGCGGTTACCACCGGGCTTGTATGGTGCGCCGCCCTCGCCTGCTCCACCAGTTCTCTTGAAGTGACCGCAAAGGCGCGAATCTGCGTATTCGCCGCCGTTGCCCGTACCATATAATCTGTCATTGTAATCTCCATTCCAGAGCGTTAGCGACGGGGCGAAGAGAAATCCGCGAAGGCGGTTTCTCTTCTGCCATCAGACAAATTTGTGACGCTCCGGCACAAATTTGAGTATGAAAAAGCTACTGCCCCTTCCGGCGTCAGGCGCCGTCCGCGGCGGGAAACGTATTAGCCTTGGTGTCGGCGCCCTTGCGCGCTATCATATAAATCCGCTGGCTTTCCTGCGTAACCGTTCCCCTGGTATCCGCGTCGATCGCCTCCACAAACTCCAGCCCCGACTGCTCCACCAGCTCCAGCATCTGCCCCAGGCGATAGCCCCGCTGATAGTGAGTCTCCTGAAATCTGCGGAAGAGGGCGTCCTTATCCGTTTTCACAAAAATGGTCAGATCATATTCATTGATCTCCTCTTCCCCATGATAATAGTTTTCCCAGATAAAGCTACATTCTTCCCGATTTTCAGCGATGGTGGCATCTCCGATCACCACGGCATATTTATACACCGTATTAAAATCGAAAATAAAAATCCCTCCGGGATAAAGGTAATTGTTCACCAGGCGAAAGGTGCGCAGGAGATCCTCTTCCTCCAACAGATAATTCAGGGAATCGCAGACGCTGATTACCGCTCCCACCGTGCCGTACAACTCAAATTCCCGCATATCCTGTAATAAGTACAGGATATCCAGGCCCGACCGCAGCCGCTTCTCCATAGCGATTTGCAGCATTTCCGGGGAGTTGTCCACACCGATCATCTCGTATCCCTTTCGCGCCATCAGCTCCGTCAGGGTTCCCGTACCGCAGCCCAGATCCAGAACCGAGTTGCGCTCCTGTCTGAGATTGCCGTCCGGCTCTTCACCCGCCAAAACGCCGTCCTCATACCGGCGCAGCAATTCCACAAGGTAGTCGCACCATTCCTCATAAGGCGTTTCGTCCATAAAGGTATCGTAAACCAGCGCAAAATCCATATATGCTTCCATGCGTCCTCCCTTTCTCCCATACAATGCTTTCCGCCAAACCAAAGGTCTCCCTACTGCCACAGCTTGTCCGCTATCACCGCGAGGGGCTGTACAAACCGCTCATACATATCCGTTTCCCCTATCTCCAGCTCCCTGCTTTTATCGTTCCAGATCATATAAGCCGCCCCCAGCATCTGGGGCGAATAGGCGGGTATCACCTCCAGCTCATTATAATCATAGAATTTGTTCGGCTCCCAGTTCTCCCGCAGCTCCTCCAGATCCAAATAATCATAACCGCCGCCCGGAATAATATAAAGATGATTATTCTGCATGTTAATCAGGGAATAGCCCGCCTCATACATTTCCTCAGGATCGGCCCAGACCGTACTCCAGATGTTCATCTGCAGGTTTTCGACGGCGGGAACCGTAGTACCGTCCACATTGCTGAGGCTCCCCCACAAACGCGCGGTTTTATCCTCAGACTGCACCAGCTCATGAATTTCTACCAGAAACCGGCGGTATTCTTCGCCGTCCCCGTAATACTCGTCCATACCGATGCCCACAATCTCCGCCTCCCGGAAAGCGCCGTTTTCCTTATCCAGCGCTTCCTGCCAGATTTCCTTTACAAACGCCTTGGCGTCCTCATTGTGAAGGTCGATCTGATCCACGGCTTCAGCGTTTCCCGTCAGCGCGTACTCCGGATATAGCTTCGTAATGGCTAAAGAATGAGCCGGCGTATCAATCTCCGGTACCACAGTGACGCCATAGGCTTTCGCCACGGTGATGAGCCGGGCAAATTCTTCCTTCGTATAGCTGCCATCTTCTGAGGTCAGCCTTTGCCCCTCCTCGTTGGCCAGTTCTGATTCCAGACGGAACGCGCTGTAGGCCGTCATCGCGCTCTCCACAGAGTCCGTCAGTCCGCTGCCGGAGAGTATGGCGTTATCATTCAAGTGAATCGTAAAATCATTCATCTTGTACCAGGACATGGTCTCTATCATCTTATACAGCATATCCGTTGAAACCGCGCATCTGGCAACGTCTATGCCGAAGCCGCGCACTTCATAAAGAGGGTAATCTCTGATCTGCCCCCGCGGCACAGCGGCAGGGATACTTTGATCTGTCCCGTCCTCCTCCTCTGCCGCCGCAGTCGCCTCCGTCTGCCAATCTGGAAAAAGCAATTGCAGCAAAGTAACCGTTCCCCAACGGATTCCCACAGCGGATTCCGCTTTTATGACGCATGTGTCATTTATATCGCAGGTATACCCTTCTTCCCCTAAACCGTTGGCTTCCTCCGCATAGCCCAGATAAATATCTCCGGCTCGCGCATCTGCCGCTGTTCCTTCGCAAATCTCCAACCGATATCCGTCGGCCTGACCCTCCGTCCCCTCGGAGCCGCCGGTTCGTGCATGGTATTGTTCCGCCAGAAGCTCCGCCGCCTCCCGAAGCGCCTGCGCCGACTGCCGCGTATCCTGTTCAGTTGCGGAGCCCACATCTACTATCACGCGGCTCTGCCCTGTTACCGCAAAGCTTCCGGCAGCGCCCTTCCATTCCTGCAACGCGGGAATCACCGTCGGACATTCGTTCTCCGCCGCCTCCGTCTGCTGCCCTTCCCCCGTCTCCGGCTTCTGATATGCGGGCACCTGAATCACAAAAGAAACCTCCCGCGCGCTTTCCTGCCCTTCCTGATCCTGCACCCGGTAGCCTACCGTCACTTCTTTATCCTGAATGGTATCATAAACAACGCCGTCCCCGCCGATCACCTGCTCTAAGTCCGCGCCGATATATGTGACCGTATAGCCCTCCGGCGCTTCAGGCGAAGACAAATATCTGCTGCCGTCCTCCCCCGTCTCAATCACAGGCGCCTGCACCTGATAAGCCGCCGGCTTGTCCGCGTAAACCTCAAATTCATACAGCGACACATTCTGGTAAAGGTTCGAATAATCCTCTTCCCTCTGGGATACCTCCTCCACAGACACTCTGAGATACCGCACCGTCACCGCCTCGTCCAGCAGAATTTCCTGTTCCTTTTGCTCCGGCGCGGTATCAAAGGACTGCAGCAGAGTCCATTGGCTGCCTTCCAGGGAGCCCTCCAGCGCATAGGAAACCGCGTTGCGCCTTTCCCATTTCAGTACAACAAAAGAAACTGAAATTTCTTCCGGAAATTCCAGTTGTATATAGTGGGAGGCGTCTTCCCAGTTATTCTCGCTGGACCAACGGGAGGACAGGGACTCGTCGTCTCCGTCGATCGCCTTATCCGCCGACAACGCTTCCGTTTCCGTACTGTCACAGGTAGCGGTCACGCCCTTCATCAAGGCAAGATTCTGACTCTCCCGTATCTTTTGATCCCCTGTCGCCAGCAGAACCGCAGCCGCCGCGCCCACAAGCGCCGCCACAATCACGCAGCCTGACAGAAGCCTTATTTTCCTTTTCCCCATACTCCAGCAACCTTGCCTTTTTCTTATCCAATGATTCGAGCGACAAAAAGGTATGATACTATTATCCAAGCAGAGCTCCCAGCAGTCCGTAGGAAACAACAGACATAATAACAGTCGCTATTGCAATACCGAGAAGCTCCGCCAGA
This sequence comes from Clostridiales bacterium, assembly GCA_021199255.1. Taxonomy (GTDB): domain Bacteria; phylum Bacillota; class Clostridia; order Lachnospirales; family Lachnospiraceae; genus UBA3282. Next base: position 249,170 of record JAJQIK010000081.1, on the reverse strand, counting down.
ACAGCTTTCTTAAAATCCACTTCCAGAAGCGCCGCAATCAGGGAACCGGTCCACGCACCCGTGCCCGGCAGCGGAATCCCTACGAATAATACCAGACCCCAAAACTCATATTTCTTAATATTATCGCTTTTACTCATGGCGCGATTCTCCAACCGCTCTATTAATCCCCGGAAAATTCTGATCTTCTTCATCCATTTAAAAATTTGTCTGATAAAAAGCAGAATAAAAGGAATCGGAATGATATTGCCCACAATACAAAGCGGTACCGCCGTCGTAATGGGCACCTGCAGCAGGGACGCCACAATCAGTCCTCCCCTCAGCTCCAGAATCGGAATCATAGATATGACAAATACAACGACTTCCTTGGCTACATATTTTCCCAGTGTGTTCGCAAATGCAACTGCTAATCCTTCCATGACAACCTCTTTCTTTTTCAGATGGTTTTTCCCTCAGACGACGAGGCATCATCTGTTCTTTACTATAATATATTCCTTCTGTCCCGCGATTATCCGCGAATTTGCCATTTCCGGCATCGTTACAGTGGAGCCGCCTCCCGGCATATTTGCTCCAAAGCGGCGTACAGCGCCTCCATCTGCTCGTCCGTGCCGATGGTAATGCGCAGATAATTGCCGATTCTCTCCTTATTCCAATGTCTGACATAAATGTCCCGTTCCTTCAACCGGTCGAAAATTACCTGCGCCGGAACCCTCTTATGGGAAGCAAAGATAAAATTACTACAGGACTTGGGAAAGGTAAAGCCCAGCCTTGTCAATTCCTCCTCCGCCCTCCCGCGGGTCTTGATAATCCTGTCGCAACATTCCCGGAAATACGCCTCATTGCGAACCGCCTCCACTCCAAGCTCCAGCGCGGCATAATTCATCGTATAAGAATTGACGGAATATTTCACATCATTCAGATACTGAATCAGCCTGGGATTGCCCATAGCGTAACCAATACGCATTCCCGCCATGGCTCTGGATTTGGAAAAGGTCTGTACCACCAGCAGATTATCATATCGGTCGATCAACGGCAGGGCGCTGACTCCGCCAAAGTCCACATAAGCCTCGTCAACAATCACCACCACGTCCCGATTCGCCGCCAGAATCTCCTCCACCTTGTCAAGCCCCAGCAAAATTCCCGTAGGCGCGTTGGGGTTAGGGAAAATAACGCCGCCGTTCGGCTGCCGATAATCCTCCGGCCTGATGAGAAAATGCTCGTCCAGCGCCCTGGTTTCATAGGGAATCCTGTAAAGATCCGCCCACACATCATAAAAGGAATAAGTAATATCCGGGAAGAGAATCGGCTTCCCCGACTGAAAGAAGGTCAGAAACGCCATAGATAGCACGTCGTCCGAACCCACACCGATAAAAATCTGCTCCTTATCAATATGGTAATATGCCGCCAGAGCCGCCGCCAAATCGGATTGATCGGGGAAAGCGGGATAAAGCCGCATCTTATCTGTCTCCAGCGCGGCAATTTTCCGCTCCACCTCCGGCGCGGGCGGATAGGGGTTCTCGTTTGTGTTTAGCTTAATGACGCCTTCTTTCTGAGGCTGCTCCCCGGGTATATAGGGAACTGCCCTGCGCACATTTTCTTCCCATTTCATAATCTGTCTTCAAACCTTTCTTCTCTCTATCATCATAAATCGTCGGGTAGCTGCCAGATAACTGCCAGACAACCGCCAGGTAACCGCTTAGCGGTTCCCCTATGTATGATACCGTTCCATCCTGCAGGCAGTATCATCAACAAGCTTCTGCGCCGCCTGCTCGCAGGCAGCCGCCTGTTCCTCGTCGCCCAGCGCACGATAGCATCTGGCCAGCCCTTTTAAGGGAATATCCTGACTGCTGCGGATATTCAGAATACTCTCGGTCTCATAGGCACCATTATAAAACCATAAAACCGCTTCGTCTATATCCTGTTTGCTAAAATAATACTCGCCCAGCTCGCAGCAGATCTCCGCGCACCCCTCGCAGGCCGTCACCTTCAGGGCATATTTCAGGAAATCCTCTCCCTCTCCGGCAATCCTCGCCGCCCTGGCAGCCACGCAGGCAGCCTCCTTAATCTCGTCCACACTGCGCGCCGTATCCTTGCAGGAGCTGCGGAAAAAATCTCTGGCTGCCAGAAAATCCTGATCCTCGCCTGAAATAAACAGCTCCTTTGCGTAAATATTATGGAGCCTCTTATCCAACGGCTCCCCCACTTCAATCATACGGGCAAAAGCCGCCAAGTCCCTGTTCTTATGATTCGTTTCAGGCAGATGGATAATCTCGATCTCGCTGTCATAGACGACCGGCTCCAGCCCTACCTGCTCATGAATCGCCCCCTGCCATCGGAAAGCGCGCACCCGCTTAAAAAGCTTGGGACGGAGCTCCTTATCATAATTATAGATCGTTCCATGGGAAAGCTGGTTGGTATAATACATCTGCACAATCTCGATTTCAGGCAGCAACGTCTCCTTCAGCCGCCTGAACGCCTGCCGGTTTCGCTCGTCCAGCACCTCGTCGGCGTCCGCAGAATAAATATAGTCCATGCCCGCCTTGGAAAAGGCAAAATTACGTGCCGCAGCAAAGTCCCCCACCCATGTAAAATCATAAATCTGCTCCGTATACTTCGCGGCAATCCTTTTCGTTCCATCGGTAGAGCCGGTATCCACAATGACGATCTCATCTGCCAGATCAGCGATACTGTCCAGACATCTTCCCAGAACCTTCTCTTCATTTTTGACAATCATACACAACGAGACTGTAATCATGGATTTCCCTCCCAGTCAACAATGACCTAAAGCAACACCTCTATCATACCAAAATCTTCCTCAAATGGGAATCACCATTCTCTCCGGCTCCAGGCTGCCGCCAGAAAATATCCTGCCGCATCCCATATTCCACCGAAAGCCACGCGGTCTCCCGCCCGGCCTTGAGCAGCAGATCTGCGTTGCGATGCCTCCGCACAAACTGTTCCGAGGGCGCCAGCCAGTACCGGGTGGTATAGGACAAATCCCAGATTCGTTCCGTTATTTTTATGACATATGCGTCATTTTTCTTTTGAATCCGCAGCCGCCCTAAGAATCGATACCTCCGGCCGTCCCAGTTATAAACCCTTAGCGTGCGGCGGCGTATGTAACCCAGGCCTCCCAGCAACAGCCCGCCCAGAAGAAACAGCCCCACAACAGCCTGCGTCCATATCATGTAATCCTGTAACAACCATTCTAAGCTCATCTCGCCCTCCTATCCGTCCTTCCAAACGATTTGCCCGTCCTGTCCCATGCCTGTCCCGTGCGCTTCCCTCTCGCCCAAAGCCTGGAACGGCCGACACAGGCGCGTCCCCATGACAGGAAATATTGCAGCGACAGGGGCAGTACCAGCCCGGCGGCAAGATATACCATCTTAAAAGCCTCTTTTCCGCCCACCAGATAATAATAATCGATATTGGAATGAAACTGTTCCCAATCAAAATCCCCACATAAGCCTGTACACTTCGCCACGGCCGCGATAACCATTTTCACCAGCATAAACGCCATAATATGATGCATCATAACCGCATACGTATTCCTGCCAAGATAGCAAACGGCGCGGCTCTTCTCCAACACCGGGGTCAACACCTTCGCGACCCGCAGCCAGAAGGCAATACCTGACACCGCTGTCACATATGGAATCACCGGCCCATTGGCAAACCCGGTGCACCATACGCTGCTGTAGGCAAGCCCGCCGCAGGTAAGATGCAGGAGCGTCTGCACTCCGATTACAATCCCGAAATAAGGCAGATTACCCAGAGTATCATGTTTCTCCAGCTTTTGATAATAGAACTGCCCCATTTGGAAACAGGGGTAGAGAAAAAGGATTCTGCCCGGCATCTTATACCACCCCCACACATGGCCGCCGATGGCAAGCCACACCACCGCCATACCGATCAGCAGGGAACCGCCCAGAATCAATCCTTCCCAATCCAGATGCAGCCTCCTGGCTATCAGGCGCATACACAGATTCAGCATTTCCGTGAGAAACAGAACCGGCACAAACCATGCCGCAAAATGGTACAGATATTGGTAGCCATGCAGAAATGGTTCCAGAAACAGACTTTTTAAGGTGACGGCCTCTCCCAGGGTAAACCCGGCCTTTTCCCGCAGCGCCCAGGCAATCAGTCCATAGACCAGATTCCAGATAAAATACGGCAAAAGCAGCCTGCGCGCCTTTTTCTTCACATAGGCAAGGGGCGCTTCTTCCTCCCGCCGCCTGTAGAAATAGCCCGATATAAACATAAACAGCGGCACATGAAAGGAATAATACGGGAATAAATCCCCCACCGTCAGGATATTATAATCCGCATGCCCCGCTACGATCATCACCATGCCTAGGGCGGACAGAATACCAAAGGCGGCCTGATAGCCTTGATTCTGCTCCTCCATATCGCTGCGGTTCCCGCCGCCGCTTATACTTTGTGACACTTCTGTCATTTCAATCTCCATTTCCAGGTCAGCCCCCACTTCCGAGCCAATCTCCATTTCCGGGCGTTTCCCCAATCTATTCACCCTTTTTCCCTATTATACTGGGATTCCTGAATAATTTGTAGTATGATAGATAAAATAAAAATGATACCTTTTTCAGTGTACCAAGAATTTCGCCACAGGGAAAGAGCTTGTTTCCCTTTGGCCCTGATGGCAGACGAGAAACCGCCTGCGCGGATTTCTCGCCGCCGCTTCGCAACAAGTTGCTCAGAAATGGAGGATTCCATGAAAAGAAACGCTTTACTGCCCCTTCTTACAGGCATAACCCTATTGCTTAGCGCCTGCGGCGCCGTTTCCAACACGCCAACAGCCGACGCCGCTGATCCTGCGGAGCTTTCCGCTTCTTTGTCCGCTGAGGCTTCCACAGAGCCGTCCTCCCGCGCCAGCGACAGCTATCTGCGGGCGTCCGACCTCACCAACAGCGCCGACTCCCAAACTGCAGCAGAAACCGCAGGCTCCGCCAATTCCTATAGCGATTTAAGCGTCCCAACCTATCTCACCAAGGTGGACGATACCTATTTTATTGTAGACTGCTATCACAATCAGGTCATCTATCATAATAATCTCACCGACCCTCTCTGGGAATGGCAGGTCATGACCTCAGACATCGATAAGGGGCACACCCTTGCCAGCGACGGTCTGGTCTATCTGATGGACGACACGGAAAATAACCGGATTCTCATCTTTGAGAAAAAAGGAGAGCTTTTCCTCCACACCCAGACCTTTAACGAAATCGGCAGCAGACCCCATTATATTATCTATGACGAGCCCAGCGACACCTTTTATGCCTGGAGCTCGATGAGCGGCGAAATGTATCTGTTCCGCCATGATCCTGACGACAGCCGTATGTATCTGACCGAAATCCGTACCATAGATGCCTTATCTGACACCTATGTCAGATCTTTTTCCATCATCGGCGACGTTATTTATTTCGTATCCGGTATTCCGGGTACTCCCGCTATCATAGAAGCCGACCTGAATACCTTCGAAATCCTCAATACCTATCCCGTTCCCGATTCTATGGCCGGCATGATTCAACTGACCAAAATCGAAAACGACTATTATCTTACAATATCAACTGATATTAATGGAAATCAGGACTACGCCACGATCCTGCGCACAGATAATTTAGCGACTCTTTCCGACGGAAATTACGAAGATGTGTATGACCGCTTCATTGGCGGTGGAACGCCATATTACATTACTTTTATAGATAACAGCTATTATTTAACAGAGCACAGAATCCCCGGGCATTCGATCTGGCAGTTCCAGATTCGCGACGGGGAAATCTCTGATGTGAAGACGATATACTAGTGTGTCCGCGCACCGGCACAGGGTCTCCACATCTCCCCTTTGGGTTCTGTTTCTATTATTAAATCTAGCTTTAACTCCTGTATTCCTCGTTTTCTTCCCACGCGGCCGCTGAGAGGAAAGCCTTCAGGATACTCCTGCTTTCTTTTGACACCTGATAAGAAAACTCCGGATGCCATTGGATACCCCAGATAAACCTTTGGGAAGGCATATACACCGCTTCCACAATCTGATCCTCGGCGTAAGCCATCGCGCGCAGCGGTTCCGCCAGCCGTTTAATCGCCTGATGGTGATAGCTGTTCACCGCTATGATATTATGATTCACAACGGCTTCCAGCGGACTGCCCTTTACAATCCGTACCTTATGCGCCTCTCTGTCGTAGGGCGCCCTCATATGATGCTCTATCGGGGAGGAAATCTCCGATGGCAGATCCTGATACAACGTTCCTCCCAACGCCACATTCATCAGTTGAATCCCCCGGCAAATCCCCAGAACAGCCTTATCTGCCTCTATGGCCTTTCTGAGAATATATTGTTCCATCCGATCCCGCAGGCCGCAAGTCTCTCCGCACTTCTCAGATTTTTCTTCCTGATAAAGCGCCGGAGACACATCCTGCCCGCCGGTAAACAAAAACCCGTCGCACAAGGAGAGGAAATAATCGAGAATCCCCTCCTGATCCGTAAGCGGAAGCATCATGGTAACGGCGCCCTGCTCTTCCAGAGACCGCATATATCCCGGAAGCATCCATATACTTTCCTTTTCCTCATCCCATAAAGGCATAACGCCAATCACGGCTTTTGCTCCATACATATCCTTTCCCTCTTCCGTAATCTATTTTGACGCCGGCATCACGCCGCCGCCCCTTTAACTGCTGATCTGACGCCCCTCATGGTCTAAGTGATAATTATCCCTGTAAATCAACTGGGAAATCGGCACCAGTTCATAGCCCTGCCCCTGCAAGGTTGTGATTAAGGTCTCCAGCGCGTCTAAGGTGTACTTGGCTCCATTATGGCACAAAATGATACTTCCATTCCCCAAATGCTTATGCTGCGTCACCGTCTGGATAATAGAATCCACGCCGTAGTCCTTCCAGTCCAGACTGTCCACGTCCCACTGAATAGGGTAATAACCACAGGCCTTTGCCACTTTTATGACATCATTGTCATAATCTCCATAGGGCGGACGGAACAGAAACATTTCATAGCCGGTCAGCTCCTGCACCTTTTTATGTACCGACATTAATTCCTCCTCACATTCCTCGTCAGAAAGCTGGGACATATTTCTATGATTCTCACTGTGGTTGCCCAGATCATGCCCATCTGCCAGAATCGCCTTGACATCCTCCGGGTAATTCTCCACCCAGCCGCCGGTCATAAAAAAAGTAACTTTTACATTATATTTTCTCAAAACTTCCAGAATCCCAGCCGTATCTTCGTTTCCCCATGCCGCGTCAAAGCTGAGCGCCACCTGCTTCTGATCGGTCTGCACACAATAAATCGGCAGTTCCCTGCCGCCCACCGTATTGCTGACCGTGATAGAGTCTGGCAGCACTCTTACCACTCCCTGAATCAAAGCAACCGTTGCCAGCAGAAAGGCCGCCGACTTTGCAGCCTGTAAGAGTACATTTCTGCGAAAAGTCTCCTTCTTCCGCTCCTCCCTGGTCTGTTCCCTGCTTCCTTCACAGCCGCCGCAATACTGGCCGTATCCACGCTGCCGCTCTCTCTCCGCGCTCCATGCTTCCACCTGTTCGCGTCTGGGCCATTCCTCATTCTTCGCTTTTCTGTGCTTATTCGAAAACACCTGTTTTTCTAATTCGCCAAGCGCCAATTCGATTTTTTCATTCCATGATTTCTGCGTTTTGAACATCATGCCGCCCCGCACTTTTTTACTAAAGTATATGCGGCGTATTTTGCATTTTGTTCTAAATTTGCGAAAACGCCTTTCTCCTGCGCGCTTGACGAAGGCAGCCTTACATTTCCCCAATCTTATCATGTTTGATGAAAAAATAAAAGCGCTTTCTCCCCTCTGGTTTCGCTCCGCGCCATCTGGCAGCGATTCAGCCGCAATTCCCTCGATTACTCTTGACATTTTTCCGGAAACTATTACAATATGGTGTAATGCAAGTGACAAGACAGTAGTCTTTACATTTATTCGGTGGAACGGCTGTCATGTTCGTCATATCAAGCTCTGTTTCAGAGTCTTAGAAAGGATTTAACCCATTATGAAAGAATTTTTAAAACGTAAAAACATCATTTTCTCCTTTAAGAGATATGGAGTGGAATGTCTCAGCGCCATGGCGCAGGGGCTTTTCTGTTCTCTGCTCATCGGCACCATCATCAAGACGCTGGGACAGCAGACAGGAATCGAGTTTCTCGTCACCATCGGCTCCTATGCCTCTTCCATGGCCGGACCCGCCATGGCAATCTCCATTGGATTCGCCCTGCAGGCTCCTCCGCTGGTGCTTTTCTCCCTTGCCGCTGTAGGCGGCGCGGCCAATGAACTGGGCGGCGCCGGAGGTCCTCTGGCGGTTCTTATCATTGCCATTTTAGCCGCGGAATGTGGTAAGGCAGTTTCCAAAGAAACAAAAATCGACATTCTGGCCACTCCCTTTGTGACCATATTCGTGGGAGTCGCCCTGTCCTCCTTACTGGCGCCGGGTATCGGAGCCGTGGCAAGCTCCGTGGGGCAGCTCATCATGTGGGCTACTGATTTGCAGCCCTTCTTAATGGGTATCCTGGTCTCTGTGCTGGTAGGAATTGCCCTGACCCTCCCCATTTCATCCGCCGCCATCTGCGCCGCATTATCCTTAACCGGGCTTGCGGGCGGCGCCGCGGTAGCAGGCTGCTGCGCCAATATGGTAGGCTTTGCCGTAATGAGTTTTAAGGAAAACAGGTGGGGAGGCCTGATTTCCCAAGGGCTTGGCACCTCCATGCTGCAAATGGGAAATATCCTGAAGAATCCCAAAATCTGGATTCCGCCCATTATCGCCTCCGCAATTACCGGCCCCATAGCCACCTGCATCTTTCATTTGCAGATGAACGGCACCCCCGTATCCTCCGGTATGGGAACCTGTGGCCTGGTGGGACAGATCGGCGTCTATACAGGCTGGATCAGCGACATTGCCTCCGGCGCCAAAGACGCTGTCACCGCCTTTGACTGGATCGGACTGATCTTAATCAGCTTTATTCTGCCGGCGGTCATTTCCCTGCTGGCAGGCAATCTGCTGCGCAAAATCGGCTGGATTCGGGAAAACGACTTAAAACTGGATTAAATTTCCCCCAAAAAGAATCTCCGCCTGCCGCGGAACCCATAACGCCCCTAATTCATAAAAAAAACACATTTTACCTCTTTACAAAACCGTAAAATATCCGAAATAATAGATAAGGACGTAAATCGTCATGACAGGAAAAAGAAAGGGTGCGACCCTTTGGAATGGAGGACAATATGGGAATTAGTTTGAATGGAATCAATTCAGGTCTTGCAGATACTTACTCGACTCTGCTGAGCGGAAGCAGCTCCAGCTCCACTTCAGATTTATCTTCGCTGCTTGCCGATTATGCGGCGATCAAAAACGGCAGTTACAGTAAAATGATGAAAGCATACTACGCGAAGACCAGCGAAAGCGATGAAGACAGTGAGAGCACGAGTACTTCCAGTGTTAAAGATACTCTTTCAGCCTCCGCCGCCAGCAGCGCTTATCAATCCGCTGAATCCCTGACCACCTTTGACTTTAGTGAAGATAATCTGGACGAAGCTTATGAAGCCGTGTCTGAATTTATAGAAAACTACAACAGCCTGATGACAAACGCTACCGACAGCTCCAACACCTCAGTCCAGAAGCAGGCGCAGTATCTCTATGATACCATGTATAATAACTACGAGCTTTTTGCTCAGATCGGTATTACCTTAAACGCGGACAGAACCTTATCCCTTGACGAGGATACTTTTAAGAGCGCCAGCACGGCGACCATGAAAACCTTATTCAACGGCACCAATTCCTTTGCCGCCAAAGTATCCTACCGGGCAAGCCAGATCTACCGCTATTCCACTGACGGTACCTCCGTGACCGCCCAGACTTATACCAGCAGCGGCACCTACAGCACGACTACCACGGATTCCACCATTGACAGTTCCACCTGATGTGGATTCGCGGATATTGCTTCAGGATTTTTGATGACAACAACCCAAAACTCCCTGTACCTTTTATCAGGCACAGGGAGTTTTCTTATCTTTGTTTCATTACATATAGGGACTGCATAGCCGCTATTATCTTTTCCATTCCATAAACCAAATCCTGTCATTCCGGCTTTGACAGCCTATTTACAGGGTTCGCCGGAAACCTACGCAAAAGGATTCTCGGTAGGATAGGGCACGCTCTTGGGCTGGTTATAACCAATCTCGCCGACCTCTACGCCGATATACTTAAATACCTCGAATAAGGCCTTGCCATGGTGTCCGAACGCAACCGCGCCATGATGAGGATAATTCTTCTCAATCAATACATGGCGATAGAATCTTCCCATTTCCGGAATCGCGAATACACCGATACCGCCGAAAGATCTGGACGCCACAGGAAGCACTTCTCCCTCCGCCACATAAGCGCGCAGAATGTTGTCGGCGGTGCTTTGCAGACGGTAAAAGGTGATATCGCCCGGCACAATGTCCCCCTCCAGCGTTCCCTGGGTTACTTCTTCGGGAAGGGCTCTTGCCATGATCATCTGATACTCCATGCTGCATTTGGACAGCTTCTTGGAACAGGTATTGCCGCAGTGGAATCCCATAAAGGTATCCGTAAACTTATAATCAAACTTGCCTTCGATAGACTCCCTGTACATATCCTTCGGCACAGAATTATTGATGTCCAGCAGCGTTACGATATCATCGCTGACCGCTTCCCCGATAAACTCGCTTAAGCACCCGTAGATATCTACCTCGCAGGATACCGGAATCCCTCTGCCCGTCAGACGGCTGTTGACATAGCAGGGTACGAATCCGAACTGCGTCTGGAAAGCAGGCCAGCATTTACCGGCGATTGCCACATATTCGCGATATCCTTTGTGTTCTTCGATCCAGTCCAGAAGCGTTAACTCATACTGTGCCAGCTTCGGAAGAATCGTGGGCTTATTATTGCCTTCCCCAAGCTCCGCCTCCATATCCTTGACCACCTCCGGGATACGGGGATCTCCCGCATGCTTATTATACGCTTCGAATAAGTCAAGCTCTGAGTTTTCCTCAATCTCTACCCCCAGATTATAAAGCTGCTTAATGGGCGCGTTGCACGCCAGGAAATTCAGGGGCCTGGGGCCGAAGGAAATAATCTTTAAGCCTGATAATGCTGCCACAGCGCGGGCAATCGGCACAAACTCATGAATCATATCCGCACAGTCCTGCGCGTCTCCTACCGGATATTCAGGGATATAAGCCTTTACATTACGAAGCTTCAGGTTATAGCTTGCGTTCAGCATACCGCAGTACGCATCACCGCGTCCCTGAATCAAATCGCTCTGGGACTCCTCCGCTGCCGCCACGAACATCTTGGGACCCTCGAAATGCTTCGCCAGCAATGTCTCGGAAATCTCCGGGCCGAAATTGCCCAGATATACGCAGAGCGCGTTACAGCCGTTCTCTTTGATGTCCTGAAGCGCGTTCACCATATCGATCTCGCTCTCAATAATACAGACAGGACACTCATAAATATCCTCCGCGTCATATTTCGCCTTGTATGCCTCCACAAGCGCTTTTCTTCTGTTCACCGCCAAAGACGCGGGGAAGCAGTCACGGCTGACCGCCACGATGCCGATTTTGACCTTCGGTAAATTATTCATATCACTGTTCCTCCTTCTTACCGGGTTGACCGGTATTCCTTTTTATTTGCTGATTGGCTCCTTCCCGCCAATCAAGGTCTGCGTTTCCTGTCTCTGTAATGCCGTCGCCGGAGATTATTCCACGGGCTGGCCAAGCCTGGCAAATAGATCCCTGCAGGCGGGATAAATCTGCCGAAACTGCTGATACCTCTCCTCATACTTTTCTACCAGTTCTTTTTCCGGCTCGACCGTATCTACCACCTTCACAATCTTCGCCGCCGCTTCTTCCACATTTCCATACTCCCCGCATGCCACAGCGGCCAGCATAGCGCCGCCCATGGCCGGGCCTTCCTCGCTCTCAATCACATCTACCTTTAAATTCATGATATTGGCAATCATCTTCTTCCACAGTGGGCTTTTAGCGCCCCCGCCGCAAATCTTTGTCCTTTCGATCCTGATTCCCAGGGCTCTGGCTACCTCCAGGGAATCCCGCAGGGCGAACGCCACTCCCTCCAATACTGCCTGTGTCATATCGGCTCTGGTGGTGTCCATGGTCATACCGATAAAAGTACCTCTTGCGTTGGGATCGTTATGGGGAGAGCGCTCCCCCATCAGATAGGGCAGGAAATACACATGGTTTTCTCCCAGCCTGTCAGCCGCAATCGCTGTCTGCTGGGCGTCGTAATCCTTCGTACCGATAATCTCATCCATCCACCACTTATTACAGGAGGCGGCGCTTAACATACAGCCCATCAGGTGATAATGTCCGTCCGCATGGGCAAAGGCATGCAACGCATTGAACTGATCCACGCCGAATTGATGGGACGAGATAAAAATCGTGCCGCTGGTACCCAGGGAAATATTGCACCTTCCCTCCCCTACCGTACCGGTTCCCACCGCTGCCGCCGCGTTGTCGCCGCCTCCCGCCGCCACTTTAACAGTGGCCGGAATCCCCAGTTCTTCGGCGATTTCAGGCAGCACCGTGCCTACCGTCTCATAGCTTTCAAAAATCCGCGCCAGCTGCTCCTCCCGCACGCCGCAGACTTTACACATCTCCTCAGACCAGCGCCTGTTCTTCACATCGAAAAGCAGCGTACCGGAGGCGTCCGATACGTCTGTACAGTGCACGCCCGTCAGCCTGTAAGCAATATAATCCTTGGGCAGCATGATTTTACGGATTCTGGCAAAATTCTCCGGTTCTTTATTTTTCACCCATAACAGCTTGGGCGCCGTAAAACCGGTGAAAGCAATATTCGCCGTATACGCAGACAGCTTTTCTTTCCCGATTACCTGATTCAAATAATCACATTCCTCGACGGTTCTGCCGTCATTCCAGAGAATTGCCGGCCTGATCACCTCGTCCTTCTCGTCTAAAATCACCAGCCCGTGCATCTGTCCGCCGAAGCTGATCCCGCCGATCCGGCTCTTATCCACATCGGCAATCAGTTCCCTGATCCCCGCTATCGTCTGTTCGTACCAATCCTCCGGCTTCTGCTCCGACCAGCCCGGATGTGGAAAATAAATGGGATATTCCTTCGATACGATATTCACAATCCTGCCGCTTCCTTCCATCAACAGAAGCTTTACCGCGGAAGTTCCCAAATCTACGCCAATATACAGCATGACAAACCTCCATTCCCCAACTATGTAACGCAGCTTACAGACTGCTGCCTCTTTTCCCTTCCCCCGTCCGTGCACGTGCACGTTTTGAGGTTAATTTCATGATAATCTGTGTCAATTAGAAAATCAAGCCCTTTCTTTTTTTTCGTAATTTTATACAAAATATCCCATTCCTGATTGTTTATTTCCACTTGATTGCGTGCCCGTGCCACCCCATCATTTGACTAACAGAATCGGTTGTGCTAATCTTGAGGTATTCTCCAAGGCATGGCAGACGGCCATATTGAGACAGAGCCATCGCACAATCAGCCTTTCGGGACAAGAATACAGGAAGAGGAACATCGCCATGGCGACTATCAAAGAAATTGCCGCCCTTGCGGGCGTATCCCGGGGGACAGTGGATCGTGTGCTGAACCACCGCGGCGCAGTCAGTCCGCAGACGGAACAGAAAATATGGGAAATCGTACAGGCTCTGGATTATAAACCCAACAAAGCCGGCATTGTCCTGGCAGCCCAGAAGAAAAACCTGAAGCTGGGCGTGATTCTGCTGGGTCTCTCCAACCCATTTTATGATGATGTTTTAGAAGGCGTCCGCCAGAAAGCCGCGGAACTGGAGGGCTATAACTGCACCGTTTTCATCAGGCAGACCGAATACAGCCTGCCACAACAGCTCCTTGCGATTGAAGAGCTTCTTCAGGAGGGAATCAACGGGCTTGCCATCTCCCCCTATAACGACAGCTTAATTCGGGATAAAATTGCCCTGCTGTATGAACAGGGAATCCCGGTGGTCACCCTGAATACCGATATCGAAAATTCCAAACGCATTGCCTATGTAGGCAGCAATTACTACCGTTCCGGCCAGACCGCCGCCGGCCTGATGCGCCTGATGACCACAGGCGCCGTTCGGACAGGCATTGTATCCGGCTCCCGGAATATATTATGCCACACAGAACGCATCGCAGGCTTTCAGAATGTCCTGCGCGCTTATCCCCGCATTACCATAGCGGACACCATCACCAACAATGACGATGAAGTAGAAAGCTATGCGCTGACTAACGATATGCTTCTCCGCCATCCCGAAATCAACGCCCTGTATTTTTCCGCCGGCGGTGTTTACGGCGGCTGCCGCGCCGTGCTCTCCGCGGGGCGGGACAAGGACATCACTATTATCGCCAACGATATGGTTGCCGCCACACAGGAATTTATGCAGAAAGGGCTGATCGCAGCTACTATCTGCCAACAGCCCTTTCTACAGGGATATAACCCCCTGACCATTCTTTTTACCTATCTGACGACAGGAGAACTGCCGTCTTCAGAATATAATTATGTAGATGTGGATATCCGCATCAAAGAGAATCTTTAGCGTTCAGGAATTGTTCCTCGAACTGCCCCGCCGGAGAGGGTTTCCCAAAATAATACCCCTGTATCATATCGGGATGTATCTTCATCATCTTATTGAGCTCCTCCCGCTCCTCTATTCCCTCCATACATACGGAACAGCCCAGGCTATGCGCCATATCAATAATATGACTGATAATCTTATAGTCATATTCATTCTGTAACGCCTGCAATACAAAGCTGCGATCGATCTTAATCGTCTCCGCCTCTATTTCCTTAAGATAGCGGATATTGGAATAGCCGGTGCCGAAATCGTCCAGCGCCAGATCAATATTCTTATCCTTTAAATCCTTAAAAAGCGTCTTAATCCGGCTATCTGTCTCAATATATCCGCTTTCCGTCAGCTCCAGCACCAAAGCGTCCGGCGCAATGCCTACTTCCTTAATACAGACGTCCACATCCTTCATCAAATCGCTCTTATGAATCTGCACATAAGAAAGATTGACATGGACGCGGAAATCAGGCATAACCTCTCTCCACTTCTTGCAGGTTCTGGCGGCTTCCCACATCACATATTTGCCCACCGGAATAATCAGTCCGCTTTCCTCAAGAATGGGAATCACCACTGCCGGCGAAACATTACCGAACTCTTCATTGCTCCACCGAAGAAGCGCCTCCGCACCGATCAGCCTGCAATCCGGCACAGACACAATAGGCTGATAAAAGACCTCAAAGCCCTTGAAATGATCGTTTACGCTCAAACGCAGCGCCTTGCGGATATTCAGTCTCCTTAAATACTCGTCGTATTTAGCCTGGTCAAACAGCGCCATCTGGTTCTTGCCGTTGCGCTTGGCCTCGTTTAACGCAAATTCCGTCAGCCGCAGAATCTCATCTGCCGTTTTATGCTCAAAGCCGCCCTCCAGCACGCCCGCCGAAATAGTATAGAAGCGGCTGTACTCCTTCTGCTTCACGGCATGAACCACTTTCCTGCGGATCTCCGCATAAACCTCCTCCGCCCGCTGAACCGAATCCGGAGCCGCGTCCATAATCATAAATTCATCTGCCAGCAAACGATAAACATCCACGTTCTCATTCACCGACGCCAGAATACATTCCGCCAGCCCCTGCAGTACCTCGTCCCCGGCTTCTAAGCCTTCCTTCTCGTTGATTTCCTTAAAATTGTCAATTCCAATCCGCATTATATAATGGAGCGATTGGGGCCGATCCCGCAGCAGCGCTTCCGCATCCAGACGAAACCTTACCTCCCTGCGCAGTCCCGTCACATTATCCGCCTTGGCCTTCTTGCCAATTTCACTGACCCGTCCGATCAGCAGACGGTGGCCTTCCGAACCAATCGCCACTGTCCCCTGGCAATTAATCCATACCACCTTACCCTTGCGGTCCAGCCAGCGGTACTCCATCGCATGGACGTCCTGCTCCCCGGAAGCGCACAGGGCAAGATCCTTCTCCAGTTTGGGGAAATCCGAAGGATATACGATCTGTTTAAAAAGCGCGGTACAGTTCTCAACCACCGTATGCTCAAAGGGGAATCTCTGCGTCATTTTCTCCGAGGTCATATATACATCTTCATTGAAATCCATAATAAACAGATAAGAATCCGAAGCCTTCTGCATCACTTCGATAACGGAACGAATCTGTTCCAGCGACATTTTTTGTATAATATCCAGATAATCCATATTTTACCCCCCCCCCCGGATATTATCAGTACACCTGTTATTTAATCATTTTAAAAATCCTTAAGAGGATTATCCAATCTAAATATAAAGCTATTTCTTTTATCATACTTATCATACGAAGTATCTCATTTCTTTTTTATCATACTCCCTTTTATCTTAGCCGTCAAACAGATTTCATTTGCGGTTGACGAAAAGATATCCAACTGTTACAATGACGGCACGAACATGGTGCAATTCCGCCCGGATTGGAGAAAGCATATATGCATGTATGGGAAACAAAGAAATACCGGAATCTTTTTGCAGAACTGGGTAAAACAGAAGAAGAGATTGAGGCCAGACTGTCCCAGATCTGGAATACCTTTTTTTACGGCTCTGACCAGGAACGAATCTATCACTCTGTCGGAGAAGATATGGGATATCTGGAGGACACCGGAAACCATGATGTCAGAACAGAGGGAATGTCCTATGGCATGATGCTCTGTGTACAATTGGATAAAAAAGAAGAATTTGACAGAATCTGGAAATGGGTCTGTACCTATATGTGGATGGAGGACGGAGAATCGGAAGGCTATTTTGCCTGGTCCTGCGATCTTGGCGGCGCCAGAAATGCCCAGGGAGCCGCGCCGGACGGGGAAGAGTTTTTTGCCATGTCTCTGTTTTTCGCTTCTCACCGCTGGGGCGACGGAGAGGGCATTTTCCATTACACGGCACAGGCGAAGAAGATTTTACGGGCTTGTCTTCACAAAGGTGAAAACGGCCGCCCCGGAGCGCCTATGTGGAATCGAAGCAACAGGCAAATTCTATTTGTACCCGGCAGCGATTTTACGGATCCTTCTTATCATCTTCCGCATTTTTACGAATTGTTCGCGCTTTGGGCCGATGAGGAGGATCGGGACTTTTTTAAAGAAGCGGCTGCTGCCAGCAGGAAGTATCTAAAGCTGGCATGTCATCCGGAAACGGGCATGAGCCCGGAATATGGCGAATTTGACGGTTCCCCCATGCGCCGCAGGCTCCCCTGGACAACAGAAAGACATGACTGGTTTTATAGCGACTCCTATCGTACCGCTGCCAATATTGGTCTGGACTACGAATGGTTTGGCAAGGACGAAGGACAATGTGAAGCGCCGGAAAAACTGTTGTGCTTCTTAGACGCAAGATGGGATGCCAATCCTTTCCAGATTTATGAAACAGACGGCACAGCTTTGGGCGAACCGGCGCTTCATCCGGCAGGGTTACAGGCCGCTGCTACCCAGGGCGCATTGGCAATACTCGGAAGAAGCAGGGACGAAAACAACATTCGCATCGCCGAAAAATGGGTGCTGCGTTTCTTCGATATGCCGCTCAGGGAAGGCAGCCGCAGATATTATGACAATTGTCTGCATTTCTTCGCTTTTCTGGCACTGAGCGGAAAATATCGTATCTGGTAAAAAGCGTCATCCAAAGAAAGGGCGGTATCGATTTCATTGACAAAGCTTTGGAACACCATGAACCGCATAATGAATGATTTCAGCATCAGAAAAAAGCTGGTCATCATTTATATTTTCTGTATGCTGATCCCTATGTTTCTGACAGACGGCGCGATCGTCTATATTATGCTGCAGGGAGAAGACGCACGGGAACAGTACCAGGCGGAAAATATTGCCGCCGCCGTAGAATCTTATCTTGTCAACACCTTTGACGAAGCGGTCAGTCTATCCAACAGCGTCTATCTCAACCGGCAAATCAATGAAGCGCTGGAATATTCCTATCGCAATTCTTTGGATTTTTTTGAAAAAACTTACGGCTTTGCGGAAACCCAATTTCCCAATACAACCTATGGCGGGGACAAGCTAAAGGTAGTGCTGTATGCAGATAACGATACGATCGTCAATGGCAACTCCTTGTATCGAATTTCCAGCCTTTATGACACGGAGCCTTATCTGAAGCTCCAGGAATCGCCCAACAATTCCATACTCTCTTTCTACTATCAGGAAAGCAAGATTAACATCGAACGGCAAAGAAGGATTTCTATTTTAAGGTGCATGGACTACTATAAGGATCTGCCCTCCGAAAAAGTGGTACAGATTGAAGTTAATTACAGTTATCTGACACGGCGGTTTAATGAAATGAAATATACCGCCCCTGTGTATGTTTGCAGCGGGGATACCATTTTATTTTCCAATGCAGGGGATACAGAACTTAAGACCGATTTCCAGACGCTTACCGGCAACGAAAAAATTCGTCTGGAATCCTCTGTTTCCATTATCAAGGAGCCCCTTCGGATTCTGGTATTAGAGACCCAGGACAGTGCCATTGTAACCATGCAAAAATATTTCCCTCTGCTCGCCGCCCTTCTGCTGATCACCGTATTGCTGCCTTTTGGAATGATTTCCCTCATCAACCGTTCCTTCGTCATCAGGCTGCGGAAGCTGAGCCAGGCGTTGGAAGCCATAGACGGAGAGGACTTTCCCGAGCTTCCCGACAGCCAGGGCAAAGATGAAATTGCCGTACTGATGCGTAATTATAACCGTATGGGCAGGAGAATCCAGAACCTGATCCAGACAGTATTTAAGGACAAGCTTGCCAAACAGGAAATGGATCTGGCCAGGCAGAAAGCAGAGCTGCTTGCCCTGCACAGCCAGATTGATCCGCATTTCCTCTTCAATGCATTGGAAAGCATCCGTATGCACAGCGTATTAAAGCAGGAAACAGAAACAGCGAGCATGGTGGAACAGCTGGCGGTTTTGGAACGCCAAAACGTAGACTGGTCTGCAGATAATATTCCGATCAGGGCGGAACTGCGATTCATCGAAGCCTACCTGAATCTGCAAAAATATCGCTTTGGGAAACGGCTTTCCTATGAAATATCTCTGGAAGAAGGGTGCGGGGATTACCAGATTCCCCGGCTGACGCTGGTAACCTTTGTAGAAAACGCCTGTGTACATGGCGTAGAAACAAAGGCAGCTCCCTGTTGGATCTATGTGCGCATTTACCGCGAAAAGGATATCCTGCTGCTGGAAATAGAGGATACGGGCGGCGGCATGGAAGAAAAGGAGCTTCAGGCGCTGAGACGCCTGATGGAGCATACCGGCATTGAGGATTTGCAGAAAAAGGAACATGTCGGCGTAAGCAATGCCTGCCTGCGGCTGAAAATGAGTACGCTGGAGCAGGTCTCCTTTGAAGTGGACAGCGAAAAGAATGTGGGAACCTTTATGGTGATCCGAATCCCTGTCAAAGCGCTTCAAAGAATAAACGAGAAGGAGGTGCAAAAAGAACATGAAAGTAATGCTGGTGGATGATGAACCCTTTATCCTGGAGGGTTTATCCGTGCTCATTGATTGGGAAGCCGAAGGCTGCGAAATCGTCAAAAAAGCTGCCGGAGGACAGGAAGCGCTGGAATATTTACAACAGCACACCGTAGAATTGATCATTACAGATATTAAGATGCCGGAAATGACAGGCCTTGAGCTGATTGAACAGATACGGTCAGCACAGCTTTCCGACGCTTATGTGATTATCCTCAGCGGCTATCACGACTTTACCTATGCACAACAGGCCGTCCGCTACCACTGCATGGATTATCTGCTCAAGCCTGTACAAAGAGATTCTTTGGTAGAGCTAATCCACAGGATACAAAAGGACGTGAAACAAACAGAACGGGATGCAGAGCACAATCGTCAGATACAAGAAGCTTATCTGAAGCAGGCGCTCTTTGCCCTTCTCAGGGGCGAGCAGGAAGAAGAGCACATCTCCTTTGTCAGGAAGCATCTGAATCCGGGCGCAGGGGAAATACGCTATCTCCATATTTGTCCGGCGGACGTTTCCATGGCGGAGGAACTGTCGGATTCAGAGCTTCGGGTCGTCAGACAGCAGATCTACGACAGCCTCCTCTCCTTTTTTCAAGGCGAAAACGCGGGATACTGTATCAAAGACGCCGCGGAATATGAGGAGGCTTATGAAATCGGTTTTATTTACTGCCAGCATATGGCAGACAACCGGAAGATGTCCTTAAACCATTTCCTGAACAGGATGTCCGATCACCTGAATCATGAACTTCCATTTCCTGTAATCTTGCTGGTTGGAAAAGCGGTGGATAATATGGCACGGCTTTCCCGATCCTATTCTACAGCCTGCATCCTGCGATCCTTTCATGGCTTCCGCGCGGAGAAAAGCATTTATTACTATGAAGAGGATGTCCAGATCCGCAAAGGCACGGCTGTACTCTGCAAACAGAGCCTGGATCGCCTGATTAGCGCGGTGGCTCAGAATGACACTTCCCTCATTAACAGCAGCATTGACGATCTGTTTCAGGAAATGGAACAGATGGGCATGGAAAGGGATCTGGTATCTATGAATACCAATTATCTGCTGTTTCAGTTGATTCATCTTGCCGTAGAACAGGATGAAACGATTAATCAGGAGGAAGTAATGTCCTATATCAGCGAAAAAGCTTTCGATTCTACGATTACCCGGGGCAGCCGCGCACATTTACGCCGTTTTTCCAATGAATATGCTGAATATCTGATCCAGCTGCGCAAAAACGTATCCAGAGGCGTACTTCTGGAGGTAGAACGAGAAATCCGGGAGCGCTTTGCAGAAAATCTGACGCTTCGGGAACTGAGCAAAAAATATTACGTCAACAGCTCTTATCTGGGACAGCTTTTCCGAAAAAAATACGGGCAATCCTTCAAGGACTATCTAAGTGCATACAGAATCAATGAAGCTGCCCAGCAGTTATTAAAGACAGATAAGAAGATCAGTCTTATCGCCGAAGAAGCAGGCTACCGCGACACAGATTATTTCATCAGTAAATTTATTGAACAAAAAGGCTGTACCCCCAGCAAATACCGCAAAAACAATGGGGAGTGCGGCTTTGCCGAATAGCCCTTCCCCCTGCCGGCCAACCGGCAGTCCATACCCGATAAATTCCAGATGATATGCTAGAGTTTATCGGGTATCTTTTTAAACTTTGTCAGGTTTCCGCTGTGCCGGAACCAGATATAATGAGTTCATATCCAGATCATTTCAAAAAAGGGAGGTAACGTATGAAATTGAAAAAAGTAACAGCATTATCGCTGGCTGTAACGCTGGCTGTATCCATGTTGGCCGGCTGCGGCAGCACGGCAACTGAAAGCAATTCTTCCGCTTCCACATCGGGAGCAAAAGAAACGGAAAGCTCCAGCGCCGGGGCTGACTCTTCAGGAACCAAAACATCGTATTCGGAGGATGAAATCGCCAACTATACCATGTTTATTACCATGCCCGGCTCTGAAATCAACGACGATAATGAAATAGCAGATCTGATTGCCGAGAAATGGGGTGTCCGGATCAAAGAAACCTGGCTCACGGGACAGACTTCTTCGGAAGCAACCGGCACGCTTATCGCCAGCGGAGAATATCCTGATTATATTGACAGCGACGACATGGCGCTCTTAGTGGACGCCGACGCACTGGTGCCTTTGGACGAATATATCGATCAGTACCCTGAATTTAAGGAGCAATGGTTTACAGAGGAGGAATGGGACAAGTTCCGTTGGACGGACGGACATATCTACTGGATCAATCCCTTCAATAATACCAAGGGCGAACCGACCACCACAACCCACAATGACGAAGCCTTCTGGATTCAGGTAAGAGTTCTTGAGTGGGCAGGATACCCGGAGATTAATACCATGGATGATTACTTCCAGGTAATCGAAGACTACATAGCTGCTAATCCCACCATGGAAGACGGAACCCCGAATCTGGCTTACACCATCCTCTGCGAAGACTGGAGATATTTCTGTCTGGAAAATGCCGGCCAGTTCCTTGCGGGGTATCCCAACGACGGCTCTGTAATTGTTGATACGGATACCCTGACGGTCGGCGATTACAATACTTCCGAAGATACCATTCAGTATTTCAGGAAGCTGAATGAGGAATATAAAGCAGGCTTTGTAGATCCTGAAAGCTTTACCCAGACCTATGACGAGTATATTGCCAAGCTTTCTACAGGCCGCGTGCTGGGTATGGTTGACCAGTGGTGGGATTTTGCCTACACAGTTAACGACGTCTTCAAACAGCAGGGTCTGGATGAACTGGGCTGTAACTATGTGCCGCTTGGACTGACAACGGAAGCCGGCATGGAAAACAGATGGCATACCTATGACGATACCGTCAACCAGGCATCCGGTATCGCCATTACTGTAGACTGTGAAGACCCCGCAAGAGCTTTTCAGTTTATTGTAGACTGCGCAATGGATCAGGAACTGCATGACTTAAGATTCTGGGGGATTGAAGGCGTAGATTACGACGTGGACGACAATGGATTATACTACAGATCAGAGGATCAGAGAATGAACTGGTCTGATACCACCTATCAAGCCTCCCATCGCTGCCAGTATTCCTACTTCCCCCAGTGGGGCGGAACCAGCGACGACGGCATTAATGCAAACAAGCCCGAGGAACAGCCCTCAGAATTTCAGGTTGATATGGCTCAGCCTCTAAAGGACTGCCTGGCTGCTTACGGGGCGGACAACTATGTGGATATGATCGGCTCCGTAATCGAAACAAATGGCGCCTGGTTCCCCATGTACAGCTATTCCAACAACTTCACGATAGAAACCCCCGGCGGCGTGGCCTGGGTAAAGATGGGGGAAATAAAGCATGAATGGCTGCCTCAGGTAGTGATGGCGGAGGATTTTGACGCCACCTGGGATAAATATATGGAAGTATATAGTGCCGCCAAGCCTGAAGATTTTATTGCAGAAATGCAGGAAATTCTGGACACATTTAAATAGGCTTACAGAATTCTGATCTGTTTGGGATTCAAAGCGGCGATAGGAATCAGCAGAAAGGACGACTATTGCCGCTTTCCCAAACTTTGACCCGCTGACGGGTCTGACCAGACTGCCGGATAGGAGTGACACATGACGCAAAAGGCATCCAACACTGTCAAACATAACAAAATCACATGGAAGGAAATCAAAAGACAGAAATTTCTCCTGATCGTTTCCTTCTTCATGGTCGTATACGGTTTTATTTTCTATTACTGGCCGCTGACCGGCTGGGTGATGGCTTTCCAGAATTATAAGCCTAAAAACGGACTGCTTGGCTCCGAGTTTGTAGGACTGAAGAAGTTTCAATTCTTATTCGGAGACGCAACCTTTATACAGGTAATCAGAAATACTCTGGCTATGGGGGTGCTGAATCTGGTTACATCCACCGTCATGGCAATTTTATTCGCAATCCTGTTAAATGAAATCCGATCCTCCTGCGCCAAAAAGACGGTGCAGACTATTTCTTATCTTCCGCATTTTCTTTCCTGGATCATTGTGACGGGAATCCTGCATGACGCCCTGTCCTCATCAGGAATTGTCAATGAGCTTTTGATAAAATTCGGCCTGATTGACACAGCAATCGATTTTTTCGCCCACAAAGAATATTTCTGGGCAATTGTTGCTTTCGCAAACTGCTGGAAAGAGACGGGCTGGAACGCGATTATTTATCTGGCCGCTATCACCGCCATCGATCCCTGTCTCTATGAAGCCGCCGCCATCGACGGAGCTGGCAGATGGGGCAGAATTAAATATATTACGCTTCCCGGTATCCGCCCCACAATCATGATTCTGCTTTTGATGAACATAGGCAACGTGCTCAATGCCGGCTTTGAAATTCAATATCTGTTAGGCAACGGGCTGGTGAAGAGCGTTTCCGATACCATCGATATTTATGTCCTGACCTGGGGCATCAGCCAAAACGACTTTTCTCTTGGTACCGCAGCCGGTATGTTCAAAAGCGCAGTCAGCATTATTCTCATTCTGATTGCTAATTACGCGGCAAAACGCATGGGCGAAGAACGATTATTCTAGGGAGGTAGATACATGAAAAAGAAAAAATTATCGACAGCAGATAAAATTTTTACGGCCTGCAACGCTCTATTCATGATCGCCTTTGTTACTATCACATTGTATCCGGTGTTAAATACCCTGGCAATTTCTTTTAACGACGGTATCGATGCGGTGCGCGGCGGAATCCACCTGTGGCCAAGAAAATTTACCTTAAAAAATTATCAGACTGTGCTTGGGAAGCAAAATATCATAACCGGCGCGTATATTACCGTACTGCGCACTGTTTTAGGAACCGCGCTTTCCCTGACCACGAATGCCCTGCTTGCTTTTGTGGTCAGCCGCAAAAGATTCTTATTCAAATCCCAATTATCCCTGTTTTGGGTCATTACCATGTATGTTAACGGCGGTTTAATTCCTGTTTTTTTACTGTACAGGAATCTGCACCTGACAGGAACCTTCTGGGTCTATATTATCCCCGGCTCTGTCAGCGCCTTCAATATGCTGGTGCTCAGGACTTATATGACGGGACTGCCGGATTCTCTGGAGGAATCGGCGCAATTAGACGGCGCCGGGTACTGGACTATTTTCCTTAAGATTGTCTCACCGTTATGTAAACCCGTTTATGCAACTATAGCATTATTCATAGCGGTAGGACATTGGAACTCCTGGTTTGACGCCATGCTGTACAACCGGATGAAGAGCGAATATACCACCCTGCAATACGAGCTGATGAAATTGCTGTCCTCTGTTATGCAGCAAAGCGGCAGCGCAGCCAACGCTTCCGCCGCAGGAGCCGACGCCGCGGCAGTTACGCCTGTGACCATGCGGGCAGCGGCCACCATCGTGACCATGCTCCCTATTATCTGTCTTTACCCGTTCCTGCAGCGATATTTCGTAACAGGTCTTACGATAGGCGGCGTAAAAGAATAAATAGTTTGTGCCTTTGGCTTCGGTCTATCCTCCTTTGAAAACCTTTCTTCGCCAAAATAAATTCTATACAAAATCTATGCTTTTTGATATACTGATAATGATTTTGAAAAGTATAAATGGGGATTAGAATGGAGGTTCATATGAACAAGAAGAAAGCGGTGGTCTCACTGGGACATGAGGCCCTTGGTTATACAACGCTGGAGCAATGGGACGCGGTGAAGGTAACGGCGAAAACCCTCGCAGACCTGGTGGAAGCCGATTATCAGCTTACCATCACCCACAGCAACGGCCCTCAGGTCAGCATGATCCACAAGGCGATGACAGAGCTTCGCCGGGTTTATATCGACTATACCCCGGCGCCCATGTGCGTCTGCTCCGCCATGAGCCAGGGATATGTGGGCTATGATATCCAGAACGCGCTCCGCGCGGAGCTGCTCTCCCGTGGGATTTCCAAATCCGTCTGCACAATTTTGACTCAGGTCACCGTAGACCCCTATGATGAAGCTTTCTATGAACCCACTAAGGTAATCGGCAGATATATGTCCAGAGAAGATGCGGAAACAGAACTAAAGAAGGGCAATTATGTAATCGAAGAGCCCGGCAAAGGCTTTCGCCGCGTAGTCGCCGCCCCGAAGCCCATCGATATTGTGGAAATCGACGCCATCCGCACCCTCGCCGACGCTGATCAGGTCGTCATAGCCTGCGGCGGCGGCGGAATCCCCGTCATCGAACAAAATCACGCGTTAAAAGGTGCTTCCGCCGTCATCGAAAAGGATTCCATCGCCGGTAAGCTGGCGGGCGACCTACAGGCGGACGAATTAATTATCGTAACCGGCGTGCCGACTGTCTACCGTGATTTCGGCGGAGAGCACCAGGATGCTATCAGCAGTATGACCGCGGCGACGGCGAAGGAGCTGATTGCGCAGGGTGAATTTGAAGCGGGAACCATGCTGCCGAAAATCGAAGCCGCCATTGCCTATCTGGAAAGGAATCCGCAAGGGCGCGTCCTGATCACCTCTTTGGATACGGCCGCCGACGCGGTTCGGGGCAAAAACGGAACCGTCATCACGGCCTGTTAGGCAAACGGCTGCTATTTTGTCTCCTGCAGGCTTCCTAACGCCATGCACAGAGCGCCAATCATAATACAGAAATCAGAAAGATTGAATACGATTCGTCTAACCGCCTGATTTTTTACCGGGAAGCTCACATAATCCACAACATAATGTCTGCTCAGGCGGTCATAGGTATTGCTGTAGGCGCCGCCCAGCAGCAACGACAATCCGGTCTTTAACAGTTTACCGCCCTTGACGCTGAAGGTCAGGAGAAACACCACCGTGGCCGCAAGCGTCAGCATCAGGGAGATAACGGCGACCAGCCCGCTTCTGTTCTCTCCCGCATCCAGAAAAGCGCCTCTGTTATGATATTTGCGCAGAAGCAGCTTTCCTCCCAGCAGTTCTTCCGTTTCTCCCTCGGTTTTTGCAGTCTCTATCCTGTTCTTAATTCCCAAATCTAATAAAAAAATCAGAACCGACAATATTCCGTATCTCATAGAATCTTCCTTTCCGCCCTCTTACGCCGCGATATATAGACCGGAAGCTTTACAGCCTCGCCAGCGTTTCAAAGGTGCCGCTGATATTCAGCTTCCCATATCCCCAGCGGTTATCCGGGTACATAATACCTTCTTCCCGGAGCGCTCCGCGGATAAAATAGCTCTTAATAAGCCGGGTTTCCACCAAAGGCGCGTTGCCCTCCACAATCGCCCATTCCATAAACTGGGCGATACAGCCGGCCGCTAACGCCGCCGCCATACTGGAACCGCTCCGCTCTCCCACCGCCGTAGAAACCTGCACGCCGGGCGCGGCAAATTCCGGTTTGATCCGGTTATCTCCTGCAAACCCTCTGCCCGATTCCGGCGCCCAATTACCATTCAGGCCATTATAGGCGGAGATCGTAATCACATTTTCCGCGTTGGACGGTTCCGTCAGCGTCACATCAGGACTGGGTTCCAGAAAATCCACCTCGCCGTCCAGAAATTGCGTAATTGGCAGCCACATATGGAAAAGCCCCGTTGTGCTGATTCTTGTATTTTCCCTCTGGGAAACAATAATTCTCCAGATTCCCTGCGTCGGATTCTGGAAACGTAAAAAGACCAGCTCATCTCCCGATGTCCTTTCTGCCAGAATAGCGCTGGCCTCAATCACTGTACGGTCAAAAACAAAGGAAAAGGGTCTGTCATAACCGCTGCGAAAATCAATCGCCGCCGTCCGTTCTCCTCCCGGCGTCTGTATCGTCAGCGTATAACTGTCCAGACTGCTGTTCCACATTTCCATACAAAATCCCGTAACGCCCTCTGACACACGGATCTCTACCTGCCGGGGAGCCGTATTCTCGAAGTGGTGCCTCTTATCTCCCTCATTGCCGCCGCACACCACAATCGCCCTGCTTCTTTTGGACGCAACAGAATTCAGATAAGACCCTAAGGGCGATTCTCCGGCATGATTTCCCAAATTAGTTCCTAACCCCAGCACAATCACCACCGGGCGCTGAAATACAATCGCCATCTGCTCCAGATATTTGACCGCTTCCATAATATCATTTTCCTGATAAGCCGCCGCCCCCTCGGCAATCAGATAATAATCCCGCAGATACCGCTTCGCTTCCTTCAGCTTCACCACGGCGATATCCGCCCGGGGCGCCGCGCCGCGCAGAGTCAGCCCCATATCCAATACGCTGCCCGCCGCCGCGGAAGCCATCGCCGTTCCATGGCCGTCGACGTCTCTGGTGGGCACAATCTCCAGCGGATTTTCCGCCCGAAGCGCCCTGTTAATCTCCTCCCGTGAGTATTCTGTGCCGTAATCAAACCCCTCCGGGGGCGACCCGCTCTGAATCGTCTGATCCCAGATGGAGAGGATTCTGCTGTTCCCCTGTTCGTCCACAAAGGCCTCTGACTGATAGCGGATTCCCGTGTCAATAAATCCCAGGATTACCCCCTGTCCCTGTAGGGATAAGGGAGACCCCTGAATCCTCAGATTGCCCATAGCCGTCAGATTCTCGCTGCGAAAGGTCTGCATCAGTCCATATAGCTTGGGAATCGAGGCATATCCATAGGCGCCGATCGAAAGCGGCGGCGCTTCGCTCCTTTTGACATAGGCAAAAGCAAATTCCTCGTTCAGTATCCGCTGGCAAAAGGGCTGGGTTACCTGCTCCCTAAGGCTTTCCGGCAGCATATAATCCCGGATAATATCCGCGTAATCATTCGATAAAATTTCTTCTTTACAGGGCACGCATATCGTTCCTTCCCTCAAAGGCTTACTCTATGATATGCCGTTTTTCCCGTTTCGCTCATCCCCTTAGCGCACAGAAGAGGAAGCGTCCTGTTCAATCACATGCAGGGAATCCGGGTCCGCCGCCATATTGCTTCTGATATCAATAATCGGCCCTCCGGTGCCCTCAATATATTCTTTGGTAATCGTAATTCTGCCAATATTATCGTCCTTGGGAATCTCATACATAATATCCAGCATAAATTCCTCAATGATAGCGCGCAGCGCCCGCGCCCCGGTATCTTTTTCAAGAGCCTTCTGGGCGATCGCTTCCAGCGCCCCCTGGTCAAATTCCAGCCTGACCTCGTCCAGCTCCAGCAGCTTCTGATACTGCTTAAGAATCGCATTGCGGGGCTCGCTCAGGATTTTGACCATCATCTCTTTGCTTAAGCCTTCCAATGTGAAAATAATCGGCAGACGGCCGATAAATTCAGGAATCATGCCAAATTTCTTAATGTCCTCCACCGTCACCCGGCTTAGAATATTCTTCTCTTTATCATACTTATCCTTCAGCTCCGCATTATAGCCTATGGAGGTTTTCTTGTTTAACCGCTGTTTAATAATGTCCTCTAAATCCGGGAACGCGCCGCCGCAGATAAATAAAATATTTCTGGTATTGACCGTGGCCAGCGGCACCATGGCGTTCTTGGAATTAGCGCCTACCGGCACCTCCACCTCCGCGCCCTCCAGCAGCTTCAACATTCCCTGCTGTACCGATTCTCCGCTGACGTCTCTGGAGGAGGTGTTCCTCTTCTTGGCGATTTTGTCGATTTCATCAATAAAGATAATCCCCTTTTCCGCCCGCTCCACATCGTTATCGGCGGCCGCAAGCAGCTTGGAAACCACGCTTTCAATATCGTCGCCAATATAGCCCGCTTCCGTCAGAGATGTGGCGTCCGTAATCGCCAGCGGCACGTCTAAAAGGCGCGCCAGGGTTTTTACCAGATAAGTTTTTCCGCAGCCCGTGGGGCCGATCATCAGCATATTGGATTTCTCGATCTCAATCTCGTCCATAGTGTCTGTGGCTACCCGTTTGTAATGATTATAAACGGCTACGGACATAACCTTCTTGGCATGTTCCTGCCCCACCACATATTCATCCAGCTTGGCCTTGATTTTATGAGGCGGCATAATATTCTTAATATCGATAACCGGCGCGGCGTCCTCCGCCTTCTTTTTTTTCTTCAGCTTCTGTTTATTCGGAATACCGCCGTCGCCCTGCAGATCGGCCAAATTGACAAAGCTGATATTCGGAAAGCCTTTCCCATGATTATAGTCTGTCATATCAGGCTGGTTCAGCAGCCCCTGATAGTCGAAACGGCTGACCGTATCCATGGTCTTATGCATACAGTCGTCGCAGACGCAGATGTGGTTAGGCAGACGAAACATCTTGCCCGCCTTGCTCTCCGGCCTGCGGCAGATAAAGCAGACGTCTTCATAATCGTCATGCTCTTCCTGACCGTTCTCTCCTTCCTTGCCGCTCTCCTGCAACTGAGTATCCTTACCGCTCCCGGATTTCTCATCCGGGTTCTGCCTGTCCTTTTCCTCCCTCTCGTCTTCCGCCCCGCCTTGCTGAGACAGCGCGCTCGCAGGCTCCGTCCCTTCCTGCCCGGTTTCCTCCTGCTCCCTTTTCCGGCGGCGCAGAAGCTCCCGCTGCTCTTCTCCATTCTCCAGCTCCCGGAAATCCCAAGTTTTTGATTCCTGCCGGTCGTCTGTATTTATATTGTCATATCTATCATCATACATAATCCTTCCGTCCATACCTTTCTGACACATGTGTCATATATTAATTCCAAAGCCAGGAATGGAACGCCTGCGTTACAATCATGACCCCGAAATCTGCCAAAACATGAGGAAACTGCCGTTTTAACCGTCTTCCTTCTCCCATTATCATAGTATAAAATGCATCTCCTAACAAGTAAACATTTTCTAAAGTGAAAAGCAGGCGGTTGCGAAAACCATTCATCACGCTAATCCCCATTTCTGAGCAACTTGTTGCGAAGCGGCGGCGAGAAATCCGCGAAGGCGGTTTCTCGTCTGCCATCAGGGCTATTTGCTTTCGCTCAGAAACAAATAGCCAAATCCTCTTCCAGAGGATTGTGAAAAATCAGCACATCAGTGTGATTTTTCATACTAACTAAATTGTACAAATGGCATCACCATAAGCAGACCCTTTGGAAACGTCGGTACTTGGCGAGGTATTTTCGAGCCTAGTACCGTTACGTTGGAAACGGAGCGGAAGCGCGTCTGTGTTGGTTATGCCATTTGTACAGTTCACAGCCGCCTGTAAAGAACTACAAAGGAGAAAGGCGGCCTTTCGACCGCCTTTACCATTCTCTATGATTATAAAATAACTGTTCTCAGACAGGGTTACTCCCTGTAACTCCTACTGTACTTTATTACCCAAGGTCAGCTCAACCGTCTTCTCACTGTATCCGCCTTCCCCTACGGTCATAACGGTAATCTCTACCGTCTCGCCCTGGGCATAATACTCTAATTCCTTTTGCAGCTCATCCATGGAAGTAATCTCGTCTCCGTCAAATGCCGTAATAATATCGCCCTTCTGCAGCCCTGCCGCTTCCGCAGCGGTATTCTCGTATACCTGGGCAATATACACGCCCTCCGGCATACCATAGGCCTTGGACACATCCGACGTCACGCTGATACCTGAGATTCCCAGATACCCTCTTTCCTCCTCGGCCACCTTGCTCTTCGTCTCTTTCAGCATCAGCTCGGCAATAATCGGGCTTGCGGCGGAAATCGGAATGGCATATCCCATACCCTCAACGGCTGTGCCGCCGATTTTGTTGGAATTAATACCGATGACCTCCCCTTTGACATTTAACAGGGCGCCGCCGGAATTACCCGGATTAATCGCTGCATCCGTCTGAATAAAGGTTCCGCTGGAGCCGGTGGATAATGTAATGGTCCTGTTCAGCGCGCTGATCACGCCGACGGTTACAGACTGTCCATAGCCGAGAGAATTACCGATAGCGATGGCCGGTTCTCCGACTACCAGAGCGTCAGAATCCCCCAGCGTAGCTACCGTAATCTGCTCCAACGTATCCGATTCAATCTGTTCCAAAGGTACGGAAATAACCGCCAGATCCATATCCGCGTCGGTGCCTTTTACAGAAGCCTCCGCTTCGCTGTCTTCCACAAACTGAACGGTCAATTGTTCTGCGTTTTCAATCACATGATAATTTGTTACAATCAGGAGCTCCGTATCGTTCTGACCCACAATAATGCCGGAGCCGCTGGATTCCTCTTCATTGACTACAGACTGCCCAAAATAAGACATGGTCTCTGTATAATGATTGTTAATAGCCACAATAGCGGGCATTACCTGCGCTACTACTTCGGACACATCGGAGACTACCGTTGTCACGGTTTCGGTGCTTTCTACGCCGGACGCCTCTTCCTGAACCTCCTCCGTAGTCAGCGCCTCCGCCTCCACAGTTACTGCCTCCGTCTGGGTTCCCGTAGAAGAGGTCTCCGCAGCTTCGTCCATACCTGTAACGGATTCCACAATATACAGTCCCAATCCCGCGAACAGCCCGAAGAATAATCCCAGCGATACCGCCAGCACCGCTTTCCTGAAATAGCCGCCTCCCCTGCGGGGCTTCTTTTCCCTGGGCTTCTTCTGATTCATCTGGGTGTAATCATTGGGATAGGTGTTCCCATATTGATAACTGCCTGTATGATTCTGATAGCCCGTATACCCGGTGTATGGATTCTGGCCGCCATTCTGATACCCTTGCGCGCTTCCTTCGCCTGTTGCCTGTGTGTCTGTATGATTACGATAATCGTTCGGATAATTATTATTTTGATCGTACATAAGCTCTACTCCTTTCCTTTCAGATGATGAGATCAGTATATCTGTTAATTGTGTTTAAACTGTGACGGTTTTTTATCAAATTTGTGATTTCATGAGCATCTCTTATAATCCCATGCGCGGATCGTTTTATCGTATGGGACGGACTCCTATACGATGAAAAAAGTACCCTGTATCAGCCCGAAAGCTTCCTACAGGATACTTGCGCCGGAATACCGATTTGACAGCCGGCTATTCTACGGTAACAGACTTGGCAAGATTCCTCGGCTTATCCACATCGCAGCCCTTTCCTACAGATACATAATAGCCAAAGAGCTGTAACGGAATAATCGCTAAGGAATTGGCAAAATAAGGGTTCGTCTCCGGAATATAGATAACGTAATCCGCCGCTTTCTCAATTTCCTGATTTCCCTCGCAGGTCACCGCCAGGACAAACGCGCCTCTGGCTTTTACCTCCACCATATTGCTGATCGTCTTAGCGTATAAATCCGGCTGGGTAGACACCGCCGCCACCAGCGTCCCTTCCTCGATCAGCGAAATAGTGCCGTGCTTTAATTCTCCCGCCGCATAGGCTTCGGAATGAATATAA
The DNA here is from genome assembly GCA_021199255.1 of Clostridiales bacterium. Taxonomy (GTDB): domain Bacteria; phylum Bacillota; class Clostridia; order Lachnospirales; family Lachnospiraceae; genus UBA3282. The sequence goes on along the minus strand of JAJQIK010000081.1, from coordinate 216,413 downwards.
GAGATTTCCTTGAGCTTCAGCGAACCCTCCAGTGAAATCGCATAATCAATCCCTCTTCCGATAAAGAATACGTCCTTCGCGCCGATATAACGGTTGGCAAATTTCTGTATCTTATACTTATTATTTAACAAAAGCTCAATCTGATCCGGCAGGCGCTTCAAATCGCCCAGCAGCCTGATAAAAGTCTCTCCGTCGATCTCGTCTCTGACCCTGCCCAGCTTCATAGCCAGCAGATACAACGCAACCAGCTGCGCGCTGTAAGCCTTCGTGGTAGCAACCGCGATCTCCGGCCCTGCCCAGGTATACATCACATTGTCCGCCTCTCTGGCAATGGAGCTGCCCACCACATTGACAATCCCCAGCACCTTAAAGCCTCTGGCCTGAGATTCCCGCAGCGCAGCCAGCGTATCCGCCGTCTCGCCCGACTGGCTGATGACCACTACCATGGCTCCCTCCTCCAGTATGGGGTTGCGGTAACGAAATTCGGAAGCCAGATCTACCTCCACCGGAACCCGCGCCAGCCCTTCAATAACATATTTGCCCGTCATACCGGCATGATAAGCGGAACCGCAGGCGACGATATGAATCTTTCTGATCGCTTTCAGTTCTTCATCTGTCATATCCAGTTCTTCAATTACAATATCATTGTTCTTGATACGGGGCATTAAGGTATCGGTCACAGTCTTAGGCTGTTCGTACATTTCCTTTAGCATGAAATGCTCGTAGCCCGCCTTTTCGGCAGCATTGGCGTCCCACTCAATGTTCACAGGCGTTTTGGTAATTTCTTCCTCATCTACGGTATAGAAATGCATATGATCCGACCGCAGGCGCACTACCTCCTGATTATCTACATAATAGACCTTTCTCGTGTATTTCAGGATTGCGGGCACGTCGGAGGCGATAAAACATCCGTCCTCATTCTGTCCTACAATCAGCGGCGAGTCCTTTCTGGCCGCAAAAATCTGATCCGGGCAGTCCGCAAACAGTATTCCCAGGGCATAGGAACCTTCTACACGATGCAGCACCTTGGTAATTGCCTCCATCGGATTTCCTTTATAATAATAATCCAACAAATGAGCCAATACCTCCGTATCGGTATCGGATACAAACCGATATCCCTTCTCGGTCAGCTTTCTGCGAAGCTGGATATAATTCTCAATAATCCCATTATGTACCACGGTAATCGTCTCCGCCGTATTAAAATGGGGATGGGCATTGGTATCGTTGGGTACGCCGTGGGTCGCCCATCTGGTATGTCCGATACCGCAGACACCGGGCATCGTCTCTCCTCCTCTGGTCAGGTTCTCCAGCACCTTTAATCTGCCCACGGATTTCGTAATATGGATTTTCTCTCCATCGTAAACCGCCATACCGGCCGAATCATATCCGCGGTACTCTAATTTGGATAATCCGTCTAAAATAATGGGGGCTGCCTGTTTGGTTCCTATATAACCTACGATTCCACACATGTTCTTAGTCCTCCTGTTTCCACGATATCCCTGCCTTATACTTCCCGGCGCGCCGTCCGGACGGCAGGATCTTATCTGACGGTTCTGTCAGCAATTTCCCGTTCGGAACGCCCATAGCCTTTTGTGGCGTCGATCCTGCTTCCTGCTTTTATCAGATTATCCTGCCCCCAGTATTCTTTATTGGACGACAGGGCTACTACCAGCCTCTTTGGTATCCTGCGATAGTTTTTACCCAGCAGATATCCCGCATATTTAAATCCGCTCTGGCAGATCACATGGGGAATCTGCCGTTTCATTTTATGCTCTCTGAGGTAAGCGACGGTCTGCCGTACCAGCTTCATGCCCTCCGACTCCGCGGGATATCTGGCAAACACTTCAGGGTGATCCGCCTGGGAAACTCCCAGATCAAAATTCCTGTGCAGTTGTTCCCGGTTCGTATAATGATGGGAATGATAAACGCAGGCATCCGCCGTATAAGCGATCCCATACCCCGCTTCTACCGCCTTGGCCGCGTAAATCATATCCTCATTAAATATCGTATGTTTGACAAACCCGCCCAATTCATCAAAAATCCGTCTGTCGTAAGCGGCGCAGACATTAGAACAGAAAAAGGTCTTAATGCCCAGAGTCCCCAGATCGTCCCTGGTCTTAATGACAGACTGTTCGGGATAATTAAAGCTTCTGGTAAACTGCTCCACAGGCTCGCTGCCCTCCTCCACAATCTGTCTGGCATATGACACAGCCGCCTTACCGCTTCGTATGGGCTCCAGCAGTCTCTCGACCACATACCGGTCGGCCGGCAGCGCGTCCTGAGTCATCATGATAAAATAGTCTGCGTCGGAATATTTGACCCCCCGGTTTCTGGTTTTGCCATGGTCAAATTCCTTTTTTGATATGTGCTTCACAATAATATTGTGATAGTCCTTTTGACAAGAAGTACCATAAACCAGCCTGTCGAAGTATTTCTGCTCCGTATTCATAATAATAATCTGGTTGACCGGTACGCTCTGCTTCTCCAGCCTTGGGATCAGTGTTAAAAACTTCTGGTCAGGCTTATAGGCGGGGATGATAATGTCTACTGTATCCACGCTGTTTCCCTCCATCGACCTCTGCCGCCGCTAAATGGCCTCCGCGGCATTCGCCAAATATAAATGTATGCGCAGGCAACGATCCCGTCTATTGCTCACGGGAATAAAAGGGGCCTGACAAACAAGCCCCTTCGCCTACTATTGTAAATATCCATTGGTATCCTGATAAATCTGTTCGCTACATTCCTTCACGGTAGCCGACGGTTCATAATCACTGTCCTCAAACAGGAACTCATGCAGCCATTTCACATTATCCTCCAGGCTTGTCGGAATTACGCAGGAGCCCTTGGAGCCGATGGTTCCCGTGGTACGCATATCCTCTGCAGGGAATCCGTCCGTTTCAGAAATATAATAAGTACCTACATTTCCCAGCATTTCTATAATCTCTGACAGATCCAGGGAAGTATATACTTCGCTGAATACGGCGTTGGCCGTCTCCGTCAGTTGGGTCAGGGACGCTTTCTTCGCCTGATCTGCCACCGCGCTCAGCACCTCCCGCTGCCGCTCGGCACGCTTGAAGTCATCGCCCGCCGTATAACGGATACGGCAGTAACCGGTTGCCTGCAGGCCGTCCAGCAACTGATAGCCGGTAGAGGTGACAGGCGTATAGGATCTCTTCAAATCTTCCGCGATACAAAGCTGATAATTATTTAAATGGCTGATCTCCGATTCATCTACGTCGATATAGACGCCTCCCAAAGCGTCGATCGTATCGGTAAGCCCCGCGAAGCCCACGGTAACAAAATCCGTGATATTCAGATCAAGGTTCATGTTCAGCATACTGATCGCCTGTTCCGGGCCCCCCTTGGCATAGGCCGCGTTACATTTATTATAAGAATCATTGCTCAGGTTCAGATAGGTGTCGCGGTATACGGAAACCAGCCTGCATTCCCCTGTATCCTGATTGATGGAAGCGATCATGATCGTGTCGCTCCGCGTATTCTTGGTCAGGGCACCGGTGGTTGAATCCACGCCGAAGAGCGCGATATTGCGGTATCCCTTCATGGTAGTTTCTTGGGCTTCCTTAACGGTATCGTTGATAATGATATCGCTTTCCTTCAAATCCACCTTGCCGCTCTTGGTGCCGGACATAACTCCGTATAAGAAAAATACCGCAATCACCAGAACGATAATCTCTACCACAAAAATAATAATTCTCCTGCGCTGCCTTTTGGCCTGTTCTTTTTTACTCAGCTTCTTACCGGAGGATTTCCCGCCGGATTTCTTATTGCCCCCCGTTTTTTTGCCGGAGGACTTTTTACTGCTGCTTTTGGAAGAAGCCTTTTTCTTATTTCTTACTTCTTCCTCCATATATCCGTCATCATATTCTCTGGCCATACCTTGTACTCCCTTATTTTCGACAAAATCCACAAACAATCTTGTCCTTTATTTTCTCACATCTTGACTCAAAAGGCAAGTTTTAGTATTGATCTTATACGATTATACTACATCTTGATCTAATTGCAACCTGATTGCGTTTTCTTCAAAAAGTCTTAATAAATGTTAGTATTTCACTAATAGGCGTTTTTATTGATAAATCCTTTGAAAATTGTCAGAAACATAATCTTAATATCGAAGGACATCGTCCAGTTTTCAATATAAAAAATATCATATTCAATCCTGCGCTTAATGGAGGTATCGCCCCGGTATCCATTGATCTGCGCCCACCCGGTAAGCCCCGGCCTGACCTGATGCTTCACCATGTAGCGCGGAATCTCCTCCTTAAACTTCTCCACAAACTGCGGGCGCTCCGGCCTGGGTCCCACCACGCTCATATCCCCCATCAAAATATTAAATAACTGGGGCAACTCGTCAATGCTTGTCCGGCGCAGGAATTTGCCCACTTTGGTAACACGCGGGTCGTCCTTGGTAGTCCAGCCCTGCTTCTCCGCCGAAGGCTTCTGTACCTCCATGGTACGGAATTTATACATTTTAAAAGGCTTATTATGAAGCCCGATACGCTCCTGCTTGAAAATAATCGGCCCTCTGGAAGTACATCTGACAGCCGCCGCCGCAATCAGCATCACCGGCGAAGCCACAATTAAGCCCACCAGAGCCACAATGACGTCCACGATGCGCTTTGCGCACCAGTTCAGGGTATTCGTCAGCGGCACATACCGGATATTAACCACCGGCAGCCCCATCAGATCCTCCGTATAAGGCCTGCTGGGGAACAGGCTGTTATAATCCGGGATAAATTTGGTATGCACCCCGGATTTCTCACACAAATCTACGATATGCTCCAGATGGTCATAATCCTTCAGGGAAAGCGTAATCGCGATCTCGTCCAGCTTGTTCTCCGGCAGAATATAAAGCAGGTTGTCAATCCGCCCCACCACCTTAACCCCCTTATAGAGCGTGCCGCTGGGAACACTGTCGTCTAAAATGCCGCGCACCACATATCCCCACTGGGGATTGGAATTGATACGGTTGATATACTCCTCCGCCGCCCGGGAATAGCCCACCAGCAGAATATATTTCAGATTATATCCCTTCTCCCGGAAATACTGTAAAAGCAAACGGATCAAAGAGCGCCCCAGGGCAGTCAGGCAGATATTCAGCACATAGAACATCGCCATCATGGAACGGGAGAAATGATTCTGGGAAATCAAATACCAGCCCGCCATCAACAGGATAAGCCCCAGCGTATTCGCCTGAAAAATATTAAGGATTTCATATTTATGGACGGTAGCCCTCTTGGGCGTATACAGATTAAAGGAATAATACAGAATCAGATAACCAGGCACAATGACATAGAGCATCTCAAAATAGGTGCGCATGGAAAGCACACCGACCGTAGGATCGATGTCTGAAAAGGGACTGGCAAACTTCAAATACCAGGCCAGCATATAAGATGCCGCCACAATGACTGCGTCCAGCACCACGTGCAATCTGTTAAAATATCTCTGGTTGTCCTTGATCATTCTTATGCCTCTATGTCGATCCGGCTTCCCCTCATGCCAGTGATATTACAAGTGATATTACAAATATTACAATATTTGAGCCAAAAATACAACCTTGTTTCCCATATGGGCTATGGGGCAGCCGTTATCCCCTGAGCCGATACCACAGGTTACGCCACAGCTCCAGCTGTATTCTGACATAGCTGGGGATATGAGCCCTGCGAAACCGTACCCTGTGCGCCCTCCCTTCCCGGGAAGCGCACAGCCTGATCCCCTTTTGGCAGCCCTTTAAATAAGTCCTGCCGTAACCCTTCCGCAGAAAAAAGAGCGCTTTGATTCCAAACCCCGCCAATAAAAACGGAAAATTCAGAAGGATTTGCGGCAACGGCATGTTTTTATAAATCAGATAAACGCTGTTTCTGGAAGTTAAATCTACTTTAAACTGATTATATCTGGAACCGGTAGAGCCGCTGCCTGCATGAGACACCACCGCCGTGGGAATATAAATATTATCATATCCATAAATCCGGGCGCGATACCCCAGATCAATATCCTCCAGATAAGCGAAATGGTTCTCGTCCAATAAACCGATCCTCTCCAGAATTTCCCTGCGGTAAATAGCGGCCGCGCCGCAGGCGGCAAAAATAGCGCGGGGCTTCTGATAATTCCGGGTCGGCTTGTCCTTTCCCAGAGCAAAAGCCCAGCCCAGGGCGCAGTAATAGTCCCCCGCGTCATCTATCCGCTCCGGATGGCGAAGATTCCGTATGCAGGCGGAACCGGAAAAAACACGGGCGTTCTTCTGCAAAGGCTTTTCCAGCGCCCTGACAAATCCCCGCTCCGCCTCCGTATCGTTGTTTAGCAAAATAACATACGTTGTTTTTGCTCGTTCCACACCCCGGTTGACCGCGCCGCAAAAGCCGTAGTTGCGATCCAGCCGCAGCAGTTCGATTTCAGGAAATTTCTCCGCGACCAATTCCGGGCTTCCGTCTCCGGAGCCGTTGTCCACCACAATCACATGCGCCGGTTCCCCCCGCAGGCTGTCAAGGCACTTCTCAATATAGTCCATTCCGTTATAATTCGGAATGATAATGGTGGAATAGATCTGTGTATTCATGGCTTCTCTCCTCCAGTCCGCGCGATTGCCGCTTTCATGGAACCCTGATGGTCATTGCAGGATTCCATAACACCCGGTATTCCATATTGGCAGCCGCCCGCCCCATCTCTAAGCTCAGCCTGCGGTAGCCCGCTTCTCCGCAATGCAAGGCGGAAACATCTGCAATCCTCATTTCCTGCGTTCCCTGTTTGCTCCTGACGCGGATACTTCTCTCCTGATAGGGCAGCCCGGTAAGTCCGGTAAAAACAGGCCGAAGCTCTGCCCGTAGCTGCATACATCTGACGTCCACAGCCGCACAGTCCTGCTTCAGCACCGCCCTGTGCATCATACCGCCGCTGTATTCCCGGTGAAGTCCTTCAAACAGGCACCTGCCCTGCGCGTCATATGCGCCCCCGCAGATTCTGCGGCGTCCGTCCAGCAGCCTGCCGCCCACAATCCCCACATCGTCCCTTACTGTCAGGATATCCGGCCTGTACGAAATCTCATAAAAGCCCAGATGCAGGCTGTGCCCCACAGCTACCTCCCAGCCCTGCCGCCGGCAGAACTCAGCCACCGCCGCCCTTCCCGCCTCATAGGCGTATGTCTTGCTGGCGGTATTCTCCGACGTGGAATCCTCATGGCACCGCCAATGATAAAGGATTCGCGGAATATGAACGATGGCCTCCTGCCAACGGACAGATTCTGCTCCTCCCTGCCGCCCTGTCACGTTGTCCTGCTGCCGCAGGCTGTCAATCACCCGCAGCGCCAGGTCATAATCCTGCGCCCCGTCATATTCTCCCCGCAGCTTCAGGCGTTTCATCAGTCCTGCTTCCACCGCCATAAAGTGGCAGATATAATTATTGGATAACATTAAATCCAGATTAAATTCTTGTTTTCTGTGAGGAGAATGATATCTTTTTTCTTTCTGGTCATATTTATCTTCATCTGAATAGAGCAAAGCCGGCGTCCGGCCAAGCTGTGTGGATTCCTGAATTTTACGCGCCATATGATATAACGCATCAGGTGTTATGAAATCGTCATGATCTAATAATGCAATATAGTCTCCCGCCGCCAGCGCGATGCCTTCATTGGTATTGCCGGAAATCCCCTGATTATCGGTCAGGCGCCGGTATTTCATACGGGTGTCCCCTGTCTGATCCATGATTTCCCGCACGGCCTGCTCTACCCCGTCGCTCCCGCCCGCGTCCACAATAATCAGCTCCCATTTCCGGTAGCTCTGTCCGCGCACGGAATCAATCATTTCCCGCAGAAATTCCTCCTTCGTTTCATAGGCAGGCACTACGATACTAAACAGATAGGGATACGCGGCGCTCTCCCTGCGCTGTGCTTCCAGCGCCTCCTCTGTTGGGGCACAATAGACATAATCGTCCCGCTTTGCCTCCTCCATGCGCTCCCGGACGGCATAATAAGCGTGAAGGATACCATTTTTTTTCAAATAATGTCCTGTTTTCCTGATATTGCTTCCTGTCAAAATTCTGCTCATTCTCATGTCTCCTATGCCAGCCCGCAGTTTCCCGGCCTTCTGCAAAGCTCCAGAAGGGACAGATTCCTGCCAGATATGGAAATCGCCCTGCTCATCGCAGGGCGCCTGTTCCTACTTTCTATTTCCTATAAATACGCTTTCAAATCTTCCGTCAACTGACTTAATTTCTTCTCGGCGTCCGCAAGGCTTGTGCCCTTCACACCCATGTAAAACTTAATCTTAGGCTCTGTTCCGGAGGGACGCGCACAGCACCAGGAATCGTTAGTCAGGTCAAAGTAAAGCACATTAGACTTGGGCAGCCCCGTTTCCCCTTCCGCCCCGGTCTCCAGATTCAGGGTTTTACCCGTCGTATAATCCCTGAACTCCTTCACCTTGAGTTCTCCAAAGCTCTTCGGCGGATCTTTTCTAAGCTTATTCATAATCTCTTCGATCTGCTTCGCGCCGTCGATGCCCTTCATGGTAATGGCATACTGGCTTTCTTTAAAGTAACCGTATTTCTCATACAGCGTAATCATCTGATCCCATACGGTCTTACCGTTCTTCTTACACCATGCCGCCATTTCGCACAAGCACATAACCGCCACAACGGCGTCCTTATCCCTGGCGTGCGTGCCGGCCAGACAGCCGTAGCTTTCTTCCAGGCCAAATACATAATGATTAGAGCCGCTCTGCTCGAATAGCTTGATCTGCTCGCCAATAAATTTGAAGCCGGTCAGCACCTCGATAAATTTTACATGATAATCCTCGGCGATGGCGCGCGCCATGTTCGTCGTGACAATAGTCGTTACTAACGCCGGGTCAGAAGGCATGGTTCCCGTAGCTGTCCGTTCCCTTAAAATATATTCCGCGATCAGCATACCCGACATATTGCCGGTAAAGGGTACATACTCGCCGGACTTGGTATCCAGCGCATAGATGCCCAGCCTGTCGGCGTCAGGATCGGTTGCCAGCACGATATCGGCATTTTTTTCCTTCGCCAGCTTCAATGCCAGCGTAAACGCCTTGGGATCCTCCGGGTTCGGATACTCCAATGTGGTAAAATCGGGATCCGGCATCTCCTGTTCGGGAACTACATATACATTCTTGAATCCAAGCTCGGAGAGGATTCTTCTGACCGGAATATTACCGGTGCCGTTAAAGGGAGAATATACGATTTTCATATCCTCCGCCATCTCCTGAATCACTTCCGGATGAATAATCTGCTTCTTTAACTCCGCCATGTACAGATCGTCAATCTCCTTGCCGATAACCTCGTATAGCCCCGCGGCTATGGCTTCCTGCTTATCCATGGTCTTAACCGTATGATAATCCGTTACATGGTTCACTTCTGTAATAATTTCCTGATCCTTGGGCGCGGTCACCTGGGCGCCGTCCTCCCAATAACACTTGTAACCGTTATATTCCGGCGGATTGTGGCTTGCCGTGACCACGATACCGGAGATACAGCCAAGCTGGCGCAATGCAAAGGACAATTCCGGCGTAGGTCTTAAGGAATCAAATACATAGGCCTTGATGCCGTTGGCCGCCAGGCACAGTGCCGCTTCATCTGCAAATTCAGGGGACATTCTTCTGGAATCGTACGCAATAGCCACGCCTCGCTTCTCGCCGCCCTGTTTCCTGATATAATTGGCCAGACCCTGGGTTGCTTTCCGAACCGTATAAATATTCATGCGGTTCGTACCGGCGCCGATTACGCCCCTCAGCCCGCCTGTGCCAAAGGCTAAATCTTTATAAAAACGATCCTCAATCTCTTTTTCATCATTTCTGATTGCCAGCAGCTCCTGCTTCGTCGCATCATCGAAATAAGAATCTTCCAGCCAAAAGTCAAATTGTTCCCTGTAGCCCATTGTATTGCCTCCTTATTGATTTATTTTCTACGCGGACATTATATCACAGCTCCGGGGATATCGCAAACGTTATAGCGTGTCTTCCCGGGGGTTTTCTCTCCCTTTTCTCAGCCTTCCCGCAGCGCGTAATCGCTTCTGTCCAGTGAAAAATTGGGGTTATAATAGGGATCGCCCTGCGCCAGCAGTTCCTTCCATCTGGCACGAAACGCTTCGGATTCCCTGTTATAGCGCTGCGCCTTTTCCCCCTGGTCGTCCAGTCCTCTGGAGATGGATTCATAATGATAAAGCTCCGCAAAGGGCGTGAATACATTCACATAACCCGCTTTCCATGCCCGGATACACAGATCCACATCATTCAGGGACACGGCGAAGCTCTCGTCCAGACCTCCCAGCCGCTCATAAAGCGACTTGCGCATCATCAGGCAGGCTCCGGTAACCGCCATCACATTCTGGGCATAGCAGAGCCTTCCCATATAACCCAGATTATGATAGCTGACGCGGTAATGGCTGTGCCCTGCCGTCCGATGGGCTCCCAGCCCCAACACCACGCCCGCGTGCTGGATTGTCTTGTCCCCGTAATAGAGCTTTGCGCCGACCGCGCCCACATCCGGCCGCTGGGCATACATTAGGAGCTCCTCGATCCAATCTAAGGTAATCACCTGCGTGTCGTTATTTAAAAGAAGCACATACTCGCCGGTTGTCCGGGATACCCCCAGATTATTGATTTTAGAATAATTAAAATCGCCCTCATAGGTAACCACCCGGATATTGGGATTTTTCTCCAGTTCTTTATAATAATCAAAGATTTCTTCCATAACAGAGTTGTTTTCCACTATCACAATTTCAAAAGAATCATAGGTGCTTTTCTCCAGAATGGAGGTAATACACCGCCTTAAATCCTCCAGATGATCCTTGTTGGGAATCACAATAGATACCCTGGGATTCCCGATAATCTCATACTTAATCCGAAAGATCGTCTCAAACGCTTTCGTGGAGGAAATTTCAAAATTTCGAAAGCCCTGCTGGGTCAAATGTGCCGCCACCGCCCCCTTAGCCGCGTTGATGGCATAGCTCTTGGCATTGATGTCGGACGCTACGCTGCCTGCATGGGATCTCCAATAATAGAGCAGCTTCGGCACGTGTACCACACATCTGGCGCGGGCGGTCAGGCGCAAAATCATATCGTGATCCTGGCTGCCGTCAAACTGGGAGCGGAACAGCTCTGTCCCCTCCAATAACTTTCTGTCAAAAGCGCTGAAATGGCAGATATAATTGTTGGCGCGCAGATTATCCGGCGCAAAATCCGGCTTGAAATGCAGCGTAATCATATCGTCTATGGTCTTTTTCCCCTGGAAGGTAGCCTCGTCGCAGTAGAGATAATCGGCGCCCTTTTCACTGATTGCCTTCCTGTATTCATAGAGCACGCTGGGATGCAGCACATCGTCATGATCGAACAGGGCGATATAGCTGCCCGTTGCCATGGACAGGCAGGCATTGGTATTGCCCGAAATCCCTTCGTTCTCCGGCAGCTTCTTATATACAATACGGCTGTAGAGATTCATGTGGCTCTGCCGCAGATATTGTTTGTCCTGTTCCACATACTCCTTACAGATACGCTCCACATCGCCGTGTTCCCCATCCGACCCGTCCGCCAGGCACAGCTCCCAGTTTTCATAGGTCTGTGCAATGACAGATTCGATCGCCTGACGCAAAAATTTCTCAGGCGTATTATAAAGCGGCATCAGGATACTGAATTTAATCTCTCCCTCAAATTGAGTTTCCCGCTGTCTCTTTGCCTCCCTGGCATCCGGAAAGCTGGCGCTGCCATGCTGGGCACGGGCTTTTCTCTCAATCCTCTTGGCGTTAAGCTTTCTGGCAATGCCCCTGACGCTGCCATAATAGCCCAGACGTTCTTTCGTGCGCTGCAGCCAATGAATCAGGGAGCGAAGCGGCCCGGACGCCCGCCAGAAAACGCTCCCCTTGATACGGTTTAGCTTTCCTTCCAGCAGGGCGCTTTGATTCTCCGCGGCTGCAAGCTTTTCCGCCAGCACCCGGCTTTTCTTTTTCTCCCGCTCATAGGCTTCTTTATAAAAGCGCAGGGCTTCCTCCCGCGTCATTTGACCTTCCTCTTTTGGTTCCATCTCAACATATCCTTTCACGTCGCGGACAGACCCGCTCCCATTCTCTGAAGCCCTCATTCCTGAGAGCCCCGCCTTCCTTTATGGAACTATAAGGGTCTGCTCCGACCAGGCAATCAGCTTCTGTCCCCTTTTCTCTCCGCCAAGCCGCCTGCACACCATGCCGATCCGGTATTCCCCCTGCTCCAGATCTTTTTGCAGCACGCGTAGCACGAAGCCCGCCAGTTCCACGTGGCTTTCTCCGGGCAGAATCGCCTCCACATCCTTCCGGTACCATACGGCGGGAACAGCCCGGTATCCGCTTCCATTCATTTTCTGCAGCACAAGGGTCTTATCATATAACCCATTGTCCTCGCCGGAGATATAATTCCAGCCCATAATCCACAGAATATCCGGTTCCTCCTGATGAATCTTCTGCTGCGGCTGCGCCCGGTCTACGGTCAGCCGCAGCTTCCCCTGTCTGGCTTTTTTCAAAAAGGACTGCCCCAGAGGTTCTACGGGCTGGGTTCGCAGACAGTCTTCATAGGCGAATTTATAATTGCAGATATAATCTGATGCGTTATCCACTAATTCTTTATGGTAAAAGGAATCCTTTCCCTCCATATCGGAATGTTTGGCGTATAAATTCGCCTTTTCCTCCAGAAGCCTCTCCCACTTTCCCGCGCTCTGCTCATCCAGGCCGCGGCTGAACGACTCATGGTGATACAGCACCACGTCGTTTCGCTGTACATTATAGTATCCCGCCTCAACCAGCTTAAAGCAGAAATCCACGTCATTGTAGGCCACCGCCATGGTTTCATCCAGGCCGCCCACCTCCTCGTATTTCTCGCGGGCAACCATCAGGCACGCGCCCGTGACGCCTATCATATCGTAGGTCACCCGGTTGCGGCCATAGTAATAATCCCTGTCGTCGGGAAAGGTGACTAATTTGTGGGACGGCCCAATCCACAAATTGGTAATGCCCACATGCTGAATCTGTTCCGTCCCGGCATACCATAATTTAGCGCCTACCGCTCCCACATGAGGCTGCAGCGCCTGCCCCGCCATACGGGTCAGCCAGCTTTCCTCTATAATCTCCATGTCGTCGTTCAGCAACAAAATCAGATCGCCTCTGGCCTGCTTCACGCCCAGATTACACATTCTGGAGAAATTAAAATCCATGGGCTCATACAGATAACGGAAACCATATTGTCTCTGCAACGCTTCCATTTTCTCTTTGTTCTGCTCATTGCTTCCGTTATCTACCACAATCCATTCATAATATTGATAGTCCGTCTTCTGGCGAAAGGAGCGCAGGCAGGTCTCTAATAGTTCAGGATGATCCTTCGAGGGAATCACCACCGAGACCACTCTGTGGGGCGCCGTCGGCTCCTCAAAGCTTCTGGCCCGGGCGCAGCGCTCTCTGCCCGAAACAGAGGTGTCATATACAATGTGGTACAAATCCGGTTCCCGTCCACAGGAAAATTCCGCCTGAATCCCTCTTCTGCGCAGCGCCTCCCGCCTCACCGGCAAAAACTCCTCCGTTGCGCCGACCAGGAATCGTCCGGCGGCCAGATCCGCTTCCAGATCCTCTCCGGTATATTCCTGATGGTACAATACCCCGTCCAGATGACAGATCCGTTCCTGCGCCTTCACAGGGTTCATGCCGCTTCGCGTGAATACGGCCTCTTCTAATTGCAGGCACAGATCATAGAAATCGATTGCCGCGCCCAGCCCTGTTTCAAAACCGTCCGTCCCGGAGGCCGCTTCCCCGCGGTTGCGATAAGAAATCTCCGATAGCAGTTCCCTGCGAACCGCGATCATGTGCCCCCAATAATTAAAAGCCAGCAAAGTATCCGGCGAATAACAGGGCTTCAGCCAAGGTTCTGCTCTCCGGCTTACATCCCCCCGATAAAAATCCTCGTCTCCATACGCCAGCATACAGGACTTTTTTTCATTAAAACAGGATTTAATTTTATTAAAAACCTCCGGGGCAAGCATACCGCGTCCATACGCCAGAATAGTGACACCAATGTCATTTATTTCAATTTCTGTCCAGCCCTGAATCTGAACCGACTCCTGGGAGGTCTCCTCTTTCATTCCGCAACTGCTGTTATTTATCCATTCCTGATAGCGGTTTTTCTGCTTCTTCGCCTCTTCCTGATACCGCAGAAGCCAGGCTCTTTCCGCGGAATTTTCTCCCTCTTTTGCAGAAGCTTTCTCAAACCGTCCGCAGCCTGGGATTCCAGCGCCCCAACCGCCCGCGCCCGTCTTGCCGCGGAACACCCCGCCGTGGCAGAGCCTGCGCAAAGGTGCCGCCATTCTCCAGAAGGGATTTCCGCAGATACGGTTCAGGCGATCGCTGTAATCCTCCTGCCGTCTCTCAGCCTCCGCCAGTTTTCCCGCCAGCGCCACATTCTGTTTGCGTTCCTTCTCATAAGCGGCCGCATAATAGGCGGCCCAGTCGTAGCTGTGTTTTTTTCCGTTCATCAGCTAAATAATCCCCTTTTCTGCATATGCCGAAGGGCTTCTTCCGACATTCTGGTCATTTCCATCGATAGCTGCAAAAGATTTCTCTCCTCATTAACAAGCCCGGATAGCGACAGGGTAATATTAGGGTCTTTCGTCGGGAAGGCATAGACCCTCTCCCCTATCCTGAACCCATTCAACTCTGTCTGTTTGCCCTTTAACGAAATCTCTTCGCCGTTCCAGCTAATCTTCTTCAGATAAATCAGGCAGGAATCACTACAGGGATCAATCCGCAGCGCGCTTCTGCCTCCGCTGATCTCCACTTGCAGCTCCATTTTGCCCTCCGGGGACACAGAAACCTGTTCCCCTTGATCCTCTAAGAAAAACGACTGCTCCTCATTAAAGCCCTTTCCCGTATCTTCATAGATCTGTACCCGGTCTCGGCGGCTCGCCGCTTCCTGTCCGGCGCAAAATGTCTCTGTGGTATACACAGGATTTCCCATGGCTTCCCGAAGCTGATCCATGGACATATGGCCGCCCGTCACATATTTCTGAAATTTCATCTCTTCTCTGCGGTACTGCTCCGCATCAGACTGGGTAATATGCAGGCTGTCCATTATTAAATCAAGATTTAATGCGTTCCTTTTTTCATTTTCCAAAAGATAACAATACACCGCGCGAAAAGCGATCTGCTTCGTCTCAACCGCCTTCTCAAAGGTCCATTCATAATCTATTAAATTCCATCTGTTATTATATTCGCAGTTTTCCTTTTCTCCGCTTGGAATCAGGATATTTGCAAAAATCAGGTCATAATCAGAGACCTTCTTTTCCTCTCCGTAGGATATTCTATGCAGATAGGCGTCAAAAAATCTCTGAAAACCCTGCAAATCCTTTTTCTCCAGACATTCATCCAGTATCTCTTCCAGCGTCCTGCCCTCTAGGTACTCTAACGTCACATAGGGAACGCCTTCCTGATTCCTGTGCAGGGTACACTGATTGACTGACAATTCGCCATCCGCATAGCGTTCCTTCAATTTTTCATAAGCGTGAAAGGTATCCTCAATATGCTTCCACGCCGTTTTTGATAACGGATGTTTTTCTATTATTTTCTGCGTTTGGCCGCCGTTAAGGGCTTTCTGAACCGTTTTAATGCGAAACTCTTCTTTTCTGTCGTTGGAATATTTGACATACTCCTCCTCCAGTTCAGAGCCTAAAAGCAGCATATAAGAGTTAGAAAATAAGGGAAACTGCTCCTCCCTGATAATCGTATCAAATACCTTCTTCTCATCAAACAGTTGTAATCTGTCCCTGTCAAAATTGCGCAGATTGGAGGACAATTCCCCCTGTCTGGGCAGCCTTGCATCTGAATACAGGGTGGTCATAAATTTATAATCAGGATAAGGATAATACATCTGCGCCCTGGTAAAGCCGCAGCGTCCGGCGATTTTCATCAGTCCGTCTTTAGTAAAGGTTCTTACCACGCCGCCATCAGGATATCCCTCAAGGCCGCTGAAATAGGTACCCAGATGATCTTCCTTGCAGCCCGCCCAGTATTTCAGGCCAAACTGGTTCTCTATCGCGATGGCAATGTGTCCTTCCGGTTTCATGTGCTTCTTCAGAATGGACAGGAAATCCTCATAGGGCGTTTCAGAGGAAATATAAGCCTGCCCATACTCAAACACGCCGATCAGGCAGATATAATCATAGTCGCAGGGCAGATCCGGCTCCACGTCCTGAAAATTACCCACGTGAATCGTTACGTTGTCCACATCCATATGTCGATAGGCATTGATCAGGCTCCGCTTCTTAGACAAATCGATACAGGTCACCTCCGCGGATTTTCGCGCCAGCGCCCCTGTAATCGCGCCGCAGCCCGATCCCACCTCCAGAACCTTCATCTCCTTCGTAATCGGCAGCCATTCCACAATATTTTCCCGAAGGGGCGATAAATGGTATAAGACGGGCCAGCTCCTGCGCTCCTCAATGATGCGCTGATACTCTACCTGCGCGTAATTGCGCGTAATATCCAGAAGCGTATCCTCAATATCCCCATCGCAATAGAGATCCTCTCCGGGATAATGCCTGAGATTCAGCCTGATTTTACCGACGATAATATCCTTATTCTCGTTTTGAAGGTTCTTCTCCCCTGCTGCTGCGCTGTTTTCCGGCATACCCGCCCTCCTTTTTTAAAGCTTCGTCGGTAATTGCGAAGCCCATTCATCATGCCATATTCATTCTGCAAATTGCATAGCTTATAACAGATTTCGCAATTGCTTATCACAAAACTTCAATCACAGAATTCATATCATAGAATCCCACCGTATCCTTATCGGAAATCACCGTCATATTCAGCACGTCATACAGCCTGTGATACACCGTAAAATCATCGTTCTCATATCCGGTTACGCCTAAAGACAGCAGGTAATCGCCGCCCTGCAGGTTCATTTCCTGGGTAAAGGTCACTTCCTTGACCTCTCCCGCCCCCACCGATTCCAAAAAAGCCTTTTCAAACATGGTATTGGTTCCTGTAATCTCCGTACCGCGCACGTTTTTAATCGTAAAAGCAAAGATCGGCGTCTGGAGCTGCTCCCGCATCTCTACCTTCATATGAATCGTAAAACGGCTGCCTTTTAAAACAGCGGAAGTCCTGATCCCCTTATCGTCTGTGATATAGTATTCCGTTATCACCGCCTTTTTAGAACCATATTCCAAAAGCTCAGGGTTCCTGGCGGCAGTTTGCTCCTCCAGCGCGCCATGCTTACTGCCGTCAATGCCTCTGGCCGCCATTTCGCGAAGCTGTATGTCGTCCAGCAGCCGTCCTTCCTCCGGTTCCGGCGTTTCATACTGCCCCACAAGCACCTGCTTATAGGTATCGATCATCTTTTTGGGTTCTCCCTCTCCCAGCTTGACGCCCTGATTGAGCAGGATAACCCGGTCGCAATACTTACTGATGCTGCTTAAGTCATGGCTGACAAACACAATGGTTTTGCCCATTTCCTTAAACTCTTCAAATTTGTGGTAGCATTTGGCCTGAAAAAACACATCGCCTACGGAAAGCGCCTCGTCCACAATCAGAATTTCGGGATCGATATTAATCGCCACCGCAAAGGCAAGACGCACAAACATACCGCTGGAATACGTTTTGACAGGCTGATACACATATTCCCCGATATCCGCAAATTCCAGAATCGCATCCAGCTTCTCGTCGATTTCCTTCTCGCTGAACCCGATCATGGTTCCATTGAGGTAAATATTCTCAATGCCGTTGTATTCCATATTAAAACCCGCGCCCAGCTCCAGCAGGGCGGATATACGGCCGTTTACCGTTACGCTGCCCCCGGTGGGGCTGAGAACGCCCGTAATAATTTTCAGGATTGTAGATTTGCCGGAACCGTTCGTCCCGATAATTCCCACACATTCTCCCTGCCGAATGGTCATATTAATCCCGGTAAGGGCGTGATGCTTAGTGTGATGGCATTTTTTCCCCAGGCCGAAGGCGTCCTTCAAACGATCCGAGGGCTTCTCGTATAATTTATATACTTTTTCTACGTTTGTAACCTGAATCGCAATTTTCTGCTCCATATGCTTTCCTTCCTGACTCCCCGCTCTTTTCGGCTTCCCGCTTCCCGGCGCCCCCCCCCCGCTGTCCAAAAGCCCTGCGGCCGCGCCCTTTTAGAGAACGTCCGCAAAGTGCACTCTCATCTTCCTGAAAATCAGCGTACCGATACAGAACAGGCTGATCGTAAAAATCCAAAAGTAAGTAGAGGAATAGAAATGTTCCCAAAACCAAACCTTTTCATAAATAGCGCTTCGATAACCGTTGACAATGTAGACAAGAGGGTTCAGCTTGAAAAGCGTTTTCATATTGTCCGTCAGCATATCAATGCTCCACAGAATCGGCGTAGCCCACATACCTATTTGCAGCGCTATATTAATAATCTGTTGTAAATCCCGTATAAATACCACAAGGGCGCAGGTCAGATAACTCATTCCCAGCACCAGCAGGAACATACAGAAGCTGTAATAAATCAACTGCAGCGTATAAACGCTGGGATAATAGCCGTATCCGATGGATACCAGCAGCAGCACCGCCACAAAAAACACGTGGATAAAGGTCGCCGCGATTACCTTGATAATAGGCAGGATACTGATATTAAATACCACCTTCTTGACCAGATAATTATATTCCACCAGCGCCATAGTCCCCTGCGTAATCGCCTCTGAGAAGTAAAACCAGGGCACCAGCCCGGCTGTCAGATAAAGCACATAGGGCACCTCGATACCGCTTGCCACCAACTGGCTTCTTGTATCAAATACCTTGTCAAACACAATCCAGTACATCAACACTGTGACCACCGGCTGCGCCATCGCCCAGACAATCCCCAGATAGGAACCGGCGTACCGTTTCTTGAAATCATTCTTCGCCAGCTTCCAGATCAGCTTCCTGCTCTGCCAAAGCTCCACGGGAATCGTCACAATCCTCTCATAATAAATCGTAAAGATCACACAGGTAAACGCGATGAGCACACAGCCGCTGACCTTCTTCATCCGCTCCGTCACCTGATCCGCCAGCGGATTATGGTGCCGGATCAGCACAAAGGCCAGAATCAGGCCAAGCCCCCAGAATATGGCGATTGCTGCGGGCTTAGGAAGATTTCTTAATGTTTTTCTACAATGTTCTTTGGTTTCTGTTTGATTGGTATTCATTGCGGTACCCTTCCCTGTATACGGCTTATCCTATGCGCGGGAGAGACTCTTAATTCCTTCCCACTTCAAATCCTTATCCGACATGATCAGCTCCATTCCCTCCGGGACAGGCCAGTCTATGCCGATATCAGGGTCGTTCCAGATAATACCGCCCTCGTCGTTTGGATGATAAAAATCCGTACATTTATAAGCAAATTCCGCATAATCCGATAATACAAAAAAGCCGTGGGCGAAATTCTTAGGGATAAAAAACTGTTTCTTATTCTCCGCGGAAAGAATGACGCCAAACCACTTACCATAAGTAGCGGAACCAACCCTTAAATCCACCGCCACATCAAATACTTCACCGCTCAGCACACGCACCAGTTTATCCTGGGGATAATGAATCTGAAAATGCAGCCCCCGCAATACTCCTTTTACGGAAGCGGACTGATTGTCCTGTACGAAAATCTGATCGATGCCCGCTTCCTTATAGTCCTGATAATGATAGGTCTCCATAAAATAACCTCTGTTATCCCCCAGTACGGTAGGAGTAATCACCTTCAGGCCTTCTATTCCGCATGTCTCCACTGTTATCTTACCCATTTTTCTTCTCTTTCCTTTCCCTTATGTTGTAACGTTCCTTAGTAATCCCCTGTGGGTACATTTCCGCTGTCGCCGTTCACTACGCCGGAATATCCTCCGGCGCTCCCGGCATGGTTAATCGATGTGTCAATATTCATATAACACAGATTCAGATCTACATAGGTATCGATGCCGTCTACGGTTCCTTTCGAGGTATACTGCCACATATGGTAATATTCTGCATAGGTGGGTACGTCCGCATATTCCGCCAGCCACGTTCTATATTCTGACACTTCTGTCATATCCAGTTGGCCATTCAGCCAGTTCTTAGAAGCATAGATGCCTGTCTCATATCCAGCAGAGGAAATCGTCTCCAGAAAGGCCTTGTGAATTTCAGTCCTTTCCTCAACGTCCAGACCGTCTGCCCGTCCGTCCCCGCCTGCGCTCTCGCTGTCCAGAAACACCGGATAATCCACATCATAGTCTTCTATCAGCCGGATCACCATACTGGCCTCCTCCACGGCCTCCACTTCATTGATGGCCTGGGTAAAGAAATAGACGCCTACCGGAATCTCCGCCGCAATGGCTCCCTTGATATTTTCCTCATACATGGGGTCAATCACAAGCGCCCCGGAAGACGCGCCCCGATAGCCGCAGCGGATGATAGCGAACTCTACGCCCGCCTCTTTCACCGCCTGCCAGTCGATTTCCTTATTCCACTTGGACACATCAATGCCCAACCTGGCATTTCCCTTGCTAAACAGCAGTTCTGTATTTTCGCTGCCGTCCGCATCCTCTTGAGCGCCGTTAACCGCCGTATCTTCTTCCGCCGCGTCAACGTCGTCCTCGGTCAGCATCAGATATTCGATTTCATCCAGAACCCGGTACTCGATCTGCTGGCGCACCTGAATCGTGGTAATGGTATTGGGAACGATGTATCCCTCTGTTTCCTCCAGCGAAACACTATACTCGCCGGCGCGAAGCCCGTCAATATAGATGATACCGTCCTCATCGGAATCGGTGTATTCTCCCGCTCCCTGTACCGTAACCTTAAAGGGGACTCCCGTTACCAGCTCACCCACGCTGTCCACCACCATAATGCGCAGATCCTTGGCCACAGAGCTCATCACCAGAAACACCCTTTTGCCGGAATAGCTCTCGATGCTCTTGAAGGTTACCTCCGGGTCAAAAAAGGTCTCGTCCTCCAGAAAGGCGGACAGGTTATTCCCGATCTGCCCGCTGTCCGTCTCCTCCGCGGCCACCGTCTCCTGTACCTGCTCCTGTACGGATAATCCCAGCTTCTGCTTAACCAGATCCAGATTGGCGGCTCCAATCACCGCCACCAGCAGGAGAAACATTCCGATCAGGGCAAGTATAAATTTTTTGATATTCTTAGAGCCCATTTGCAACCTCTACAATATACTGGCCATATGCCGTCTTCATCAGCGGCTGCGCCAATGTAAGCAACTGTTCCTTGGTAATAAACCCTCTCCGGTAAGCGATTTCCTCGATACAGGAAATATACAGCCCCTGTCTCTTCTGAAAGGCCGCCACAAAATCCGCCGCGTCCAACAGGGAATCATGATTGCCGGTGTCCAGCCAGGCAAAGCCCCTGCCCAGCGTTTCCACCCGCAGCGTCCTGCGGCGCAGGTATTCGTTATTAATGCTGGTGATTTCTATCTCGCCTCTGGCGGAGGGCTTCACATTCCTGGCAATCTCCACCACGTCGTTGTCATAGAAATATAATCCCGGCACCGCGTAATTACTCTTAGGGTGTTCCGGTTTTTCCTCAATGGACAGGGCCATGCCGTTTTCATCAAACTCAACCACGCCATACTCTCTGGGATCTCTCACGTAATAGCCGAAAATGGTAGCCCCCTTCTCTCTGGCAGCCACCTCCCGCAGTACCCGTGAAAAGCTCTGCCCATAGAAAATATTATCTCCCAAGACCAGCGCCACAGAATCATTGCCGATAAAATCCGCGCCGATAATAAACGCGTCGGCAAGCCCTCTCGGATACTCCTGTACCGCATATTCCATTCGAAGCCCCAGTTGCTCTCCCGTGCCGAACAGCTCCCGAAACACCGGCAGATCTCTCGGCGTGGATATAATCAGTATCTCTCTGATTCCCGCCAGCATCAGTGTGGAAAGCGGATAATAAATCATGGGCTTATCATACACCGGCATAATCTGCTTGGATACAGCCTTCGTCAACGGATACAATCTGGTACCCGAACCGCCTGCAAGTATTATTCCTTTCATCTTTTCCCTCATTTCTGCGCTACTCGCTTTTTCTCTATTTCCCCTGTTGATTGCAAGTCTCAAAACATTCCCTAGAAGGTGACCTCGCCGTCGTGATCTACCAGCGAAGCGGAGGTGACACATTCTAAATCCATGAGCTGCTCTACCAGACTGGCGCCCTGATCTGTCTTAACCTCGACCGCCAGATCCAGCCTGTCCTTCGTCAGATTTCTTGCTTTGACCTGATACATACTGCAATGGCTTTCCACCAGGCTCATAATCTGGCTCTCCGTCTTATAATCGGCGGTATTGACTAACAGAATCACCGCTGCCGTCCCCACGGATATTCTTTCAAACAATAGGACGATCACCGTGATGATAACCGACGCGATCACTGCCACAATGGCAAAGCCCGCTCCACAGATAATGCCGATACTGATTGCCCAGAACAAAAATACCAGATCCATAGGGTCTTTGATCGCCGTACGGAAGCGCACAATGGACAACGCGCCCACCATACCGAGGGAAATAACGATATTGGACTGGATCGTCAGGATAATCGCCGCGGTGATAACGGCCAGCGCGATCAAAGACAGGTTGAAATTCCGGTTATAGAAGGAATTTCTCGTCAGGATACGGTATACCATAAAGATATACATGGCGATCAGCACGGTAATCAGCATACATATAACTATTTCTCCCACATTGATCTGGCTGGAAGCATATCCCTCCAAAAAAGATTTCTTAAAAATATCGCTAAAATTCATACTCTGATTCCTCCGTAGCAATTATATTTTCTGCACAGATAATATTTGGAAAAGCTGGTCTGCCGCAAAGAATCCAGCTCCAACTGTTCCTTAATATAGGATGGCAGAAATTCATCCCATTTGACCTCCAGGATACTCTGTCCCGTAGGCAGAACCTGACGGAAGGGAATCCGGGGATTTAAGAAGCCTGCTATATCGTTGGAAGACGCAATATGATAATCAAAGGTCACCCGCACATTCCCAGCCCTGTAAACATATGGTTTCCTCACGTACTGGACGATCACCACCGGCCTTAAACGCCGCAGCCTCATCTGCCAGAACATGGCTTCCTGATTCGGGGACACCTCCCGCTCCGGCTCCGGTATCCTTCCCTCCATAAAGCTCCTGCACTGGCTTAAGGTAATCGGGCAGGAGGTTTTTCTCGTCATATTTCTCTTTTTGGCCTTGCACTCTAAGGCAATACGGCTGTCATCACAGTTATAATACCGAATCCGGTACTTCTCCCTTGGATCGCTGCCCTCCTCATTTTCATAGAAGCAGTCGTCCTCCAGGCTGTCAAAATACAGGCTGCGAATCAGATATTCCCCATTCTTATCCGCATGCTCATCCGGATACAGGCTTCCCGCGGCGTACAATTTGAGCAGCTCCTGCTGCATGGCGTCTATCAGATATTTATATTCATGTCGATACTTCCGGGTATCGCTGCTTGTCCCCCCATTCTGCTTAAACAGACGCCCCGGAAGCGTATGGTCTTTTCCTGCGCTCACTCTACACAACCTTCGTCAATATATTTAGTCCCCTCTGCCTGAAACATTTCCTCCACACTGTACACGCTTACGCTACAGTCCCGGATATACAGGTCAGAGGCGGCGCTGATCCCGTTCCTGCCTGCCGTAACCTGAACCGTGCCCCCG
Source organism: Clostridiales bacterium (assembly GCA_021199255.1). Lineage (GTDB taxonomy): Bacteria > Bacillota > Clostridia > Lachnospirales > Lachnospiraceae > UBA3282. The sequence goes on along the minus strand of JAJQIK010000081.1, from coordinate 192,730 downwards.
GAAATTTCCACAACCCCTCTGGGGCTTACGCCATAGTTAACCGTGCGCAGGCCGTTATCTTCACACTGTATCCGCACATTGCCCTGACAGATGGCAATCCCGTCGTTTCCCCGGACGCCGTCGCCCTTTGCCTGTACGTCGATCTGTCCGCCCAGGATTTTAAGCCTGTCCTTACTGCGTATCCCGTCTTCATGATAACTGTACACAAAAAGCGCGCCCTCGCCGTTAATCGTAAGGTCAGCCCCGCTGTAAAGACAGCCCTCCGTCTCCTCATAGCCTGTATAATCTGGCGTGTCCGACAACACATTTTCTGTACCTGACACGAGTGTCACAATTAACTTGGAAACGGAAACGGCGCTGATCGCAGGCCCCGCCGGAGAGGCAATCTCCGCCCCGGACAGATACAGATGTACCAGCTCATCCTCTTCAGCGTCTATCATCACTTGTCCTTCCATACTGCCATACAGAAGATACTCTCCCCCTTCTGTAATAGTCAGCCCTTCCTCACAGGCGTCTAAATCGATCTCCTGTGCGTCCCCGGCATCTGTCTTCTGATCCTGTCGTGTAGCCGGGAAAAGCTCGCTCTCTGCGCCGCTTTCCACAGCGGCTCCCTCATCTGGCACCGCTTCCCCGCAGGCGCACAGGAGAAGACTGGCGCATACCATGGCAAGGACTCCTTTTCCTCTCACTCTACCGCTCATATCCCTGTTTTCTCCTGCCCAACAGCCTTCCGACCATTCTCTCTATGACGCCCAGCCCTGCCGCCGCGCACAGAGCCAATGCGGAATATCGGAATACAAAGCTGATATCATAAATAGAATAGTATACCTCTTCTCCCAGATAGGTGGTAGAAAAGCTGACCGTATTCACTCCCTTAGTGACATACAGGAACGCATACACGAGACAGACAATGATCAGATCATGCACCAGCCAGCCTGCCGCCGTCCTGACCACGTCCTTCCATGTTGACAATTCCTTTTCGCCGGCTATCTTCCATGTCAGCATCCCCGGCACCAATAATAATAAAATAATCACACAAACCATCTTTACTCCCTTCCAAAGCGTCCGCGCTGAGGGAATCGCCAGAAGCTGTCTGCTACTCCAGCGGTTCAAAAACTGCCCTCAGGCATATGCCCTCCTCCGGCACCTCCGCCTCTATTGTTTCTTCTGTGGACTCACAGCTTCCCTCCCAGCGGACAAACCGATAACCTTCCGCCGCCTGGGCTGTTATGGTAACCGGGTAATCCGTCAGATACGTCCCCTGCCATTCTCCCTGTTCCAACGTCGGCGTAATCGTATTCAGTACGATACAGCCGCCCTCCCCGAACAACTCCAAATCCTCTCTGTCCCCTGCAGCCACACAGGCAGCCTGGAGGGTCACCACCCCGGTATTCCCCGATAGTCCCATGGCCTCGGCAAGATAGGTAATGACATAACCGGCGCGGTTTTTCATATACTCGTCTATCACCGCGATATAATCCCAGAAGGTGTCTAATGTATATTCTTCCTGATTAAACCTGTGGTAGCTGTTTACCATAGGCTGGGCATAAACTTCCGCCATCTCATATAGTTTATCATGAACTTCCGAATACGCAAAGTTTTTATTTATCATATCCATAAAAACCACGCTAAACTGCCGTCTGAACTCTTCATTGTCCAGCAGATTCGCCATCAGCTCCGTTTCCATGGGGCTTTGCTTATGATAATAGGTCTCCCCCTCGAAGGGATTCATATCATATCCGGTGCTTCCGCCTCCCGTAGATTCATCCGTATCATACAGGGCCCACCGCCATCTGCCGTCCTCATAAGCGGAGCCTTCCCTGATTTCCCGGCTGCGGAACCGACAGACATTATTCACAGGCCAATCCGTATTCCCCACATACATTTCCGCCGCGAAGTAATCGATAAAGCTCTGCACGTCCATCATCGTACAGATTTCCTGATAATTTTCCGGATCGCCCAAATCCTTCTCCCGCGCATAATCCAGCAACTCTTCATAAGCCTCCCGGTCGGCTTCCCGTCCCACGGATACTTTCGTAGTAGTCACATCATCCGCCCGGGAATCCTTTAAAACAATCAGATTATTTTCCGGGATTCCATAATACTCTTCGAAATAAGCCGCCGAATATCTTTCCTGAAGATTATACAAGCCCCAATACTCCCCGTTCAGAAACAGGACGCAGGGTTCTCCCCTCTGAATCGCCACGGCTCGGTCTTCCACCAGCGACTGATTGAACACGTCCCGCAGCATGGTCAGATAGGTGTCCTTGGCGCCGGAGGTTCTGAGCATATATTTCCCTAAATCCAGCGTCTCCTCCGCATATTCTTCCCTGCCGTAGAAATTAAAGCCCTTCTGCCTGTAGTCTCTGGTAGAGCCGCCATGAATACGAATACCGACCTTTCCTTCCAGGCAAAGCAGCCTCTCGCTGTCAAACAACGTCACCCTTGCCGTCCGCTCCGCCGTTTTGCCCCGCTCCTCATAGTGGGCGATTCTGTAAATTCCTCTTTCATCAGAAAACAGGTCTGCAGGTTCCACGTTCATGGCAAGGATTTTCACACCGTCATAGCCGTCCTTCTCGTCATAGCCGATGAAATAGACGGCAGAAGCAATTTCGCTGACCTCCCCCTCCCGGTTCACACATATGGCCTGCACCACGCAAGCCTTATCCACCGGTTCCTCCGGTGCGTAATCTCCCCGGGCGGAAAGACCGGAAATCGCTGCATAGTAATTCGCTTCCCCACTGACGTCCCTGATCCAAACCGGCTCCGTATAAACCTGAGACTGGGTAGTGGGCGTCTGCCCATCCAGCGTATAGTAAATCGTTTCTCCCTCCTGGCATTCCATGGAAAGCTGAAACGCTTCCGCGTAAAATCCGCTTCCGGCTGAAAAGACGGGGGGGTACAGGGTTGGGACGGTATAGGCGGTCAGCGTCAGATTATCCTCCCCCGGCGAACCATATCGAGCCGTATCCCAGCTTCCCATATCCTCCCCCATTCGTGCATACACCGTATCCACAGGCAGCTCCGGCACGCACACGCTGTCAACACAGCTTCCGCTTCCATCATACAGGTATAATTCTTCTCCCTCCGCGCCAATCCGCAGCGCAATAGAATTGCTCGCCGCTTCCGCCCGTCCATTGGCGTACAGGAGCAGATAGCCATGGGGCTCCAGATAATATCCGTCAAGACGCGCGCCCTCCGCCGCCGCTTCCTTCGCCAGTACAAAACCATTCAAGGACACGCTGGTGGCCGAGGGATTATACAGCTCAATATAGTCGCTGTTCTCACCATACTGATCTAATACAATGGTCAGATTATTGCCGCACACCTCGCTGATCATAATATGCTTCCCCGCATACCCGTCATAGCCGATCCCCGCCGCCAGCGCCCCCAGAAGCACCGTACATACCGCCGTATAACGCCTGAGGTACATATTCCTGTGGGTCAGCGCCCCTTTCATCACGGACAGCAGCAGAGCCGTCAGATACGCCGCCGTCAGATAAACCACATACAAAAGCAGATAACGGGAAGCAAACGCGCCCTCCGGCTTGCCGAAAGCAGAAGAAAAGGTCTGCTCCCCAAACAGCAGCAGGCACAGTCCATAGGCGCACAGCATCGCCGCAAAATCATACAGGCAGATCGAAACAATCCGGACGGCCACGAACTCGCGCACTCCCCGTTTCTCTGTCTGCATCCATATTGGCACCATTCCGGGCATCAGGAAAAACAAGACGCCCATCACTAAATCCGACATATCCGCTTCCTCTTTCAATCACCGCCGACCGGCTCAAAGACCGCCTTTAGCACAATACCGCCCTCTCTCACTTCTGCTTCTATAGTCTCCCGGCTGTCCTGACAGCTTCCCTGCCAGCCCACGAAGCGGTAGCCCTCCTCAGCCACCGCGGTTACGGTAACCGGGTAATCCGTATAATAAGAACCGCTCCACTCTCCCGCAGACAAATCCGGCGCGATGGTATTCAACAGGATACCGCCGCCTGTCGTAGCCTGCAGCGTAACCGTCTCCAGACTGCCCTCCAGTTCCATGGCCTCCGCCATATACGGCACGATATATTCGCCGCGGCAGCGATAAAATTCATCGATTGCCTCTATCTGGGCATAAAAGGTGTCCAGCGTATATTCATCGCCGTTAAACCGATGATAAGTTTCCACCATAGGCTCCCCATACACAGAGGCAAGCTGATACAGCTTTTCATGCACGCTGCCATACTCAAAATTTTCATTTGCCATATCCATAAAGCTGAGCACAAACTGCTTCTTAAACTCTGCGTTTTCCAGCAGGTTAGACATCAGCGGCGTAGTCATAGGGCTTCCGAACCAATGGGCTTCCTCCAGAAACGCATTAGAAGAATAGGAGCCCATGCCCTGAGAATAAATTCCCGTGGATTCATCTGTATCATATATGCCCCAGCGCCACCTGCCATCCGTATACTCGGAGGCGGCGTCAGTCTCTCTGCTGCGCCAGCAGCATATGTTGTTCAGGGGCCAGTCCGTATTGCCAATATAGATTTCAAAGCAATAATGATCGATAAAGCTCTGCACGTCCATCATGCGGCTGATCTCTTCATAGTTTTCTTCCAGAGACAGATCCTGCTGCTGCGCATAGGACACCAGTTCCGTATACAGGGACAAATCCTCTTCCTCGCCGATGGAAACCCGTTTGTCCTGCTTGACCATAATCAGATTATCTTCCGTAATGCCGTATTTTTCCTCAAAATACTCCTCCGTAAAACGGGTCTGTAAATTATACAGCCCCCAGTATTCCCCGTTCAGGAACAAAACGCAGGGTTCGCCCGGCTGAGTTTCCAGATCCCTGTCCGCCGCCAGCGACTGGTTAAACACGTCCCGCAGCATGGTTTTGTTGGTATCAATAGAGCCGGAGGTACGCAGCATCTTGCTGCCCAGTCCCAAAACGTCCTCGCCGTACTCCTCGCGGGCATAAAAATTAAATCCCTTCTGCCGCAGATTCTTGCTCGCCCCGCCGCGTATCCTGACGCCGATCTCTTCCTCGGCTACCAGTTCCTTTGCGGTATTAAAAAGAGCTGCTGTCACTACTCTCTCGCCTGTCCTGTCCGTATGGGTATAATTCGCTGCGAAGGAATAACCCAGATTTTCCTCATAAAGCTCCCATTGACGGTAAACGTCCCCCAAAACATAGATTCCCCTGTCCGCTGAGAAAAAATCCTCCGGGTCGCAGGTGATGGACAGGATATTCACCTGATCATAACCGGATTTTTCGTCGAAGCCTACGAAGTAAATCCGGGAAACGACTTCGCTGACCTCCTCCTGTTCATTGACACATATAGCCTTTACCACAGTGCCCTTATCCAGCAGATAGGCAGGCTGATAGTCGCCGTCCGGCGCTGTTCCTTCTATATTGGCATAATAATTTTCGGCGCTGCTGTTATCCCCTATGGTAATCGGCTCCGTATATAAGGAGGATTCCTGAGTAGGCTCAGAGCCGTCCAGGGTATAGTATATTTTCTGCCCTTCTCCCGCCTCCAGCGACAAGATAAACGATGCGTCATAAAATCCGCTTTCCGCCGAAAATACCGGCGTCTCCAGAGTGGGAATCACATAAGGCGACAGCCCCTCGTTGGTTTGTCCAGGGGTGCCCCATTTCACAATACTCCAGTTGTCCTGTCCATCCTCTAATCTTGCATAGGAAACATCTGCGGTCAGCTCCGGCACCTCCACCCGGTCAACAACGCGGCCGTCCGGGTCTGCCAGAATCAACGTTTCTCCCATTTCGTCCAGTTTAAAATCAAGATCCTGATACTGCCCCGTTTTCCCCTCCTCATTGGAGCCGGAAGCCACGTCGCCATTGGCAAAGAAAATCAGATAGGAGCGTGGTTCGATATAGATGCCCTGTAGAGGCTTTGAGGTCAGCACATCCTCATGCGCCGTCAGATACCAGCCCTCTAACGATACTGTGGTAAGGGAAGAATTATAAATTTCAATATAATCGCTACTGTCTCCATGATCATCTAAAATCAGAGAGAGGTTATGGCTGCATACTTCGTTGATCACAAGGTGTGTTCCGGCATAATCATCATATTCCACCGCCATCAGAAGAATCACCCACAATACCGTGGCCATCAGCAGGACGGCGCATTTCCCGCCGGGCAGTCCCTGCCCGCTCCCCTTCCATACCACAGGCAGGGACATCAGCAGCGCGCAGCCATATGCCGTCACAAAGAAGAGCACATATAACAGTATATAATGATTATAAAAAGAATCCGCTTCTTCCACCGGGATCAGCCCAAATACGGCGTCACCGAACAAACCATACATACAGCCATAGGTACAAATAAGAATGAGAAAGGCGTTCGTCAGCGCATTTACTGCCATAGATAACCGACTGCCCTTCTCACCACTCTTATGCCGTACATACGCAGGTATCAGTCCCGGTATCAGGAATAGCGCTATTCCCGCTGTTAACTGACTCATATTCCATCCCTGCCGTATCCTTATTTTGTCTGGTACATATCCTCATAATATTTCTGATAATCGCCGCTTGTCACATTTTTCATCCAGTCTTCATGCTCGAAAAACCACTGGATCGTCCGGCGGATACCGTCCTGAAACATGGTTTCCGGCTCCCAGCCGATCTGCGCCTTAATCTTGTCCGGCGCAATGGCATATCTTCTGTCATGCCCCTTACGGTCTTCCACATAAGTAATCAAATCCTCGCTGACAAGCGCCCTGCGGGGATCGTCGTCCGGCAGCATCTCCTGCAATGAAGCCAGAATGATTTTGATAATCTCAATATTCTGCTTCTCATTATGCCCGCCTATATTGTAGGTTTCAAACAGCCTGCCCTGTTCCTGCACCATGTCGATGGCTTTCGCATGGTCTTCCACATATAACCAGTCCCGCACATTCCTGCCGTCACCGTACACCGGCAGTTTCCTGCCCTGCAAGGCGTTATTGATAATTAAGGGAATCAGCTTCTCCGGAAACTGATACGGCCCGTAATTATTGGAGCAGTTGGTGATATTCGCCGGGAACCGATAGGTGTCCATATAGGCCCTGACCAGCATATCCGAGCCTGCTTTGCTTGCCGAATAAGGGCTGTGGGGCGCATAGGGCGTGTCCTCATAAAAATAACCGCCGTCCTCCTCTAAGGAACCATACACCTCGTCCGTGGACACATGCAGAAATTTCCTGTCCTCCTTATAAGTGCCGTCCGGAAGCTCCCACGCGGCTTTGGCACAGTTCAGCATCACCGCCGTGCCCAGCACGTTAGTCTGTACGAATACCTCAGGGTTCTTAATACTCCTGTCTACATGGCTCTCCGCCGCAAAATGCACTACTCTGTGAATATCATTTTCCGCAAAAACTGCGGCAATGGCTTCTTTATCGCAGATATCCGCCTTAATAAACGTATAATTCTCCCGGTTCTCTATATCCTTCAGATTTTCCAGATTGCCTGCATAGGTCAGCGCATCCACATTGATGATCCTGATCTCCTGGTCATATTTCTTAAACATATAATGGATATAGTTAGAACCGATAAATCCGGCGCCTCCGGTTACAAGATATGTCCTCATAAGCTGATAGTTACCTCCCTTTTCCTGTTTATTATAGTAAAGACAATGCAAAATTCCAAGTCTAATAATTCAAATAGCTGATATTCATATCCACATTGCCGCTGATGCCGCTGACGCTTCCTTTGGAAGAATACTGCCACATATCATACCTGGTAGCCGTATAGGTCGGCGAGCTGGCGTACTGTGCCAGCCAGATCTTATATCCGGTCAGGCTGCTGGTATTGATTTTCTCCGTAAGCCATGTCTTGTTCGCATAAATGCCGGCGGTATATCCTGAGTTCTGCACCGTTGCGCAAAAGGCCTTGCACACGGCGGTTCTTGTCTCTTTACTGATGGCGTCTCCCCGGCCTCCGCTGGATTCCACATCCAGGAAGATCGGATAATTCAAGCCGTAACCGCTGACCAGATTAATCGCCATGGAAGCTTCTTCTACCGCCTCCACCTCATTCGTCGCCTGACTGAAGAAATATACGCCGACCTTAAGCCCCGCCGCCTTAGCGCCCTTGATATTCGTCTTAAACTTGGGGTCTTCGATCAAAGCTCCGGTAGAAGATCCCCGGTAGCCGCATCGGATAATCACATAGGATACTCCCGCGTTCTTTACCGCGCTCCAGTCGATCGAACCATTCCACTTGGACACGTCGATTCCCAGCGTCCCGGAACCGGACGCCAGCCTGCCGTCGCTGCCGAAGCTGTATTTTGCTCCCTGAATAACCTGTTCCCCTGTCACCACATTCCCATCCTTATCATAGAAATAAACGTACCCGTCAATGGTCTGCCAGCCGGTATATTTATACTGGGACGCCGTTACTTTCTTATAGAAGGTATCCCGCTCATTATAATCATCATAGGTGGCTTCCTTATACTCTCCTGAAGAGCTTAGATAATACATCTGGTTGCCGTCCTGATCCTTCAGCTTCGTACTTCCATCCACCGTCGTCGCTTCACTCACCGTTACCGTGAAGGAAGCAGAGGCATCACCGCAAACCGCCTTGATCTTGGCCGTTCCTGCCGCCACGCCGGTAACCACGCCGCTTTGCGTAACCGTAGCCACCGATTCGCTTCCGCTGCTCCAGGTAACGCTGCCGCCTGTCGGCGTGGTGGTTGCTGTCAACGTTACGGTTGAACCCACTGTTACTTCACTGGTACCGCTGACTGTTACCTTGGTATAGACCGTCTCCTCATCATCGCTGTCATCATCATCGCTTCCGTCATCATCCGATGCTTCCGTAACCGTTACCGAACAGGACAGCGTTTCAATCAGGCTCCCCACAGTCACCTCCGCGGTGATCGTAGCGCTTCCCGCGCCGACGCCGCTGACGCTGCCGTCGCTTACCGTAGCAACGGACGTATCCGTACTACCCCACGTCACAGTATAAGCATCGCTGCTGCCGCTCACTGAAACCTGTAAAGATGCGCTTCCGCCCTCTTCCATGGTAACGCTGCTCTTATTGAGCGTCACCGTCACCGTTTCGGAGGACTCCTCCACCAGCTTTCGGTAAGCGCTGCTTACCGTCCACGGATCAGTAATCTTGCTCTTGGGAACCTCCTCGTAGCTGACCTCTCCATCTCCGATAAGGGTTTTGGTGGATTCTACCCACTCCACAGTATCTGTCAACGCGGACTCCTCCGCCGTATCCTGCTGTGCCGTATCCTCAATCGCCGCGTTTACCTCCGACTCAGACTTAATCTCGTCCGCCACGTCTACCTTCTTGTAAGCGATCTGATCCGTCACCTCCACGGTGCTCGCTTCAGAGGGAAGCTTATATTCCTGATATTCGTCTCCGCTAAAGGGCTTTACAGTCACCTGATACGTGCCGGATTCTATGCCCGTCTGATAAATAATCCCATCCTTATCCTCATCCTTCAGGTCATAGGTTTTGCTGCCGTTTGTCACCTCTACCTCAAAGGGTACGCTACCAATCAGCTTTTCGGTTTCCTGATTGATGAACTTAATCTTTAAATCTGACTGGACAGAGGTCAGGCGCAAGGACACCTGAATGAACTCCTGATCCTCGTCCTCTTCCTCCTGTTCTTCCTCCCCGACCATACCGGCAAGCTTTGCGGACTCCGATACAGCCAGAAGACCGCCTTCCCCGATTACAGAGATTCCTTCAATCTCTTCCCCTACCGACGCGAAAGCCTCCACCTGCTTTTCCACCGTCTTCGCATTGACATAGAGGCCGCCCGTCACAAACACGCCTGCCAGCACCACAATCCCAAGGATCGCCACTACCATGTCAAGGGTGCTCATGCTGGCCAGAAAATGCCGGAAACGGACAATCACGCCGCTTCCTTCATCGGCATCCTCCTCATAGTCGTCTTCGTACTCTTCATCCTCATCTTCATAGCCGTCCTCGTACTCTTCGTCCTCATCTTCATAGCCGTCTTCGTACTCTTCGGCATCCTCCTCACAACCGTCCTCGTATTCCTCTTCCTCATAGCCGTCATCAGGTTCTTCCCTGTCACCGTTATATTCTGCGGCGATAGGGCTCTTATCCCCGGAAGCGCCATGCTCCCGATGATATGCCTCGATCATATCGTCATCAAGACTCAAAAACTCCAGCGTGTCTTCCGTGACGCTGTCCCCATCCTCATCATCGAAAATACCCTCTTCATCTACCAGCAGTTCTTCTAAAAACAGATCCTGCGGCTCTTTGTTCTTTTTACCCTGCTTTTTATTTTGCATTATGTAAACCTTTCATTTGTAACAATTTTGTAAAAATTATAGCATAAAGAGGCGGGAGTGTCAAGACTCGTTAACCATAAGCCGGATCTTTTCCCTTTTCCTCAGCCGCGCGCGATATTTAACATCGCCGAATACACCATTTTTTGGTAAAATCCGCTTGACTTTATCACCCCCAACTGACACAATATAAGAGCAACATTACAATTTCAACATTTTAGTGAGAAAAGGGGAATTTTTCATGATGTACATGCACTATTGTAAGCGTTGCCATCGGGTTTATATGTTAAATGGGCACAAGCAGAATTGTCCAAAATGCAGGGACGCCATCACCGAGCTGAAGCTTTCCTACATGGACTACGTCGCCATGGATCAGGACGCAAGAACGCAGCTTTGTATCTGCTGTGCGGACGAGGAACAGCTTCAGAAACTGAGCACTACCTACCGTATGTATAAATACAGCAAGTGGTACAAGGATTTGCAGAAGCAGCTTCCTCAGCCGGCCATTATCGCATAACCCGAAACCTAAACAAACCACGATGGAAAACGCAGCGTCAATGGGGTGATTATCACCAGCCAGGACCAATAAGGAGTGTATCCGGGAATCGATGAATTTCCGAATACGCTCCTTTTCCATAAGCTGAACCGTAAAACAAAATAATTTCTTAAAATATCGGTAAGCCATGGATTTTTATAAAATTTCATAGTAGAATAATCATACTGAAAAGAAACCCGTTATTTCGCAATGGAAGAAATAGATAATTGCCTCAACGGAAGAAAGGGCGAAAGGAAATCAATCATGAAACCAGATCAAAACACAAATATCAGGGAAAATGAAAATCCGGAAAACAGCAGGGAAGAGAAGGGCTTCCGCCTGAATATCCACATCCTTCTTTTATGCGCTATTGTACTGATCGCGGGATTTTCCGCTTATAAGCTATATAAATGGAACAAGGGCATACCGTCGGATTATGACCCCGACTACCAGACTACCGACTTCGATGTTGAGGCGATGGACAACATTATCCCTCTTGCGCCGGACAAGCTCGAAGGCCATGAGGACGACGGCGTCACAACTATCCTGTGCCTGGGCGACGACCCCTTTTCACTGAACCAGGGCGAAGGCGGACTGGCCGAACAGATTGCCGCCAAGACCGGGGCCACCGTTTATAACGGCTCCTTTACCGGAACTACCATAGCCGCCCAGTATGAATCTTACAATGACGGCTATATTCTGGACGCGTTCTCATTCTCCTATGTAGCCCAGAGCCTCGCCTCCGGCGATTTCGATCTGATGAAGACCGCCGCCACCTACAGCTATGACGAGGCGTTTCCCCAGACCACGGCAATGCTGGAGAGCCTGGACATGAACTCGGTGGATGTCCTCTGTATCATGTATGACGGAAGCGATTATATCAATAAAAGAGCCTGCGACGACCCCAACGCGCCGGAATCCATCGTCACCTATACAGGCGCCCTCAGAGCCGGTATCCGGGCGATTCAGGACGCTTATCCGCATATCCGTATCGTTGTGATGTCCCACACCTTCTGCCATACCATCAATGAAGAAGGTAACTTCGAAAACGGCGACCGGGTTGATTTAGGCAACGGAACCCTGAGCCATTACCTGCAGAAGGAACTGGATGCAACCAGCGACTGCAGCGTATCCTTTATCGATCACTTTTACGGCTCCATCAATGAGGATAACTATCTGGACTATATGACAGATTATATCCACTTTAATGACGCCGGAAGGGAATTGCTGGCAGACCGGTTCGTGCAGTGTATTTTCCCGGATCTGGTTTCAGAAGATGCGGAAGAATAGGGATTCCGGCTAGTATTCCACTGAAAACAGTTCCTCAAAATCAAAACCGGCAATCACCTCCCGCATCTGATCAAGAGCCTGCGCCATCTCCCCGGAGGTGGCCACTTCACAGCTCCCGTCCGCGAAGCACTGCGTCATATAGTAATTGATGTCTTTGTGATAGTGGCTGTAATCGGCATAATTATTCAGATCCGTTACGATCCACTCCTGATTGGGGAAATAGAAGACCCGCACGTTGTCATAGGCAAGCAGCCTGTCCGCAATGTACTGGTACTCCGCCATCGTCGCCTCTAAGTGGTTTTCCTGCATCACATCATTCCAGTACAGGATACTGTAGGGCGGAAAGAAGATATAAAAAACAGTGTCCTGATTCTGCTCGATATAGGGGCAGATATTAATGTCCAGATTCTCCCCCACGCTTTCCAGATAAGCATCCGCGGGCGTTTCTTCTTCTACCTGCTCCGGCTGCACATAATTATGCATAACCCACTGTATATTATAATATTCATCTGTCCACCAGCTCTGGTATACCGTCGCCAAATCAGTCTTGTCAGGATCGGCCATAGGGCGCAGGATATAATTCAAAAACACATCCTTATTCCACAAATACTCCGCGTCATTCCAGATGGAATCATCATATAGATATTCAGGTATGGGGTACTTCGTCTCCTCCACGCCGCCGGTATACGTCATCACATCCACCCCTAAAAACACCGCCTTCACCTGATGGCCGCTGGAGAAGATCCGCTCCATAATATTCGCCTGGTCTTTAGGATATGCCCCGCTGTAATTCAGCTTAATGGCATCAAGCCCCAGCAGTTCCTCAAACCAGTTGGTGTTAAAATTCACGGTCATGGAAGAGCCCAGGATCACGCTGTCATACTCCATATTTTTCGCCATACCCGGATTCTGGCTCAGTTGATTGTCCACCAGATAAGGGAACTTCTCAAGAGGCGCGTGGTATTGAAAAAAAGGGTCCACGTAGACGACCACGGCAGCCTCCGCTATCAGGCCGATGATAATAATAAGTATTGTGGCAAGCAGCCATTTTTTATATTTGTTCAATCTGACACCATGCCTTTCCGCCGCCTAAAAATTAAAATACAGAAAGGTACTGACCTGAGAAAAAGTCAGCACACACCATATCATAAGTCCCGCCAAAACCAGCGCCGATGCAGGCCTGTACCTGAGCCGCTCCATTCTCTGCGCCGCGTTATCGCCGACCATGGCAAGATAAATCCCCGCCGCCAAAATGGCTCCCATCAGAAAATATCCGCTGTATGTCATCTGATCCAGATGTAACACCTTCAGCACATACCAGAACTCATCTAAGCGGAAACATTCCGCCAGCTCCAACGACACCTTTTTCACCGACCCTTTCAGTGCCGTAAGCAGCATTTGATTGGCCTGCCCGATGCTTTCCGCCCGGAAATAGACCCATGCCACGCTTACATAAAGGAAAAGCGCAATACGTGACACAAGTGTCATAATGATACTTCTTCGCTTTTCACGCCCCGGCTGTTCCTCCCGGCTCCTGTCCCCGGTACAAGGCTCCCGCTCTGCCAAACGCCTCTTCCAGAATCTGGTCAGCACATACAATCCCCCGTGCAACGCCCCCCAGAGAATATAATTCCATCCCGCGCCGTGCCATAAGCCGCTTAACAGAAATACAAGCATCAGATTCACGTACGTCCGCGCCGCTCCCCGGCGGTTGCCGCCGAGAGGTATGTATACATATTTGCGGAAAAACCGATTCAGGGTAATGTGCCATCTCTTCCAAAAATCAATGATATTGGTGGCTTTGTAAGGCGAATTGAAATTCACCGGAATCTCAATCCCCAACATCTTGCCGATCCCCCTTGCCATGTCGCAATAACCGCTGAAATCAAAATATAGCTGCAAGGCGTAAAAGAAAATAACCAGCCAGGCGTCAAAACGCCCCAACTGAGCCAAATCGGCGTATCCATAATCCACTCCCGCCCCAAAGGTATCCGCTATCAACACCTTCTTGGCAAGACCCAGAATAAAAAGCCCCATTCCTTCCCCAATCCGTTCCCACACAACAGGCCGGCGACCTATGGCGTCAAACTGGGGCAGCATTTCGCTGTGGTTCACGATAGGACCCGCAATCAACTGAGGAAAAAAAGATACAAACAGCGCGTACTCTACCAAACCGCAGTTTTTGATTTCACCGTGATAGGTATCCACCACAAAGGAAATCTGCTGAAAGGTAAAAAAGCTGATTCCCAGGGGCAGTAAAACGCCCCGCAGCGGCATGGATACGCGAAACACACTATTCATGGTGGAAAGAAAAAAATCAAAATATTTGAAGTAAAACAAAACGCCCAGATTACACGCCACCGCCAGCAGCATCAGCCGCTTTTGCGGGTTCCGGGACAACATCCTGTGAAAGAAATAATTCGCCAGAATACTTCCCGCCATGATCAGCAGATAAAAACTATTAAAATAGCCGTAAAACCAAAACGACATAGCTGTCAGAAAAAGTCTGGCCGCTTTCTCCTTCCGCTTATGCAGCAGGCCGTAATACCCTAACAAACATATAGGCAAAAAAAACAAAACAAAAATATAGGAATTAAACAACATATCCGGCAGTAAGCTCCTGTCCTAAAATAATAATTTTCCGCGCCCTCATTCCCCTGACAGCGTAATATCCTTGTAGACCACATACTCTCCTACCTGCCCGTAAATCTCATAGCCGTAGTCCGTCAAGGGTTCTTCCGTCTCCCGGTCTTCCTCTAACACCACATATGCGCAGGGATATTCTCTGGCAAGCTCTGCGAAGCTCTCCGTTTCAATGACCTCCGCTTCTTCCATGGCCTCATACATCGCATGGTAATAATCCCATCTGGCAATCAGCATCTCTCTTCCATAGGGAAGCTCTATGTTGGTACTGTACTGCCGCACATAATAAATCAGATCCGCCGGTACCAGCACAGTAATGCGCCCTTCCTCCGGCTCTATCATATCCACAAGGTCGATCGCCTCCTGCGGCAGATGATAAGCGTTTTCCGCTTTCGTAATGTGCTCGCTGTCATACACATAATTCCCGCAGGCCATGATTGCCACACACGCGACAATCACGCCGATTCTCCGGTGCCTGCCGCACAGCCTGATGATTCCGTAGGCGCTGACCAGGCTCATCTGCAACAGCCACAGCAGCCGGTAATAGGTCTCCGAATCGTCCAGCACCCTGACAAACAGCTTGCGGAACAAAGGGCAGAAAAACATAACCAGCAAAAGCGTCGGCGCATAGACAAAGATGGCGCGCCTGTTCCTGTCCTTTTCCGTCAGCCACAGGTACAACAACGCAAAAAGATAAATGCCCGCCAGATAGCCGTTTTCATAAAAGCCCATATAATTTTGAAAAATGACCACACTTTCTAAAAAAATACCCCACATAGTCCGCTCCCAAATTCTCCGCCTGCTTCCAGGCTGCCCTGCCAGCCCCGCAAACGCCCTCTATCCCAACGCCGGGCCATATGCCACCATCACGTAAAGCCCCATATAAATCACATTGGGGATACATGCCGCCCCAATCCTGAGCAGCACCCTGCCATCCCGTTGCGCAAACGCCAGGCCAAGGGCGGTAACCGCCAGCAGAATGGACACGATAAACACCGCTATAGAGCTGCAGATTCCCGCCGTCATATTGACGCATACCAGAATGATCCACAGCCCCGCGTCCCTCTCCTTATCTTTTCCGGCGCCTTGATAAATCCACAGAAGCAGCCACAAAAACGCCGGAATCACCAGACTTCCCGCAACCGCTTTGCCCTGCCAGGTCCTGGTCAGAAAGAAGGTCTCGTTGGTATAGATGGACACATTGCCGAAAATCTGGAACACGCACATCACAATCATAAATAAGGGCAGGCGTTCCCCATCGCCAGGGGTCTGCTCGCCAAACAATCCCTTTCCAATTTCATAATACACAAGATAGGTCAGGGGAATCAATACCACCGGCATCACCACATGGGACACGATCGTCGCATGAATACCGCTTTGCACCGCCACAAAAGCCACCCACATAGGGAACACCGCCAGCGCATGGCGCACATCCAGACTTGTGGAACCTCCCGTATAGGGCAGGATACGGTACATCACATCCGCCTGCTGGGCAATCAGGGATTCCACCACATAGTACGCGTCATCGCCGTCAAAGGAGGTATAGGCGACCGCCTTATAGAGCTGAAAGCCCAGCAGCGCCCAAAAGAGCAGCCATTCGATTTTCTCAGCCCATGTCCTGTGAAGGAAGCGCTTCACTATGCCTTCCTCCCTTTCCCTGGCGGGGGACGTCAGTTCCGGCCTGTAATCCCCCGCCTTACGACGCCACATTAACAGCCCCGCGGCCGCGCACAGAATACTCAGCACCGTAAAGCAGCGGGAAGCCACGCTGAAATTATGGTACTGCACCCAAAGCACCGCCGGAATGGCAACCAGCCCGAACAACGCCCACATACAAAAGTATCCTCCCAGCAGGATCACTCCCGGATTCCGCCTGCGTTGAACCGGCGATATGAAACAAGCCGGTACCAGCCCTATACAGAACGGGATCATCACAAGCCAAAAAAACAAACTGATAATTGCCGTCATACAAATCCTCTCATTCCAGGTTTTGGTCAAATAATAGTTGTAGTATACCACATTTTATCCTTTTTACATAGCCACCTGGGACGATGTTTTCCCCGCCATCTTTTTTTGCGGCCGCTCTGTACATCCCCTTTCAAACATGATAAACTAATAATATCTGCGGATAAATACGGAAACCCTTTCTACCTCTGTTAATATCCGCATAAATTCGCGCACTGAGCAAGAATGGAAGATTTTCATGAAAAAAGTATATGTGATCGGGGCAGGCCCTGCGGGGCTGACTGCCGCATATGAATTATTAAGACAAAGTAAAGAATATGAAGTGGTCGTCTTAGAAGAAAGCAACGCCATGGGCGGCATTTCCAAAACCGTCAACTATAAGGGCAACCGCATGGATATGGGCGGGCACCGTTTCTTTTCCAAGGTACCCGAGGTCAACGAATGGTGGAACCATATGCTGCCCTTGCAGGGTTCCCCCACCTACGACGACAAAATTCTCCACCGTGAAATGACGCTGACGCCGGGAGGCCCCGATCCTGATAAAGAAGACCGGGTAATGCTCCGCCGGAACCGCGTCTCCCGTATTTATTTTAAGAACAAATTTTTTGATTATCCGATTTCCCTGAAACCCCAAACCTTTGCCAACATGGGATTTCTCACTACTCTGGAAGTAGGCTTCAGCTATCTGGCCTCCCTGATCCACAAGCGCAGGGAAAATTCCTTAGAGGATTTCTATATCAACCGCTTTGGCAGAAAGCTTTATTCCATGTTCTTTGAGCATTATACAGAGAATCTCTGGGGACGCCATCCCAGCGAAATCGCTCCTGATTGGGGGGCTCAGCGGGTTAAGGGCTTATCCATCGTGGCAATTCTTAAAGATGTGTTTGCCAAAATGCTCCCCGGCCAAAGGAACCGGCAGGTAGAAACTTCCCTGATTGAAGAATTCAGCTATCCCAAGCTGGGACCCGGACAGCTCTGGGACGTGACCGCGGAAGAAATCCAGAAGCTGGGCGGCTCTATCCTGCGGAATTGTAAGGTTACCAGACTCCGCAAAAACGACCGGAACCATATCACTTCCCTTACCTACGTGCACGGCGGCGAGGAGGTGACCGTGGAAGGCGATATTTTCATTTCCTCCATGCCGGTTAAGGATCTGATCGCCGGTATGAACGACGTGCCCAGGAGAGAAGCCGAGATTGCCGCCGGCCTTCCCTACCGGGATTATATGACGGTAGGGCTGCTGCTTCCCAAATTAAACCTGAAAAACAAGACCAGGATGAAAACCATAGGCAACATCGTACCGGACTGCTGGGTCTATGTCCATGACCGCAATGTACAACTGGGACGGTTCCAGATCTATAATAACTGGTCTCCTTACATGATCAAAGATCTGGAGCACACGGTATGGATTGGTCTGGAATACTTTGTATTCGAGGGGGACAAGTACTGGTCTATGTCCGATGAGGAGTTTACCAGATTCGCGGTAGACGAAATCGTCAGCATGGGACTGATCGATTCCCCTGAGGACGTCATGGATTCCCACGTAGAACGTGTAAAAAAAGCCTACCCGGCGTACTTTGACACTTATCAGGATATGGATATCCTGACCGCTTATCTGAAATCAATTGACAACCTGCACTGTGTAGGACGTAACGGCCAGCACAGATACAACAATATAGACCACTCTATGGTAACCTCCTTTGTCACCGTTCATAATATCATCAACGGCATCGACGATAAGGACGCCGTCTGGAATGTGAATACCGAAAAAGAATACCACGAAAAAAAGGCTTAGCGCACGCTGAGCCTTTTTCCTTCCCGTTTCTCCTACTGATTGTATTCGCTAAGAATCGCAGCTTCTACTGCCTCCGCGATATATCGCATGCCCTCCGGATTCGGGTGTACCCCGTCGGAAGTCGTTTGCTGCAAATTATCAATCTCAACCCCGCAATGATACAGATCGACGACAGAAACGCCCTTATTCTCCGCAATCGTCCATATCTGATTCGTATAATCCTCCGCCGTAAGCCCCTGGCCATTGGTAAAGGGAATATAAGGCGTATCCGTACCATAATCCCCAACCTGCAACAGCGTACAGCAATAGAGCCGGGAACCGGGATAATAGGTCTCCAGCTTATCCAGGATCAGAGAATAAGCGTCCGCGAAATTATCTATCAGTCCTTCCTCCACAGCGGTACTGCCATCATTCTCCCCCAGAGGCACATTGGCCAGCAGATCGTTGGTTCCCATAAACACCACTATCATATCCGGATATACGCCGTTGCTGTCGCTCAAATCCGTAATTCTGAAATCGCTGCAGCCCGCCTGAGGATTTTCCGCATCAGTGGAATCGCCTGTACAGGTGCTGCCGGCACTGGACGCGTTGGCGCACAGCTTCATGCCGGTGTCATCAAATACCCGAATCCACCAGGTATCGTTAATATCCGTCACCTCGCCGCTCATAGGATAGAAATTATTATATCCGTAGGGAATCCAGTTCTCAAAGGTAGAAATGCTATCCCCCAGAATGGACAGGGTAACTCCTTCCAGAGCAAACGTCCCATCGCCGCTGTCGGCTGACACGTCCGCTTCCTCCTCTCCCGCCGTTTCAACCTCCTCATCCCTTTCCTGTGCCCGGCTTTCTTCCTGATTCACGGACATATCCTGTTCTTCCATTTGTCCGGCCTGCTGTTCTGTCGGCAGAGAATCCGTTTCCCTTCCACAGCCCCCGCAGAACGACAGAATTGTCAATAGCCCTGCCGCCAGTTTCCAGCTTTTGTAATCCCTCATACCTTCTCCCTTATCAAACCAGCGTACCCGCTTCCTGCGAGCCTATCGCTTCTTAAACATCGACTGTCTCGCGCCGTGCATCTTATCTCTGTGCTTCAGGACGTCATCCACCGCGTCCATTCTCAGCCCGGCGTCAATAAAATCACAATACTTACAGAACGGGTAATTCTGCCTCCCGCTCGCAATCGCTTCCCGCAGTTCCCGGTATTTGGCGCTGTTCCACCCTTCCTTCAACGACACCTGATGTAAATCCGCCAGGTCTGTCACCTCAAAATTATCGCAGCAGCAAACGCCCAGCCTGCCGTTAGGCATAATCCACAAATCCGTAAACGGCATCAGACAGGTTTCCTTGATAACCTTACCCTTAGACTGCTTGTTGGGGGCGCTGCCGGCACGGTTGGTCAGCACTTCTTTCAGATAGCGAATCTGTATCAAAATATCCACATTCTGAAATTCTTCCGGGTGTGCCCTGACATATTCATAAATCGTCTGAATATTGTCATGCATCTTCATATTCAGGCAATAATTGTTGATAATTAACTGATCCACATAAGGAATAATGGCTTTCACCTTATCAATATCCAGCAGCAGCCCGTTGGTGGACATGAAAATAAAGGCGTCCGGCAGCTTTTCTCTGGCATACCGGTGAAACTCCACAATACGCTTATCAAGCCACGGCTCGTTATTGCCGTAAAGCGTCAGATGCCCCTTATAACCCCACTGGCTCAGCTGATCGATAATGGAATAATAAAGCTCATCCTCCATCTTCTTGTAAGGGCGCTTTTCCGCATGGATATTAGCTGTACAAAATTCACAGGTGCTGTTGCATCGATTCACCGTTTCCAGATTCACTACTAACGGCTGGGGAGTCTCTTTCGCACCCATAAAGTAATCAATGTATTGCTTCTGCGATTTCCTTCTGCTGATAAACTGCAGCTTCAAATAGCTTTCACTGGACAATCTGGGTAAATATTTTTTGGCGTTCCAACCCGCCAAACCGCCGAAATTGTGTACTCTAATTGGCATTTCCGTATCCTCTCCTGTCATAATCTGATTTTTTAAAGGTCATTGAGAAACCTGGCTGTTTTCGAGCCTAACGATTTCCTTCACACTGATATACATACACCGTACAGCTTCCGTCCTGCGCCGTGTAGACGCCCGCCTGCGCCAATCCAAGCTCCTCTGTATTGGATATCTCGATTCTTGAGAAAATATATTGACCGCCCAGCTCCTGAAACGCCTCCGTATCCATATATAACGTCCGGTCTGTAGCATAAACCGTCTTAGCGGAGCTTACCACGCTCTCATCGGTACCGGAATACAGATACGCCCTGGCGCCCCAGTCGTCATAATAAATGCGGCTTGCCTCCACTCTCTCCAGCGCGGGCGCGATAATCTTACGGAAGGCTTCTTTATACTGCTGGGAATAAAAGCCCAGATAACCGTCCAGAGTAGCGATGCCATTGTATTCCAGCACCGCCGGGTGCATACCGTATGCGACCGACCATTCCCCGTCATAACCGATGTCTTCTTTGATCTGCTCAAACAACTCCGTCGCATAAAACTGCTCATAATTGTATTCGTCAATTTCCGTGCTCCGCACATGGTTATAACAGGTCGCAAACAAATCGTTATATCTGGTGGGCGTAAGAATCACCGCCAAAACAGCGATACAGATGATAATATTCGCCGCCCAGAGCGCCGCCCTCCCTCTGTCATACAACCGAATCAGTATCAGAAACAAAGCGCAATACCACAGGAACGGATTAAAGAAAATCGTCCGGTTAAACTGCCAGCCCTGCAAAGGGGGCACAAGAGTCTCCACAAGGCTTCTCAGCGGTTCAAAATCATAGAGTCCATAGATCAGACTGTTAAAGGCAAGGAACAGCATCACAAAATTAAACGGATCATGAAAAATTCTCTTCCATTGCTTTTGCAGCAAATAGGAAAGGTTCTGAACCACAAAGTAAAGCAGGCAGACGGGCAGGATCACCTTGCCATGCACGCCGTCGGCATGAAAAATACCGTTTTTCCACACCTCCAGAGACTCCTGCAACACCTCCGCCACAGTCAGCGACGGGTTTACCATGGTAGAACGGATCGTCACCTCATCGCTAAACAGCATCTGCCCGAACAGGCGGTATTCACACGCCACATAGCCCGCCGCCAGCACAAACAGCGCGGCAATCAATGATTTCGCAGGCTTTCTGTCACGGATGGAAAGCCAGATCACCGCAATCGCCAGATATCCTAACAGGAAGATTCCATGGTAAGAAAAATAGGATACCAGCGGATAGGCAAACAACGCCAGATACCATCTCTTTCCCTGCTGCCTGTAGATCTTAATCAGCAGATAGACGCACAGCGGAATCGAGGCAAAGGCAAACCCAAATGCCGGGAAAAACCAGATGATTCCGTAAGCGAAGCCCACCATGTAAATCATCGGGCGGTAGGTCTGATAGCGGTCGGGATACAGTTCCCTGGCAAGCAGCCGGAAAGAAAACATTCCCAATAGGATTTTGCCGATGATCCCTAATACATACGCAAGGTAAGTGGGAAACAGCATATAGAGCATACTGTACAGCGAAAGCTCTGAAGGCAGGTTATCCCTGCTGATGCCTCCCAGAAACGGCACGTCCACTCCATGCTTCCAGAACGAACCGGTATTCTTAAGCATCTGATACTGCGCCAGGAACAAATCCATGTTATCATGAACCGCGATATAGCTCTGCTCTCCAAAGCCCACAAACACCCCTGCGGTCAGAAGCAGAAAGCCCGCAATCGGAAAAAGAAACCAATATCGTGTCAGCCATATAAACCATTTTTGCTGTGACAATCCCCGCATACCCTTCTCCTATCCCGACCCGAACATTAATCCTCCGGAGCCGCCCCGGCCTTACTGTTTCCATCTCTCCTGCGAAACACAAACAGCTTCTGCCCGAAGAAATTCATCACAATAAACAGGCACATTCCCAGAACCATGGCCACATTTTCCATCAGCACAACGGGCTGGGACGCCAACAGATATCTCACCGCCGGCTTCGCTGCCCCAAAGGCAACGGCATAGCACAGGATAATATTCAGGGCAAAGCGCCAGGGCAGCCATTTATCCTTCTTCTCCACCTTGAAGGTCAGCCTGCTGTTCATATAATAAGAATAGACGCTGCCTGCGAAGTAAGATATCCCGCTGGACAGCCAATAATTAAAATGAGCCAGATTGTATAATCCCGCCATGATAATCCAGCCGAGCAGGGTGTTCATCACGCCCACCATTCCGAAATGAATAACCTCCATGATGAAATCTTTATGCGCTTTATATAATTTCCTGATTGTATTCATAAGCTTCCTTTTTGATGCTTTTTCCATCTGTATCTATCATTTTTCCCTGTTTTGCGTTATGATGGCAATAAGGACTTGGAACAAAACAGGAGGAAAACAATCATGCCGACATTAACAATACACCACATTGGTTATTTAGTCAAAAAAATAGACAAAGCCGTCCAGGCCTTTCTCGCGCTTGGCTACAGAATCGAACAGGACGCCGTCTACGACGATATCCGCAAGGTAACGATCTGCTTTCTCGTCAAAGACGGGTACCGCGTAGAATTAGTCTCCCCGGCTTCCGAGGATTCCGTGGTGGCTGGCCTGATGAAAAAGTACAAAAACTGTCCCTATCATATCTGTTATGAAGCCTCCGATTTTGACGCGGACTATGCCTGGCTGACCGCTAACGGCTTTATTGCCATTGACAGCCCCACTCCCGCTCCTGCCCTGGGCGGACGAGAGGTGGTGTTCTTAAACAGCGCCGTGATCGGTATCATCGAGCTGCTCAGGTAAGCGCCACGCTGCAAAAGCTCTGAACCCTTTATTCCGCCTGCGCGGCGTCCCGTATATACATGGTAATCGTACCACATTTCTTCTCCGTAAAGCCAGTCAGATCCAGACTCGGCGTATAACACCAGTGACGGTCTTCTTCATTATACATCACCACGATATCCATGTTGTCCAGCACATCTGTCTCATCTTCTCTTGGCCCGTAGCTTCTGCCAATCTTTTGCTTTTCCTCATTCCAGTAAAACACCTCGTCGTATCCGTGTATCAGAAACCAATAATACATGGTCTTATTGCCTTCCAGATTGGGGCCAAAACAGGACAGCACCCGCTTGTCCGTGCCCTCTACCTGCTCCAGCGTGGTCTCCAGCATGGCGGTAATACTCTCTCCCCGGTAAGCGAAATAATCCGCTTCCCGAAGAACCACCCTGCCATGCGCCGCCAGCATCAATAAAAGGCAAAGCATATAGGCAATCCTTCTTTTTCCTGACAGGGGCCTGAAATTACACCCTACTATCACAAACCAGAAAGCAAATCCAAAAACCGCAGGCAGAAGATACCGTTCTTCCAGCGCCGTCTTACTGTAGGTAATACACTGAGGCAGGATCACCGCCGCCGTCAGCAGACACTCCCAACCCAGCTTCTTAAGCTGTTCCCAATAGGTCAGCAGGATCAGCAGCATCAAAACCCCAAACCGCGCATACCATTTCAGATTGGCTCCCAAAGCGCTGCTCCACACCTGCCGATATTCCTCAAGGGTCACGCTTTCATCCAGCCCCACATAGGAATAATTATTGGCGCCTATGACAAACAGAATCAGATACATTTCCACCGCAAAAATGACGCCCAGTGCCAGCAAATAGGGCGCTCTTGCCCGAACCGCCCTCCACAGCCCTCTCCAGGATACGCTCTCACCCCGCATTTCCTCATATAGCACGTAAAGTCCCACAAAAGGCAGCAGCAAAATAAAGGGTTCCTTATAAAGCGACATCAGAAAAAAGGCGCCCATACTGGCAAAGCTATATCCCTTCTTCCCCGTCCGGAGCCACTTTAAAAGCAGATAAAACCCAATGGCAAACATCATGATATCATAGGATTCCTGAGGCCCCAGCTTCCACCATACCGCCGATTGGTATCCCACCATCACGGTCAGGGCGAAAAGCGCCGCGTATGCCATATTACATTGCATCTGTCTGGCGCAATAATACAGCGCTGCCAGCGCAACCACAATTTCACACGCCTTTATCACCGATATGGCCGTCAGATTAATTCCAAACACAGCCGCCATCAGCACCCGGTTACTATAATATAGCGGCCGGAAACGCATGGTCAGATCATAGCCCACCGCTTCCTTCAGGCAGTCCCACAGGCTACGCTGCTCCAACGTCAGCCACTCCACATATTTGGCAAGTTCCCAGTCGTCCACCAGATGAAAACCGGAGGTCAGCGTACCCATGCCGATTACCACCCCGAAGACAAGCAGGGCAAAGAAGCCCCACACCAGAACGGCTTCCCTTCTTATTCCTAATTTCTCCATAAACTCATACAGGCATACCTGAATCGCAAAAACGTGCGTCCTTGCGGCGCACGTAAGCAAAAGAACCGGTATTCTGTCAGAACACTGTCTGTCAACCGGCCTGACTCATGATAATATCCGCCATCTCCCCCACATTTTTCATGGATACCACCTGTCCCATGTTGAACTTCATGCCAAACTCCTGCTCCACCGCAGCCAGCAGGTTAATATGCTCTAAGGAATCCCATTCTTCAATATCATCTGCGGTAGTCGTTTCCGTTACCGTAATACTCTCATCGTCAAATACGTCCTGAAACACTCCGTTTAATCTCTGAAATACTTCGTCCCTTGTCATTGTATCATTACCCGTACCTTTCCGCCATTCGGACTTCCTTGTCCCCAAGGCTTCCTACGCCGCCGCTTCTTTCCCAATAGGGCTTCCGCAGACAGCCAATATAAACACTATAACGTTTTTTCTATTTTTTCGCAACCTTTCAGCCCAAAGTTTAGTCATTTACGGCAATCACCGTGTTTTTAGGCTGATAATCCTCAGGAATCATAAACTGCCAGACGCTGTTGCCCGCTTCATCTTCAGCAACCTTCGTAAAGCCCTGCTGCCCATAGAAATCCCTGACCATTGCGTTTTTGGCGGTGGGATAATAATAACCCATCATCACGGCGATACCGCAATCCTGGCAGGCGCGCACCATACTGTCCATCATAGCGTATTCCATATCGCGCTTTAATACCCGGCAGCTCATCAGCCACAGCTCCAGGTGCAGCACATCACACGGTTCAGAGGGCATAGCGCCTGTCAGCGCGCCTGCCTTCTGATAGAGGGCCGTATCAAACGCCCGCCCCTTTCTGCCGATTACCACAGAGACTACCCCATTATCGCCGAACTTATCCTCCAGCTTGCCATACCGGGTAATATAAGCCTCGTCCGCGGCGAACCGCTCAATATCGCTCTGGGTATATCTTCTGGTAGTCAGATTGAACTGATTGCTCTTATTTGAAAGCTGCGCGATGCGCGCCATATAAAGCGGCTCAAACGCCCGGATCGTCCCCCGCATTTCAAGGGACAGCAGATATTCCCTGTAATCCCCGAAATTGTCCTGCTGCTGTCTGCGCTGCAAATTCGCCTTATACATCTCGTTGCGCTTCCTGTCATCTTCAGACAAGCCGATCACCTCAAAAAAGCCCGAATGATCCAACACCCTGATATACTGCTCCGGCGTACCGATCTCCGGCGCAACGGCGCCGCCCCCCTGGTTTCTGATGATCTCCCGTTCCGCCGGATTATCATCTACAAATACCAGACTGTCCGGCATAATATTCAATTCGTCGGCGATATCCGCCATATTCTTGCTCTTGGGCTCCCAATTCGCCTTAATAACGATAAAATCATCAGGCTGCAGGCTGCCGTCCGGATGATTTAAACCCGCAATAGCATTGTCATATTCATTCTTGGAATTCACATTGAGCAGAACGCCGATATCCTTCTGTGCCTTAATATAATTCTGAAATTCCGAATAAACCTGCCCCATGGAAGTTTCCTGGCCGATCTCCAGATTCTCCACGCCGTCGTCGCCCACAATACCGCCCCAGAGAGTGTTATCCAGATCTAAGACCAGAGCCTTCTTGTTCTTACCGAAAATTGCCTTGATGATATTGGCCAGATTAAATGCAAACTCAGGAATCGCCTGCATGCACATGGCATACTTGTACATATGCCAATACAACGGATCCGCCCATCGATCCAGCCCATAGGCGGAGGCCATATAATTCATGTCATTGATATAGAAATTCTGATGCTCCCTCGCATATCCGTAGAACAATTCGTTAAGCCTGTTAATAAAGCAGATTCTGCCATGAATGTCGAAAGCGTCCCTGTTCCCCAATATTCTGTAAAAAGGATACTCAAAGTTATTCTGAATCACCGGGCAATGATACTTGTCCGCCAGCTTATCCCACATCACCTGAAAATGCCCGTACTGGCGGGCAAGCATATCCTCTACCTGCGCTTCGCTGTCTGTGGGGCTGGGAAAAACAGAGATATTGCGGCCGGAGGTATGGATATAAACCAGATCCGGCGCAAAGGCTGTCAGCGCGGGATTGTCAAACATCACGTCCTGCCAGTACTGGTCATACTCCGACTCATAAAACTCCGGCTGTATGCCCTGATCCAGGAGAAACAGCTCCAGCACCCTGATAATATCATGGGTAGTGCTTCCGCCTAACACCGCGATTTTCCTGGGGAGGAAACCGCTTCCCTCCTCCAGAAGCTGCCGCCTGAGCTTTCTGGATTTCTTTAAAATATATTCGCTGTCAAAAGGATACTCTAATTCCCTCATATGTTTCTTACCTGTCCTATTCCTCCGGCCTGAAATCCGCATTAATAACCCTGGCGGCATAATCCGCATATACCCTGCTTCCCTCCGCCGTCAAATGGATACCGTCCTCCAGGTATTTATCCGCTGTCTCTGCATTGATTCCGCTGTCTTCAAAGGCGTTGAAGAAAATAACGTTTTCCTCTTTATGCTGCTCGTAGATATACCCCGTTCCTCTGGCAAAGCTGACCAGAGTGCCCCAGCCATAATCTACCGAATAACCGTCTCCCACAAAGGTTGTGCCGTTAAAAATCTGGCAATAATGAGGGGCGATCAGTAAAATCTTGGCGTCCGGGAAGCTGTCCTGCAGCAGTACGACCGCATTCTCCAGAGCACCCGTATAAGTATGCACCGCATCCACGGCCAGCGTATCGCCGTCCTCCAGATAACGGCTCTGGGGAATCTGTCCCGTCAAGAAATCATTTACCCCATATTCGATAATAAAATAATCGGTCTCTTCAAAGTCGCACTCTTCCAGAATCTTGCCTGCCGTATAGCCGTCAAAAATATCCGTATTGATATTGCCAAGAATGGCATTCACCACTCCCAGGAGGCATCGGGAATCCCATGTACCGTAATTATACTGCTCCGTGGGCATCAGCGCCGCCGTGGTGCCGCCCATCGCCATATTATAGACCTTGGCATTGCACTCCTCGCCAATAATAGCCGCCACGCCGCTCTCCGTCCTGTCATTATCCATGATGCTGTCGCCCATAATGACGATCTGCATATCATAGTCTCCCTCTTCGTCCGGCAAATCCGCGTCCGCCTCGTCCTCCT
Organism: Clostridiales bacterium; assembly: GCA_021199255.1. Classification (GTDB taxonomy): domain Bacteria; phylum Bacillota; class Clostridia; order Lachnospirales; family Lachnospiraceae; genus UBA3282. The sequence continues at coordinate 164,733 of JAJQIK010000081.1, read as the reverse complement.
GCTCCTTTTCCACCACCTCGGCCGATTCGGTCTCCGTGTTTTCCCCGCTGCTGACTGTCTGCCCTTCCTCGTCCGTTACCACGCTGGAGCCGTCCTTGATCTGATCCCATTCCTGCTTTAATTCCTGCACAGTTTGACTGTTGGACTCCTCTAAGGCCAGACGCTCTTTCTCCACCTTCATCTGCGCATGTCCGTACGCAATCTCAATCAGCGCCAGAATACAGAATCCGATCAGTACCGTCAGCAACAGGATATTATTCTGATATTTTCCTCTTTTTCTATTACGATTTTCTCTCTGTTCCAAACTTACATCACCGCCTTTCCTTAATCATTTGTTACCATACCACATTTTGATGAATTTGAATATCCCCCTTCGATTTTATTAAAAAATCTTTCATAAATCTTAAGAATTGACCCACATTTCCATTTGTGCCTGTTTCTGCTATAGTATATAATAAAGTCAGTAAAATTATGCATCAAACCGGGCGTTATTCACAGCCTGTTACGAAAGGGACTACAAATTATGGCGCTTATCAATCCCGGAGCGGCTCCCGACGCCGCTCCTTTCTATTCCGAATCTTCCCCCTACAGGAAGCAAAGAGACGGTGCGGCTTCCTCCTTTGGCAGATCCGCCATGCTGCAGCGACTTCTTTTCCTGCTCTTTCTGGCCGTTTTCTACTGCATCGAATTATTCTGGATCAAGCCTGTGGACGGCATCAATGACGACTGGGGCATGTACAGCACCTTATCCGGCGCTTATCTGGGCTACCCGGACGCCCATGTGCTGTTCTTCCTATATCCGCTTTCCTGGCTGTTGTGCCGCCTCTATATGCTTTGCAGCTTTATTCCCTGGTATGGTTTGTTTCAGCATGGCGTACATATTGCATGCCTGTACTTTATTTACACCCGCTCCCTGACCCTGTGGCGCAGGCATAATACCAGGGAGGGAATCTGGAAGCCTGCTCTCCTTCTTCTGTTGGGTTTCTTTTTCCTGATCGACCTGAATACTATTTCGGAGGTACAGTACACTACCACCGCCGGAATCGCGGCGGCGGCGGCGCTTTTTTGCTTTATCACAACCCGCATGAGCCTCTCTGTGCCCACGTTTTTAAGACGTAATATTCCCACGTTCCTCTTTGCGCTGACCGCCTATTGTATACGCCAGAATATGCTTTACCTGATCCTCCCCATGGCGGGAATGCTCTGGCTGGCCAAATGGGTCGTTGCCCGCCGAAACGGCTGTGGACAGATTGCCTTAAAGCTCTTAAGCTGCGCCCTGATTCTCCTTGCCGGAATGGGAATCCTGCTCAGTATCCATCTGGCCGCCTATTCCGACACACAGTGGAGCGATTTTCGCCAGATCAATCATTATCGGGAGCGGGTAGGGGATTTCTATACCTGGCCTGCCTATGAGGAATGTGCCGACGAGCTTGCCGCCCTGGGCATCTCTGAAGAAGAATACAGCTACCGCATGAACGGCGCGCCTTATATCGGATATGGTATGTCCGTAGAGGATTGGAAGCAGATGCACGACATCGCCAGAGACTGTTACCTGAAACGCACGAATATCCGGGACCGCGTCAAAAACGTCGTCGTCGGAAGCGTCGCGGTATTCTTCTATCAGGACGGTATGCAGCCCGCCAATATGCTGCTTGCCCTGCTGCTTTGTACTACGCTGGTTCTCATTCTGATCCGACATAATTACAACGCGCTTCTGGTCTATCTGTTCTATTTGTTCGGCCGTACCGTGAGCTGGGGCTATGTCCTGTTCGAGGGGCGCTTCCCCAAACGAATCTCCCAGCCCTTAATTACCGTAGATTATATGATTCTTCTGGGCATCCTCTTCAGCTTCCATCTTCTCAGGCTGGAAAAGAAACGGCCATACGCCGTCATCTTTCCCTGCGTCGTCCTGCTGAGCGCCGTCTCCCTGTACTCTACCAAGGCGGACATCGATGAAAATTATCATGCAAAACAGGAAAACTGGGAAGGATTGAAAGAATACTGCCACAGCCACGCGGACAATTTTTATATCTGGACTTATGACGGAAATACGTTAGATAACTATTGCGAATCTCCCTTTGATATGACTCTCGATACTTATAACAATTTCTTCTATACCAACTGGGGCGTGGTGTGCAACCCCAACAGCCAAAAGAAACTATCCGCCCACGGAATCGGAGAATTTGGGCAGGATCTGATAGAAAGCGACAACGTCTATTTTATTCTGGAGGCAGCCCCCTACCCGGAAGAGCATCCGGTCATTATGTATCTGCGGCATACCTATAACGCCGCCCTGTACCAGACGGACAGCTTTGTCGCCGGGCAGACCACCTATAACGTATATCAGCTTCGCCCCTCTTCCTCTTCGGGACAGGAACCGGCCGCACTCTGACCATTTCTCTCTCCCGGACAGAGATCGGCCAGCGTTAATACCGTAATGGCAAGCATAATCGGATACATATAACGTACCAGCACACAGGGACCTAACAGCAGAGTCCCTGTCAGCGCCGCCAGATAGACAACCGGAATCAGGCGTCGATAACGCTTCCGCCCGATACATGCCAGCGCATAACCGCATAACAGGTAACAGTAAAATGCCGGCTGCATCACCACCGCCAGAAACGGAATATACCGCCATACGGCGTCTCCCGCCGCGAAGAAGCGGTACACAGCCTGCAAAAGCTGTAATCTCTGATGTCGGTAATAGCCCGGAACCAGCGCCTCAATATATTCCTGCTGGTCGCTGGGATAAGTAATCTGCAGATATCCCTTGGCGTAGGAATAGATATCATATAGATAACTGGTATCCTCCAGATACCACATTCCTTTGCACTTGAGCAGAAAGGCTTTCATATATTCTCCCGGATACCTGCTGCCCAAATCCGCCCAGAGACTTGCCAGGTTCTTCAGAACCTCCGGATCATTCAAAATATCTCTCTTGCTGCGGTCCGCTACCGCCGACACATATTCGGGCAGATTGCCCTCTCCCCAGACCGCCTCTATTTTCTCATAATCCTCTTTTGTAAGCTCCTCGCTATGATAAGCAACCACTCTGGCAATCTGCTGCGCCGGTACGCTCAGCATTTCTCTGGCGTAGGTGGCGCTGGTCGCGCCGGTCAGACGGGTCAGCCCCAGACTCAACGCCAGATACAGGAGCAGCGACAACACATGGACAGCCATCATCTTCCTGTAACCGCTGCTTTTGCGCATAGCCACACCATAAGCTACGAAAAACAGAACCCACGCATAGACGCTGTTATTGCGAAACAGCAGCAGAAAAACGGTAATCACCGTATAGGCTGCCAACCATTTCCGGGACAGCTCCTGCCCCGCGCTCCTGGTTACCGCGTCATACACCCATACCGCAAACAGCATCACCAGCACCCCGTATATGCTGTCCTTGGTAACGGAGACCGCCAGCATACCATGGGTGGGATAAAACGCCACGCATAATACATAGAAATAGCACAAGTAACGGTTCACATGCCGCCTGCGCAAAAATACATACACATAAGCAAAGCTTCCCGACATGACTGTCATTTGCAGCAGCGAATAGACCGCCAGCCCCGCCCGATCCACATTCCGAACCCAAGGCAGTATTTCACCGATTTTGAGACAGAAAGCAAGCAGCAGCGTGTGCACCAGCGGGTGATGAGTCGTATAACCGCTTATTTTAATCTGATCCAGCTGGGTAATGACGTCGTAAGCCATAATCGCCGGATAATATGTGATAAAGGGAATCATAAAACCGATCATAATCACCGCAAAAGCCGCCAGAAATCCCTTGCCCGGAGAAAATGCCTTTCCTTCCTTTCGGCAGCGGCTTGTCCCTGCCCACCAGTCTCCCCTATGGCTCCACAACGAAAACAACAGGTTCTGCCCCCCAAAGGCAAGGGGCGTCAGACATAAGATCCACAGGAAAATCTCCCCTCCGCCCACCTGCGTTTCCATGCCCGGGTTGCTCCACCACAGGCCGATCACCTGCAACGCCGTAAAAGCGGCGGCAAGAAGGCTTCTTACCGGAACAGAAAAAAAGACTTCCTGTAAAAACAAAGCCTTTTTCCATAAACAATATAAGCCCAAACAAACGGCCAGCGGAAAAATTCCCATCGTATATCCGCTGCCCTCCGCCCGCAGCAGCAGAAAAATACGACAGGCTGCCGCTAACGCAGCACACGCCGCCGTAATAGTAATGATCCGTTCTCTTGTTGTAAAATCCCGCCGTATTTTTTCCATGTGATAATCATGCCTCTATTCCATGCCGCGTCACTCTTTGAGCCTGCGTGTCACCAGAGCCAGACGATACTCGAAATCCCTGCGGTTCTTCAACGCCATATTCGACAAAATCAACCCGGCAAACAGCGATTGGATCGCCGCCAAAGCAATAAAACCGCTGACGAACAGGGTAGGAAACCGCAGCACCAGCCCGGTTTCAATATAAGCCACCAGAATCGGCACAAATAAAGCCACCGCCACCAGCGCCAGAATCGCTGAACATAACCCGAAAAATTCAAGGGGCTTGTAATCCCTGTATAATTTCAATATCGTGCGCAAAACCTTAAATCCATCGGAAAAGGTATTCAGCTTGGATTCGCTGCCCTCCGGCCTGTCGCGGTAATCCACGATTACATTCTCAATCTGCATATGATTATAGACCGCATGAATGGTCATCTCCGTCTCAATCTCAAACCCGGTAGACAGTACGGGAAACGTCTTGACAAACCCGTAGCTGAACGCGCGGTATCCCGTCATAATATCCTTGATATCACAGTGGAACAGCCTGTTAATGCTGCTGCGCACGATAGAATTTCCAAAATTGTGGAAGGGACGCTTATTCTCTGTAAAATATGTGGAGGAAAGCCGGTCCCCAATAACCATATCCGCATGATGCCCAAGCACCTGATCGGCCATCTGTCTGGCATATTCCATAGGATAGGTGTCGTCTCCGTCCACCATAATATAACATTCTGCCTCAATCTCCCGGAACATCCGCCGGATCACGTTGCCCTTTCCCTGCATATACTCGTAGCGGATCACAGCGCCCGCCTCTCTGGCCAGTTCCACGGTACGATCCCTGGAGTTATTATCATAGACGTAAATCACCGCCTCCGGCAAAGCCTCCCTAGCGTCCTTCACCACCTTGGCAATCGTTTTTTCTTCATTATAGCACGGAATCAATACAGCTATTTTATCCATCCTTACCCCATTCCGAAGCTTTTCTCCAACTGCCGCCATGCTTGATCCCAGCCCACGGCATATACGGTATACAACGCTCCCTAAAATATATTTACAGTCCAATGGCCTGATTATTATTTTAACATAAAAACCCGTTCTTTACTATTATATTTTAAAATCCCTGATAGATAAATTCCGAAGCGCTGTAGCCCGGCCCGTAGCAGCCCAGCAAAATCACATAGAACAACAGGGCATACCAAAGAATCCAGCGAACCGGCAAAGGCTTTGCCGCTATCGCGTCCCGCACGGAACCCTTCTGCTGCCTTAGCGATACCCCATACAGCAGCAGCAGCGATACCGCGGTAATGGCCATTTCCACCCCGTCCAGCCCCAGCTGCAGGAGAGAACCGTCCCACAATACCGATACATTCCATGTTGTCACCGCCTCCCTGAGCATGGCAAAGGCATCTCCCACCGACGACGCCCGGAAAAACAGGTCTCCGACGCATACCAGGAAAAAGGTTCTGAGCACGCGAACCACATGAATAACTCTTCCTTTTCCATTCACATGGAGACAGCTCATCAGTCGGGCGCAGGGGGGAGCCAGAAGCTCCTCCATCACAAGATAAAACCAATGCAGCAAGCCGGAACCGATCACAAATTTCCAATCGCCGCCATGCCAGATACCCACCGTCAGCCATAAAATAAACATTGCCGCAAAGGTCGCATACTGCTTCCCCCTCTTCTTGCCAAATCTCTCCTTCCAGGAACGATTCAGCTTAGTGAAAAACCGGGAGCGCAGCACCGGATAAAACACATAGTCCTTCATCCACACGCCCAGTGTAATATGCCACCTTCTCCAATACTCTGCAACGCTTTCCGCAAAAAAGGGCGTGCGGAAATTCTCCGGCAGTATAATACCCAGGCTCTCCGACATTCCCAGTACAATGTCCATGCAGCCGGAAAAATCCGTGTAGAGCTGAAACGCATAGCATATGGTAGCAATCCAGATATAGGCTCCCGGATAATCCGGATACTGTCCATAAACCGTACTCACCAGCGTTCCCAGCCTCTCGGCAATCACCAGCTTCTTAAAAAAGCCCCAGACCATACGCTGCAGCCCGCGGGTCACCTGCCGATAATCAAAGAAATGGGGGGCAAAGAACTGCTCTCCATGCTCCCGGTACTTTAAAATCGGCCCGGATATCATCACCGGAAAATACATTCCATACAGCGCCAGCTTCCCATAATTCTGCTGGGGCGCAGCAATGCCGTAATAAACATCCACCACATAGCCCAATAAGGAAAAGGTATAAAAGGACGCCCCCAAAGGCGCCAGAAAATCCACTTCTTCCAGCAGCGTGCCGGAACCGCCAAGCAGGCTGGCAATTCCATTGACCGTATAGATACCGAAGTTCACATATTTCAGCACCACCAGAATCCCTATATTGACCAATATGGTCATAATAAGAACCCCTTTTCGCTCCTTTTCCTTCTCTGAGGACAGCTTCCCAAGAAGCCGTATCCCCAGATAACAGACGCTCACCGATACAATCGGATAAAGAATCAGCAGCCCATTGCCGGACATCAGATAATACGCCACGCTGCATACCAGAAGAAATCCCCACTGGAGCTTCTTGGGGATACTGTAATACACAATTAACATAGCCGCAAAAAAACACAAAAAATAAAATGAGGTAATTCCCATAATCCAATCTATTCCTCGACTTCTCAGTTTCCGCTGTTTGATAGAAACAATAAGAGTTTATCATAAATAAAACCTGAAAGAAACATTTTTCATCGATTCTGAGGCGCTTTTTGCAAAGAATCGCAAAGGTTTGCATATTCCCGGTAAATAAAGTAAAATGATGTGGGATTTATTGTATATACGAGATTTACAGGGAGAACCGTCATGCTGTTTAATTCTTTATCGTTTGGCATATTTATCATCATTGTATTTATTCTGTATTACCTGATGCCCCATAAATACAGGTGGGGATTCCTGCTGCTTGCCAGCTATTTATTCTATATGAATCTGCATATCGGATACGGTATCCTTCTGCTGGCGGCTACCCTGCTGACCTATGTGCTGGCGCTGAAGGTGGAAAAGGCGGCTTCTGTAAAGCAGAAACGGCGTTGCCTTCTGGGCGGGCTTGTGCCTCTGATTCTGATTCTGCTGTTCTATAAATTAGGAAGCCCCGTGATTAATCAGTTCAACAGCCTGATCGGCGTCGGCCGTCTTGCCATGCAGCCTATTACCCTGCAGATCCTTCTTCCGGCAGGCGTCTCCTTCTATTTCTTTCAGTCCATGGGGTATCTGATCGACGTCTATCGGGGCAAAATCCCTGCAGAAAAGCACTTCGGCTACTACGCGCTGTTTGTGTCTTTCTTCCCCCAGCTCCTGGCCGGGCCTATCGGCAGAGCCGACTCTCTGCTGCCCCAATATAAGAAGGAGCGTCCTTTTGAATATGACAAAGTAACCTATGGTTTAAAGCTGATGGCATGGGGCTATTTTAAGAAACTGGTGATCGCCGATGTCTTCGCCCAGACGGTAGACCAATTATATGACAATGTCCATAGCTATGTGGGGCTTGCTTTTATCATTGCCACGATCATGTTTGCCATCGAGATTTACTGCGACTTTTCAGGCTACTCTGACATTGCGGTGGGCTGTGCCAAGCTGTTCGGAATCGATCTTATGACTAATTTTAAAAGCCCCTATTTTTCCTTCTCCATTAAGGAATTTTGGAGCAGATGGCATATTTCCCTGTCCTCCTGGTTTCGTGACTACGTCTATATTCCTCTGGGCGGCAACCGGGTAAAAAGATGGCGGCATTGCCTGAATCTGATGATTACCTTCCTGATCAGCGGCTTCTGGCACGGCAGCAGCCTGACCTACCTTCTTTGGGGTGGCCTGCACGGGCTGCTGCAAATTCTGGAAACCTTTCTTTATCCCCGCTCCAGGGATTCGAACCCCCAAAGCCGCCTGAAACGTTTCTGGGGGCGCAGGCACTGGTGGCAGCTTCCTCTTACCTTTACGCTTCTATGGTTTACCTGGATCTTCTTCCGGGCTAATACCATGGCGGACGCGGTGTGGGTAATCTCCCGTCTTTTCTGGGACGCTTCCCGCCCGCTCAGCTATTTGCAGACTGCGGTGGTCTGTCTGGGCTTGTCCCCGGCTGCCGCCATTGGCATGACTTTATCTGTCCTGTTGCTGGGCATCTACGATTATGCGGCTTTAAAATGCGATGTGATCGCGGCTTTTTCCAGGCAAAAATTTTTCATCCGCTGGCCGGTATATGTCCTGCTGCTTGTCCTGATAGCCCTGTTCGCCCCTAAGGGCGTGTCCACGGAATTTATTTATATGCAGTTCTAAACGCTTCGCAATGGAGGTTCAATCATAAGTATGAAAAAGAAAAGAGACGTAATTCGTTTTATCCTGAAATGTATGCTGATTCCGGCGGCGGCGCTGCTGCTGCTCTACTGCCTGAACAAGCCTTATCTGAAAATAGACGAACAAAAGTACGCGGACGTCGTTAAATTTGATATGCTGGGAAGAGAATACTGGGAAATCCACGTGGGTAATCTGGGAAGCTCCCACGGAGCCTACGATTTCAACTATGACGCGATTCGGGAAAAGGGCTATATCTGCTTTAATTTCGCCAACACCAGCCAATCCTACGATTATGACTACGCGATTTTGCAGGCATATGGACAATATATGGTAGAGGACAGCGTGATGTTCATTCCAGTATCCTACTTCTCTTTTAACAATGAAGTCATAAATGACAGCGAACGGGAGGCTATGAGCATCCGCTATTATCATTTCCTGCCGTCGGAATATATCCCCGATTATGATCCTTATATTGATCTGGTAACCCATAAAATGCCCATTCTCTCCGCCGGCGAGGACATTCTGGAGCTGTTCCCGAGCCTGAAGCTGACCTTAACGGTTCAGGCTGCGGACGACGGCATCGATGAGGCTGAGTTTGCCGAAAGGGCAAAAGAACGCTACAGCAGGCATTTTGATAACAAGGAAGAATATTTCCTGCCGGAGCGGATTGAAGAATTGTATGCGATCATCGACTATTGCCAGAGCCATGAGATTATACCGGTTCTGATTACCACGCCTTTTTCCAAATACTATCGTGACCTGATCTCCGATGAATTTTTAGAAGAATTTCATACCACTGTAACCAAAATCGCGACTGACACAGGTGTCAGTTATTATGACTATTCCAATGACGCCCGCTTCCGCGACAATCTGGATTACTTCTCAGACTCCGACCACTTAAATGATGCCGGCGCCGTTTATTTTATGGATATCCTGCGGGACGAGGTAACGGAATTAGAACGATATTAACGACGGCGGCGTTTATGGCGCTTCGCCCCACAACCCATCCAGATATTCTATCCGCTCTGCCAGATAAGCTTTCAAACGCCCTACGGATTCTTCATAATCCTGTATGGTAAAGTCCCTGGCGGCGCTCCATCTGGTACAATCCATTGCCGCGGACGCCCGGATCTGATCCGCATAAGCCTCTATCTGCCCATCCGCGATCTCTTGCAGATAGGGACGCAGCTTCCGGTATTCGGACAGGACGGTGGCATAAAATTCCTCATCGGCATACAAAGCCTGATACCAGGCTTCCATACCTACCATGAATACCTCCGACTCATACTGTCCGGAATATCCCTCTCCCATGGCTCTGTCATAATCCCATACGGGTCCCAGATACAGCCTGTCGTCTCCCCGGTCTTTATAGAAAAACGTGCTTCTTACCATACCGTCGTCATCCAATGCGATATTTTCCAGAATCAAATGATCTGCAAAGGAGTCCAGATCCACATAATTCCGGTATGCCTCGTCACCCGACAGGATCATACTTTCAATCCATCGCATATAACCCGCAATATAATTGACCTGATCCTCGTTCGCCTGCTTGGGGGAACAGATTTTAAATGTGGCGTAATCTGTGTAGATGTACTGCGTGCCCTCATCTGTCCCGTCCGTCTGATCTTTTTCCAGCAGATATCCCCCGCTGATATCGGAATCGCCTTCTTCCAATTCCTGTATTTCCACTCTGCCGTCGCCCACCGTAACCGCCTCCGTCAGCAGATAGAGTCCCTGATACTCCCCATTACAATATAAATCAACCCAGGTACACTGAATGGCATAATCCATTCCCAGCTCCTGCGCCATATCGTACACCAGCTTGGAATGGATACGGTCTGATTCATACCATAACGCCAGAAGATACCACTTTTGTCCTGCTTCCAGGCCGCCCAAAGAATAGGCCACAGGAAGCGTAATGGAATAAGGCTTCTTCGGCATATCCCAAGTGCTGTTGCCGCGCCCCGAAATCTTATCCAGACCGCCATGATATTCTACCGTTCCATCCCCGGTAACAGCCGTCAGCGTACCCTGCTCCTGATTTTCCTTGTCACTGTGCAGATATTCCAGGCTGCCGCTGTCCGTGCTGACAAAAAAAGCCGGAAGATTCTCCGATTTCAGGAAGGAAACCCGAAAGCACTGGTCAGAGCCTGTTTCCTGAAGCTGATAAATTTCTCCTGTTTTCCACGCGAGGCTGTCGCCCCAGCGATAAGCCTGACCATTGATTTCGATTCCGGATTCCCATATCTGGTCAAAGAAAATCTCACTGTCATTCACAAAGGACGGCAGGAAAAAATAATAGAGATCCTCCTCCTCGTCATACCATGGATATAATTTCTGCTCCATATCGCCGGCCATTACCGTCATACACAGGCTGCCGCCCTCTCCGCAGACCGCAAGCTGTACATCCCGGCTATCATATTTCATGATCAAATATACACACAATAATAAAAATACCGGCAAACAAACCAGTTTCGCCCTTTTTTTCATCCACTTCCTCTTTACGGACGCCGTAAAACAGCGATTCCTGCCATCACAGCATCCATCTCCACCTGTCTGTCTTGTTTCAGATAAAAATCCTTCGCTGCTTCTTCGCCGATCTCCTCCGTCACTTCCTCCGGCAGCGTAATCCCCGGATGAAACAGGATTTCCAGCGTCCTGCCCGCCTTCTGTGCCCTGGCGGCAAGCCGGGGATATAATCTGACAATCCTGTCATAATCCATATGGCCGCTCATCACCAGCCCCCACAGGTACATCTGCTGTATCCCGTGCTTCCGGCAATACCGATCCGCCTTGCAGGAATACAGGGCAAGAAGCCTGTTTTTCACAAAATTAATCGGGCGATAGGTCTTCCACAGGGAAAACTCCGCCACAAAGGGCAGCAGCGGCTCCCTGGAATTGCGAATATATTCCAGCGGATAATCTTCCTCATCAGCCGCCTCTATCGTCGCCTCCCAGACCACCGGAATCATATGGGCATGTTGATGGGAATCGATTCTTAATCCTTTCTGGGCGCAGGGAACGCCATGATTCCCGGCAATTTCCAGGCAGCGCTCCACCGCCCTCTGCACACGCCCAATCTGCGCCTTGATCTCCTTCTTAAGCTGTACTTTGGCCTTCCCACGTTTCCACGGCAGATAGGAAAGCCCCATCAGGCCGCCCCAGGAAAGCCCCATCAGATCGCTCCCCGGCCGGGTGAGCAGAGGAACTGTCTCTCCTCCTGCCAGACTGCGCCCCTCCACAAAATCAAGATGCACCGACATCAGGGGCAGAAACGGCATAGCCGGAATCGTCTCATACAGCAGTTCCATACATTGCGCAAAGCACGACATATTGGGGACAATACTAATACTGTCCAATTTTCCCTCCTTCATACACTCCAGCATATCTCTGGAGGTATGAACCGTTAAGCCATAATCATCTGCATGAATCTCTGTCTGTCCCATCTTGGATCCTTTCCCCCGCAAGCGCTCCTGTGTTGGCGATACAATCTGTGCAATTCCGCCCTCAATCATGCGTTTTGCAGGTACTTAAAACAATAATAAAGCTCATTCCACCCTGCGAAGCTCTCTCTTCTCCCCGCACCGGAAACCGCCCTTCAGGGAATTGCCGCGCAGGGCAAGGGTTCTTAGCTGTCTTTCGGACGAAGTGTTGGGAAAAGCCATATATCCTACCTGATCTCCCTCGTCCGGCAGCCAGATATACTCGCCGTCTATATCATACTGAGACGCCGGCCAGGCAAGGTATTCCGGCTGCCTGACCCAATATGCAGCGTCCAGCTTCGCAAGATCCTTTACCTTGCTTCCATAAATACCCAAAAGCGGCGCCAACAGCAGGAGCGCCAGACACCCCAATAGCCGCTCCCGGTACCTGTAACGCCATTCCCCTAACGCCACCGCAATTACCACAAAAAAGTAAACCTCCCCGTAGCGCATCAGAGGCGCCGAGATCATCCAGAACACCAGGCCGCCGACACAGACTGCCAGAAAAACCGTTCTTTCCACATTTCGGCGGTACAAATACCCAAACAGCTTCCATAATATGATCCCTGCGGCCGCAACGCCGCAAAGAATGACGGCCTTCTCATCTAAGCCTTTTGAACGGAACCAGGCCGGCAGCCACTCTCCCAGCGTCTGGCCATATTCGTCGGCATTGGTAATCCCCCGGCCGAACATGGTAATATCCTGCCTATCCATTTCCAGAATCGCCTCATCCATTTTCCAATCCACATCAAATAGGTCGATGCCAGAATAAGGATAAATCAAATATCCGGAAATGAAATAATTGCGAATCAAAAAGGGCAACGCGATCAAAACTCCCGCCGCCAGGTTGCCGATAATTTTTCCATATTCTTTCCCTTTTATCAGCAGCCAGGCCGGATAAATAACCAGAAGAACCATCACTGCCGCAGACAGCTTCACTGTCACAGCAAAAACCGCAGCCAGACAGCAAAAGCAGCAGAGATTCAGGGAGTGCGTCTCCCTCTCCGCGGATTCGCACCATTTAATACTGATATAGAGCATTAAAAGCATGGACAAAATATCCGTTCCACAGGAGGAAATGCTGTTGCGCACCGTCACAATATAAATGACCATGGCTGCTTTCAACAAATCCGAGGTCTTCCAACTGCCCCTTCCCCTCACGCGGATCGTGGACAAAGCCCATGTCAGTCCCGCAAAGCAGAAAAATCCGTTCAGCGAATGCAGGGACTGCCCCACAAGCCACCCCAAGCTAAAGAGCGCCTGCAGGCACATAAACGCGCTATTGTAGGCCAGCCTCATCTGTAAATTCCCCAGCCCCGGAACGACTCCGTACTCTTCAATCCACCGAATAGCCTGCGCATGATACAGGCCGGTATCATAATGCCAGGGCTCGCGGTTGGTCCACACCAGCGTAACCAGCAGACACAAAAGCGCTGTCACAAGCTGCCGCCGATACCGTACAAGCAGCCCCCCCCCCAACGGCTTTCCGCCCTGTGCCGGGGACTTCCTTTCACGCCTGTAGCGGATCCCATATCGCAGCACAACGCCCATTCCCGCTATCCCAAGAATGGTACAGGCGATTCCCGCAACCTTATAAAACAGACTGAAAAACTGCGCATACACCCCCAAAAACACAATCCCTGCCACAAGATATATGTCCGTTTTTCCCATAGTCTGTAAATCCTGTGGATATATTCTGTCCACAATCGCTTTCCCAAAGATCAACGCCGCCCCGCCTATGACAAGCCAGCTAAAAAGCACCATCAGCATTGTTATTTTTCCTCTGCATTTTCCTCTTTCCACACAAAGGTGTCGATCAGATACCTTGGCCTGTGCTTCGTTTCCATATAAATCTTGCCCACATATTCTCCGATAATACCCAGCGATATCAGCGTCACACCGCCAGTCAGCAGGGATACCAGCAGCGTAGTGGTATAACCGGGCACGTTATTGCCCTGCACCCAGTCTACGATTACTGTCACTCCTACGCCCCCGAAAAACAGGAAAAAGATAAAGCCCAGCACCGCAATCATACGAAGGGGCCTGACGCTCATGGAAGTAATCCCATCCAGCGCAAGCGTCATCATCTTGCTGAAGGTGTACTTGGAGTGTCCGGCCTCCCTTGCCTTTACGTCAAAATACACCACATCAGAGGGAAAACCCATGGTGGGAATCAATCCCCGCAGGAACAGATTCGTCTCCTTATATTCTGCCAGCGCATCTAATGCTTTCCTGGACATCAGCCGGTAATCCGCATGATTTGCCATGACATTGCTCCCCAAAAGATGCATCAGCTTATAGTAAGCCGTCGCCGTTCCCTTCTTAAAAATCCCGTCCGAATGTCTGTCGTTGCGCACCCCATAGACCACGTCGCTCCCGGACATATAGCTTGCCAGGAACTGATCCAGCGCCTCAATATCCTGCTGCAAATCCGCGTCGATCGTGACAACCGCGTCGGCATATTTTCTCGCCATCATCATACCGGCCAGAATCGCGCTCTGATGCCCGTAATTCCCCGACAGGCTTACCACGGAAAACATGGCGTCCCTATCCGCAATCTCATGCAGAAGCCGCAGGGTGCGATCCCGGCTCCCGTCATTGACAAACATAACCTTGCTCCCCGCAGCAATCTTTCCTTCCCGTCCAAGCTTCTTAAGCTTATCACCCATAACAAGCGCGGATTTCTCAATAACCTCTTCCTCGTTATAGCATGGCACCACCAGATATAATATCGGTATCCGCCTTTTTTCCGCACGATCTGTTGTATTGTGTTCTCTGTCCGGTCTGTTTTCCATCAATCCAGCTTTTCTCCCTCTTCCTGCGTATGCAAATCTCCTTTCCATCATAGGGAAATTTACTATCGCTCCATCAAATCACGCAAAATCGGATCACTATGATCCGTAATATTCCCGATACCACGCCACAAATTGGGTAAGTCCTTCCTCAATGGAGGTGTTCGGTTTAAAATCATAATCCCGCATCAGATCCGACACATCCGCATAGGTCTGGTACACATCGCCGGGCTGCATGGGAAGATATTCCTTCTCCGCCGTCTTTCCCAGGCATTTCTCCAGAGTTTTTACAAAATCCATCAGCTTCTCCGGCTTATGGTTGCCGATATTGTACAACTGATACGCCGCCCCCTTTCTGTTCTTCCGAGGCGGATTGCAGAGAATATTCTCAACTCCCCGCACAATGTCGTCTATATAAGTAAAATCACGGTACATATCGCCGTTATTATAAATCTGGATAGGCTCGTCTGCCAGAATCTTTCTGGTAAACTTGAAATATGCCATATCAGGCCTGCCAAAAGGACCGTACACTGTAAAGAACCGAAGCCCTGTCACCGGAATGGAATAAAGCTTGCTGTAAGCATGCGCCATAAGCTCGTTGGATTTCTTCGTTGCGGCATACAGGCTCACCGGCTCGTCTACCTTATCCTCCGTGGAGAAAGGAACCTTTTCATTGCCCCCGTATACGGAGCTGGAAGAGGCGTACACCAGATGCTCCACTGGGAAATAACGGCACGCCTGCAAAAGATAGAAGAATCCCATCATGTTGGACTGCATATAAGCCTCTGGATTATCAATGCTGTATCGAACCCCCGCCTGGGCTCCCAGATTCACCACGATCTGAGGGCGATACTCCTGAAAAATACTGATGACGGCCGCGCTGTCCGCCAGATCGCCCTTGATAAAGGTATAGCGGTCATACTGCTTCAGGATTGCCAGCCGATCTTCCTTCAGCTTCACCTCGTAATAATCGTTCATATTATCGAAGCCTATCACCCTGGCTCCTTTTTCCAACAGGCTTTTGGACAAATGAAATCCGATAAATCCCGCCCCGCCCGTAATCAAATATATTTTGTTCACATCTAACTGGTTCATTGCCTTCCTCCCGTCTAAACCGAATACCTCTTTCCGGCTATCGTCCGATGCTGTAATATTCCACTCCGGCGTCTTTCATCTTCCCGACGCCATAGACATTGCGTCCGTCATAGACAAGGGGAATCTTCATCAGTCTCTTAAAGGTTTCCGGCGCTATCTCCTTAATCTCCTGCCATTCCGTGAAAATAAAACAGATATCCGCATTCTGCAAAGCTTCCTCCGGCGTCTGTACATAATGCATAGTACCCTTTAAGTTAGCTCCCTCCGGATATCTCTTCTTGAAATTATCCGCGGCAACCGGGTCATACGCACAGATATCCGCGCCGTTTTGCAAAAGCAGCTCTACATTATCTAAGGACGGCGCCTCCCGCAGATCATCTGTCCCTGCTTTAAAAGCAAGTCCCAATACCGCTACCCGCAGATGCTGAAAGGTAATCATACGGCTGCCAGCCTTATAGAAAAGCTTCGTCTTCTGCTCTGCGTTGACGTCCACCGCCGCTTCCACCGTACGCAGAGTATAGCCATGCTGCCTGGCAATATATTTGAGAGCCTTGGTATCCTTCGGGAAACAGCTTCCGCCATACCCCACGCCGGCATTTAAAAATTTAGCCCCGATTCTGGCGTCATAGCTCATCCCCTCTGCTACCGCGTCGATATCAGCGCCCACCAGTTCACACAGGTTGGCAATATCATTCATATAGGAAATTTTTAAAGCCAGAAAATCGTTGCAGGCATACTTAATCATCTCCGCCGACCGCCTGTTAACGGATACAATCGGCAGCCCAAAGGGCTCATAGATTTTCTTTAACGTCTCCTCCGCTTCCCTGCTTTCCGTACCTATAATAATCCTAGCGGCATGTAAGGTATCGTGCACTGCCGAACCCTGTGCCAGAAATTCCGGATTGGACGCCACCTCCACCTTTACGTCCCTCGTCAGGAAATCATGGATAAACCGCTCCACCTTGTCGTTGGTTCCCACCGGCACGGTAGACTTCACCACTACCAGACAATCTCTCTCAACGGATTCCGCGATCTGCCTGGAGACTGTGGCGATATAACTTAAGTTGGCGGAGCCGTCCGGCTGCTCCGGCGTACCCACGCCGATAAAAATTGCCTCTGCGTCCCGGTAGGCGCTTTGATAATCCGTAGTATAATGAAGCCTGCCTGCCGCGTTGTTTTTCCGCATCAGCTCTTCCAGGCCTTCCTCATAGATCGGCGTCACCCCGGATCGCATCAGCTCTACCTTGGCTTCATCTACATCTACGCAGGTGACGTCGTGCCCCTTCTCCGCAAAGCATACGCCTGCCACCAACCCCACATATCCTGTTCCTGCTACCGCTATTTTCATCCTCTTCTCCGTTCCGAAACTTTCTGTCAACCGGCTTAACGCCTCCAGGCCACGCCAAAAGCTCCTGCCGTTAAAGCTTCTCTTTGCTCGCTATTTTCCTGCATTTTCTGACCGCCCTCTGCCAAACCGTGGGCCCATGATAACTGCGGGCAGCCGCCTCGTCAAACAGCCCGTCCAACTCCTGCTGACTATTCACATAATCCCACCAGAGGCTGCCCAGATTGGTATCATAACGCTTCCACGGCTTATCGCCCGCATAATGAATAAGCGCCGGAGCGCTCAAGGCCTCCTCACATTCCTCCTGCGTATAAATGCCTTCTTCCACAAACCTATTATAATCCTCTTTCCCCATATATGCCAGCCGATTATACTTCGGCGGCAAATAACATATTTGATTGCGGCAGGTGATATTGAGAATATCCTGATCCTGATAATACAATTTCTCCTGCGCCAGCTCCTTCCACTGTTCTTCCAGCCGCTGCTTTCGGATCTCCTCCAGATTCATCAGCGTAACGCCTGCGTTAATATATCCGCCCTTCTGACCTTCCAGAAGCTTCCAATAAGGCCTGTCGCTGTTCCATTCCCATTTGTCCGTCAGGTTCACCGCGCCCTTGACTGCCGCCAATATCCGGCCGGAAAGCTCCGTCTGCCAGATTGGGAGCAGACTGCCGCAGACCAGCACGTCTACATCCATATAAAGGATTCTGTCCACCTCAGGCAGCAGCCTGTGCAGCGTCAGCCGCAGATAAGTCCCTGCTGAGATACCCCTGACCTGATAAGAATTTCCATAAGGATTGTCCACACAATACAAATGCAGGGAAGAATCCCGGTCTCTTCCGCTGACGATGCGCTCCAACGGCTCTCTTACCCTTCCGGCTTCCCTCGTACAAACACAATAGATATCATAATGCACCGGCTCGGCTTTTGCGGCGTCCAACAGGGACGCGACTGTGACCTGTACCTGTGCGATTAAATTTTCATCAAAGCAGAACACTACTTTTATATGATCCAATCCGGCTATCCCCTATCTTCTTACTGCCATTCCATATCGCCCTTTATAACCACGGCATAATATTATTATTTTACAATTCTATCAGTCAAAAATCAAGTATCGGGAAAGCAGCGCCAAAAGGCCTCCGCGCAGGATACGGCGGAAAGCCTGTCCCGATAACGCAGGCAATTTTGCACATAAGCCTGATTCTCCGCGCATATCTGCTCTAACGCTTCCGCACCCCACCGGTCTTTTACAATCCCTAATTGTTCCCGTTCGATATATTCCGCATTATAAGGGACAGAGGTGGTAACTACCGGCGTCCCCACCGCAATACTCTCCACAATGGACACCATATTATTATCCTGCCTGGTATAAACCAGCAGCGCCCTGGCTCCCGCCACAACCGGCAGAAGCTGTTCATGGGTCATCTGGCCGCAGAAGCGGATCCGCTGCTCCACGTTCCGCCTAACGGCTGTTTCCCTTAAAGCGGCTTCCTCCGGCCCCTGCCCGATCAGATATAACGTGTAATCCCCGTTCCCTCTTTCCACGAAATCCGCAAAAGCTTCAATGGTTCTATCGATCTGCTTGCGCGCAATGAACTGGGAAACCACGGCAAACCGCTTTTCCTTCACAATATTCCCGGCATCAGTCCCCACCGGGGGCAATTTTTCCAATTCCACACCGTGATCGATGACTTCCTCTGCCACATTTCCCACATATCGGCTGATAAAGCTTTGCGCCGCCCTGGAACGCGCAACCACCCGCGCTTTCCTCATCAGGAAACGAGCCACCACATGATACCAGAGCTTAGAGGGAATCTGGTGCAGCAGCCGGTTGTGCGCCGCCAGTTCATGCCACACCACGGTTTTTTCCCAGGACAGCCGCACCGCGGTATAAGACCAGGAGGCAAACATCTCGCTGGTAATAATCAGGTCATATTCCTTATGCCGCCTGAGAAATGGCCGAAGCGCAGGCATATACGGAAAACATCTGGGTTGAAACACAGACCGGCACACCGTATGCATCCAAATGACCGAAAAAGGATATTCCTCCTCCACGCAGGGCTGATAGTCCTGCGCGGCAATCAGCGTAACCCTGTGTCCCGCCTTCAGAAATCCAATGCACAGCGCGTATATCATGGTATCTTTAATAGAATCGACCTTCGGAATCTCGTTTGTTTCCGCCGTATATAAAATAGGATTGATAATCAATACATTCTTCAACGCCATCACCATGCCTTTCCTGATGCGCCTTATCTTGAAGGCGCTGCGGCAAGAAATCTGTCCGCGATCTGAGACACTGTATTTTCCTCTCGAAGCTTTCTTCCCTCCAGACTCATTCGCCTGCCCAGCTCCGGGTGCTCCGCAAGCTCAGACATGGCCTCCACAAGCGCCCGTTCATCTCCCACCGGCACTAAGATTCCGTTTTGGTGATCCTGAATCAACATTCTGGAACCGCCAATCGGACAGTCGGTGGCTATCGTGGGCACCCCCAGGGCGATGGCCTCCATCATGGAATTGGATATTCCCTCGTAATCGGAAGAGAGCACAAACATGGCCGCCCGGTTAATCTGCTCCCTGACATGAGCCGAGAACCCCTGGAACACCACTTTATTTTGAAGCCCCAGCGCTTCCGCATACCCTTTCAGTTCGTCCTCCAATTCCCCTTTGCCATACAGTTCCAGCACATAATCCTCATGGGTCTTCACGAAAACAGAAAATGCCCTGAGAAGCAGCTTATGATTTTTCTGGGGACTCAACCTGCCGACCGCCACAATTCTATGGTCGCGGAGGCCGTCATAGGGCTTTGCCGCGCCTGTCTCAATCGGATTCGGAATCACCACAGCCTTCCGTGTAAGCCCTGCCGGAAAGCTCCTCGCCGCATCTGGCGTCTGGCACACAATTACGTCCGCGAAGCGATAGAACAAATTCCGCAGTCTCCGGTGCTCATATTGATTCGGGTCATTCCGCTCAGACACCAGAAAAAAATGGTTCTGCCCCAGCGCCGCGACGACAGAAAAAACGGCGCCCATCACGCTGAATGACCAAATCTGGCAGTTCCTGTTCTTCCCATAAAACTGCCTCATTCGGCAAAGCCTCCGGACTCTGGCGCGAAGGCTCCCGCCGGAGGGTTCGCCCACGCTGACCACCTCAATACGCGCGTCCAGCGGATAAGCCGTCTCCTGCCCCGCAAACAACAGAATCGCCACGGGAATCCCTCTTTGGCAATACTCATTCGCCAGATACGCCACTACCCGCTCCGTGCCGCCGCCGGGCATATCCGGTATCACAAATACGATTTTATCCATCCTCACAAATACTCCTCTTGCAAAGCTTCCCGGAAAAAGTTACAATGAAACCGCATATCATCAGCTATAACCTTGGAGGAAGCCATGTGTGAAACCCCTTTTTTAAGTATTATTATCCCTGTTTACAATACCAGGCCCTATCTCACAGACTGTCTTGACAGTATTCTGAACCAGCCATGGACAGACTATGAGATCCTGTTAATCGACGACGGTTCCTCCGACGGTTCTGCCGCCCTATGCGACGAATATGCCTCCCGCCACAGCCAGATCCGCTGCCATCACCAGCCCAACAGCGGACATACTGCCGCCAGACAGCAGGGATACCGTCTCAGCCGGGGCGAATATGTGACCTTTGTGGACAGCGACGACTGGATATCCCCGGATATGTATCCCCGTATGTGCCAGGAGGCACAGAATACCCACGCGGATATCCTGCTCTGCAATTATATAGCCGTCATGCCCAATCAGGAGCTAAAATGCAGCAGTCCCTTTGCCCCGGGCTTCTATGACAAGGACCGCCTGCGCTTAGAGGTCTATCCTTCCATGATCTATTCCGGCGCCTTTTTTATCTATGGGATTGCCCCCAGTATGTGGAACAAAATTTTCCGGCGCTCTTTACTGGAAAAGCATCTGCTGCGCGTTCCCCATGAGGTTTTGGTAGGGGAAGACGCCCTTGCTTCCTATAGCTGTATGCTGGAAGCCTCCTCCATTTATTTCTTTGACGAAGCCTTTTATTATTATCGCAGCAATGCGGGCTCCGCCACCCATTCCATGGATCGGAAGCGTTTAGGCGAAAATCATATCCTATTTGAGACATTGTACCGTTTCCTCGATATCTCCCATTATCCCGCATTAGAACGGCAGCTTCATTATTACATCGCCTATCAGACCTTGCTGACCTTCATTCCGGTATTCAGACAAATTTCGGAGGAAAACTCCGGTTTCAGGGATCTTTTCCGCTCCGAGTGCACATATCCGCAGATCAGTAAAGCGTTTTCCGCCGTAAAGATCGGCGATATAAACGGCATCCATAACAGGGTTTATGCTTTCTGTATCCGGCACAAGCTCTATCTGTTATTCAAATTCCTGTTAAAGCACTGATACCCTTACTCTTCTATTTCCTCTTCCGGAAGCTGATAAAACTGCCTCAGGGCATCTTCGCCGTCATTCAACGCAATCGTGCGGTGAAACAGATTGGTCTGCATAAACAGAAGCGCCAGAACGACAATCACGGCCGCCGCGCTTATGACAGGTATATTTTTCCCATAAATCCGGGTTTTGATATCCTGCTTTTTCTCTTTCCACGGTATGTGGACGAGCCATTCATAAGCCCTGCCCGCCCGACTCCCATATTCCGCGAAGCCCTTTACCGCGTAGGGAATCAACAGCACAAAATAAGGAATCGTATAAGAAGGGCTTGATTCCCATACCATGTGGAAAAGAAAACCTCCCAGAAAAACCACTGCCCCCAGCAGTTCATACAGGTTCTCGCTTCTCCTTGTAAAAAACAGATAAAACAACATTCCCGTCAGAATCACAGTCTGAACCATATTTAAAATAACCGAAAGAATCACGCACCCTTTGCCGTCAATCAGGCTTTTCACCCAAGAGGGCAGAGTAATGGCAGATTGCCGCCCTTCCATCCGCTCCATGGCAATAAAAGTCGGATCATTCCATTGATAGGCCGTTTTCCTTGCGAAAAAAGAAATCCCCCTGTCAACAGGATGCTTAATCATGCTTTTCAGAATCTTCTTTAAATCCGTTACAGACTGCTGCGTGGCAAGCTCCGTATCAAAGCCGTTATCAAAAAACACATTGCCATTATAACCGTTATAATTCCCCGGCGCGTTAGGCGCCTCCTGCAAACCCATAACGACCCAGGACAACATTACCTCCCCCTCCGGCATCTCACAGCCGGACAAGTGCTCCACATAAGCGTTCGTACCCTGATTACAGCTATATACGCCCAGACCCATAACAGCCACGAATACCAACGACACGATCCACTGCCTGTTCTTGCCGTGGGAGCGGCATATAAGACTAACTGCGTCATAAATCAGGAAACAACTGATCGCTATGAGGTAAATCAGACAGTTCATTTTCAGCACCGTAGCCACTCCCATCAGCAGCGCCGCGGGCAGCATATACCACCATTTCCTTTTCTCCAGATAACACACTGCCAGATACGCTGCCCCCAGCGAACACGCCATGCCCGGCAGAATCCCATATAAATAGGTCACATAAAACATCAGCGGAACCCATAGGACAAGCGCCAGATAAGCGAAAAGCAGCACCCTGTCGTCCTGCTTCCAGAAACGCCGAAAGATCTGATAAAGCAGATAATATATGAGTGACAACACAAGCAGATTGACAAACTGCATCGCCACATAATTTCCATTCCCAAACAAAAGGGAAAGCCAATAATAAAAGAGCACGATGCCTGATTGAAAGGGATAGCAGAACAGATAATTGCCCTCCTCAAAGGCTGAGAAATCCCCCTGTAGCCACTGGGAAGCCACAGCGCATACCTTGGAGGGATCAGAACCCGGCGCAAACTGAGTCGTCATAATCCAAAAAGCGGCTGCCGCTATTCCCAGAAGCGCAATGCTTCCTGCTGCCCTGGCCGTCCTCCTGCCCGGCCGCACAGCGCCCATATCGCCGCTGCCCTGCGAAGAAGCCGCAGATATCCTGCTTCTGCCATACCACACCAGAAGCGCTGTGATCACAGCCAGAAGCAACAGGTGCTTCCAGGGGTTATCTGCAATATTCAGCGTTCTCGCCTGCAGCGTACCGTCCTCCTTGTCCACCCACCCCATAAAGCTGGTGCTGAAGATACTTTGCAGCCATAAATAAAGCACAGCGGCTGCCACCAAAACGCGAATCATTCCATTTATCATACGAGAAAATCTGTCTCCACCGTCCATCATTCTCTTCCCTTCCTGTCCTTATCCCATCTGTTCCCCGCCGTCTTGCTTAAGCAGTCCTTTTCCTTCCCTCAAAACTGCCTCAACACCCGAAGCGTCCTTTTCACTGTAATCCAAAACGGAAACCTTACGCCGTTTCTGCCAAGAGCCTGACAGCCTTCCCGGAAGGATACCAGATAATTAACTAACCCTTTATTGCTGGTTCCGCCGTAGAACATGGACACCAAAACCTCCGGTACATAGGCAAGCCGATTCTCTTCCTCCTTCAGGAAACGCACCATGAACTCATAATCCGCCGCACAACGGTAACGAAGGTCATAGAGGCCATATTTTTCGTAAATTTCCCTCTTGAGAAACAGCGTTGGATGTCCCGGCATCCAGCCGTCCCGCAATCTTCCTTCTCCCATATGCCAGGTTCTGACCACACGCTCGCCAGACATATACACCAGATCGGAATGAGCGCCGACACAGCCGCTGCCGCCCTGTTCGATGGCGCCCATCAGCTTACTGACCGACTCCTTCGTGCACAGCCTGTCATTACAGACCGCTATCACAGCCCCGCTGCTAAGCCCATATGCCTTATTCATAGCGTCATACAGCCCCCTGTCCGGCTCCGAAATCCACCGTACGCTGATGGAATCCGTTTCCTGCTGATGGGCATCGGCAAAGCTGCGGATCAAGGCAGGCGTCCCATCTGTAGAATTGCCGTCTACAATAATCACTTCCATATTTTCATAATCCTGGCTCTCAATACTCTCCAGGGTGAGCGCCAGATGTTCTCTATCATTATAGGTTGTGACCAATAAAGAGACTTTAAGCTTTCTCATGTTAATCCTCATTTCTGAGCAACTTGTTGCGAAGCGGCGGCGAGGAATCCGCGAAGGCGGTTTCTCGTCTGACGTTCTTCTAAGCATTTCCTACGTGCAATCTTACCATATTATTGGGCAATATGCTATCCCGGACTGAGATTTTTGATTAAAGTCCGCATCTATAGCGGCTTCCACCGTCATTATTTTTTACAACGCATTATTGTTCTAAGCATGCGCATACTACTTTTCAGGTAACTTCTCAATACAACTTTTCGTTGTGTGTTAACATTTATAACAACTTTTTGTACTAATGCGATATTGTTCACCGGGAAAGGACATGCCTATGAAAGAATTATGCGAAATGATACGGGATTTGCGGGAAGATCATGATCTGAAACAGAAAACGATCGCCGAATATCTGAATGTCTCACAGCAAACCTATTCCAACTATGAAAATGGTAACCGCGAGATTCCCACATGGGTCGTACAGAAGCTATCTCAATACTACAAGGTGAGTACCGATTACTTATTGGGTGCAGAAAGCGGATATCTGGGGAACACCAACCTTAAGAGTCCTTATGTGGGCAATATCACCCTGCACGACGTCGTGTATGATATCCAGCAGCTAAACGCCGCGGATAGAAAAGACTTATTAAAATATATCCGGTTTTTGAAGAATACGGACTAAAAGAAAGGGATGCATGATCTAAACCAAACCATTCCTTATCGCCTGTAGACGCCTGCCCGCACATTGCCGCAACGCGTCACAGGCGAAATTACTCTGTCCTGATAATCATATAACCCTCTGCTTCCAGACAGATATCATAATTGCTCATATCTAATTCCTCTGTCTGCCCCTCCCGGATCACTGCGTAATGGTCGCCTATCAGCTCTTCCAGCCGGTCTGTGGTCACACATATGACGGTCTTATTCACCAGCCGGGTCTGCACATCGTATGCCATTTTATTTTCATCACATATATATACGATATCCTGCTTCTGTGTATTGTCATTTAAATAATCAAACAAAACCTGATATCTCGCGATATTGTCATTCTCACCGCGGATACTCAGCTTCATGCAGTACAGAGCGGTGGTGGCAAACAGAAAGATCAGCATCAGGCACAGCAGACCATATTGCATCTGCCCGGGCATTTTAAAATGACATAATAGCAATACTGCCCCAAATACAACGGCCGCCACAATACAGCATTTGATCACGCTAAATTCTCCCAACCAGTGAAAGATATGGATACTGACAGATGAGACAATATTCAGATATCCATTCTCGATTTCCCGGAGCCTGAAATACAGTACCACTGACGCGCACGCAAAGCAGAGAAGCACAATGCCATATACCTTCTTTTCATACCGCACCTTTTTGATCATCATAACCATTCCCAGAAGGATCAAAATCGGAAAGATACACTCGCTATATCTTCCATAAAATGCAGTGTCAATTCTTGTCTGCCCTTCTACCTGCACAAGCCTGCCGGAAAATGCTATCGCCGTCATACCAGCCAGCCCTAGAAAAGCAAGCGCCGGATAGCAATACATAACTGTCATTTTCTTCATCTTACCGTATTCCACAAGCTTTTGCACACAATAAGCCACGCCCACTCCCAAAAGCAGATAGGTAGCCGCCAGGCTGTCCCATATTTGCCCGATAAAGCCAAGAATACAATATTTAAGGTTCTCTCCTGAGAATATTTTCTGCACCTTATGCAACATATTGGTTAAGGTATTGTGAGAACCTCTAGTAACGGATACGGCAGCCTCTTCCATGATACTGCTGTTTGTAATCATGGATTCCAGGTACTCTTTCATTCCGGTATAAAGCAGCAACATAAAGACTATCGATACGCAAAACGCTGCCAGCACCTTCCAGTCTGCTTTGCGGGTCGCCCAAAGCAGCAACAGGCATAACACAACCGCTATGACAACCGCCAGCAGTCTATTATGCACCATATAGGCATATCCCGCCGTCAGTCCCAATATCATGCCCTTCCACCAGCATGGATACTCCTCCAGGGAAATCAATTCATAAAATAGCAGCCAGACCAAAAGCGCCACCAACGTTTCCGTCATGGTGGTATAGGAATAAAACAGATATGTGGGAAAGGAGGTGACCGCAAACGCAACCAACCCACATATGATCCTGCCATAACCCTCCAGCAGACGCCTGCTGATCTGATATGCAAGCCCATAGGTGGCCACCCCCATCAGCATATTGATGACCACAGCAATCCGAAACATCACCACCATTTCATCAGAGAAGAGAAAGGTCAGAGCCAGCCAAAAGCTATATCCAAAAGAATACCATGATACGCCGTCCATCACTCCCGCCCAGGTATAGCCCACCATATGAGCGGCATGTGACCAATATCCTATTTCATCGGCATAGATAAAGGGGCCTGTGGTCCGTGTAATGTAAAATAACCGGAGTACCATAACGCCCACAACAAAAATACTCAAAGCCACAGCTTCTTTCCAATTCTTCCATACTCGCTCCCGCATATCGATACTCCTTGTCTTTTCCTGCAATTATAGTCAGTATATCATTTCCGCGACATGGCTTCAACAGGATTTCCTTTTGAGTTTTCCGCTTCCTGACGCAACGCCACAATCCCGCCATACCATAACACCCCGGATAACGGTCTCTGACCAAATATCCGGGGCGCCGCCGCGTTGAGTCCGCGGTATGCCATATGAATGAATAGTCCGTTTGCAGGGAAGTCCTTATTTATTCACCTTAACATTCATGGTAATCTTTGTTCCCGCAGTATTGGTTCCCTGTCCCTTGAAGTTCACATACATTGTAATCTTATTCGTGCTGTTATTGCTGTAGGACACCGTATCGTTCAGCTTTAAAGTAACCTTCAGGGAGCCGTCGTCTTGTGTTTCGGAAGCAATCGTAAAGCTTCCGTTTGCCTTGGTGTCGTCTTCATCAAAAGCAATGCTTTCTATGGTACCCGCGGGCTTTACGGACTTCACTTCCTGTTTGTCCACAACAAAGGAAGCCTTATAGCTTTTGTTGGAAAGATACAGGTTGACCGTGCTCTCGTCAGTGGTTACCTTGGGCAGCGTCTGCGCCGTTTTTACCTTCAATACGTCTGACCATATGCCGTTGCCGTCCGCATCATCGAAGCCTGTATAATCCGTAAGCTTCATCCAGATCTTGATCTGATAGGTCTTATTATTCTCTAACTCCGCGTCCTCTTTCGGCGTCACATACAGGACGCCGTCAGAAACGGTCACCTGGAAAAGACTGCTCTCCGTGCCGTTATATGTGGGCATAGCGCCGTCGGCGTCAAATACCTTCGCCTCGCTGACCTGATCCTTCAGGTTCGTAAATTTAGGGGTATACATAATGCTGTTGGAGGTAGTAAAAGTGAAGTCGCCATCAGTGCCATCCTCATCCTCCTCACTTCCCCCATAGCGTTCCAGCAGGTTCAACTTGCCCTTGGCGGTCAGCGATACCTTGATATCCCCGGCATATACCTTGACCTTAACGGTAATTGCCTTACCGGTTACAGTATTGGTGGTACTGGTACTAGCCGCAGCCGTACCACCCTCCGCCGCATCCGCAGTCGTCACGCTTGCAGCCGCAGCTGTTTCTTCTTCCTGTGTCTCCGTGCTCTCCGTCGCATTGGTATAAACAGGCCTCACGGAGAAGCTATAGGTTCCAGCAGGGCACCATTCCGTCAAAGACACTGTCAGCAGATTCTCTTCACTGTCGATGCCCCATTGGAAACGTTCCGCATAGCTGCCGCAATTCTTTGTCGTGCAGGTTATGCTGCTAAGCATTTGCGTAGTATCATAGGTATAATCCTCCGGCAGGTTTTTGGTGGTCATAGTCAGCCCCACGGTCTCCGCATAGCTATCGCCCGTCGTTGCCTTGGTATTGAGGGCTGCCGTCCCCTTCACCGTAAGGCTGGGAATCCCCTTGGAAACCTTGACAGTCAGCGTCACCGTATTGGCGTATTGAGTTGCATTATTATAAGTATATTGCACCGTACAGGTAAATTTATAAGTCCCGTTGGCTATGCTGCTATCCTTAATACTTACTGTACCAACGCCCTTATCATAAGTCACGCTCAGCTTTTCATATTCCGCTTTCACAGAGTCCTTGGTTTTCGCGTTGGTATTAGCGCTGAAGGTCTGCGCCGCATTAATCACCGTATCCGACTGATTGGATTTCAGGCCGAAGGTCACCGTCTGCTCCGGGTAACTGGGATTCAGCGTCACAGAAGAACTGGTAAGGCTGATCGTCGGCACGGACGAGCTGGTCTTAATGGTATAGGTATAGGTGAAGGTCTTGCCGTTTGCCCATGCGGTATTCCCGATTTCCAGATAAACCTTGCCCGCGGAAGGATTTTTCTTCATCGTCAGCTGAATGACGCTTCCTTCTGTTTCATCTGTGACCAGTTTGGCTTCGGAAATCGCGCTCGTTGTACTGCTGGATTTGATACTCACCGTATATCCGCTGTCTTCGCCAAACTCCACCACCGCGTTTTTATTTTTCTTATCCAGAAGCTGCAGGGTGACAGTCTGTGCAGCACAGCCGGTATAATAGGTATCGGACGTCCTGCTGAGGGTGTAAGAGGGCGTCACTGTCTGGGTCGGAATCGTGATCTTATATTTCTTCTGAACCGTACTCTGATAACCCTCAAACTGCAGCACCAGATAACCTGTTACCGCCGGTTTGCCCTTGGAGGTATACTTTAACTCCGTGCTCTTCTGTGTGATCTTGCAGCTGCTTCCGCTTACATACGTCACCTGAAAATTCTCTGTAAATAACTGATCGTCATCAGAGGTGGAGAGCGCTTCCAGTGAATAGCCGCCGCTCGCCGCCACCTCAGCGGTGCCCAGATTGGTGACGTTCACCACCACTTCTGTGTTATTATATTTATAGAAGAGATTCAGCTTCTCCTGCTTGCTGGCAATAGCCACCTTAGGATTGGGCGTGGAGGTTTTCACCGTAATGGTAATCGGCAGGGAATAGGTGGCGTCATTGGCGTCAACATTCACATTCAGGCTATATTTGCCATCGGACACGCCGGTGTTGGGCTTTACAGAGAACTTATATATCTTATCAGAAGCAGAATTTTCACTGCTCAGATAGCTCAGCGTAAAATCACTGGTGACCTTGCTGTTATCGGCGTCCTTCAGCTTGGCGCTGCTTGTAGTCACTCCTACGCCGTAAGCGCCTACAATCTCCAGGATCGCGCCGTCCGACTGATTGGGATTGACCGTCAGGGCGGAGGATACCAGCCTGGGGGTATAATCCTTGACGCTGACGATAAAGGACTGGGTCACCGTCGTCTTATCCGTTTTCGTTGCCGTAACCGTAATCGTCGCCTCGCCGCTGGCTCCGGCGGGAATCGTCACGGTGTTGATGGGAGAGGACGCCGTCGTGGAGGTGCTGCTGAGCTGGGCTATACTGGAATCACTGGTTGCCCATTTCAGCGCCACCGACATATCGTCGCCGGTCTCGTCATAGGCCGTAGCTTTTAAGCGAAGCGTCAACGCCGTCTGCATGGCGTTCTTATCTGCCGTAGCGGTCTGCACCGAATCGGTCGTGCTTGTAGTCAACGTAATATAAGAAGCGTCATAGGAGCTTGCCTTGAGCAGCAGGGACTCCACCTCCGCGCTTGTCACAATCACCCGCAGCTCTTTAATAATGGTGCTTCCGTCCCCCCCCGTCAGGGTTGCCGTGATCTTGGCCGTCCCTTCGCTTAATGCGTGAACCACACCGGCGCTGGTGATGGTAGCCACCTTGGTGCTGCCGGAGGTGAAGCTGATCTTCGACGTAGCCACGGTCTGGTTACTGTCCGCCGCGTCAGTCAGGAAGATTCTGGAATACTGGCCGATCTTCAACCCTACCGCCGTAATCTCATCGTTACTATTGGTAGTCACCTCGCCGTTGGAGACCTCCACGCTGATATCATCTTCTAATCCCGTTACTCTGGTACTGGAAGAGGTATTGGCAAATTCCGCGGTAATCAGCGCTCCCCCGATAGGCATGGTGAAAAAGTACTTCCCGCTGCTGTCCTTCTCCAAAGCTGTACCGTTACATTTCACGGTACCGTCCACCAGGGCGCTTCCCGACGCCGGCGTGTAATACACATAAAGCGTCGTCCCATAAGCCACGCCCTGCTTGGAATTAAGCGTGTTGGGATCCTTGCCGCTGGCATCCTTTACCAACAGGGTGCCGGAGCCGCTGCCCAGCGTCTGGGTTGTATAGGTATAGTAGCTGCTGTTGTAATTCTTATAGCTTACAAATTTGATTTCCTTGCCTACTGTATATTGATAAACATTGGAACCATCATAGCCGATCAGTGTCAAGGTGCTGATATTGGGGAACGCCCCGGTTTTTATATCTATATTTCCGTTGGGGATCTCCACCGACACCAGATTGCTGCAGCTCTGAAAAGCATACTGGCCAATGGTAGCCACACTGTAAGGAAGCTCGATGCCGCCCAGATGATAACAGCCAGAAAAGGCATATTCCCCGATGGTTGTATTCCCTGTTTTAAAGGTCACCCCCACCAGCTTTGTACACCCGGCGAACGCATAGTCCGCAATGGTCTCCAGTGCGCTGGAGAAGGAAACGTTTGTCAGAGAGGTACAGTTCTGGAACGCATATGCCCCTAAGCTGCTTACGCTCTCATTCATATCCACGCTGGCAATGGATTTACAGCCATAAAACGCGGATTCGCCAATGGCGCTCAGGCTGCTCGGCAGCACAAAGTCGGTGTCGGAGCAGAACTCCTCCAACGCCGTACATTCATAGAACGCCGATGCGCCGATGGTAGCCAGCTTACTATAATCCGCGTCCTTCATATATACCATAAACAGCTTGCTGTCGCCGTAAAAGGCTCTCTCCCCAATAGACGTAACCGTCTTGGGCAGGGCAAGCTGCGTCAATTTCGTACAACCCTCAAAAGCGCTTTTCGGAATTTCTGTCACAGTGGAGGGCAGATAAACGCCCTTCAGCGCGGTACACCCCTGAAAAGCACCCTCCGCCAGAGTCGTTACCCCCGATGGGATTTTCACATAAGTAATGCTGGTATTTCCCGCAAAAACATCTGCGGAAATGGACGTAAAACTGCCGTATTCGTCATCATCACCGGGCTGGCTGAGCACCACGGCTCCGCTGATAGCAGTAGTACCATCACTCGTAAGATCATTTGTGTTTGAGACTACCTCTACTTTTGTCAATACGCCATCTTCTACGGTATATTTAAGAGTCTGGTTCGCGTCATAGGTGACGCGCAGGCCGGTCTCATCAGTAAAGCTCACCATTCTGACCACCGCCGTCTCGGTCTTCTCCTCAGCGGCGCTTTCGTCCTCCGTCTCCTCAGCCACTTCTTCTGCTGCGGCTTCCTCTGACTCCGCCGTCTCGTCCTCTAAGGGCGTCTCTTCGCTGTCCGAAACCTCTTCTCCGCTTTCGGCCTCTGTCCCGTCCGCTGCGTCCCCATCGGTCTGACTGCCTGTGCCGGAATCCTCGGTCTCGCTGTCCGTGCCAGTCTCCGATGGGTCTGTCTGACCAGCCACCTGCTGCCCGGAATCAGCCTGTTCCTCCCCAGAAGAGCTTTCCGCCGACTGGGAATCCTCCGCCGACTCGTCCGCATCCTGCTGTGTATTGTCCGCCGTCACCTCCATCACCGAAACTACCGTGGCTTCCGCCTCCTCTGTTCCAGCCGCCAGAACCGTCATGCCGTTCATGCTGACCGCCAGACTAAACGCCAGCAATAATGCGAGTGCCCTTCTTTTCTTCATCTCTGTAGCTATTCTCCTTTCAAGCTCTTTTGTTCTCAAGCGTTTGCGAAACGCCTTTTATCCGTCTTCGGCTCCCCGTGAAAGCCACTCCTATATTGATGCGCTGTGCCAAATGTAAGCATCATTGATTTACATAAAATCTCTTATAATCTCTCTGATTATAGCATTTTCACTTGTGCAATACAAGTGGATTTCCCACTATATCTTGTGTTTTTCTTAGATTTTCCTTATTTTTTTCTTATATTTGCACGCATACTCGCAGCGAATATTCCGGGCGGCAGAGATCCCGGATTCCCATTCAGGCTATTCTAGCCTGAGGCTTACTGTGTCTTCCACCACAGAATCTGCTTGGCGCCGATGGTATAGGTGATCTTTTTGGTGCCGCCGTAATTACCGATCCCCCGTATAGTAACGGTCGCCTTACCTTTTTTGGTGTGATTGGTATAGGTATCTTCGTCGATCACATAATCTGTGCCATATTCTAAGGGCTCCGCAGCGCCTTTCATCGTAATCGCCAAATCCTCCTGCGTCAAAGTAACCGCCCTGCCGTTTAGATAGGTCTTGGCGGACACTTTCACCTTCGCGCCGGAGATATTCGCCGCCACCACGCGATAAGTCGCTGAGAGGGACGCGCCCTCCCCGTCCGCTCCGGCATAAACGCCTTGTCCCGTCGCCGTGACCCGAAGCGTCGTACCCGCCGGCACGATATCTGTCGTCTCCACGACAGCGCCCGCGGCGCGGGTGATGCTGCCGCCCTCTCCGTCCTCTAACGTAGTCTCCTCTACATAAGTATAGACCAGATTTTTATTATAGTCCCTGCCCGCTGCCAGCTTGCTCCCGCTGATATCCTTGATAGTGACGGAAGCCTTATAGGCTCCCTTCTTATTCTTATAGACCACGTCCCCGACGGTCATGGTCAGCTTGCCGTTTCCATCCGCCATCTGTCCGTCCGTAATCTTCCATGTGCCGCTGAAGCTTCCCTTGAAGCTGCCCTTGCCGGTAATGGTAATCTTCGGCAGCTTTTTCTCTGCCATGTCGTCGGTAGTGACCGCGTTATTATTGGCGTATTTAATGGTATAATCCTTGCCGAGCGTTAATAACTCGCCGTTAAAATACAGAAGTACCGTCGGCTTGCTGCCGCCCTTCACATAAGGAGCCGTAATGTCTTCCAGAAAGGTAATCATCTGTGCGTCGCTTTCCGATTTTCCCTGCAGATAATAGGCCAGAGTAATCCGTTCGTTTTTGCCGGATTCATCTAAGGCAAGCGAATAAGCATTAATCTTATAGCTCTTAGTCAGCTTGCCATAATATTCATTGATTCCCTGAAAGGTGATCTTGGCCGTACCCGCCTTGGAAATGTTATTGTAGGATACCTCATAATCCAGCCCCTCCGTCAGCTCTTCCCCGTTGAGGGTCAGCGTATATCCGTTCTGCTTCACGTCCTCCTCATCACCCGTATAATCTACGGCGGTAATACCCGTCACCTTCGCCCTGGACAGAGAAACGCCCGCAATCTGATAGGTGACGCTCTTGCTGCCGGTAAAGCCGCTTCCTTCTACCGCCGTAATCGTCGCGGTCGCCGTCCCCACCGCCATATTATTCTGATAGGTGACGACATAATCCCCGGTCAATCCCCCGTCCTCGCTTTCGGTAAGGAGGGTATTCTTATATTTCACGGTCAGGCTATCCGGTGTAATGCCAACGCCCTTTTCTTTATCCACCAAATCGTTGCTGTAGGTCTGCCTGGGAATCCTGGCCACGCTGACCTTGCTCATTAATACGTCCTGAGTGATGGTTTCATACAGGGTAATGGTTCCGGTATAACCGCCCTTTCCCTTGATTACAATTGGATAGGTTCCAGCCTTCTGGTACGCCCCGGTTCCAGTCTGGGGATAGGATACCGTATAATCCGTATTGGCTTTCAGCTTTTTACCGTCGCGCAGTACGGCGGGCGCGCTCTTGATGGTCTTGCCGCTGTAAGCCACCGTAATATCCTGCGCTGTGATATCCGTATCCGTCAGGGATTTCGGCAGAATATTAAAATAAACATACTGCGTCCCCGCGTAATTTCCTTTGCCCTTCACCGTAATCGTCGGAACCGTCTTGCTGCCCTCGGTATTGACGTTCTTATTATTGCGATAGGATACCGTGTAATCCTGATTCAGCACTAAGGGAACCAGTTCGCTGTCGCCGTCCTCATAGGTCACGCTGTCATATACCTGAATCACCGGCTTGATAGCGCTGCCTGTATAAGTCTGGTCTCCCACGGGAAGCACATAAAAGCCTTTGCCCTGCTCTTCATAATAAGGATATACCGTGACCGTCTCCTGATAAACTGCCGTAGCCTGGTTGAACAGGCTTCCTGTACCGTCCGCGCCTGTATACCAGCCGATAAACAGGCTGCCCGATACCGTCTCTTCCTGCGGAAATTCCTCCTCGGACAGGGTCTGCCCGTACTCTACCGTCAGGCTATCCAGCACAGTCTCGCCGTCCTGCTTCATAAAGACCACCTTGCACTCCTTGACCACAATCGTATGGGTGGCGGAATAATGCTGCGCCGTGGCTGTAATCTCCGCGGTTCCTTCCGACAACGCCGTCACCTTGCCGTTTTGGACGGCAGCCACCTCAGCATCAGAGCTGCTCCAGCTAATCGTGGTATCGTCGGTGGTGTCCTTGGGAAAATATTCCGCGCTCAGATTCACACTCTGTCCCGCATACAGCGTGGTTTCTTCTTCCCCGTCCTCATTGTTCAGGTTCGCCACCTCCAGCGCATAAATCGGCGCGATGACCTGTATCTTGCACTGAGCCTTTTGATTGCCGGCCTTGGAAGCCCTGGCCGTAATCGTGACCTCTCCCGTTGCCTGTGCCGTAATGACAGCCCTGGTTGAATCCTCAGCGTCCGCCTTAACAGTGGCGATCTTCGCATTAGAGGTGCTCCAGACAATGGTTGTATCGTCTGTCGTATCCTCTGGTTCAAACACTACCTGCAAAACTCCCCCCGATACATTTTCCAGGATTTCCTCTTCAGAAAATCCGCTGGTATCCGCAACCACCGTATCCGCTCTCCTGAGCACTATCGGATTCTCCGTAGTCACCGTCCGGCCCTCATATTCCAGGCTGATACTCTGGAGCGGACTTGTCACCGTAATCGTACAGCCTGCGTCATATCCGTCGTAGGACGCCGTAACCGTTGTGGTTCCCACGGCCACTCCGGTAACCAGTCCGTCTTCCACGGTAGCGATGGACTTGTCACCGACTGTCCACGCCACCTCGGACACATCTATCGCGGTACCGTTCACAGAGGGCTGTAGCTGGAGCGTTGCACCCTTATCCAGAGACGCCGACTCCTGATCCAGCTTCAGCCCCGGCATATTCTGATAAACCGGAATCTTAAAAATGAAAGCGGAGTCAAGGCTCCCGGCGTTGGCATACATTTTCTTCGAGCTGACGGCTTCGCTGGCAGGCGCCTGGATATTCTGCATATACTGGTGCTGATACAGACCATAGGGGCTGTTCTTATTCACATTGAATTTCTCCAGATAAATCGTATCCTGCCCTTTTAAGATATAATTGTTGCCAATGGTTGCCGCGCCCCCCGCCAAAGATTTGTAACGGGTATCCCAGCCCTGCGCCTTGGCATAGGTCAGCCCGCTCACGATGATCTCCTCGTCGGTGGTGCCGCTGGCCTTGACATTGAAATAATTATAATAGCCCTCATATCCTGCATAGGTGCCGGAAATCAGCGCAGAGGTTCCCTGTCCCTGCTCCTGGTACACACGGGAAGCAAGGTGTATCGGGCTTAACTGCCTGTCCTTTCCTATTTCGTAAAACGCCTGGGCGTAGGTTCTCCCCTCAGAATCGTCCGACAGTGTTCCTTTCATAAACGTACTGTTCAGGAAGCTCTGCACCGCCGACACGGTATGGTAAGAGCTGTTAAAGGTAAGCTGCTCGAACTGAAAGATATAGCTCTCCGACAGGAAATTGCAGGGGTTCATGTAATAAGCGATAGCGTCCTCCGTGGCGTAATACCAGCTACTGGAATAAGCGGCGCCCACCCATCCGTTAGCCGTACTGGTCGAGGTCTTTTGAATCAGGCTCTTATCCCCCACCTCATTGGACACCGCCTCGGCAAAATCAAGCCCCGTATTCATAGGCACGAAGGTCCAGTTGGAATGAGCCGCCTTCAGAGTCCTCAGCGCGCTCTGATACGCCGCTGGAAAAGCGTCTATATCCGAAGTATCCACACTGCTTTCCACCGTGGCATAGGTCGTCATTCCATACGCCGAAACGCCCAATTCATTCTCCGTCTCCCAGAGCGGCGTCACATATTCCTCTTCCCATGCAATCCAATCCTCATCGGAATATGCCAGATAATAGCTCTGAATATAGCCTGTCTGTTCCGTACCGTCTAACCAGAAGCGCACCTGATACCAGAGGTCGTTCTCCGTAATCTCCACGCCGCATAAATAGAGCGTAGCGCCCACCTCAATCACCGCCACGACTGAGCTGTCCTCATCTGCTTTGCTGCGCACCTGATAGGAGTCCGTATGATACAGCAGCGCCATCAGCGTCTTATCCTCCAACAGTGCTCCAAAAGCTTCCTCAGCCGCCTTGACCAGCGCCGTCCATTCCCCATTTAGATCATTCTCAGACACAGAGTCCAGATCATTATCGGAAAGACTATTCTCTGAAATGCCAGTTGATTCGTCCTGCGCTTCCTCCGCCGACAGGTCAGCGTCCTCCTGCTGTTCGTCCTCCGACTCCCCGCCGCTTACCGTCGTTTCGCCCTCCTGGCTGGCGTCTGCAGAATCGGTGTAGCTATCCTGCACATCTTCTGTATTGCCGGAAATGTCGGTGGATAAAGCCGCCGTACCCTGACTGCCGGATTCTTCATCATACACGACAAGTTCCTCCTGTGCCAGCGCCGATAAGGAGCTGTTGCCCAGACACAATGCCAGACAAAGTATCCATGCCAGCCACCTGCGAAAATATTGACCTGTTTGATTTTTCCTCTGACGCATTGAGTACCTGTGCCTTTCTCTCGTTTTCTATGCGAACATTATAACACATTTTATCAGCGAACTGACCCTATGAAACATTTCCAAATGATGCCAAGGTTGCATTTTTCCAGCGCTTAAGCTAAGATAATATGCGTACCCGACGATCCATATTGTAGCAAACTGAGGTTCTCCCATGTACATTCATAATAAACCGTTTAAGAATATCATACATTTATTATTACTGCTTCTTCTAATCGGACTGCTGATCCCTCTGTCTCACTGTACATCAGTAAACAATACAGATATCACTTCGCAGGAGTCCGCCTGTTATCTGGACATCTGGCTGAAGGTTCCTGATTCTGTTACGCTGCCGGAGCTTCGTCTCTACTGCAGCCAGTCCGGGGACTGCACCTTTTTTCTGCCCTCCTGCGTGTCTCTGTCGGAAGCCGTCCTGGTATTCGACGAATCCTGCTATCAGATTGCCATTGATGGCGCGCCTGTGGAAAACGCCGCTTCCCTCCAGCCATACGACACTGATACCGCCTATTCCCTGACTGTCAACGCTGTTTCTGACGAAGCCGCTCTGACCAGTACAACGCCACAGACCATCACCTTTATGCAATCCCAGAATCTGCCCTCTGTCTTTATTACTACCGCCACAGGAACTATGGACTCTATCAACGCCTCCAAGGAAGTAAGCGAAGCCGGCACTTTTACCTGCCTGAATGTGGAAGGCGGCCTGAACAGCAGCGGTTCTCTCAGCAAAATAAAGGCACACGGCAATTCCAGCTATATTGAAGTAAACAAAAAAAGCTACCAGATTACCTTTCAAACCGCAACCGACGTCCTTCTCATGGGAACCGCAAACAAATATATCCTACAGGCCAACGCCTTCGACGACACTTATCTGCGCAACAAGCTGGTATATGATTACTGTAAGGATTTAGGACTTGCTTATACCACCGACACGGAATATGTGGATCTCTATTTTAACGGAGAATACGCCGGAAATTATCTGCTGTGCGAGAAGGTGGAGCTGAATCAAAGCCGCGTCGCCGTTACCAATGGCTATCTGCTTGAGAAGATCCTGCACTCCCGGATCGAAGAGGACGACCAGCCCTTCCAGGTAACAGATATGGGGTATTTTCTGGTCAAAAATTCCGATCCGGTATCTGAAGCAGAACTGCAATCTCTCAGCGAATATATGAATACGGTTGAAGCGCTGATTCAGGACTGCGATTCCCAGGATCAATACGCCCGGCTACAGGAATGGATCGACACAGAATCCTTCCTAAATATGTATCTCATCAACGCCATCACGAACGATATTGATTCTAATGTCGCGTCAACCTATTATTATAAGAAAAATGATCCGGAGGACAGCCTGTTATACGCCGGCCCGGTCTGGGACTATGACAACGCATGGGGACGCACGGCGCGCGGCCAGGTAGCGGAGCTAAACGCCTATCCCACCGGCTACTGTGAGGAATTGTTTTCTATCTCCTTCTTCCGGGACGCCGTAACAGAGAAATATAATGAAACCGCCTATCCGCTGATACAACAATATCTCAATGATTACCTGCCCCAATATATAGAGCGGATTGCCTCTTCTATCGCCATGGACGCGCAGCGCTGGCAGGACGACGGTTATCATTCTCCTCATTATACGGATTATGAGTCAGCCGTCTCCGATATGGTCGAATACATCCAAACACGGACAGAGCATCTATATAACCGCCTGAACTTCCCGGAACAATACCACTATATTCTCTTCATTAATTCCGGAACAAACGAAGAATACAGGGATACGGAATATTGGATTAAGGACGGCGAAACCATTCCGGATGACGTCATAGAAGAGGTCAAAGTACATTTTTTCTGCGAAACACTGTGGGACGAGGACGGAAATCCTTATACGAACAGCCAGCCGGTCACAAACGATCTGGTTATTTATGGAAAATAACGAAAACTATTGTGCCGTCAGCAAATAGTGATCCTCTCCCAGATCCGTTACCCGGTCATAGACAACGCCGTTAATCTCCATCGCTTCCTCCGGGAGCGCCGCAAACCAGATAATGCACTCCGGCGTGAAGCTTTCATCGACATACACCGCCGACTCATTGGCCACATTGACATGCTCTAAGCGCCTGCTTCCCAGCATTGCCCACAACGGATACTGATATGCATCGCCCTTCACCACATACAGTCCTACCGTCTGATAGCCCCCGCCTTTAATCTCATCTACCACGTCCGCATAATACTGCGTTTCGTCCCTTCTGGAAGCAAAATATCCATAGGGTCTGTTGTCAGCGCCTCCCTTATAGATATCCGCATGGTAGTCCACCAGATTCACCAGCTCTGCCACGCAGAGAAAACCGACAGTGCTCACAATGCCATACTTCCATTTCTCCCTTTCCCTTCCAGCCGTAGCAAGCTGAAGCTGGGTAGCAATCATGGGACACAACAGCGCCAGATAGGATAGCATGTACCGCGTCACAAAAGGCTCCCAGCGCAGCACCGCGCAGAATACGCAGAAGGAAACGGCTGCGCAGAGCAGATAACCGCTTGTAATCGCCTTCCAGTCCGTCCTCCTGATACGGATCAGCGCCCATACCACACAGAAAATAAACGCCCAGAGCACAATCGGATTAATCGCCGTATCGTATCCATAGGTCTGAGCCTCATGCAGGCCAAACTCTCTGCCGTTTTCAGAAATCGATTCGGCGTTCAGCTCTACCCCCAGAAGCTCCGCCGCCCCCACCGCTAATCCCGCAAACAGCTCCTCGCTGTCCCGGATCAGCGCAATAGGCATATTGAAGGTAAAGTTTTTCACAAAATTCACAAATACATAGGACGGCTGCAATGTTCCCACCAATTGTCTCGCTCCTGTGATCTTACTGGCGTAGGAATGGAAGGTGGCGAAGTTACGCATAAGCTCCGGTATCAGCGGCAGGACAACGCAGGGCAGCGCGCACAGCGCCAGCCTGACCAGACTGCTGATGGGATCCTTTCTCGCAATACACACGACCAACAGCCAGACCGCGAAAATCACCATTCCGAAACAAACCGACGGCTTCGTCAGATATCCCCATGCCACGCACAGACCCATTGCGCACACCCTGCCCGCAGTCTCCGTCTGACAGGTCAACGGCTCCTTCTGCTGCACAAGCCCCAGCAGCAAATACACATAGAAAAGCAGCCAGACCGTGGCAAAATGATCCACCTGGGTCGTCAGCGCCTCCGCGAAAGCGATTGGCATGGACATATATAACAGCATGGCCAGAAAACGGAAAAGCCTGCCGCACCCCAGCTTCCGCGCAATTTCTCCCACCAGAACGGCGCAGGTAAGATAGGAAACCGCCTGTAGCAGATTGCAAAGCGTATCCCTGCCCCGGCATAAGATATACACATGCAAATTGACAAACTCCGCCAGTACCGGGCTGGCAATCTCCCTCAGAGAATTGGTCGCATAATGCTCCACAGACCGGTTCTGAGCCCAGTAGGCAATGCGGGACAGGTGATAAGTCATAGAATCCCAGTTATTGGGGGTGGTCAGAAGCGCCAGCGCCAGAACCGCAAGCCCTGCCGCCAGTAAGATACCGTAATAGACATGTCCCTGCGGCCATCTGATACCGCGCAGCCTTGGGACTCCGACACCCAGTCTCTTCCACTGTATCAGGCATAATGCCGCCAGCACCGCATCAAACGCCCCCCAGGCTCCCGCCAGAAACAGAAAGCGGACTCCATGAATCAGGGATAATCCCTCTGTCACTGTAAACAAAAAGAGCATCCAGACACAACAGGCCTCAATATATGTATTGAGACCCGCCGTAGGGATGTTCTTTCTTATTTTATACATATGAATATTACTATATAACAATAAAACGGCAATTACCATATCGTTTCCCTTATCCTAATCCCCCGACATTCTATACTCTACATTCTCCGTCGTGGGAAATACAGTTGACCTGCGTCATATGCTTGTCCGCCGACAGGTTCCGCAATAGCTCTTCCTTCTTCGAAGACCTCATCTCAATGATCATCTCCGTTTCTCCATTTTTGATACATCTCGACTTTTCCTTATGGTATCTGCAGTACTCCTTCAACAGCTTCTCCAGCC
Organism: Clostridiales bacterium; assembly: GCA_021199255.1. Lineage (GTDB taxonomy): Bacteria > Bacillota > Clostridia > Lachnospirales > Lachnospiraceae > UBA3282. The sequence goes on along the minus strand of JAJQIK010000081.1, from coordinate 123,508 downwards.
CGGCATAGTCCATTTCCTCCTCCTTGACCCGAAGAACTAATAAATCCGGCGCTTTGGCATTTGGAATCATGTCCAGCACAATAAGAAGTATGGTCATCACAATACAGAGCACCAATGCCAGTACATAAAGTCCCACGCCTACAATAATACCGGTGCTGATCGACCAGAACAAATACAACAGGTCAACCGGATTCTTCACCGCATTACGAAATCTGACAATGGATAACGCTCCCACCATACCCAGGGACACCAGCAGATTAGACTGCATCGCAATCATAATCGCCGCGATAATAAGCGGCATCCCCGCCATCGTCACATTCAAATCCTTGGAATAAAACGCGGATTTGCTGGATAATTTATATACCGCGAAAATGTACAGCCCCAGCAGGCACGCAACACCAAGTATCAAAATGATATTGCCTGCCGACAGGTTCGTGCCGCCGCCCAGGCTTTCATATACGCTGCTCTTAATGACATCTTTAATTGACATGTTGTCCTCCATCCCGAAACGGCTTCCCTGCCGCTTTCTGTTGTTTATTTTACCATGTGTAAGGTTACGCCTGAGCTTCAAAAACATCGGGAATCAAGGCGATAAATACCGCTCCCTGCACAACTGATATTTAGAATAAGAAGTCTGCTGCAAATTTCCAAGCTCTAATAATTGAAGCAGAAAATCCGGAATAAATTCATCGTATTTTACTTCTAACACCTTATCGTAAGTATCCAGAAAATCATAACTGATGTCCGCCTGGCCAAAGTCCCATACGCGGCTGCTGGCGCGCACATTCCTGTCCAGCGTAATTCTGGTATTGCCCGGCTCAAATATGTAGGCCTTCCGCTCATAGGCCACGATTACCCTGGGGCGAAGCCCTCGTGTACGGATGGCAAGATTAAAAAGAGCCGCCGGATCATCATAAGAGGAAGAGGCTTCTATGCACTCTCCGCGCATCAGCGAATCCATCTGTTGCCTCGTAATCATACCGGACTTCTTCCAGATACGGTTATCTCTCTTGGATTTCACTTCCAACCTGATGGCATCCAAGGAATTATTATATATCCTGATTCGATATTTGTCACGCACATTTACGCCGTCCACAGTATCATGCAGACAGTTGTCCTCCAAATCGTCAAAATACAGGCTGACGATACTGTATCCGTCCGGATTGTTCTCATTACTGTCGGCTTTTAAAACGCCCTCCAGCCTGCGCTGCAAAAGATACAGCTCCTGCCCGCTGCAATTATACTTATCCTCTACTCTATACACCTTGTCCTCCCCGGATGCCCTGCGAAATCGTCAACCGCCGCTTACTCTGTTCTACCACTTTTATAAATGTTTGAGAACCATTAACACAAATTATTCACATAATTCATAAAAAATTTAGAAATTATCACGGATCACTCTGGCCGGAATCCCTACGGCAACCTTGTTATCCGCCATATCCCGGATTACCGCAGACCCCATCCCTATCATTGTATGGTCACCGATACGGCACTGATTCTTCACAATACTGCCTGCCACCCAACTATTCTCCCCCACGCGGGCGCTTCCATACAAATGGGAACAGATCAGCACCGTATCCTTGCCCACGCTTGCGTTATGCGCCACAAGCGTACAGGGCGCTATCTTTGTGCCGTCTCCAATATAAGTATCGTCAATTGTGCCCCGTTCAATATCCACATGGCTTCCGATAAAAACATCATCGCCAATGGTCACACCGCCGTAATGCTTAATCATGACCTTACGGTGATCCTCCTCCTCATAGGCGCCAAATCCGTCTTCGCCAATCATCGTTAACGCCTGTATGGTACATCTTTTGCCAATGCGCACCTTATTCTTAATCACCACATTATCGGAAATCACCGTATCGTCCCCGATGACGACGTCTCCTGTAATAGAACAATTATGCCCTATCCTCACATGATTACCCAGTTTTACACCAGAACCGATTACAGTATTTCGGCCAATCGCTTCCTGCTCCTCCCCTACCGCAAAGAAATGTTCTATGACACTAAAAAACACCTGCTTCGAATTCCGGCAGATGATCTGATTCCGCAAAGGAACATCCACGCCCTCCTGCACGATGCACAGCGCAATCTCCGGCAGTTTCCCATTCCATCTTTCAACGGACTTAATCCAAGTCAGCGTTCCCGGCTGATAATGATCCAAAGAAGAAAATCCTTGTATGGCCGCATTTTCCGCCGCCTGAACCCGATACTCCTGCCGCTCTTGCGTCAAATAAGCTTCTATCTGCCCCAACGTTACCATATCATACCTCATTTCCGCGTATTTTAGCAATCTACCTGCCCAGCTCCGATCTGCTTAAAATTTCTTCCAAATCCCTGACATTATCCTGCATCCATTCATAACAGCAGCCCGTCCTGCTCTCGCAAAAATCCTTTAAGGCCTCTTTCGCAGTCCGCTCCGTCTCGTCATACCAGAAAGCATGCGTCAAAATATGCAGCCGGTCATATTCTCCGCTTCTGATCATTCCCTGCACATCTTCGCGCCAGCATCGTCTGGAATCAGACACATACTTATGCTTCCGAAAAAATTCCGTCCCGTAGCTGTTTACAATATGGCCACCCTGCACCAGATAATCCGCTTCCAGAGTTTTTCTGGAAGGTCTGTGCATGGATACGCTTCGCACCGGGGAGCCCATACACTGCTCCAGCAAAGCCGCCTCCTGTTCCATAGCCTGCACCATATCCTCTGTTTCATCGTATTTCGCCTCGTCAAAATGCAGCCCTACCTCATGCCCCATTTCACGCAGCCCGCGGAGCATACTCTGATTTTCGCCGGAAAAAATATTGTAGAAGTTGCTGGTAACCAATACGAAATAAGTGGAAGACACGCCCATTTGCTGCTCAAGCCGCGCCATCTGCACAGCCTTGTCAATATTCATATCAATGTCATGGCGCAGAATCACGCTTCTGTCTGCCTGCATATAATTGTGATAATTGCAATACGCATATCCCTTTTCTCTCAGAAGTACGAGAAGCCCGCGATAGGCCTGATAAGTAAAGTTCATTATTTGCCTTCCTTCTTACAACTACTTTTTAACAGAACCACTGTCCATGGAAGCGGATTTTTCACATCAACAATTTCACAGCCGTTTTTTTGGAGAAAATTCAAAAAAGATTTTCTTGACCAATGATTTATATGCCCGGGTGTATTCCCAAGTTCTCTGATATATTTTCCTCTTACCATATTTAAAATACGCCAGATTGGTTCTCTTGGGACACTGCAAATAATATATTTATTAGTACAATTTTTTAATTGTTCCAGAGCTTTTTCCGGATATTCCAAATGTTCAAGCACTTCGCTACATATAACCAGATCATATTTTCTGCTTCCGATATTATAAATGCTGCCAACTCTAAAAGAAATATCTGTGTGTTCACATCTCTTTTTCGCTATTGAAATGACTTTTTCAGATATATCGAAAGCCTCTATATTTGCACCTCGTATCTGATGATATATAAAATCAGTTACTTCTCCCTCACCGCATCCTGCTTCTAAAATATTACCGTCTTCTCCTATAATATCGATTTTATTTAGAATGTCTTCATATGCTCCAAAAAAACCGGCCATCATTTTCTTTACCACTAAGTTATTTGAATTGTATTTGTCAAAATAATTCCCCTCAGGTTGTTTAACCTTATTCTTCATAGCTGCTGTCTCCTAAATCATTTTAAAATTCTTCTTTAATTCCATCTGATTTGGACTCTTCCGTCCCGTCATACTCTATCTTCCGCACATGATACTGCACATCCTCCAGTATCTTACGATTGGCCGCAATCAGATCCGCAAGCAGTCCGATCACGAAAGTAATAAAACCAATAATCAGCAAAGTACACGCCAAGATAAGCGACTGGATATGTCCATTTCCCGTCCCATTAAAATAATAAATAAGGAATCTAACGCTTATTCCCAACCCTATCAGAAAGGGCACTAACGCAACCATTGTAAAACAATATAACGGCTTGTACCACATAAAAGCCCGCAAAATGGTCAGCATGGACTTTTTCACATAGCCCCACATACTGTGAAATAATCTGGAAGTACGCAGTTCCGGGTTTGTCCTGATGGGTACGCTCATAATCGCCATCTTACTTCTGCCCGCCTGTACGATCGTTTCTAATGTATAGGTATAATCGTTCACCACATTTAAATGCATGGCCGCTTCCCTGCTATATGCCCTGAAACCGCTTGGCGCATCGGGAATATTGGTATGGGACGCTTTTCTGACCACCCAGCTCCCTAAATGCTGCAGTTTCTTCTTCACCGGAGAAAAATGTTCCGTTTCATCGATTGGGCGTTCCCCGATCACTACGTCCGCCCTGCCATCCAGAATCGGCCTGATAATCGTCTCTATATCTTCTCCGCAATATTGGTTATCCGCATCTGTATTGACTATAATATCCGCGCCATGACGCAGACATGCGTCAATTCCCGCCATAAAACCTTTCGCCAAACCTTTATTCTGTTTAAAATTCACCACATAGTGAACGCCCCAGTTACGGGCTACCTCCACGGTATTATCCTTACTTCCATCATTAATAATCAGATATTCTATCTCATCGATCCCGTCTATTTGTTTAGGCAGGTCATTCAACGCAATTTCCAAGGTTTCCGCCTCATTATAACAAGGTATCTGAATCATCAATTTCATATCGTTGTCTTATACCTCCGTAAGCAATCCTATTCTCTTCTATATAGCACTAACAATTTTAAAACCACTTACATTATCAATGCTGTCAATTTATGTTGCAAAGGTTTTTCGATCAAGTTATGCACAATGATTACGGTCAAAGCAGTCCCTAAAATTCCCGCGCCTAAGCATAATCCTTGATTGTCTGATGCAAGCTTAGATATCCATTCTAAAATTATTGGATGAATCAAATAGACATCATAACTATGCTCATCCAAAATGTCAATCAACCTGGCGATTCGTGTATTACGAATACTTATTTTTTCTGTAGTAACCAGTAGGACACCAAAAATCATTAACCAAAATGTATTATTCCATGTACCACGCAGGAACAAGAATAGTAAAGTTCCTAATTCACATATTAAAAAATACGAGTCTTTTTTCCCTTCTTTTACTGCGTAAAAAGCCACTATTCCAAATAAGAAATAGTGCAGGCAGCAAATTGACATCGCTTCATCAACAGTAAAAAAACGAACCAATATTTCGCTAATGATAAACAGCCCAAGCCACACTGTCAGCGCGCTTTTAAAAGTCTGTACAAATTTTCTGATCACTGGAACCAGAACATAAAACAGCGCAAAGGAACTCATTGTCCACGTGGCACCTATGTTTGCCCAAAAATCATCGCTGGAAGGCAGGGTTTTATTTACCAGAAACGCATATCGCAACCATTCTGAATATACCCCCCCCGGTGTGTCGCAAAGAATATACTGATGTAAAATAAACCAGTACAAAATAACCAAATAGTAAAGAGGTAATATCCGAATCATCCTGCCTTGATAATATTTGACCCAGTTAAACTCTTCCGTTTTATCAAGCGATACATAAGTTACAAACCCACTTATCAGGAAAAATAAATATACTCCCTTTGAACCATATCCCATTTTAGACCAGACCGAGGACTGCTCCACTCCAAGCACTGGAACCATATGAACTGCAAACACTCCAAAACAAGCTATAATTCTTAATAATTGAATGTTTTGTTTTTTCATTTCCTTAAAATAAATCTCCCGTCATCATTTCGAACATCTGCTTCACAAGGGAAACTACGGTTACGCGTACATCCAACGCTCAATCACACATCTTTTTGCAGGATGTGCAATGCCAAGGCATAAGATCTCCCCTTCTGGCTGCATCGCGCGCAGCCCCTCGGCATAGCGCTTTTCCTTTATCTGCTCCAAGGCTTCCTTCGTGCCCGCAGCAGCGTCTTCCCTGCACTTAATTTCTATCATGATGTGCGCCCTCTTACCCGGTTCTTTGGATATCATCAGGATATCCGGCCGCCCGTCTCCTGTCTCAAGGTTACTCTTGACCTCATACATGGAATCCAGCGATATCATCATCCCCAGCGCCAACATATGGTAGGGGTTCTCGTATTGCTTCGCGCCCTTTATGGAATCATAATAGCTGGTGCAGTTCAGGACAATCTTCTTATAGCTCTCGCAGAATTTCCCGTAGTCGCATCTTGCAAGCGCACTGGCAAGATGTGAGAAATCTCCTCCGTCTGTTCCGATTGACTCCGCCACTATGTTTTTAAACTCAGCCTTCACTTCCCTGTTGACAAACCTGACGGCCCACAGGTCGTAATCCGTCCGCTCCTTGACCGTCAGATAGCCCGCGTTGATAAAAAGCCCCCACAGCGTGGCATTATTCTGGAGTTCCTCGTAGGAAGTCTCAAGGTTCACGGCAACCTCTACCTCCCCATGCTCCACCAGCGCCTCAAAGTCCTGGCGGAAAGCCTGGTTCGCACCATTTAAGCTGTCCCTGATTACCTTATTGCTTGACGTATTAACCCAGTACGGGCGAAGCTCCCTGTTCTTGCAGTAATTCAAAATTGACCAGGGGTTGTAGCTTTCATAACCGCCCATCTGATAACCGTCATACATCTGCTTCACGTCATCATTTAGGGAAAGCCCATAGTATTCCAACATCTCCCTTGTCTCCTTCTCGGTAAAACCGAAATACTGCGCATACGTCTTGTCAAGCACAGTATAGACAATTACGTTATTCAGCTTTGAAAAGATGCTCTCCTTCGCCACCCTCTGTATCCCAGTGAGCAGGGCATTGCCCAGCGCCTGCTGCCCCTTTAACGCGCTCCCGTAGAAATTCGCAATAAAAGCGGACACCTTATCATGGTAGCCGTACTGGTGGCTGCCCATAACCGGCGTATCGTACTCATCCAAAAGCAGGATGACCGGCTGCCCGTATAGTTTACACACCACCTGTTCCAAGAGGGACACGCTGCCGGCAAGATCTGTCAGCGTCGCCGTTCTTTCCTGTATTTTAGCACAAAGCTTCTCAAAATAGTCAAATTCCGCCACTTTATCGGGCATTTCCCTGGCAATCTCATAATATTTACCGTATTCCTGCGAAAGCGCACCGCACAGCATCGCCGCCAGTTCCTCCGGAGTCTGTGCATTGCAGTCCTTTAGCGTGAAGTAAATCACAGGGCGGGAATTAAGCAGAGGCGCGTATTCCGTATCCATGATTGCGAGCCCTTCAAAGATACTGCGGCTGTCCTTCGTGATGTCAAAGAACTCCCTCAGCATCGTCATGGTTAAGGTCTTTCCGAAACGCCTGGGGCGCGTAATCAACGCAACCTCATCGCCGCAATCAAGGAATTCCGCTATCATCTTAGATTTGTCCACGAAATATTTATCCTGTTCGCGGATCTTCCTGAAATCGTCAAAGCCTATCGGCAAATTTTTCTTTTTTGCCATCCTGCGCCCTCCAATTCGTCAGCTTTATTTCTTTCTGCACTCATCTCTGCCTTTTTCTTATATATTATACATATCCGCTTTATAACAATCCATATGCTCCCTGATCCAGGTAATAGTTTCCCCAATCCCCCGTTCCAAAGTATATTGGGGAGCCCAATCCGTCAGCTTTCTAAAGCGAACCAACCAATCTCAGACTCATCAATATCCCTAACTCCATATAGAACCCTTAATTTATGTATTATACCATACAAATCGAAGTACAACAATCAGGCTTTAGAAATTCCCTGTCACCGCAAATTTACTATAATTATAATATATTTTTTCGATTGCCTTATTTTACTCGAATTTTGCTCTTTATTATTATATAAACTAAATTTGACGATTAAAGAGGACAAAGGAATTGGATAAAAAATACGACCTGGCGGAACTATATTTCCAAAATCATAGTGAACCATCTGAAAAGGAATTCATGAGGCTTGCAAAAGAAAAGATGTTTTTTTCTTACCTTAACAAAAGTCTTGGAGAAACCCGAAAGAAGTACCTGATACGTTCTTCCAGACAGAATCAGGCCGAAGTTACAACGGATTTTCTTGAAACATACACGGAACCCGTCTGGGAAGATACCTATGATTATGATTTTCTCGACATCATTTCCTGTCTGACAGAACGTCAGCAGGAATATATGCGGTTGTCCTTTCTAGGCGGCTATTCAGATCGTCAAATTGCTTCCATTATGAAAATCAAACCGCAATCCGTCCATGATATTAAAACCGCGGCATTTAAAAATCTCAGAAAGGAATTGTCTGACAATGTTTGATAATAATCTGACTCCTGAAAATTTAACTTCATTATTTTGCAAGTATGAACGCCTGCTTTATAGGTACAGTTACATTTATGGCCACCTCGATATGGATTTATTCAGCGAATGTAAAATCACATTGTTTACCTGTATCCAGAATTTTCATTTTAATGAAGATCACTTTAAAGAGCAATATCAGGAACATATTTCAGCAGCCTGCCCAAAAATCTGATAGTTTAAACTATTTTATATAGATTCAGGTCGATTAATCCGGATAATTAACCTGAAAAATATTACTGCCAAATATCATTTTTATCCTTGCAGGAAAAATAAAAATATTTTTTACAGACCCTGCTTTTTTTAATCAAAACGTCTTTGTTATAATATAAGCGCTTGGCAGAATGATTAACCGGTTTTCATTCATTATCAAAAAAAGTAAAGGAGAACAAATATGCCAAATTATGAATTAAACATTAACATCACAGAAACAGATCTGCAGACCATCTATGCTGCAGATGAAAAGATCATCATCGTAAAGCACACGGAAGGAAGTGCCGGGAAAGATGTTGCATGGATCAGCTTTAGGCCGTTTATGCACAATACCATCCAGTGGACAACGGAATTCGCTATTTATGCTTCCAACACTGAGGTTCAGGGCGGGGCAACGATCAATAAGCTCTCCGACAGGAAAGCTTCCACCAAAATCATCTATGATTTTAACGAAGGCTATTTTGCCGGCGCGGAACCCTGTAGCGAGTTGGCTGCTAATACCTATGCCGTTAAAAACAGCATGAAGGGATATCCGGCCCTTACTTTCGGTCTGGCACAGGATGTATCTGTAAACGGCCGTGCTTTTGCCAACAACCCGATCAATGCCATCAGTATTCCGTTTGGCCAGAGCGCAAGTATGACGCCAATTGAGAAAGTGGACGTTTATCTTCGCAACGACATCAACGACGGAACTGTCATCAGCCATATTATGAGCGTTGCCCTTCCTGTTGAATACAGCGAGTCAGAGGTCTCCCATAGTATTGCTTATGACGGAACGGTTGGTAAATTCTATCCGTTATCATAATCTCTGAATCATAAGACAATAAGCAAGTGCCCCAAAGCCGAAATATGGCTTTGGGGTACTTGCATTAAAGTTTATCCCAGAACCAGAAATAAGATAGGCCTTCTTAACATACCATAACATCCCTGTATAATACAGCTATGGGCAGAAACCGTATGATTCAGCGGGTTCATCCTATCTTCTTCCAATATTATATATCTAAGATTTATTATATGCACAGATCATATTGTTCCGTTGCATCAATTAGGCGTCCCCTGTTCACCACGTCCACCCTGCCGTCTAATACGCGCCCACCAATTACTCATTAACATCTGTTTTTGCTCCATCGAATTTTTAGGATTGCAGATTTGCACGATTCCAATTCCATATCCCAGAAGCTTCTTGTATAATATTTCCCATGGTGCCCTTAATCTAAAGCAAAAAACATACAACCATACCCGTTCATTCAGTTTTAAACTTTCTCTGTTTAACAGCATATGCGCCACTTTGGCATGATATTTTTCCGTAAAAGCATTCCACATTTCATAGTCGATATCTCCCGCAATATTTTTCTTTTTATACAATGCGAGAATTGGATTTTTACAATGTATATACATTTCCCGTTCTCCATATGCCTGATAATTCAAATCACTAACTATAACGCCGCGTAACATATTCAATTCCTTAGATGCGCCGTTCCATATAGAATTTGATAAAATACGATATACAAAACACGGCGTCGGTTCAAAATAAAATATACCTTTACGAGCCAGCCATAAAGTAACCTGTCCGTCAGCAAATTCCTCATAATAAATATTTCGCGGCACATCCTCCAAGAATCGTTTGCGAATAACAGCCGTCGCCAAATGAATATAGGGTCTTTGTTCTGACCACTGATACTGTCCTTCTGTATATGGCACCTTTGTATAAAACTCTAATCTGCCCTCAATTTCTCTATACATATTACCATAACAGGCAACACATCTTTTATTCTCACTTCTCTCAAGCAAGTCTATCTTATGTTGAAAGTGGTTCGTATCGCAAAAATAATCATCCCCATCCAAGATAGAAACATACTCTCCTCTGGCTTCGTCAATCAATCGAAAGATTAGTCGACTATGTCTCCAGTTGGGGAATTCTTTGCACCCTTCTTTTCTATCCTGTATCAAAATTCTAACCTGCGGAATCCGCTCATATCTTTGCTGTAACAATTCCAATGATCCATCATTCGAACCGTCATCTCCAATCAAAATTTCATAGTTATATTGTATATTTTGGTGCAAAACAGATTCGACAGCATCTATAATCCATTCTTTTTGATTATAATTCGTAATCAAACAAGACAACTTTATTTCCCTTATCATAAATTAAACGCCTCCTAAAACTTCTTCTTTAGTCCTACGTATTGCCTTACCTTCCGTAATCTCATATATTTCATCACAATTACGTATTGTTGTAAGTCTATGCGCTATGATAATCAGCGTCTTATAACCATGCAGTGCGTCTATAGCTTCCATAACCGCATTTTCCGTATTATTATCCAATGCCGCTGTAGCTTCATCTAAAATCAGGATATCCGGATCATTATAAAGTGCTCTCGCAATCGCCACTCTTTGCCTTTGTCCGCCCGAAAATCGAATCCCCCGTTCACCTAAAAACGTATCTAATCCATTTGGGAGTTCCGCTATAGTATCGGTTAGTTGTGCCTGTTCTACTGCCCTGCGCACTTTAGCTTCATCAATATCCTTTGCGGCAACGCCAAAGGCAATGTTATTCCGAATAGTATCATCCGTAAGGAACACCGATTGAGGTACATAACCTACTGTTCTTTTCCATGAATCTATTTCCTGATACACACTAATTCCATCAACCAAAATATCCCCTTGATCAGGCACCAGCAAGCCTAATAAAATATCTGCCAGCGTAGATTTACCCGCGCCCGACTGTCCAATAAATGCCACAGACCTGCCTTTAGGAATCACCAACGACAAATGCTCCAACACTTTCTTATCAGATTTTGGATACTGCCATGAAATATCCTGTATTCTAATATCCTGTCGAAGCACTATTTTCTCTTGCGGATTTCCCACTGTCTGCGGCTGTATCCTTGTCTCTTTCTTATAATTTTCCACCTCTTGTAAATTATTATAGGTTGCGTTCAATGCAGGACAGGCGTAAATCAATTGATTAAACCCAGCAGAAATTTTACCAATTGAAGGTAAAATACGAAACGCCGCTAAAGCAAAGGTTGCCAACTGGGGGATAAAAGCCGCCGCATCACTTCCTAATACCACTTTCATTCCCACAACAGTAATCAATCCCGTAACACAAATTGCCTCAATCAAATATGCCGGGCTCTCGGACGCAATTGTTTTCTTTACCTCTACCTTCTGTTGATTAGCAAAAGATGTCGCATAATGCTCAACAAAATACGCTTCCTTATGAAAAATAAGAACATCCTTTATTCCCTGAAAAGCTTCGTGAAGATATTTATTAACTTCTACTGTACACCGTCTGTAATAAGCACCTATTTTTTTCATTTTTCCCCGGAAAAACAGCATCAACACAGACAGTGCAATACCCATAACGACTATCACTCCGACAGCCATCATCGCATCGGTATAAAAGATGAAAACACAAATACAAAACGCTGTTAAACATTCTGACATAATCCGAAAAAGCTGCAACAGCATCTCGTAAACGCCACTGACATCATAGCCTATACCTCGAAGCACATCTTCAGTATTTACCCTGAGAAAATATGCATATTCTCTATCCATATACGAATACATCATTTTGACAGATAATTCCCTTTTAACTTTTGTACCAAATTTAACTCTGACATAAGATAAGAGTACCATATAAGTATTCTTAAGAATATAAACCAGAATAACAGCTATAGAAAGCCATATAATTAACTGAGTACCTGTAGAAATATTTAAAAATACAGCTATCGGTTGTATATACTTATTCTGTAATAAGGTATCTGCCGACAAGAATGACTGCACAAGCGGTATTATTATGGAAACTCCTAACGTCTCAAATCCCGCTCCCAAAATCGTCATAACAAATACAACAACAACATACTTCTTCTGCTGTCTATTAAGAATATATCTTAATTTTCTAAAAACATCCCTCAAACTGCTTATATCTCTCCAAATATATTTCATCTAATGCTCACCCAGTCCCATTATATTCGCTCATTCATAATAACGCCAAACAACTTACTTCATTCTATTATGTCTTGTCATTATCATAATACCTTTTCCTCTTGTACATCTACACAAACCACCTGTTTAAACTGCTTCTGATTCCACAGCATTACCACATTGGCAACATTAGAATGTCCGCATATTAAATAGTCGCATCTATGCAGGAACCAAGCATCCTGCAACACTTCTTTCCCCATAAGGTATTTATGATTCTGCCGCGGATTGATCACCTTGGTCTCATGAACTCCAATTTTTCTTTTTTCCCCCTTGTCCCATACACGAAACGCTTCATTCATAAATAATACTCCTTCATTGTCGGCAAAGGCTTTTTCATAAGCTTCCTTTACATTGTTTTCATCTGTTGCAAGAAAAATTTTATTAATTTCCGGATATTGCTTCAGCATACGTCTGGTATACAATAAATATGTTTCTACAGAAGCAGGCATAGGATGCCCCAGATCGTTTTTCATATCTGTTCCCCGTATATGAATTCCCAACACATGATCATCAGGCTGCACACTGCACCGCCATGCTAGATCATACTCCGTCTTCAACTCCTGCCGAAGTCTTATATTCCTGTTAATGATATCTCCATAATAATCTATCATTTGTTCTGTTGGATAGCGATAATTAGGAAGACTATATTTCTCCGCATATTTTGTTAAGTATTTATCTCTACCCAGTACATACCGCCCGCTTTTATATGCCTGCTCCAAAGTAACTGTATCAACATCCTCAAAATAATAATTCCAAGCATTATCAATTCCATTAATCGGAGCATTTTCACTATACAAGGTCGGATAATTTTTCATATCTACCACCGGAATATATCCTAACTTACGGGCAAAAACAATATGTCCCAAAACCCACATATAATTTGAAAAAAAACCGGCACCCCCCTCAGAGCGAATAATAATATAATATTGAGCCTTTATTCTTTTCAAAAAATAATATCCTTCCAGCCCACAAAAATCTCTGATTTTTTTAATGAAGCAATTAATTTTATTTAACATGCCCTTCGCGCTTTCCTTACATCGGTTAAAGTATGCGAATCAATCTTCACTATTTAACGGCTTACTCTTTAACAACAAACGTTGCAAATCCTCCTCCAGCCAGTCTACCTTATCCTGAATCCTGCATCCCTGTCCACATATCCATTCATATGCAGCCTGTCCTCTGCGTTTTCTTTCTTCCGTATGATTGTATAAATCCTCTATAGCAGTTCGCATCTGTTCCACATCATTTACGATATATGCACCCGTAATTTTACTATATATACCCACATCTGTACTTATAACAGGCATGCCTGTTGCCGCCGCCTCATGAGCCACGATCGGATAAATCTCGGATTTGCTTGGACAGACAAACACATCGCATGTTTTATACAAATTGAGAACTTCCTGCCGACTGATATGCACATAAAAAACGACCTCTTTTTCCTGCCTTTGATCCAACTCCTCTCCCATAACGTCTTGTAGATGGTCGTAATATTCATTTTTCTCAAATCCTACAAAAACAAGGCGGCTCTTTCCAATCTTTGCACGGCAAAACGCCCGAATGAGCATCTCCTGATTTTTATTTTCATTGAAATTTGCAACAAAAAGATAACTTATCAATTCAGTATCATGATATTGATGTCTCATCGTCTCGTCAAAAAATCGATCATCTATGGCATTTTTCAATATTGTCCCATTAACTAATGCATGCTTTTCGGCATACAGTGCTGCATTACTCTGTTCGGACAGATAAATAACTCTGTCAAAAAGTTTAAGATATTTATATAAATGATCATAATATTTTTTGCACTTATATTCCGCCCATGCCCCTACTATATTTCTTTTCTTCAAATATTCCTGATAAGAATATCTCTCCTTCAACAACGAATATCCATGAGAATAAAACACTTTTACACATTGCAGCCTCTTCAAATAAGGTATAATCCAATCCAACGTCCAAGTCTGCGCGCAAACCACCAGCAGCACATCCGGATTATAGTCCCTGATATATTTCCAATACGTCTGTTCAGTGCTTTTCTTGTCTCGTCCCCTAATAAAAAGAGGCCATTGTGTGTGCACCCTCATTCTGGTAATGGTTACTCCCTCATGCATTTCTCTCTCCGGCAATTCCTGTAGGCCGCCTTTGCCTGCACTGGTAAGTACATAGATTTCATGCCCTTTTGCCGCTAATCCCTCTGCCAAATAGCCGGTAATACTGGCCACTCCATCCTGAGAAGGCCAAAATGAAGGAACCGCTACCATAATACGCATAAGAACTTCTCCTTCTCTTATAATTCTCTATAATATTAGACTCTGTTTTGCAAACATCTATTTCATTATATAATCTTTATCCCTGTAAATCAATTATCTTTATCAACATGCCCTGCGCTTGCAATATGAAATGTCTTATTGTATATTGTAAGAGTATTAAAAATATAATATATGGAGAACAAGCGCTATATGAAAATGGATATCATTATTCCAGTATCTTTTAATGATTGTTTCAAATTACGTGATAATATAACCTATATCAAAAAATATATTGTAGCCAATAATATTATTGTCATTGGCTGCGAAAAGGTCTACGATGCCATCTCGGAATTATGGAACGATAGCGTTTTATTTATTAATGAGGAAGAGCTTATTTCATTATCTGAAGTAACATCCTATTTTTATCACATAACTGAAAGTAGTTTTTCCAAACCAACCTGGTATTACCAGCAATTTCTTAAGCTATGCTATGCCCATATAACCCAAAATGAATATTATCTTGTCTGGGATGCTGATACCGCCTTGGTCAAACCTTGCAGTTTCTTTGATTCTACAACAGGTCTCCCTTATTTTGATATGAAAACCGAATACCATGCTCCTTACTTTTCAACCATTAATACTCTGTTTCCTGATGTTAATAAAATTGCCAGGGGTTCCTTTATCAGTGAACATATGGTATTCAAAAAACAGTACGTTCTGGAAATGATCAACGAAATAGAAAACAACATCTCCATTGTCGGAACTTCCTTCTGGGAAAAAATTCTTAACGCTGCAAAAGCAGATAACTTAAAAACCACCGCCTCTTTCAGCGAATTCGAAACATATGGCTCTTGGGTTTTGACCAGACATCCTGATTCCTATATTCTTAGAGAATGGTCTTCTTTACGGCATGCCGTTAATTATTATGATTCCATGAAATCTGCTCTTAAGGATCGCTTTTTCTTGTCAAAAGAATATGATGCCGTCTCAATAGAATATGGCCATTCTGACATAAAATATATAATGAGTCCTATGAGTATTCTATTTTGGAATCCATTATTCAAATTAATATGGAAACCCAGTCATTTAATGCATTTTTTGCATGATAGAGGACTGGCATATTGGCCTGGGGAAAAGGAAGCTTATCATACAAAGGGAAAATAAAGCTATGTTCTTCTGCACTTAGCATATTCCCCCCACTTCCCTGCCAGCATCGACACCCTTCTGACAAGAATCGCCGCACATACGGATAGAACCGCACAACCTACGATAACTAAAGTTCCCACAAGCCCGGCTCCTGCACAAATGCTGATTCCGCTCAACATGACCGTCATGATAACCAGCGCTGCGATAAGAATATTGCGGTAACTGATATTCTTCGCAATTTTTTTCTGCCGCTGGCGTGTGTTATGATAATACTGCCACTGGCGCTCAATATACTCTTTATAATAGGGACTGTTCACAGCATATTTCCACCACACCGCGTAACCGGGCACCAGAAATACGGGATTCCAAGGTTTACTATAATCACTGTAGGAAGAAAAATGTATGATTTTGGCCGTCTTTTCACATTCCGCCAGATAATCGTAGCCAAGCTCCTCTATATATCTTTCGTTCTCGTCAATGCAGGAATCCTTTCCCGGAACAAATTTGATCCTGCCTGTAAAAAGCTTCCCAAAAACCAGTTCCATCATGGAATTGCCGGCTTTCGCCCTGATATCCACATCGGTCTGTAAAATATCTTCCAGCGTAAAATCTCTCCTGATCCGTTCCACATCATACATAGACAGCACAAAGGTCAGGCACTCCCCGCCAATACTCTCCATAAATTCCCTATGGTTCTTCGGCTTGTGCTCCGGGCCTGGGCAAATCACATAGTTATCCCCAAAATCCATCTGATAGATCTCCGATAAATCGCCTACCACTACCGTATCCGACTCTATCATGATAATCCTGTCTACTTCTTTTGGAAGCAATTCATGAAAAAGCCAGTAACTGGACATGGTGCCGATGACCCAATGATCTCCCTTTTGAAGCTTAATCTGCCCGCCTGCCCGCTTTTCGTCAAAGCGCAGAATAATAATGTGATTTCCAAACTGTTTTGCCAAAGCATATTCATATGGCAAATCCTTCTCTTCCAGATCCTCAGAGACAATATACAGGTAGATCTCCGAGTTTCTGTTATGCTCAAAAAGTGACTGGATCGCCACATAAGCATATTTATAATTTTTCTTACCGGTTGTCAGATAAACATTCATTCTGCCTCTCATTCGATTCCCTCACTATAACGTTAACTCCATTGGTTAACCTTCCTGGCATTCTTACTGTTGCTAAAGCTGTTTTGATTATGATACAATCCATTATCAATCAGACAATAATCCTCCCACTCCTCCTCAAACCATGCCCTGCGCATTACCCTCGCAATAAATGTGATATTAGAATATCCGCAGACAATTCCATCACAGTGGGTCAGCGTATACTGATCTCTTAACACCTCAAGTCCCAGCTTATAATGATGATTTTCTCTCTCCGATTTGCTAAATGCGATGGATTCCCCGCTGCCATGATCTCGAAAGGTATCTTCGTATACTTTGACCCGCTCTCCAAACTCCTGCCTAAAACGTTCTACGATCGCTTGTTCATCTGTCGCCAGAAATATCTGCTCATAATCCTTCTTTTTCATCAGTTCTCTGACCTTGTTTATTTCCTGCTCAGCCTGCACCGGAATCGGATGATTATTATAGCCTTTATTGAAATCTGTCCCTCTATAATGCACCGCTATGGTTCTTTTACCGCCCAGCAGGCTACTATATTGACTTTCCAGATATTGTTCCGTCTCATCATTATAGTGAATATATTTCCTGAGCATCCGCGCCATAGCGTCTATATAGTCTTCTGACACGTCATAGCTGACCGCGCCATATAGCGCTTTTACCTGGTTACAATGCCAGGAAGCCTGATACAGTACATGGCAAGCATGCTCCACCGACTGCACCTCTGAGACTGGTTTAAAATAATGCAGAAATGCATTTTTCTCTCCACGAATACCCTTCGGTTCATAATAAACGTAGCTTTCTCCCCAACGGATATAAGGAACCATTCCACGTTCATCCGCAAAATAAAGCTTAATCAGAGTCATCCCCAGTTCCGCAAAAAAACCGATGCCATTTCCAGTCTCTTCCGCGCAGTAAATAATACAGCCTTTATATTCATCTCCTAAGTGATGCAGTTCCAGAAAATCCGGATTGTGGTAACCATTCAGAACCATTTCCCTGAAATCCTCTTTTTTGCTGTGTATTCTGCAGCGATTCCAAAATACCAGTTTTTCCGATTTTCTAAGAAAATCCATTGCGCCCATATCAATATTACCTTCCGTTATCCTATCTGTAACTGCAGCTGTTTCACACGCCGATCCCGTAAATTTCCTTAACAGCCTTCTCCCACCTGCCGCTCTCCCGCAGCATATACTCTATCATGTCCCGCACAGCCCCGTGCCCGCCTGCCCGGCAGGACACATAATCGGCCTGCTCCTTTACTTCCCGGCAGGCGTCCTCCGGACAGCCCACGAAGCCGCACAGCCTCATGGGCGGCAAATCGTTGAGATCATCTCCCAGATATCCTATCTCTTCCCCCTGAATCGCATTTGCCTTCATAAATTCTGTGAGGTAGGCGACTTTATCCTTACAGTTCTGTACCAGATAATCCACTTTCATCTCGCCCATTCTGCGGGTGGTGGCGGCGCACTCTCTTCCCGTAAGCACCATAACCTTGATTCCCGCCTGTCTCGCGGCGAAGAAGCCTGCCGCGTCCTTGGTACAAAACTTCTTTAATTCATTGCCATGCTCGTCATAATAGATACCGGCGTCCGTCATGGTGCCGTCCACATCGATAACCAGATATTTGATTTTCTTCCAATCCTTCATACTGCAAATCCTGCCTTTCCGGGAGGTATCCAAGCGATCCCCTAGTACTGATAAAGAGATTCTGTCACATACTGAACCTCCATCTGTTTCTCCATCTGCTCCATGCAGCTTTTGATTTTCTGATTTTCTTCTTCTCCCTTTGTATGCTGGCTCGCCATATAATCCGCCACATAATTCGCCTTGCGATCCGTCTGATAACCGTCGAAGCCTGCCAGCGCCACATGATCCACTTCCAGCTTTTTTAACAGCCGGAGCAGCATGATTACGCTATTGTCCAGAGGTTCATTTTCTCGAAAGTTCAAATCCATATAATCCACGCCAAGCACTTCCGGCGGCTGCTCCTGTTCCCATCGCGCTTCTTCGCACATATCCAGAAGATTGGAGGTAATAATCAGCTTAGGAAGATTTCTTTTGCCCATAATAGTTTCCAAACGCATGGCATTACAGCAGAACACATAATCGGCGCGATAGGTCTCCGGTACAAAATTCGCGGAAAATACCACAGGCTTCTCCTTTGCAAGATAAGCCTCCACTTTCTCCCTTTCCTCCAGAATACTGGAACCCGGAGCCAGAATCAGGCACTTTCTATGCGCTGTTTCCTGAGACAGCTTCTGCAGGGTCTCCTTATCGTCTATGGCATTGTTCTGGAAATCCTGATACAGCTTTTCAATATAAGCCTTGTCAAAGGCCGTTTTCCTGTCAGCCGCAATGCTGCCCAATATCTGATTGATCTGCTTTGCGCGCAACCGACCCTTATCCAGCAGAAATTCCGCATAATTCCGGTGCAGATTATATTTGGCCGAAATCGAATAGGCGGTATTGTATCCCCATGGCTCTATCTGTTTCAGCCGCGCAATATGGTCGTCAATACCGTCCAATACTGGATTCACATCATAATGCCCCGATTGTTTCTTATTCATATAATCCATAATCAGTTCCATGCACAGGTTGCCCGGCGAACGCCCCATTCCCAGCATGGAAGCGTCTATCACACATTCCCTGTCACTGGCTTTGATATTGATAAACTCCTGCGCCAGCGAATAAGACAACGCAAGGTTCTCATGCAGATGCAGGCCGATTACAATATTTTTGCTCAAATTATGCTCGATCAGCGAATAAATACGAAGCAAATCCTCGCGCATCATGGAGCCAAACGTATCCACGATAGAAAAAGCATAGGGCTGCAATTCATTCACTTTATGAAGAAGCTGCAAGATCATCTCATCACTGTAGCCCATAATGTTAATGGGATTGATAAAGACCTTATACCCTTTTTCCTTTACCCTGCGGATATAGGCAAGTCCTTCATCAATATCATAATCATGAAAGGTTACCCGTATGGCGTCAATGGTTCTGCCGTCCCAGGGCTCCAGCTTATCAATATCATATTGATTATGAAGCGCCATCGCCGTAAACTTTGTCTTACCCCGTTTCTCTGGCAGGATTCTCTCGATCTCCGCACAGTTATTAAAAAGAGACTTGTCCGGCATATACTCACAATCGCGAAGGAACCCAACCTCCACATAATCTGTACCGGATTCAATTAACTTCGCCAAGATATCCCGAATGGTGTGTTCACCGAAGTTCCAATCATTAATATACCCGCCGTCCCGGAGGGTGCAGTCCAATAATTGAATACTCATTCCAATCACCGTGTCTCCTTCCTGATCTCTTCCGACCGCGGCATACTTCTATACCGTAGGCTTCGGATCCTTCATGGCATATAAAACCTTAGCCATTTCATAATCATATACATCGTCGATGTCCGCCGCTTCTCTTTTGTTCACCAACAGCTTATAATAACGGGGGCCGTAATTATAATGCCATTCCTTCACTTTGTCCTTGGGCGCCAGGTCAATACCGTTGGTAAAGTGATACAGCAGCGGAAGCTGTTCGGAATTTTTATGCTCCAGTCCCATTTTGAAATTCAGCGGTCCGTTCTCGTCCATCAGATAGGTCTGATAAGGAGAACAGGTGACCAGAGAATCATACCCTTCCTGTAATTTCTCAAAGTAAGTCTTAATTGCTTTCTCGTACAGGTAAGGCTCTACACAGGGAGATGTCGCGCACGCCCACATCAAATGATCCCCTTCAATAATATCGCACACATACTCCAAAAACATACCGAAAGGCACTGATTCATTGGCATACTGAATGGGTCTTTTGATCGCCTTAACGCCGCATTGCTCGCCGATAGCAAGCATTTCATCAGAATCGGAAGAAACGATAATTTCGTGAAGTCCTTCAACCTGTTTTAACTGCTCGATTTTGTGCTGTAATAAATTAGAATCCCCAAAGGGTAAGATATTCTTGTTCGGCAATCTGGAACTGCTGCCTTTCACCGGTACTACTGCTGTGATTGTGTTGCTCATAATGATTTCCTCCGTTTTCCTCTATTTTCTCTATTCCTGCTCAGACGGCAATGGCTGATGATCCAGCTGCGCCGCAATTCTGGCGATAATGTCATTGATTTCTTCTTCGCTTGTACTCTCGATTTCAAATCGCTTATGCGCCTGTGCCTGACGCTGCCGCAGTTCCCTCTGCTTTACAATCCATTTATTATGACAGTTATCATCTGCCAGCGCCGCCCGGTAACGGTCATAAAACCAGTCCCAGCGCTGAAGCTTCTTTTGAAGCCTGACACCAAGGGGCTGTTTTCGGCGGTAGGAGGCAAGCTGCCGCTTAGTCAGGGCATAAGAATCGTCCTTTAAAACCTCCTCCGCCATATCCGCAAATTTTAAATAGCTGGGAGTTTTTTCATCCACCAGATAAATTTCGTTGATCGCTTCCTTTTCAATAGGGAATGCGGGATTCTTCTCCTCCACGGTTCGGGCAAATTCCTCATAGGTTCTGACCTTCCTGCCAGCGCTGACCAGCTTCAGTTCAAAGCCTTCCGTCGTCTCATAAGGGAACAGGAGATAACACATTTTCCCTGCGAAAAATGCCTCTACAATAGTAGAGCTATTGCCCGTATATACAATATCGCTTGCCACAATCCACTGCTTAATGGAGCGGTCGCTGATCACCCTGAAATGCTTGCACCTTGCTTCCACCTCCGACATATGTCTGCCGATATGTCCCGGATGAGGTCTGTAAATAACAAGCACATCGTCCCTGCTGTTGCAAAGTCTCTCCATCCACTCCAAAATAGCCTTCTCGGAGCGCATCATAAAATCGTAATAATCACGCCAATCCTCTCCGTGCTTCCTGCACATGCCCGCAATATATTCCTCCGACAGATTATCCGCATAGAAAGGAGACGCAAACAAAAGCACCTTTTTGTCCGTCGGCAGGCCGTATTCCCTGAAGAGCTCTTCTCTGCCCAGATAATAACCTTTTAATTCGTCCCTGAGAAAATCCATTCCCACGTGCCCCACTACCTTGATGTTCCTCGGATCCATATGGGCTGATTCCAATAGCCTTCTTTTATTTGCCTCCCCCCAGGAGACTCTGACCACTTCTCTTCCAATACCGGTATAATTCTTAAAAACTCCCGCCCTTTCATCTTTCGGATATACAATATTTTCCCATTGCATATCAATGACTTTGTCAAATGTCACAAAATCCTTGGTATGCCACTCCAGCGAAGCGTTCTGATAGCATGCCATGGTCGTCACCACCTTAGCATGATAGACAGGCTTAACCGCTTCTAACGCCTCCTGATCCTCGATATGGCGGATAACAACCCGATACCCTCTTCTCTCTAACTCATATTTGATCAGGCACATATTTTCAAGTTCTCTTACTTTATGCTCATAAATAATAAGAAAATCCACTTCCTGTACTTGCTTTTTCATTTCAATCCTCATTCCGGAGCGTTATAAGCTTCCTACTCTAATCGTTATCCCCAAAATACAGATGCACCGCGCTCAGCACCGTCAGGACAAGGCTTTTATCAATAAAATTCCCCGTCTCATACAGCTTTTTCATATCGGCCGCCAGCTCCTGCCCAAACACCCTGCTGCCAATTCTGTCCTCATACATTTTATCTAAATAATTTCTGATGGAGGTATTGTTATGATACCAGTAATCCATGGGATTCATGGATTGTGCATTTTCCATGGAAAACAGCCTGCACAAATATCCATAGGCCAGCCGCTGCGTAGTTTTGATTTTCCGCAGGAAAATATGGCTCTTTTGGGGCTTTACACCACCCCATTTCTCCCAGCCGAACTTTGCCGCGTCGGGATATTTCTCCGCAATCCATCTCAAATACAACCTGTCTCCTCTGCGGTATTCAAACGGAATCGAAAAGGCAGTTTCCAGCATATCCACATCCGCAAAGGGAGAAGAAGTCTCTAAATAATTCTGACGCGTCATATATGAGACCTGCATTCCAAGAAGTCCTCTGGTATTCATGGCAAAAGCCTCCTGTGTCTCATGTTGTTCCAGCACCTTTTCATCAAAGGTATAATGCAGCTTATCGGAATACCCGTTCAGGCCATATTGAGGTTTGCCATAGGCCAGATTTTTATCCTGATAATAGCTGGCCATGGTAGGTCCGCCAATAATGCCCGTATGTTCGATTCCAAACCCTTCCATATTAACGGTTTTCAACATTCGGTTGCCTCCCGTTATTCCCAGACAAATGGCCGCCCCGTTATTTTTTAATGTCATTTCATCAATATCATACATCCATCGGATATCATCTAACGATTTAAACAGATACTCATGTCCCAAATATCGGGCAATTTTACCGGAAATCAGGTCGTCCCGGTATCCCAGCTTGCTATAAGACAGGTTTGTCTGCTCCGTATAACCCATATCATGAGCCACAAAACACACCATACGGCTGTCCAGCCCTGCGCTTAAATCTACCAGATGCCGGTAGCCATATTCCCTGTCCTTACCAAATTCCCGGTCTATCGCCTGCCGGAAGGAGACATCCAGTCTCTCCAGCGCTTCCTCCTCCGACATCTCCTGTTCATGACAGGCCAGCTTATAGTATTGTGTGATTTTAATCCCATTGCCGTCGATAACGCCGTAACATCCCGGCATCAGTCTGTGGATTTCTTTGATATAGGTACTGTCATCCAACATGTATCCGTACGTCAGCATATATTGTGCGGCAACGGGATTAAAATGAAAAGTGATTCCATTTGCCCGCAAAACGCGCGCTATAAAATCTACATAATTAGAAACAATCCATGTATCGCCATTGGTATAGTAATAAACCGCCTTATTAGAGGTATGATCTGTATAAATCAGCGCCTGTTTTTCATCCTTCTTATAAGTATAACCGCAGAAAGCTCCCCGCAGTTTCTGAAAATGCGCCATGATATCCCGCTCCATTGACGCAACGAAAGCATCGTCCCATCTCCGATGGTTCTCCGCCTGCAGGAAATCCTGTATATGATAGACATATCCCGTCAGGAAACAAACCCGTTTCCCGTCATGCAGGAAGATTTCATCCTGAGGAAATTTATGCAGCAGATTCGTGTACTGTGCTACGCCATCTCCCAGCGCCTGCCCTCGTCCAAGGCAGTCAATATTCAGATTCCGGGCTGCCAGCCAGCCCCGCAATTCCTTTTGATCAGCCATATCTATTGTCCGTTTCCAAATCGCTATTTACATCATGTCATAATCCCAGCAGTTCTGCCGCCATCTCAGGATGCAGCTTATCCGCATCATAATCCCGCAAATACTTATGAAGCGCATTTTCCCGCCATATCCCATACGCTTCCTCCTCCAGCCGGCACATCTGGGTAACCGCTTCCGCGATCTCCCCCGGGGTGGGATTGGGGCTCAGAAGAATACCATTTCCATCCACCATATAAGGGATATCGCCAACCCTCGTCCCAATAACAGGTACCCCATAGGACAATGCTTCCTGTATGGACACCGGATTGCCTCCCTCTGTAGAGGTGGTCGTGATAAAACAGTGCACCGGCTGCTGCCGGTAGAAATCCATCACTGCATGATTCGGAAGGGCGCCTTTCCATTCGTAAGTAATATTTTCCTTGTGCCCCAGAATCTCTTTTGCCTTTTCCTGTAAACTATTTTTCAAGACTCCATCACCAATGTGTATCCATGTCACGGAATCTTCCACCAATGCCAAACCTTCTATAATCAAATCAATGCGCTTAATCTCTATTACATTAGAGCAGCTCACAAGCACAAATCCCTTATTTCTCGCCTGCTGCGGCGCCTGAGCCGCATGCTGTCTGATGCCAAGACGATGCAGCGGATACTTAACGCTGTCCTGCTTATGATAGTTGCGCAGATAATAATTTTTACCATATTCCGATACGAATACAAGCCGCTCAAGCTCCCTGTCCATCTGCGGCTTAAAAAACTGCCTGCCATATAACTCTCTCTCGTCATAGAGCTCATAGCCATGGGTTCTCGCCACAATCTGAATATGGGGATATTTCCTGTGATGCATCGTCAGGCCAAAGCACTTATAATCCGCCCAGTAAAAATAATAAATAGCATCGGTTTCCCTGCCCATGCCCGTCTCCCTGCACAGACGCCTGTAAAAATTCTCGGCAGCGGTTCCAAACATCAATCCTCTGCCGATCTGAGATAACCGATCATGCCCGGAACGCATAATATCCGCCAATTCTCTCCACGCGTCCCCGTTGGCAAGAAAACGCACCATTCCCCATAATTTATCCGTAAATCCTACGCTTGGGAGGAGTGAAATCACCGATGGCATCCCCTCTCCTTTGTCAATAGGCTCGGTAGTGACCACCGTCACATCAAAATTCTCCGTCAAATATGGATATTCCGGAGATAAAAACGCTGTTTCTCCGCCCTCATAGGGAAATGTTTTCGTAATCAGATATAGCTTTCTTTTCATAGCAGCCGTCCCTTTGAAAAACTTTCACGGTTCAGGAGGCAACCTCTATCATTGCATCACAAATCCGCGCAATCGTTTCTTCCTCCAAATAAGGATGCATCGGCAGCGATAACACAACGTCGCACAGCATCGTACTGACCTTAAGCTTTTCCGCAGATGAGGGAATCCCCGCAAAAGCCTTCTGCAAATGCATCGGCCTGGCATAATACACCGCCGTGGGTATGCCCTGTTTCTTCAAAGCTGCTATTGCCCGATCCCGTAATTCACCGTCATCAAACTTCACCGTATACTGCGCCCAACTGGAACGCATCTCAGGAAGCACCCTCGGCGTATGCACCACCTTTTCCAGTCTGTCCGTATAAAGCGCCGCGGCCTTATCGCACTGTTCCATCTCATATTCTTTAAAAATTCTCAGCTTCTCTATTAAAACAGCCGCCTGCAGAGTATCCAGGCGGGAATTCATGCCAATTCTTACATTATCATATTTATCGGCGCCTTTTCCGTGTACCCGCAGGGAGCGGATCACATTGGCCCATTCCTCATGGTCTGTAAAGACCGCGCCGCCATCCCCATAACACCCAAGGGGTTTTGCGGGAAAAAAGGAGGTCGTGGAAATATCCCCAAAGCTGCATGCCTTTCTGCCATTCAGTTCGCCCCCAAAGCCCTGCGCGCCATCCTCCAGAAGCAACATTCCATAATCGGAGGCAACCTTTCTGATTGCGTCCAGTCTTGCCGGCTGTCCGAACAAATCCACCGCAACCACTGCTTTCATACGATGCCGATCCTGCTCCTCTACTGAATCGATGGCTTGTTTCAGGCTGTCCACGTCCATATTGAAGGTATCATAATCCACGTCCACAAAGACCGGGGTGGCCCCTACCGCGACAATCACCTCTGCCGACGAAAAAAACGTAAAATCCGGCACAAACACCAGATCTCCCGCTCCGATATCCCATGCCATAAGCGCAAGCAAGAGCGCGTCCGTACC
Organism: Clostridiales bacterium; assembly: GCA_021199255.1. Taxonomy (GTDB): domain Bacteria; phylum Bacillota; class Clostridia; order Lachnospirales; family Lachnospiraceae; genus UBA3282. The sequence continues at coordinate 97,055 of JAJQIK010000081.1, read as the reverse complement.
GTTTCCACAGGTAATACAATACTTTACGCCCACATATTCCGCCAGCTTTTCCTCTAATTCCTCCACCTGAGAACCGCTGATAAAATGAGTGCTCTCCATAACCTGCGCAATGGCGCGGTCGATCGCTTTCTGATTCTGCCGATATTGCGTTTTTAAATCACGAAATTCCATTACAATGCCTTTCCAAGATTAAAATCTACCGCTAAAATCTGTGGTCGCGCAGCTTTCCATCGGCAGCTTAACCATTTCCCCGGAAGCCGCCGACTGATAGATCGCAAGCACCAGCTCCAGCGCCCGTTTGCCTGCCTCCGCGTCTACATAGGGCGCTCTGTCCTGTTCAATCGCCTCGACAACGTCCGCGTATAGCGGCGTATGCCCATAACCATACACATTAGGCGGATTTTCATGAAACTGAGCCTTTACTTCCTCCGGATTATCCAGCACATCTGCGAAGCGCCATTCCTCAATCACATTAACCGAGCTGCCCCCCGCCTTGACCGTACCCTTCTCTCCAAACAGATACAGGGTCTCCTCCAGATTAGAAGGATATACATTGGTAGTGCCTTCTATAATGCCATAGGCGCCATTCTTAAATTGAATCAGGGCGATGCCCAGATCCTCCGCTTCTATATAATTGTGTTTCAGCCGATCCGTCATTCCCACTACACAGTCGATTTCATCCCCCATCATCCAGCGCAGCAAATCTATGTTATGAATACACTGGTTCATCAGTGCGCCGCCGTCCTGTTCCCAGGTGCCCCGCCATTTGGCTCTGGAATAATACTCGTAGTCTCTAGCCCATCTGATATGCGCCGTGCCGTAAAACATTCTGCCAAAGCGCTCCATTTCCACCGCTTCACGAATCTTCTGAATGGATTTATTGAAACGGTTCTGATGACATGCGCAAACCTTTAGCTTTTCCTTTTTCGCAGTCTCAATAATCCGATCCGCGTCAGCTAAGGACAAGGCGATAGGTTTCTCAATAATCAGATTTGCATGGCCGATGGTCATACAGTCAAGGGCTATTTGGGCATGTTTGCCGCTTTCCGTCGCTATGGCAACAAGCTCCGGCTTTTCCTTCTCCAGCATTTCCCGATAGTCCGTATAACATTTGACCGTAGGCGGAAGCTTAAACTTCACCACCTTGTCCCTCATATTATGAGGCTCCAGATCACAGATTGCCACAATGTCCAAATGATTCTTCTGTGCCGCTACTATATGGTTCGGTGAAATTCTCCCACACCCGATCAATGCATATTTCATAGTAATCTTCATTTCACCCTAATCCTCCATGTCAGAGCAGTTTATACTCTCAAAAGCTGTCGTTCCCGCAGCGCCCGCACCATTTTGGCCGCCGCATGGCCGTCCCCATAATATCTCGGCCTGTCAGGCAATGGTACATGTTTCGCTTCTCTGGCAAACTTAAGCGCCTCCGCTACTTTCGTCTGATCCTGCGGATCCACCTTATGAATCCAGTCTTCCCGAACAAGATCCTCCCATATATCCAGTTCTACCATAAATAAACATTTGGCTCCCGCGTATGCAGATTCCTTAGACACACCGCCGGAATCTGTCAAGATCAGCCTGGCTCTCTGCATCAGCCCCACCATCTCCAGATATCCCACAGGATCTATCATTTCAAAGTTAGGCAGCGCTTCCGCTTTTTCCAATAACCCGTACTGCGCCAGACATTTTCGGGTACGGGGATGTAACGGACAGACTACTTTGCCGTCCAATTGTGCCACCAGGTTTAAAATACTGTCCATTCTCTCTTTATCGGAAGTATTCTCCTGTCTGTGCCAGGTCATCACAATAATTTCTTCCTGTACAGGCTCCTGCTCCGTCTTCTCAGCAATGGACAGATAGGTATCATACATGATATCGCCTGTCCTGTACGCCCGGTCGCCCAAGCCCTCCCTGCGCAGATTTTCCATGGAAATCTCATCAGGACAAAAGAGGATATCCGACAAGTGATCCGTGACAATACGGTTACATTCCTCCGGGTTCTCTCTGCAATGAACCCTGGGACCAGCCTCCACATGGGCAATCGGTATGCACAGCTTAGCCGCCACCACCGCGCCGGCCATGGTAGTATTGGTATCTCCGTAGAGGATCACCAGTTCCGGATTGGTCTTTAACAATTCTTCTTCCAATCCCGTCATAATTCTGGCGGTCATCTGGGCATGGCTGCCGCCTCCCGCTTTCAGATTCACATAAGGCGCCGGGATTCCTAATTCTTCAAAAAACACATCGGACATATTTTCATCATAGTGCTGTCCGCTGTGAATAATATTCTGCCCGCAGCCGGCCTTGTCCAGTTCCTGATACAACGGCGCCAGCTTAATAAACTGCGGGCGATTGCCCACAATATGCGTAATCATGGCGTGTTCCCTTTCTCCATCTTCTTTAACAATCATTTGACATATTCTATAATCGGTTTCATTACGGCTTCCATACTGACGTGGGCGACGGCAAAGCTCCTGATCCGGTCAGCCATTTCCTGCTTGTCCACCGTCAAAAGCCTCAGCTTTTGATAAAAAGCGACAATTTCATCTCCGTCAACCACGCTGCCATTATTGGGGAAAAGTCTGGCATAGGGGTACGTCTCGTCCAATACGTCAATAGCGCAGCCGGTAAGTAACGGCATGCCCTTCGCCAAACACTCTCTGGTCTTTAAGGCGCTCATTTTCCCATGAAACCCCGCCTTATACATACCGAAAGAAGCAAGCGCAATATCGCATTGGTCGTACAGATCATCTAATTCCTGCCCTGACATGGTGGGATAAAATTTCACAAAATTTTCCAACCCGTATCGTTGTACCAGTTCCTGATAAAACGGCTTCTCAGGCCCGTCGCCCACCAGATGCATATAAATCTGATACTCCGGCTGCTGATGGCGCTGATAATACTGGCGCAGCCCTTCAATCAGGCGTTCATACCCATGATGTCTCTGCATAAACGCCACACCGATCAGACGGATGCTTCCTTCCTGAAATTCTCCCCGAATCCGCCTTATCCGGTCTATATTAATCCCGTTGGTAGAACGGATCGTGGGGACTCCAAAGATCTCCTCATCCTCCGTATAAGTCACAAACCGATCCACATACCGCCGCAGCTTCGGGCGGTAAAGCAGCTCCTTCAAATAAAAAGGCCATGCGTTCCATTTCCCAAAGTCATCCTTATCATAGGGATAAGAAAAAATCTCTATAACGATTTTACAGTCAGGATATCGTTCCTTTACTTTCTTCCAGAAACGCAGATACGCCCGGTCGGCAACCGTTCTTCTGACATAAAGAAAGTCAGGATCATCTAACTGTTCCAGTGCTTCGTCATAATTTCTTCTGATCGACATGATGGGAAGCAAGCCAAAAATCCGCTCCGGCAAAGACCTGTCGGGCGTCCTGATCTCTAACTCCCGCATATCATAATATTTCCTGAGCTCTTCCATCTGCATATCGATCTTCTTACTGACCCCGATAGATTCCCGTCCCTGAAAATGGATATAATAACCTTTTCTCATAATAGCACACTCCCTCTGCCAATGCAAACGCTTACCGCCGAATGATTTCAGCCGTAGCAGGAGGCTTTTCCAAACCTTCCCTTTTGAAAATCCCTGATTCCCCTCCAGGTCGCCCTGACAAGCTCCCCCTTGCCCTGTGCCAGCCAAAGCAGACAGCAGACTGTCCTGTTTACCATATAATATCCCAAAAAGAGGGGATAGCGTTTCCCCAAATGCTTCTGATTACACAACAGCCAATTACGGGCAATATAGTAAGCGCATAAGGGACTATCCGCTCCTTTGGAGCTGGCGCCTACCTTATGATACAGAACCGCCTCCGGGCAGTAATAAATGGAAATGCCAAGCTTACCTAAGCGGAAACTGTATTCCGTATCCTCATAATACAAAAAAAACCGCTCGTCCAGAAAACCCGCCCGCCTGATGACCTTACAGGGAATCAGCAGGGCGCAGCCCGTGGCGAAACCGACTTCCTTCTCTTCTGCAAACTGCCCTCTGTCCGTCTGTCCCACGCCGATATGACTTACTTTCCGAACCAACGGGGACACCTTGCCGCCCGCGGACCAGATCACCTCTCTGCGGTCGCTGTAATAAATCTTGGGTGCAATCATGCTGTCGGGATGCCGTTTCGCACACTGCTCCAGACCTGTCAGCATATCCGGGGCGATCTCCGTATCGTTATTCAACAGCAGCACATAGTCCGCTCCCTCTTCCATGGCTCTTCGTATCCCTGCATTATTGGCATAAGAGAAACCATAATTATCGTCCAATGGGAGCAGTTCTACTGCCTCGCAGTTTTCATAGCGCTGCCGAAGAATCTGCAGGGAATCGTCCTGCGAACCGTTGTCCACCACGATGATCTTCTTATCCCATAGAGCCTGAGCCGCCAGAATAGACTCTATACAGGCCTCATTGTACTGCTTCCCATTATAGTTCACTAAAATAACCGCAAGCCGTTCCATTCTGATGACCTTGCCTTCCTCAATCCGCAAACATATCCTTCAGCAAATGATAATACCTTCCGGTCAATGTCCCCTGGTCATATACGCCAAAATCCATTTCCCCGATTCGGTTGACCGGATTCTGCATCACCCGAATCCATTCCTCCACATCATAGGGATCTTCCACATAATTAGCCTTCCCCTGAGTCACCTCCGGGATACAGGTTTTGTCGGTAGCAATGACCACCGTTCCAAAGAGCATGGCCTCCACCGGCGGCATGCCAAATCCCTCAAAGACACTGGGAAACAGGAATGCCCTGCTGTACTGATACAATGTGTTTCTCTCCCTATTCTCCACGAAACCGGTCAGGCAGATCTCCTGTTCCAGTTCCCTGTCCTTAATCCGCTCCTCCAGTTGCCTGCGGCTCTCCCCATTAACGCCGGAAATCAGCAGCTTAGAAGGTAGCGCAAGCCGCCGCTCCTTAATCCGGCTCATGACCTCTATGAGCGTATCCAAATTTTTATGAGGAATCAACTGTGCCACAGTATAATAAAATTCCTTTTCCTTAATCCGATACTTCTCCGCCAGTTCCTCAAAGGGGACGGTTTCCTCTCGGTTAACCGTAATAGGATTGTAGATGGTGGTAATTTTCTCCGGCTTCACATGGTATCTTTCTATAATATCGTCTCTCACCCAGTCTGAAATCGCCACAATATGCTTCGAGCAATGGACGTCCAGCCACCAGCAGAGCCTGGAATACGCAATCTCATGAAAGGGATGATATTGCGGATAGTGCGCCGCCTGCAAATCATGAATCACATTGACATAGGTAATGCCGCCGTTCAGCAAAGGTCTGCAATACACCGGGATAAAGCATTTACGAATATCATTCTTCCGCAAAAATCTGTTCTGACAGAAAAACTGCCACAGAATTCTTCCCGGAATATTGGCAGACACCACTCCGGTTTCCAACAGGGTGATTCTCTCGTCCCTGCCATAATGCTCCAGAGATTCTTTATTATCCTTAGATACCAGCAGGAAAAGGTGAAAAGGCTCCTTCAGTTGTAAGAAGCCGTCCAGCAAATTCCTGATATAAAATTCTGTGCCCCCGACCTTCTTCGGGCGCAGCCATAATAAATCTACCGCAATCTTAAGCATCTTCTAGTTATCCCCTTCAGCCGCTTCATGGCTTCTGGCATACACCGTCACATCCTCGTATAAGGGCTGGCTCATATCAAATTCCTCTCCCTCCTGTGTATACCATCCGTCAAAAATCCTGCCGCTCAGCTCCTGACCCGTTATCTGCATCGGTATTTCCGTCAGGCACTCCCCTTTGATGACGCTCATATAAGTATCCCGATACCATTCCGGCGCCACAAAATGAACCGTACATAATTCTGCATCTTCCAGCCATATTTCATCCAGAAAAGCTTTCCTCTCTGTCAGAAAATCCTCAATCACGCGGACTCTCTCCTCATAAGGTTCAAGCGTCCCATAGATTTCCTTCCACCTGACCGCATCCATATCCGCCGAACAGCGTATCCAGGAAGCATACTCCGCCATTTTAACTTCCAGCACTTGCGCAAGATAATCGGCAAAAAAATCTGCGTAATATTCGCTCACGGCTTCCCGGAATCCGGCATGACAATTCAAATACCAGAATAAAGTCGTTCCCTCATTACGCTGTGTCAGATAGCATAAATCTCTGGTACTGTTATTAATGCCATCCACCGCCGCATAGGCCTTATCATAATCCCAGACCGGCCCTGCAAAAATCTTAGTGCTGACCGAGTCCTCAGGCTTATAGAAATAGGAGCTGGTAGCCCCTCCGCCATTATTTTTACAGATTTCCTCAATCATATACTTCTGCACAAAGGATTCCAAGTCAATATAGTACAGATAATCGTCGCTGTCCTCCCTGGCGGCCACCGACTCCTCCATCTGGGCAAACAGACCGCTGATATAAGCCACTTCCTCCGCCGACGCATACTCAGGGCTTTTTATGACGTACAGATCCCCTAATAAAGATGTTTGGAAGCCGCTGATTTCTTCTATATATTTGGAATACTCATCCCGCTCTATAAGATAACCGCCGGAAATGTCCTTCGGGTTGGCGCCCAGGGCTACTCCTTTGCTCAACTGGGTATAAACCGGCTCCGCCTGTTCGATATCTTTGTTCAACTTCTCATTTTCCAGCTCCAAATCCGTCATGGGGATTCTGTTTTCCCCCGGTTCAATCTTCTCACACAGAAGATACATGCCATAATATTCCTGGTTAATATATAAATCGATATACCTTGACTCCGGCGCTCCTGCCATTCCCGCTGAGACAGCCATGTCATAGGTGATTTTATTTCTCAGATAGGTGGTATCCTCCACGTTGCTCAACAAAATCCATCTTCGTGCGCTCCCCATATCAAGCAGGTTCGCCGGATTCGCCAGCTTGATACTATAGGATTTCTTGGGATAATTCCATGTGGAATTACCCCTGCCGGTAATATGGTCTAACGCGTCCGCATACACCAGCGTTCCATCTGCATCTATCAGGACATAGCTCCCATTCTCCCGGTAAGCCTTATCAGCGTCCACCGCATCCATGGAACCGGACTGGGTTTCGATAAAGAGCGCCGGCAGGTTAGCGGAGTGCTTCACCATCAACTGCATTGTTTTTTCCGTCTGCCCATTCTTCACAAAAGACGCCTGATAGACTTTATCATACTGAAGGCTTTGAAGGCTCATACCTGTCTTCAATTCATAACAGGCTCCTCCCTCCTGAAAGATAACCTTTTCCGCCCCTTCAAAAGATATCTGTACGTTATCCACATCCGCATAAGCAGGAAGAAACAGGTAATAAATGTCCTCCTCCTGACTGTAAAAGGGCAGAACGGTTTTCTCTGCCGCTCCTTCTTCTATGATAAAAAGAAGGCTTGCAAGACAGTCGCCCTGAACCGCAACGATATCTTTTTGTTCCCGTAAGAGTCCGTATAATACCAGCAGTAATGGAATTAATAAAACCACGCGGCAGACTCTTTTTCTGATTTTGTACGCCATACCTTATTTCTCCGAAGGGAATTGATCTGTTTCCTGCGTCTTAAGCCAGGCTTCCTCCATCTCCCTCACCCGCTTGTCAAGAATGGCCAGCTCCTGGGTCAGTATCCGAATCTTGCGGTTCTGCCTGGAAGCAATGGACGTCAGGGATAACAGGATCATAAGGATAAAAGCAATACAGAAAATAAACAGGCCGTTCATGTTATCCTGAATCCCAAACACATGGATAATGGCGGTAAGCAATTCCGGCACTACGACAAGGATTCCCATCACAATCCCTGCCAGCAGCCACAATAGGGTGTATTTCAAATTCAGCGCGCGCTGCTTGAGAAAATATAAAATAAAAATGAAGTAACAGACCACTGCGACGATCAAGGTAATCCTAAGCGTAGACGGTATCATATCGTTTACCTCCCCTCTGCCCTTCCCTTCCGGGTTAATTTCCGTTTTTCAGGATCAGTTCCTTTAAGTTTCTGATAAAGTGCGTATGCTCTATGGCAAAATTACCCGTAACGGTCTGCCCGTCCGGTACATCCTTGGTTACCACGCTTCCCAGACTGACTCTGGAGCCCCGCCCTATATGGATCCGATTAGACACCGTGGCGTTGATTCCCACCCAGGAATCTTCTCCTATGAAGACGTTACCCGCGATAACCGCTCCCTCTGCGACTAAAGTCCTCTCTCGGATTACAGTACCGTGCCCAATCTGTACCAGCGCGTCTATTTTCACATCTTCCCCAATATAAGTAACATCTGTGGGAAGAATTCCTTTCGCTATATGGGACAGGGAAAAAATCTCCACACGGTCTCCTATCACAACCTGTCCCAGATCCTCCATGCTGAGGATACCCTGATTGGCGGTTCTCGCAAAGGTAAAGGCCTTGCCGCCAATCACCGCGCCGCTTCGTATGATACAATCGTTACCGATTCTTACATTCTCATAAATCGTAACATTGTCCTCTATGACTACCCTGTCGCCGATCTCAACGCCACGGGGAGCAATACCGGCTTTAGGACTGATCCTGCAGTCTGCGCCTATCCTGTTTTCCTTAAGGGGCAGACGATATCTGTCGTCATCCTTCAACCGATTATGGATTTTCTGAAAAGCTTCCTTAGGCGCATCCGTCATATAGACCCCCTGAATGTTTTCCGGCAGCCGTCCCACGAACTCCCTGCTGCATAACACACAGCTGGCGTAAGGGCTCATGCTGTGGATAAACTTTTCATTGCCCATAAAGGTAAGGAAAGGGACTTCCAGCCTGCCGGTGCAATACTCAAGGGTCTGAAATTCACCGTCCCGGATCAGCTTCCCATCTATCCCATCTGTCACCTCTGATAAAAACATTCCGCCATTCGTCCTTTCTGTTCTCAGACCTATCTGCAAGGTTCCTCTGACTCTTCCGGCCGCGCCGCTCTCCGAACGCCATAGCTTAAGCGGCAGACCAGAATCGCTATCGTTACTTTAATCATATAGTAAACGGATTTTTTCCATGTAATAGAGCTGGCGCCGCCCTCCCTCGCCCTCATCTGCACGGGAACCTCTTTCACCCGGCCCCTGTGCATAATGGCTTCCACAATGGCCTCCGGCTCCGGATAATCCATAGGATAATCCTTGCTGTAAATATCAATAAACTTTCGGTTCACGGCACGGTAGCCGCTGGTCACGTCTATGATTTTCCGGCCGGTGGTCAGCCAGATCAGGCCGCTTAAAATATGGATTCCCAGTCGTCTTCCCGCGGAAGATTGGAACCCCTCTTTCTCCAGGAAGCGGGAACCGATTACCACGTCCGCCTCTTTGTTTATAACAGGCTTTAACATCTCCCCCAGATAAGCGATGTCATGCTGTCCATCGCCGTCCATCTGTACCGCGATATCATAATCATTCTTATAGGCATAGACATACCCCGCCTGCACGGCTCCTCCAATTCCCATATTGACAGACAGATCCAGATAATGAAAACGCCTGTCGCGGCATATCTCCAGCGTCTTATCCGTAGAACCGTCATTGACCACCAGATAATCATACTGAGGAGCTTCCTCCAGCATATGGCCGACTACATGTTCTATATTGTCCGCCTCATTATAGGCGGGGATAATAATCAACACCCTTGGCTCCTGTCTCATTCTCATCGTCCTTACTTTCCAATCCCTCTTTCGGCAGCGGTTTTCTTCTTATGGGCATACGCCTCCGCTGCCCGGCCACGAACACGCTGCTGCCATAACTGCTGCAGGAGCAGTCCATAGGCCACATAAAAAACGCCAAAATTATACACCAGATATCGCTGCTGTCCGAAAAACACCAGGGATATCACTAACACCATAACCCCATTGGTTCCCAATACCAGCGCCATCAATTCGGCATATTCCTTTTTCACTTTTTGATCCGCATATCCCCAGATCATCAAAGCCGCCGCCGAGACATAGAGAAACAGCGTCGCCAGATGGCACAGCCCATAAATCGGCGCGATTTGAAAAAACACGGTGCAGATAAATGCCGATGGCAACAGCATCAGCGTATGATACAGGAATCTGCCGAAATGAGCCTTAATCAGCGTCATTCCTATCTCCTGCAAATGCGCGTTGCGGATAGCGCTGAAATCATCTGACCTGATTACTTCCGGATAGTAAGCGGCATAATATTCTGATGGAACGGCCAGGCAGGTCTTCCCCACCATACCAATCCCTCCCACAATATCCTTCCACATCCACAAGCCCTTCTGCGCATAGGCATATCTCTGTTCTTCAGCGTCCGCCGCGGCATAGAGCTCCAAAAAAAGATTCCGCAGCATTTCATTCTCAAACAGCGCCGCGTCCTCCAAATCCGCCTCATACATTCCTCTGGAAAAAATCAGGCTCACATACTGGCTTGTAGCAAATGACCTTGTAGCCAACTGTTCCTCCGACGCCTTGCTCCAGTCCGTTTCTCCCACATTCCCGGTTGATCCCTCTTCCGAAAGAGCCGCCAGCAGCTCCTTTTCCTCTATATAATCTTCATAGGAACCGGGCATCTGTGTCTTTAAAACAAACGCATAGAAAGTTTCATTATCCCGAACAAAACTCTTGTATTCTGAAGTAATCCGGGATACCAAAAGAACCCCCGTCCCCATAATCGCCAGACAGCCGGCCAAACCCAATATGATGCGCAGCGGCATGAAGCCTTTGCCCCCTGGTTTCCTTCCAAAGCATATCAGGTACAGAAAAACCACGCCGCAGACCCCAAATAGAATCTGGAGCTGGGAGCGCACCATCGATAAGCAAAGGGTCATGGCCAAGGCTCCCAGGAACCATAAGCGGCTTTTCTCCCATACAGCCTTCAGCAATAGAATCACCCACAAATAAAACAGCGCATAGGCTATGCCTTCCGTCAGGATTTCCTGAGTGGCCATCGCCTGGGGCAGATCCATGGTAAAGGGCAGAAGCGATAGTCCAAACGCCAGATAAGACTCCCCATATTTCAGGGAAAATTTTTCCCGGATCACCCTGACAAAAAGCGTCACGCAAAACACCGCCAGAAGAGCCTGCTCCATAATAACGGCCTGCAGATAACGGTCATCGCCGAAGAAATATTGATTAAACAGCAGAAACAGCGGATAAACAGGCATAACGCCTTCTGTCCGATCAACGGTCAGATAAGCGCCGCTGTCGTCAAACAGCACCGGCTCCCTGGAGCCTATCAATACAAAGGCGAAGAGCGCAAGCATAACAAGAGACAGGTAAAACAGTCCGTCTGTTCGCTTTTTATGAAATTGAAACCTGTTTGGCCATTTTTTCTCCATTACTTACCCAAACACTTCCTCTTTTTTCCTTTTCTCCACCTTACCGTCTCCCACTTCGTAGATAACGTCCACGTTGCGGATAGTTGTCAGTCTGTGCGCAATAATAATCATGGTTTTCGTCCCCTGCAGATTTTCAATCGCTTCCATAACCGCCGCCTCGGTCTCATTATCCAACGCCGAGGTAGCTTCATCCAGCACCAGAATCTCCGGGTCATGGTAAAGCGCCCTGGCAATACCAATACGCTGCCTCTGGCCGCCGGATAACCTGACGCCCCGGTCGCCCACAATGGTATCCAGGCCATGGGGCAGGCTGTCAATAAACTCCGTCAACTGCGCCTTCTCCATCGCCGCCAGCACCGCCCCTTCATCAATCTCTTCCTCCCTGACGCCAAAGGCGATATTGTTGCGGATGGTATCGTCGGACAGATAGATTACCTGTGGGATATATCCCACCTGGGCATGGAAGGTTTTGGGCTTCTCATGGACATTGATATGATCCGCCATTACTACGCCCTTCTGGGGAACCAGAAGCCCCAGAATAATATCCACCATGGTGGTCTTGCCCGCTCCTGAAGCGCCGATGAAAGCCACCGTCTTGCCCTTTTCAATGGTAAAGCTGGCTCCCGCAATCACCGGTTCCTCCGTATCGGGATAATAATAAGTCACGTCCCGAACCTCAATTCCTCCTTGCAGATTCCAGTCTTCCCTGACCTCCTGCTTCTTTTCTTCCATATACCCTTCAATATCCTTCAAATCGTGATACACCAGCTCCACGGAGGGAAGGGCGTACAGCATATTGGTGGTGTGCTCGTTGATACGTCCCACGCTGGGCATCAGACGCATAGCCGCTACCGCAAATACCGTAAGCTGCGGCAGATAATAGGTCATATCCGCCTCTCCGAATAGCAGCTTCACCACAATGGCAATCAAAATTCCCGTCATGGCTACCGCCTCCACCAGATACTTGGGCAGAATGGAAATCGTTCTGGCGATCTGCAGACCTCTGGCATATTTGGCATAATACTTCTGAAATTCACCCGTAAAGTAGCTTTCCCGCTCCAAAATCTTAATTTCCTTGACGCCCCCTAAGGCCTGATTCATCCACTGGAAAATTTTCCCTTGATACCCCTGATTATCCTCCCCCAGCTTACGGCTGTACTTTCTGGTCGTGAGGGTAAAAATCCCGACGCACAAAACCAAAAGCCCCAGTACGATAAGCGTAATCGACTTGCTGACAATCATCAGATAGACCACCAGGACAAGGCATACCGCCAGCTCCGCCACCAGCTCCAACGAATACAGAATCACCTGCATAAAACGAGAGGTATCCTCGTGCAGACTTCTCTGCAGGGTCGCAATATTCCTATTCAGATGAAAGGTATAAGGCTCCTTCATATAGGTGTCCAGTAATCTGGTAGACAGCTTCATCTGGGTACGGTAAGAGAATCGGAAAATATAATTTTTCTCTAAAATCAGATATATATTTTTAATCACATAGATCCCTATAATCCCAACGGTCAGCGCAATCATAAAGCTCTTAGAGGAGGAAAACCGGAAGAAATCATACGCCGCCTTTAAATACCATGTCCGCTGTATCACAGTCTGATCGGATATGATATTAATAAAGGGCATAAAAACCGTGACGCTCAATAGCTCCAGAAAGCTGCCGGCCACCACCGCCGCCAGAAGAAGCATAATTTTCCATTTGTCCTTTTTGTCAAAAATATATCCTAATTTCTTCAGCAGCCCTGCCTGCTTCGTTTTGCTTGCTTTATCCATATAATAAAATAACCTCTTATTTCTTCCCGCAGGCCTGCGTACGCTGCCCGGCATGGCAGATTACCCGAACAAATCCCGGCACAAATTGCTGTGGGAATCCTTGTCGCTGACTTTTCTGGCCGGACTCCCCGCCCAGGTAGTTCCCGCTTCCGTAATATCCCTGGTTACCACGGCATTCGCCCCCACCGCCACGTCGTCGGCTATGGTTACGGCTCCCAGTACCTTGGCGCCGCTGCCCAGATAGCAGTTATTCCCGATTCTCGCCGCCTCATGGCTTCCGTTTGTGGCGCCTATGGTCACGCCCTCCTGTAAACGGCAGTTCCTGCCGATCTTCGCATTGCCGTGTACCACAATAACGCCATAGTGGGGAATCGCCAGGCCTTCCTCAAACACATTGACGGGAATCGTAAACCCCAGCCTTACGCTCAATCTGTGATATCTGTATTTATAATATTTATAAATAATTTCAGATGCCGCTCCGCTCCTGCAGTTGGCATAATATTCCACCTTGCGCAGCAGTCTCTCAAACTTCCAGATCTCATCGCCAAACAAGCGGGGACGCCTGTCCTTCTGTCTTCCAAGGGCAATTTGATCCTGCTTCAGGTATCTGAAATAGGTTTGCTTACTATCAATCATATAATCTCCCGCGTCTTTCCTGCGCATCTCTCGCTATAGCCATACCTTCACCTGCTCCAGATACTCCCCATAACTCATGGCTGTCCGGACGGATATCCCGCCCTCCGGCAGCGGCAAGAGAAGCCGGGTCGGCGTTTCCTGCCCTGCCATGGCCCGGTTCGCCGCCTCTCCCATAATATCGTGCTTGGGAATAGGTATTTTGTCCGGCGCCTGCCTGACATACCATTCATACTCCAAATCCATGTTGCCGATATCCAGCACCCGGTATCCCTTTTGAAATAACTCCAGCGCAAGGAACTTTGCCGCCACGCCTATGGACAGGAGAAACAGCCGGTCCCTGCCGTACTGCCCGCAGGCCTCCATAATTTCTGGGAGAGCCGCATAAGCGTCCTTCGGAGGACAAATAATCCGCTCAATACTTCCTGCCGTATCAAACAAATCATTTCCGACGCCGTTATGGGTCTTGGTCCCCTCTACAATAACAATGTCTTTATTCTCCCATATTTTCTTGATTTTGGCAAACCATTCGGCGCATTTACTTCTGTCTTTCGGATAATAATAACACCGGGACACAAAGGTTGTCCCGTAAATCCGGTTGGGATTACAGTATTTCTCATAGGTTTTACGGCTAAACAGCAGATGATCCTTCCAAAACTGCCTGCTGGCCTTCCGGTGATCCGACAGCGTATCAAAAACGCCGGGGATAGTCACCATCAGACCGTCATATTCATATCCCAGTATCCGGGCAAGCCCTGCCCCGATCTCCGGCGACGCCTTTTGCAGCATCAGATCCACTCCCCTGATCATAACAATCTCGCCGTCGCCAAAACGCACCATGCTTTTTTCCGTATTGACAAGCTCCCAAATGGTCTCATCGATGGTTTGTACCCTGATCCTATTGCGCAGGATTCCCTTTTCATATAAGAAATAGACCGCCGCCGCGAGACTATCCTTTACTTTTCTTTTAATTCTCAACCTTTCTCCTTCTCGACGATCTGCATGATAGATGTAAAATACCGATCGAAATTATAGTTCTCCACCAGCGCGCGGTAGCCTGCCGCTCCCATTTGTTTCATACGGTTCCTATCCGACAGCAGTTGCTCCAGCTTCGCTGACAGATCTTCCTGATCGCAGTCCCGGAACTGATAGCCGGTCACGCCATCCTCCACATAGCAGGCGGTGCCGTTGGTGTCGCTGCAAATCACCGGCAGGGAATAGCTCATGGCCTCCAGTTGGGATACCGACGCCATCTCCAGAGTGCTTGGAAGCACATACACATCCGCAGCCAGATATTCCTGCTCCATACACTTCCGCGGCACATTGACCTTTACCGTAACAAGCTCCTCCATATGGTGTTCCTTCACATAGTCCCTTACCTGGGCGCAATAATCCTTTTGAAAATGATTGGTGGCTTCTCCCACCAGCGTTAAGTGCAGCCTGTATTGATACTGAAGCTGCCGCACCGTCTCCAACAGCATCAGATGATGCTTTCTGATCTCATATTTGCCGATACAGAGGATATGTACCGTGTCCTCCGCGAAATAGGTTCTATCCTGCGGCGCTCTCCGGGGCTCCGCCACAAAGGGGACAAAATAATCATTCTCCTTACGGGAGGCGCCCGGCTTCTGAATCCCCATAACCGGCGTAATCCGCGCCTTAGGCGACAATCGCCCCGCTACCCGGTGCAGCAGGTCTTTCTTGTCCGGCTGGGACCATAAGGGATTCTGATTATACAAAATACAGGGATAACCCCTTTTTTGACAAATCAGATACGCCGCCATGGAATACACGGAACGTTCCCGCAGAATGACCACGTCCGGCTTAAAATCCCGCATTGTCCTGTAAAGCTTCCCCACAGGTGGAAAGCCATGCTGAATCTTAAAGACAATCGCCGTGGGGTCTTTCCTGTGAAGAACCTTCACATACAGCCTGTCGATCAGCCTGTACAACGGCGAATATCCGAGAACGATGGGCGTCACATAGGAATAATCCTCTATCGCAGCCGCATAATGGCTGATAAAACACACCTCATGCCCATGTTCTACCAGCCCCTTCATAATGTCCATCTGATTGGTATGATAGCGCGGGGCTACATACAGGAATCTCATATAAACTTATTCTCCTTCAGACTGTATTTGCCGCCCTTTATCAATTTATGCTTAATGACCCACCAGGCGGGCACCCATATATACTTATGCATCGCCGGAGACGCGCTTCCGATCATCCAACAGTTTCTGCCGCAGTTCTTCGTACACTTGCGAACCTCCTGCGCCTGCTCGGAATTCCACAGTTCCTCCCAGCTCTGCTTCCTCAGATTGCCCATGACAGCCTTTTTCTCCATTCCGTTACAGGGAATGACGTCGCAGAAGGGATCGATAAAAAAGGCGTTCTTTGACATATCGCAGGGCAGCAGCCTTTTATTGCCGTAAATATAATTAATCAGCCCATGATTAAAATACGCCCGGAACCATTTTTTGGGGGATTTGCTCTTCAATAGTTCATTGATCAGCTTTTCAAAATTCTGCGCCACCTTATATTTATCCTCAATCTTATTATCCGTCTTGCGGAAATAAAAAGAGTTGTGCAGGGTGGCCGTGGCAAACTCCATTCCCATATCATTGGCAATGTTGTAAAGGGGTACCAGATCTTCACAGTTCATATCCTGCACCGTCATGCCGAATCCCACGTCAGGATGCCCCATCTCCACCAGCGTCTTCAATGTCCGATAGCCTCTGTTAAAGCCATCCGGAATCCCACGAATCTTATCGTTTGTCTCCTGCAGCCCTTCAATACTGATGCGGATGCCCACCTTGGGAAATTCCTTACAGAGCGCAATAATCCGATCCGTAAAATAGCCGTTAGTGGAAATGACAATCCTGTCTGATTTCCTGTACAATTCCCTGACAATCTCAGGAATATCCTGTCTGATAAAGGGCTCGCCGCCGGTAATATTGGTAAAAGCCATCTCCGGCAGCTTTTTTATGTCCTCCAGCGTGATCTCCTCTTCCGGTCTGGTAGGGTCCTTAAAGCAGTCGCACATATTACAGTGCGCGTTGCATCTATAGGTTACAATGACAGTCCCGTATAAGGTTCTGCGTGCCATACAGCGTCCTCCTTGAAATCTGGTTTTACGTTATGCTTTATAAATCTCTAATATTTTACCACAATATACTTCTACTGTGTCAAAATTTATCTCTTTACAGTTCCGGCTGTATTGTCTGCATAATTCCGGCTGCTCCCACAGATCGCGGATATGCGCCGTCAACTCTTCCCCGTCGCCGCCGCGGAAAAGCTCCCCGGTCCTCCCCGCCTGCACCAGCTCCGGCGCCCCGCCTAAATCAGAGGCCAGCACCGGCGTCCCATACAGTTGAGATTCCATAATGGAAAAGGGGCAATTCTCATACCACTCGGAAGGATAAACGCTGAACCTTGCCTCTGCGATCAGCCTGCGCAGCGCATCTCCCGTCACAAAACCGCGGTTCTCTATATTTTCCACCTGATTCACCTGCTCCTCCAAAGGACCCGTACCAGCAAAAATAAAGGGAATCCAGGGAAGCGCCCTACAGGCGGCCAGCAGCGTCTTTGTTCCCTTCTCCTCCGAAAACCGTCCGAAATAAATCACATAATCCTTTTTGTTGTCCTGTCCCTCCGTCCCTTTCTTCTCCTGTCCTTTCTCCAAAGACGCGCCATTTTCCGCAGCTCCTTCTATGAAATTACGCAGCAGGATTGTTTTTCCCGCCAGGACGGGATTGGTATCCAACTGTTTTTTCATAAATGCGCTGGGACAGATAATGACGTCTACCATAGCGTAAGTCTTAAGCCGATCGTACAAGCCGGCCTCAAGGGAGCCCAGTAAGCTCCTGACCCTCGAATTATGAATACAGCGGTTTTTCGTACATTGCATAAAATTGCCGCCGCGGCAGGCGAAGCAGCTCTCGCCGGTGGCCGGAATCCTCATCATATGATTCGGGCATACCCACTGATAATCATGCGCCGTAAACACCAGCTTAATCCGTTTCCCTGTTTTTTTCTCATAATTGCGCACCGCATAGATCACGGAAGGCGTCAGTTGAAAATTGATATTATTTAAATGCACCACGTCCGGCTGGAAATCCTTCAGCACAACCGTAAGCTTTTTCTTCGCCTCGCCGGAATAAATAATACGAAAGGGATAGAGCAGCTTCCGCAGCCTGCCGTTATGAAAATCCAGATCGGAGGTATAGCACTCTGCGTGATTTCCCACGATTCTGCCCTGATGCTCCATACCGAAATACTGTACCTCATGCCCTTCCTTCTGCAATTGCGCCCCCAGCTTAAAGATATAGGTTTCCGACCCGCCGTTAGGGTAAAGGAACTTGTTCACCATTAAAATTTTCATCGTTCAACCTTTCCGGCAGCATCTGCGATAGAGCTCCAGCGTCTTATCCACCACTTCATCCCAGTCATATTTACCACAGATAAAATCGGCGCTTTGATCCGCATATTCCCTGACCTTCTCCGGGTGTGCCAGCATAAATTCCATCTGACGCTGCAAATCCGACGAATCGCCCTTATGAAAGGTCAGCGCCTTATCCTCCGTCACCTCCGTGTTTTCACAGATATCGCTGACCAGACAGCATTTCCCATAGCTCATGGCTTCCAAAAGGCTCAGCGCCATTCCTTCCACATCGCTGGGCAGTATAAAAGCATAGGCGTTGGAGTACAATTCCTCCAGCATCTGCCCCTGTACGAAATCGGTCATAATAATCCGCTGATCCTTCGCCGCCATCTGATGAATCCGCTCCATATACTCCAGTGCCTGGCTGTTGCCGCCCGCAATGACCAGCTTTTTATCCGTATCAATCTTTTCAAATGCCTCTATCAAATAGTGCAGCCCCTTCTCCGGCACAATTCTGGCCAGAAACAGAAAATATCCGTCCTTCTCCAGCCCATACTTCTCCCTAATCATCTCCGGAGGGCATATTTGAGGTCTGTTAACGCCGTTGGGAATATAGGTAACCTCCCTTTGATAAGTATCCGCAAAATACCGCTTCACATTCTCAGACAACACAATAATTTCATCTGCGTATTCCGCCGCCATCTTCTCGCCGAATTTAATCACAAAGGACGCCAGATTGCCCCATTTAGCCCTCTGCCAGTCCAGTCCGTGGATCGTGACCACAATTTTTCTGCGAAACAGCTTCGGCAGCCACAGCATGGCGCAGGATCCCTCCGCGTGGTAATGCAGTACGTCATACTTGCCAAACAAAGCCCTGACCGTGGCAAAAAAGGCGTATACAATGGCATTCAGGCTGCTGCGCCTGAACGTAGGGACAATATAAACCCGGACTCCCTGATAATACTTTCTCCCCTTCCAGCCATATTCCTGGTCATACTTCTTCCCTGACACATGGTGCCCAAACCTGTTATAGGCGTCCACTCTGTGTCCCAGCGCCGCCATACGCACCGCCAGCTCCTCCACCACGATCTCCACCCCGCCCTCTCTGGAAGGAATCCGCTTATGGCCGATCATGGCAATCCGCAGCTTTTCCTCTTGTCCCAAAGCGGCGCTTCTTTTACCGTCAGGCAGCATGCGCTTCTCTTTCCGTTTCCGCAGCGCGCGGTTCTCCTGATGCACATAATAGAGAAAGGCGAAGTTCGTATTCAGATAACGGGGCGTCATTCGTCTGGGATCCTGAGTGATACGATACAGCCATTCCATACACAGCTTCTGCATCCACATAGGCGCCCGCTTCGTAGTACCCGCCAGGAAATCAAAAGCGGCTCCCACGCCGATCATCAGGCCGTTCACCCGATTTCGATGGGCATACATCCAGTTTTCCTGCTTCGGCGCCCCCAGCGCCACCCAGATAAAATCGGCTCCGCTCTCATTTATCCGGCGGGTTATTTCTGCATCCTCTTCCTCCGTCAGCCTGCGAAAGGGTGGGGAATACATTCCCGCAATCTGCAGCCCGGGATATCTTTGCAGCGTTTTCTTTTTCAGCTCCGCCAGCGTTTGTTCTGTACCGCCATAGAAATAATGCTTGTACCCCTTTTTTTCAGACAGCTTTAAAATGGCGGGCATCAGATCTGGCCCCGGCACGCGCTGTGCCTGCGGATAGCCTCTGAAACGGCTGACAATGGACAGGGGCTGCCCGTCCGGCAGCGCCATAGCGCCCCCATTCTGTACCTTCCGGTATTCCGGGTCGCGATAAGCCATCACCGTGGTGTGCACATTAGAGACGCAGATATAATCCCCCCTTAACCGCTCCAGATTTTCCATAATATAAGAAACGGTTTTCCCCATGTCCGTGACATTAATATTCGTTTTTAAGATTTCACAATATTGCAGCTCCTGATTCATCTTCCTACACAGCCTTTCCTTTGGCCAATCCCCCCATTGTCCGCCTTCTTACAGCCTCTCCCCACTTTCTGCCTGCTCACATACACCATGCCTGACACAATCCCTGCCAGCCCGCCTATCAAAATGCTTCCGACATAATAGCGGACGGTTTCTAATCGCACCGCCTTGCCCGCCACAATCTGCATGGGGGTGTCGGCGTCCTGATAATTCATGACCCGGTAGCCTTCATAGGCAGGATCGTCCTCGCTCTCTAAATAAACAGAAGTTTCTTCCAGCCCGTCGGTATAAAACCGCTGCACCACATATCCCTCCGGTTCCTCATGAATGGCGCCGCACAACGCCGCCCCCAGCATGGCGCCTGCCGCCGCCCACACTGCCAGCTTCTTCCTATGGGATAGCCAGAGCTTCTTTGCTTCGCTGTATACAAAATCCGGCAGCCCCGCAAAGGGAATGGCAATCGTGCTTCCCCCCCTGGGGAACAGACGGTATTGCCTTGCGTCTTCTTTCTGGATAAACAAAAGCGCGCCCAGAAAAACCAGGGTAAGATTCTTGAAAGAGGTATTAAACAGAAGCGGCTCCGTCCAGCCTGCGCCCAGAAAACACACAGTAATCACCATCTCCCTCGTCTTCTGCTTATGGGTATCATAAAATAACAGGGCGAAATACCCCAGCATGATAACGGCAAAAGGAATCAGCCCAAAATTGATGTACCCCCATACATAGGAATTGTCCAGCGTCATGGTGGAATTGACTACCTGCGATGTGTTTACGCCAAACCAGCTCATATATTCCGGTACCAGAAACTGATCGGCAAGCCAGATTCTGGTATTCAAAAGATAATTCAGATATTGTACCTTATGGCAGATAGGATTATCATACAGAAGCTTCGGCAGCACAAAAGAAAGTACCAGACACACCGGCAGAACCAGATTCGCCAGAAGCTTTTCCGCCATGCAAAACCGCGGCCTGATCCGCACATACAGGCAGCCCGCCAGGAGAACCGCCACAATGCCGAAGCCTGTGTAGCTGACAGAATATAAGAAAACCAGCACATTTCCCACCATAAGATACAGGAAATGCTTCAGCCGATAGCCTTCGCCCAATTCATATAAAATAAACGCGCACAATGCCAGATAGGTAATATGCAGAATATTAGGGTGGGTAAAGCCCAGGCTCCAACGAAAAATATGTCCCAGCCCCAGCTTGGAGTGGACTCTGTATATCGTATGCTCTAAGCGGAAAAAGGAAAAGACGCTCAACGCTAGGGCGCACCCCGACCAGACCCACAAACCCACATGAAAAACCTTCTCCACCGAGATATTTTTCATGCCAAGCACTGTCAGCGCAAGAAACACAATCCCCAGTTCCCGGGAATTATAATATACGATAGCCGTAATTACCAGTATGGCTAAGACCGCAACAGCCTGCCGCCTCGTATAAGAGGAAATTACCAGCTTGGCAAAGCCTAAAACCAGCGCCGGAGCCACCAACAGCGCAAACAGCTTCTGACCCTCATAAAAGCCCAGTCCTTTGGCCACAGACAGCAGGATAAAAAAGCCGAAATAACACACTTCCTCCCAGGCTGCGTTCAGGCTGTGTTCTTTTCCGATTCTCCCAATCTTTTCCTTCATTGCTCCACTCTTTCCAAATCCTTTATCAAAGCGTCTCCAGCGCCGGTCCCAACGCCCATGGATAAGCGCCGTATCTCTGAGGGTACTGGGCAAAATCCAGACATTCTCCTGAGCACTGGTACACTCTGCCGTCCTTTATGAATCTTTCGATAGCGCTCCTGCCTGCCTGTAACGCCTGACCATAGCAATCCTTTGTCAGAATCCCAAGTTCTATCCCCTGTTTTAACGCCACGCAGATCATCCCTGCGGCGGAGGTGTCCGCCGGGCCGTCCAACGCCTGCAGCTGCCAGGAAAAACAGCCGTCCTTACGCTGATAAGCCAACGCGGCGTCGATCAAGTCCCGATACGGTCCCGCAAGCCGTTCTCTGCCATACTCCGAGCGCACGCACGCCGCCATGCCCCGCAGCAGCCAGCCAACAGCCCGCCCCCAGCCGATAACGCCGTATTTACATCCATCAGCCGCATCATATCCATGATATGGCAGCCCGGTAGCGGTATCCATACCGTATGCCAAGAAATTCACAATTTGTTTCACAGCCAATTCCAAATATTCCTGTTGGCCAAACGTTATGCCATACCGATAAAGGAAGGGACAGGCAAGCCCGACGCCGTCCGCAAAAACGCGGCCGTTTTGCTGATACGCGCGGTAAGGAAAGCTCCCCGTCTCATTCTGGGGATAGCTTTGGACATAGGACGTCAGCCTGTCCAGAGCCGCCACGCACTGCTCCCTTGTAAAACCAACGCAGCTTTCAGTTCCCTGAGAATCCTCCCCCGGCTTCCAATTTTCCTCGAAAACAGAGAGAATCGTTTCCCCGGCAAGCAAATCATCCAGATAAAAAACGGACATTCCTTTCCTTCTCCATCTGCTATAATAAGCGGCCAGCGCCTCCTCGATATCGGCCAGCAGTTGTCTCCCAGCCCATAAATCGTCCTCATTCGGTTCCTTACCGTCCGAACCCGCCAAAGCGTTTAGAATCTCCGCCCTACAGCTCCACAGCCCATGTGCCAGAAGCCCTGTGGGCCAGAAAATCAAATCCTCAGCCCCAGCCTCCCTGTGCAGCAGATATTTTTTGACGCCTCGTTTTAATCTGGTCTTTCCATCCCAGACGCCATAGCTCATCAAATCCTTACACGCGGTTTCTATCAAAGCTGTTTTTTCCATAGGCTTCGTTCCCTTCTATATTCTTCCTTTCGCAATTACCTCTTATGTTTTGACAGGAAGGGAAGCTTTCTGGCCGCCACGTCCCACAGATATGCGAACTCCTCCGTCTTACAAAACGCCAGAAAGAACACGCTGTTATAAATCACGCTGATGATAACCGCCATTGCCCCAAAGGTCAGCAGATTGGTTTCCCTCATCACCAGACGCCGGATAGGTATATTCACCGCCGCAACCGCCAGGATCACGGCCATGTATCGCAGGGAATCCGCAAAATACCCCCACGCTTTCCTGTCAAAGCAAACCCGGTAAATAATCACCGGCCTGATCAAATTCGCTAAAATACCGGATACCAGCGTACCCACATAAACGCCCGCCAATCCGATCCTCTGCACCAGCACAATAGAGAGCGCTAAATTCAAGCCGCCCTGTATTAAAGGCAGATATCGATCCTGCTCAAAGACGCCGGCAGCGATTTTGAAATTCTCCAATACGCTCCGCCCGCCCTTCAAATAAAAATCAATCACCAGCAGCGTTACCACTACGCCGCTGACCACCCAGCTTTCATCCAGCCACAGACCGCCGATCAACGGAGTCAGCAGATGCCAGAAGCCTACCGCGCCAAACCCGAACAGCCAGCAGGCGAAGAACCGATATACCTTAAAGACCTGATACTGCTTTTCCCTGGATTCCGTAGCCACCAGATTACCGAAGCCAGATACCACCGAGCTGAAAATAACATTCACAAAGTTACCTACATAGGTAATAATATACGTATAATTTGCTACCACGCCGGATGTATCCACATTCACAAAAGAAGAGATAATAATCGCATCTGTCTGCAGTCTGGCCACATCGCCGATCTTGTGAAGCACCAGCGCCTTGGTTTTGGTTGTCACCGCCCTGGTCTCTTCATTGCTCAGCTTCTGCACATCTTTCTCCCGCAGATAGGGATATCTTCTGTTCAGATAGACGCTGACAAAAATTTTCTGCGCCAGCTCCACAAATAGCTGCGCCAGCAGATAAAACAAAAAATTGCCCGTGGTAAGCAGAACCGCGATCTGCACCAGCACCGTCGCGATCTTGGTAATCGTGGTCACATTGGTCTGAATATAATTTTTCTGTTCCGCATTGGTCAGGCTGTATTTGTATGCCACAAAATAAGTGCTGACCGTATTAAACAGGAAAATGAAATAATAAATGGTCAGCTCCCTCATGGAATAATCGCCGGGATTTTTCAGGATATATTTCAAGAACGGCGATATGGCGATCCCTGCAGCCGCAATAACCACCGCGATGGCCGTGTACGCTCTCTTATAAAAGCGCATATAGGACTTGATTTTCTCAATATCCCCATTGGCCACAGGCTTATACAGGCTGTAATTCAATGCCGTGCCAATCCCCAGCTCCGCCAAAGACAGGACGCTCAGCACGTCGGTATAAATACTGTTGACGCCCAGAAGCGTCCTTCCAAGCACCCAGATAAAAACGGTTCTCTGGATAAAATTCATCAGAAGAGTCACAAAATTACTCAGATAACCGAATATAATATTTTTTTCCGCCTGTTGTATTCTACCCATATAACCGCTTTCCATATTCATCCGCACATTCCGGCATAGTACCGGCTCCGCATTACGCCCTGTGCAGCTCACGCCACAGCCCGGCAAGCTCTGCGCCCGCCTCCGCTGCCTTTTTACAATAATCGGGCATGATCCGCTCCAGCCTGCCGCGAATCTGCTCTTCCCGCTCCGTGATCCAGATATAGGCTTTTGCCAGCTCCTCCGGCTCCGACAGGGTCTGCACAGGCAGCACATAATGCTCCTCCGTCCCAAACAAATCTCTGGCGATCCCTCTGGCTTTCACGGAATATCCCACCACCAGAGTCGGCACCATACTGGAATAAGCCGCTATGGTAGCGTGGGTTCTTGCCCCGACAAAGAACCTGCACCGGGAAATAATATATTTTAACTTCTGGCAGGACATATCCTCAAACAGGATTACCCGGCCATTCTCCCGATAATCCTGATATAACTCAGCAAGCGTCAGCCTGTCGTCATTATAATTCCACATCACATGAGGAATTAACGCAACGCTGCTGTCCGTTGTCTGCAAAATATAGTCCATCAGCTTTTTATAATTGCTGAGCGTAATCCCCTCCGTCGTCTCATTGCGGACAATCATGGGGCTGATATTAATCCCCACCGTATTCCCTTCCTGAAATCCGGCCGGCAGGCTTATTGTTTCCGGCTGCAGGGAAAACGCCGGATCGGGATAGAGCTTCACATTATCCGTCACTCCCGCCTCCTGCAGCGCCTGGGCGGTAATGGATTCCCTGGGCGTAATCAGGGCGTAACGCTTCATATCCGCAACCACCTCCGGTTCCTTCAATAAATCCGGTTCCAGGGAGCAGCCCCACAGCACAGTCTTCGCCCCCGCCCTGTTAAAGGCGCTGTTGGCCACTATGGCTTCCTTCCTGGACAATTCATAACAGTACATATCGCCGCCCACAGATACGTAGAGCGGCGCCAGATTCTTCTTCAGCACATCCCTAAAGCGGTAACGCATAAAGGATTCCGGATCCTGAAAAACCAGCCGCCATACATAGTACCAGACATGGGCAAAGAAATGCTCCGCGATCTTACGTTCCTGCAGGATATCGCATAAGGGCTCCAGCGAATAATACCGGTCTTCCTTCTCGCTGTTGGTGACCAAAAGCTTCGGGATATCCTCTATCATATGGCAGGTACTGTTGACGATCGCCTCACAGCCATGATTCCCGCTGCCGCCATGCAAGTACATGACAAGCCTGTCGTTTTTAACGTTCATTTTCCGCCTCATTTCTATTTGCCTTCCCGCTTATTTAGAGCCGCGCCCCCTCAATACCGCCCCTACGGTCTTAAACAGGATCTTAATATCCAGCCCGATGGACCAGTTATCGATGTACTCTAAATCCAGCTTCACCACCTCGTCAAAATCAGAGATATCGCTCCGCCCGCTGATCTGCCACAGCCCGGTAAGTCCCGGCGTCATACTGATACGTCTTCTGTAATGGGAATTATACTGCTCAAATTCGTCCTCCGTGGGAGGCCTTGTGCCTACCAGACTCATATCGCCCTTTACAATATTTAAAAACTGGGGCAGCTCATCAATGCTCGTCTTGCGGATAAACCTGCCTACCCGCGTAATCCGCGGATCATTCTCCATCTTGAACATCAGTCCATTCATTTCATTCTGCGCTTCCAGCTCTTTCCTGCGCTCCTCCGCGTCAATATACATGGAACGAAATTTATAAATCTTAAAGCGCCTTCCATTCTTGCCGATACGGGTCTGCGCAAAGAAAATCGGCCCCGGCGAATCCAGCCGGATTGCCAGCGCCACAAAAGGCGTCGCAACCGCCGTAATCAGCAGCCCCACCAAGCCGCCCGCCATATCGATCAGCCGTTTGACCATCATGCGCCGGTAATCATAATGCGTGATGGAATAGGACATCACCGTATAGCCCGCGAAGCTGTCCACGGTGATTTCCTTTTGTCCGCCGTCGATGATATCGATATTATAATGGCAGACCACGCCCATGGATTCCAGCTCATAGATGAGCTTTTTGACATAGCCCTTGTCTGTATCCGGCAGATTCACAAAGGCCTCGTCTAAGGGCATCTGCCTTGCTATATCCAGCACATCCTCTCCGTCCGCGGTCACCCTGATACCATCCACAATCACGCCCTTGCGCTCTTCGTCCACACAAGCCAGCGCTACAATTTCATAATTGATATCCAGCTTTTCCTTTAACTGGGCAACCGTGCGGTCCATCACACGGTCCTTGGTAATCACCATCATCTTCACCAGATTGGCTTCCGAGGTCAGATATGCCCGCAGGAGCTTCTTCATGGCGAGCCGCACCAGCCACACCAAAAACACGTCCAGAACGGCGAAACAGCCCATAACCATTCGGGAAAAAGCAGCTCCCCGCTGAATCACAAAAAGAGTTCCGGCAACCGCCAGTACCATAAAGATATTCAGCTTTAACACCGCCACAAATTCTACGAAGATCCCCCTGTCCAGAAAATTCCTGTTCCAGTCCAGCAGGAAGCTGTAAATCGTGCAAAACAACAGAAAAAACACGCATACCAATACGTGCACTTCCGGTTCCATAACCCGGGCGAATTTCTGGTACCGCAGAAGAATCGCCGCTACATATGCAACTATAACGCAAAGCAGATCTGATAATAACAGACCGTAGCTTTCAATAATCTTTTTCTTTCGGTTCATAGTCTTTGGGTTCTTTCCTGTTTATTATTCGGATATCCAGTCCCATTATATCTTTTCTTACATAAAATATCAAATAATCTCTCCGGCAGGGGAAATCAGCGTCCAGCCCCGCCATAAGCTTTTCATTTCTTCCGGTACGCAGCTCTGGCTGTTCTTATGAATGGAGGGGCGGATCATCATCTTGTCCCCATGCCTGTTCAATCTGGCTCCCCAGAAGCTAAAGGTACTGTTGGCGCAGATATTGTGCCTGCAGCAGCTCATCAGCATCATATCATAGAAGCTGTCCTCTCCCCGGTTCCAATCCACGATATGATATTCTTCTCCCTGATAATGAGCCCTGACATACTCGCTGTCATCAGAAAACAGATAGAACGCCGCCTGCGGGAAGCGTCGCTTTATACAGGCAATCGCCCTGTCATAGTAGGCTTCCGTACAAATATTGCCAAACAGCTCCAGATTCGCCGTATCCAGATAATCTCCCCGCCGGATATGCACGCTGACGGACTGAGTCTGTTCCATTTCCCGCATGAGCATAAGGTTGCGCTCATCGCCGCCCTTGGGGAAGCGGATACTGTCGCGAATTTCCCCCAGAATATCCCCGTAATATTTCTCACAGGCCCAATATCCCACCAGATACTTGCTCTTCCAGTCCAATATCTGGGGATGGTACTGGTCATACTCTGTAAAAACCGGAGAGGCCTTCGGACGCACCTTCCGCTTCACTTTAGCCCAAAGCTTCTCCGGTTCTCCAAACTGCCGTCCCAACACTGCCTTGATCTCTTCCCGGCTGGCAATTTTCATGGGAAGCCCAACGAAACGGTTCAGCTCCAGCCGACGCTTCGCCAGCATATTTTCCTGTACGTCCCGGTCAAACCACGACAAATCCAGCCGCGCTTCCACTCCCATGCTTTCATACTTTCTGTAAAGGGCATATTGCTGTAGTTGATTGCCCAGCCCGCCCATAACTCTGATAATAATCATCGGAACCTCCATTCCGAGAACCTTTCCCTCCACGGACTTCTTTTATGGAATCCATGCCTTCTTATAACATTCCCGGCGGCTATCTGTCATATAACTTCAGAATCCACCGCAGAATACTGATGAAGCCGCTGTCCGGATACTGTATGCCCAGATACAGCAGCGCGTGGGAGCGCTCCCGAACCGATAACGGCGTGCTCCTGATTAATTCCTGAACCCCGGCGGAACCAAAAATGTCCCGAATCTTCGCCTTATAGTTTTTATACGGGCTGCGCAGTTCGTTTTTCAATACGTATAAAAGCATATAGCAATGCTCTCTGTCCACCGCCTGGCGCCCTTCCGGTACCTGCTTATCCGCCGCCGCTTTCGACAGGGACGCAATTAATTTCTCCACGCTCTCATAGATTCCGTCGTCATAGCGGTGAATAATAGACCCTTCCACATAACGGTAATGATAGAAGAACGCATTTTCCATGATCACGACTCTGGTACTGTTCAGCATGGCGGGATACATCAGATGAGAATCGTCTCCAAAGCGGATATCATAATCATAATATGGTTCGTTTCCCTGAAAAACAGATTTTTCACACAGCTTCATACAGCGGGACAGGGAAAAGATTTTCTGTTCCCGCCCTATCAGCTTCATTTTGATCTCCCTGACCAGTTGATCCCCCGTATACTCGCCGGGGGCGGCGGCGCTGCGAACCGGCCTGGTGGTCTTCTGCTTTTCCAGGATATGATCGCAGCAGACTACTTCTCCGGGGATATTCTTCAGGCACTCCGACATCTTGGCCAGCATATCCCGTTCCACATAATCGTCGCTGTCCACAAACAGATAATATTGGCCGGTGGCGGCGCGCATACCCGCCACACAGGCAGCGGTCGGCCCTCCGTTCTTCTGATGCAGCACCACAACCCGTTCATCTGACTGCCCATAGCGATCACAGATGGCCGCGCTTTTATCCGTGGATTCATCATCTACCAGAATCAGTTCCAGGTTCTCATAGGTCTGCCCCAGAATACTCTCAATACATTCCTTAAGATAGGGCTCTTTATTATAAACCGGCACAATTACGCTGATTTTCGCATTTTTCTTCTTCATACCCCGTTCCTTTCCTGTCTCTTCCACAGTCCTTTACCGCTTTATCCTTTGCAGGAAATGATAGGACGCCGTATAGAGTGCCGGCGATTTGGCAAACAGCCTGATCTTAAGCCTGTACCCCTTCGGCAGACAGGCGCAGCTTTCCTTCTGACCGCTATAGCGGGATATTTTTCCTTTACAGATTGCCAGATACTCCCTTGCCTCCCTGCGTTCCCTGCCGGGAAGCAGGGCGATCTTGCCCACGGTCAGCATAATGGCTGTCATAAGCTTCCCATTAATCTGCGCTTCCAGAGTCGCGTCCGCCCTTAGAATCTCTTCTCCGGCCAGCTCCCAGCACTTGATCTGATCCATATAAGCCGGATTAAAGGGGCGCTTCATCAGTCCGCCCGGATTCTGGAAATAGCCGTAGCCTTGATATTCCAGCTCCGCCACCCTTTGCAGACGGGGCAGCAGATTTACCAGAAAAAGCAGATCCTCGCCAATGGTCAGTTCCTCCCTGAACCGCACCTCTCCAATCAGGCTCCTGCGATAAAGCTTACTCCAACAGCGGCAGTTATCCCGCAGAATATGATTCCGCAGATAGTGATAGCTGTCACAGACCTGCGCCGGAACGGCCTCCGCATCTCTCCCGCCGTCCGCAAGCTGTTCCCACTGGGTCTGGGTACTCCAGGCGGCAAACCGGCAGCCCGCCATATCGCTTTCCGTAGATTGCAGACTGTCATACAAACGGCTGAGCATATCCGGGCGCAGCCTGTCGTCCGCATCCACAAAGGTAAGATAGTCTCCCTGCGCCTGTTCTATCCCCCGGTTTCTGGCCGCAGCCACCCCCACGTCCGGCAGCGTTATGACCCGGAGATGGGAATACCGATGCCGCAGCCGCTGGCAGGCCTGCGCCGTAGCGTCCGTAGAACCGTCATTGACCACGATGATTTCCAACGGCTCATAGGTCTGCGCCGCAATACTGTCTATGCATTTTTCCAGATAATCCTGCCCGTTATGAACCGGCACGATCACACTAATCAGTTCTTTCCTGCAGCTTCCCATAGATTTCTATCAGTCTCCGCATATTTTCCTCAATACCAAATTCCCGCTCCGCCTTACTGCGCGCCGCGCCACCCAGCCGTCTGCACAATTCCTCATCCTGCAGCAGTCTGAGAAGCCCTGCCTGCAAAGCCTGGGCATCTTTCGGCGGCACCAGCAGCCCGGTTTCTTCCGTCTGTATCATCTGCGGAATCCCGCCGGTATCCGACGCCACAATGCCGCAGTAATATGCCATGGCTTCCAGAAGCGCCACCGACTGCCCCTCGAAATAAGACGGCAGTACCAGAATCCGGCAGTCAGCCAGCCACCTGCGCTTCTCTTCCCCGTCCACCCAGCCAAGCCAGGTAATATGCTCCTGATCCTGCAGGGCAGTCCGCATCAGCGCCGAATCCTCCCAGATGCCGCCTAAATATAAATGGAAATCCGGCACCCGTCTGGCAAGCTCCGGCACACAGGCAAGCAATTCCCCGATTCCCTTTTCCTTACACAATCGCCCCAGAAACAGTACCCTGTGATTATCATAATGCTTGGTAAACGGCTCCGGCAGGGCGATGGAATCCGGCAGTACCGTTATAGTTTCCTCACCGATGAGACGGCCGAAAAATTCCTTCCACGGGGGCGCCAGCACTAAAAAAGCGTCCCCCATTTTCAGCACCTTTCGTATCTTTTCCTGCCCCTTGGCGCTGCGCTGTTCTGCATAAAAGGTCTCAAAATCTCCGCCATGCTGATGGATTACGATTTTTTTATGGAAAAAATGAGCCGTGCGGATAAAAACCGCCTTCCGCCGATAACTGTTATCCGACGCCATGTTTACGTGCACAATCTCATAAAAGGGAAGCCTTGTTAAAAATTGAACATACGCTCCCGCCGCTTTCCACAGCTTACGCAGCCAGCCCCCCTCTTCCATGGTGCCGATATAATGCAGGGCAATCCTGCGGTCTAAGCCCGCCTCATAGTAATTATTGACCACACCGGAAATACCGCCGTGTACGCTTCTGTCCGGCCCTATCATCAATACCCTTATCATAGAGCGTCCTTTCTGGTTCCCCTGTCTCCCTGTGCGGTGTAAGCGCCTCCCATCGCCCCCATCATCATAAGCAGATAATTTCTGCCGATATAGGCGGAAATCAAGTGCGCCTCCACCACCGTATAAAGTGCAAATACCACAAAGAGCACCAGCCCGCAGGCGTCCCTGCGCCTATAGAACTTCCATAACAGTGCCAGACAGGCGGCCACATACAGAATCCCCGGTATCACTCCATAGCGGTAGAACAGTTTGACCCAGCCCATATCGAAATAATACTTCATATTATTCTCACAGGAAAAGGACGACCATGTCTCCAGCATACCGTCATTCTTCTCCGAATCCGTCAGCGAAACAATTCTGCCATTGATATAACGGTCGATTTTTCCCAATGTCACAATATGGACATTGTCCCCCGGATTTAAATAGAAAAACGTATTCCACTGGGCGTCCCTTACTCTCTGGGCGCAGGCCGCCGCGTCCACGGAGAAGCCGATACAAAGCGCAAACACAAGCGCTCCGCTGAGATAGACGAAAAGATTTTGCCGCAAAAATCTGCAATAAGTCATTATACATGCGCCCACAAGAAACGCCGTCGTAATCAACATGCCTGTTTTGGAGCCGGTCAGCAGATAGACGCCCGCGTTAAGAAGCATGAGAAACAGATACAGATACCACCGCATCCGCGAAAAATATACGTACACCCCCAGAGCCGTCAGCATGAAAAACATGCAGGACAGGGCATTCGGATGTCCCATGCCCAGCGTAAAACGGGTTTCCTCAGCTTCCTCCACCCCCACATACCGGGTGGTTTCCGCGGCTTCATGCCCATAAGCCTGGGTCAGACTGATTTCTCCGTATATCCCCGTCACAGAAAGCATGATGATGACCAGACAGCCCGCCAGGGTCACCCAGAAGGTATATCGCAGCATTTGCCTTAAGGGAATATTCCTGCACGCCGCCGCAAAGGTAACCATGCGAATGATATCGTTTTCCCCCGTAATACGGTATGACAAAAAGCCTACCGCCTCCAGCGCGGCAATGGCCAGCCACTCCTTCCAATGATATCCGGTAAGCGCCAGCTTCACGGCAAAAAGAAGAAAGGTCAGCCGAAACAGATAGCCTTCTATGGGATTTGCATAATTACTTTTATCCACCACCACAATAAGAAGCTCTATGGTCAGTCCAATATAAAAGAGTATCCAGGGTAGCCTGCCGTCTCTCAACCGTCTGTACGCTGCCTGTATCATCTCCATACCCTTCCGCCTCCGCCGATCATCCTTCATCTGTGAATTGCTCCCGCCACAGCCCCGCGCAGTCTCCTGAGCCGCCGCCTGCACGCCAGTTTCACCTTTTTGTACCAAATACCCGCCCTGCTTACTTCCGGCGCCATCAGAAAATCATACTCTTCCTGATGCTGCCGCAGATATTCCGGGTAGCTCCCATCTATCTTCACGCGGACAAATTTCGCGTTCCGTTCAAAGATATCCTCCCCGCACAGCAGCCTGTCCACCGCCTCTGACAGATAACGGGGTCTGTTGTATTCCTGATGGGCCGCCGCCTGTACCTTAACGCCAATCCTCCTGGCCACGTCTCTTTCCCCGTTGCCGCCCATATAACCGAAATGCCATCCGCCGTCGGCGACCCGCACGCTTCTGGAATCCTGCGGAGATACCTCCCTTAAGAACACAATCCCTTCCTTGGGCAGATTGCCAAAGCTGCATACCTTCGTGCCCAGCCATTGTCTGCGCTCCACCCCGTCAAATTCCCCGGTGATGGACAACAGGTTGCCCGATATTTCCTCCATATTCAGGAAGCAGTAAAACATCCGCTGCGCCAGATGATAGATCCTGGAGGAGTCGAAGCGCCCTAAAAGAGCCGTCAGAGTCTCCGGATTGGGAATCTCATCTACATCGCCAAACAGGATAATATCCTCCGGCTTACAGTCTCCCATTCCACGGATCAATTGATTCTTCTGATACTTATCCCGCTCGTGGGTGGTCACGCCGGCCATCGGGGAGTCCTCCACCGCCACATAAATAATCTTATCCTCAAATTCCGCGAACAACTCCCGATTTTCAGCAAAAATCATAGGCTTGGGCTCCCCGGAAAAGGTTACCGTGGCTTCTTCCAGGATAAACTTATCCACATAGGGCGATAAGATCTGCAGCCTGAGCTTTAAAATATCCAATTCGTTAAAAAAGGGAATACAATCATATACCATTTGCTTCTCCGTCCTCGTCACCGGCTCCCGATTCTCCGCCAGAACAGCAGAGGCCTAAGCCGGTTTTTCACTTTCTGCCATCTGACCTTCCAGGGATTGGCAAATTGCGGATACTGCGCGTTTCTGCCCCGCCATTTATGAAATACAAAGGGCGCTTCCACGTCCATAATTTCCGGGATCATGTGCTCATGCCCGAAGTATTTCGCCACCTCGACAGGCGCAAAGCGCATACCCGCAGCCTCAATCACATTTTTGTATTTACAGCAGAGGAAGGTATCTTCATTATAGTTATCATCTCCCTCCATTTTTTCCCATTTTAAGCCTGCCTGCCCAGGGAAATCCAGCAGCCGTTTGCTGCGGATGGACACGCTGTTGCCTACCCTGCAGATTTCTCCCTTAGCGTCGCGGTAAGCATAATCATTTTCGGGAAGCGGCCAGGGGGAACCGATATAATCATAATCCAAAAATTCCTCCCGCCAGCTCTCCGGATGAACCACGAAACCGTCCGCATGGATCAGCAGCACATAATCTGTGTGAATGTGCTTGCCCAGCTCGTACACCATTTTATAATTAAATTTATCAATATGATCTAGTTTAGAGGTATGGGAATAACGGATGGACGGGGGCAGGAAAAGGGGCCTTCTGTGGGTGATAAGCACCACGTCCCCGAAAGCAATCTTTTCCATACTGTATTCCATGGCTTTGATGGTTTCATAGAGATCCACGCTGGTCATTGCCGCCAGCGTTACATTGGGCAGTTGTAATTGTTTCTCTGTTCCCTGTCTCATATCCCTTTATCCTCAATCCTTTTCCACATCTATTTCCGGCCTAATCCTCCGCCAGCCTGACGTACGCCTTATGATAATACTGCATCACCGCCAGATTCAGCCAGTTTTCTCCGTCCTCGGACAGATCGTCGAAGGAAAAAAGCGCCGGCTTCGCGCTGTATGGCTTCACTTCCACGTCTACGATATCCTCGTCTGTATAGATTTCATAACGCTCCATTGCCTCCGTGTAGAAGGTCTGCGCATCGCCGTTTACCAGAGAGCGCAGGGCGGAAATACTGGCGTATGTGTTTTTATCCGCGGTCAGCACCCACACCAGGAGCGCCGTACAGAGACACACCGCCGTCATGGAGCCTCTGGTCTTTTCCAGGAAACGTCCCAGCGCTTCTCCCGCCGTTTCCCCGGAGCACGCTTTTTCACTGTCTATCTCCTGCGTAGGAGCCGCTTTTGCCGCGTATGCTTCTCTGTGGTTGAAATACCCCAGCCAATAGGCGGTCGCCATCACCAGACACAGATAATATACCATTTGTATAATATTGTCCACTCTGGCAAGCCCTACCATGCCGACGGCATACAGCGTCGGCGTAAACATGGCCGCAATCACGCAGTACGCTCCCAGAGTGACCCAGACAGGATGCCGAAATTGCCCCTTAGACCGCGCGGTAAGCTTCCATAATACCGGCAGCAGCGACAGCCATATCAATATGGCAAAGGCCGGCGTCCAGCGAATCATAAATACCGCCGCATGATAAAAGGACAAAAGCACCGACGCCACGGCGGAATATCCTGTTGAGGGATCCAGCTCGCTGCGCACCGCGTTGCCCGGCGCCATCACGTTAAAAAGGAATCCTACGCTTCCCGTCACCAGAGGGACGCACACTGTCAACAGCTTCCTGCGGTTAGCGACCGCCGTATAAAGCAATACCAAAACCATAAGAATCTCCGCCTGCAGCCCGGTCACCAGATTACCGCCGCCTACGATAACGGATAAAAGCGCCGCCAGAATACAAAACCCGATCTCCCCGGATTTCTTCCTGCTCCACAAGCTCGCCGAAAGAGCAGTGAGGGTAAAAAACCAGACCGATTCCATAAAAATATAGTGGGTGGAGCCGTTATACCAGTAAATTCCCTCAAAGGGCGCTTCCATTACCTGATAAAACAGGAAAAGAAGGATCAGCATAACAAAGCTGCTGCCTGTTTTGTCACACCCCAGCCATCTGTGCAGAATATGCCTGCCCAGCACAAAGGTTGAAACCGCAAACATACCGATCATGACGAGGGGCACCACATACGCCGTGTCGTACCGGAAATTCATGGGACAGAGCGCCATCAGGAAACAGGAAATATAAGTGCCCTGCCAGTTCTGGTAAAACTCCATATTCTGCCGCCACGCAGTCCGGACAGACTGCCAGAGGGAACCCGTCTCCAGCCAGGTATCGTGAACCGCCCTGCCATAATCATAATCATCTATGCACATCACGTTATATCTGCCCAGAAGCAGCAGCGGAATAAGGGACAGCACAAGCAGAACCGCGGCATACACGGTCATTCTTTTCATGGGAACCCTTTCCACCCGCCGGGCAATCCGGCCGCCCCATTTCCGCAGTCTCCGGCATTGCTTCTCATAACATTCCTGTATTTTTATTTTCCCTGCTTCCTGTTTCATATCCCGTCCCTGTATGAACCTTCTGTTAATGTCCTGCCGGTCAGCTTCCAGACTCTCCTCCTGACGCCTCTGGCAATGGTGCACAGATACGCCTTTTTATAACAATACCATGCATGAAGCTTTCTCAATTGGAGCCCTATGCCCACAGGACGCACATCTACCGCCGCATATTTCCTGGAGGTCTGCTTATATCGCTCCAGCTCTTCCCTACATTCCTCCGCAGTAAATATCCTGCCCTTTCTGTCCATATAATGAAAAAGGCTGTAAATATTCTGCTCCGACGCCCAATAGCCGTCGGATACATTATGCCTTGCCCAATATTTAGGCGCGATGGCGAACTTCAAGGTCTCGCTGGTATGCGCAGGCAGGCAGGCGAAGGAGGAATTGGACAGCAGCAGATAATGCGCGTTTTTCAGCGTCACATAATCCTTGCCGATATCAAAATGGTGAGCCTCAATACCCGGCAGCAGCTTCTGCGCCGTCTTTACATCGTCTGTAATAATCACAAACTCCATATCCGGGCGTATCCTTTTCATCTCCCGGATACCATGCAGCCAATACCTCTGATTCAGCAAAAGCTCCGGGCTTCCCGTATATTCCCCGCCCCGCATATTGATCACGCACAGGTTTTCCCTGCTATATTCATAGGAGTCATACTCTGGCTTTACCTTAAGCCACTCCCGGAGCTTGGGCAGGTATTTGATAAAATAAGACTCATCCTGCATATTGCCGTAAATCAACGTATTGTCCGCCACATGATGGATAGCAGGCTCCGCCCCCGCCACATAGCAGCCATGGGTCAGGTCATGCCTGGAATTGCCGATATATAACCGCCGCTCCACATCATGATAAACTTGAAAATTCTTCTTTTCCTCCTCGGAGATGGCGGATCCCAAATCCACATCCATGAAATACATTCCTCTGTCGCTGTGGATATTCACCGCAAAACGCTCCTGCCCGGCGGTACCGAAATCATAGCCGTTTTCCTCCGCGACAGCCCTTGCCGTCACATAGCAAAACAGTTGATTCCCCAGACCCTGTCCATCTATAAATTCTGTTCCTACCATGATTCCCGCCGCTCCTTATAATGTCGTCTTCGTAATCTTTTCGTTCTCCACCTTATAGATAACGTCGCATTTCGCAATCGTATTTAACCGATGGGCTATAATCACCATTGTCTTTTTGCCATGGAAGCTGTTCACTGCGTCCATGACCGCCTTCTCCGTATCCCCGTCCAGCGCGGACGTAGCCTCGTCAAAAACCAGTATCTCCGGATTATGGTAGAGAGCCCTGGCAATTCCCAGACGCTGGCGCTGCCCGCCGGAAATCCTGACGCCTCTGTCGCCTATGGTGGTTTCCAGCCCCTCCGGCAGCTCCTCCACAAACTCTTTTAACTGCGCCTCCTCCAGCACTTCCCAGATTCTCGTATCGTCGATCTTATCCCGGTCGATACCAAAGGCGATATTATCACGAATAGATTCGTCGATCAAATAAATCGACTGCGGAATATACCCGATTTTGCCAAGCCATGACTCATAATCGTCAAAAATATTGACGCCGTCGCAGGTAATCGTCCCCTCCTGGGCATGCAACAGCCCTAACAGAATATCCACAATAGTAGACTTACCGGCGCCGGAGGGACCCATAATCCCTACGGACTGTCCTTTTTGTACCTCCATATGCGCATCGGTAAAAATCGGCTTATCCGTATTCGGATAGGTAAAACTGATATGATCCAGCACAATCTTATCCTTCAGTTCCAATATTTGACGCTTCTGTTCCTGCCGCTTCCCATCCAGTCCCGTCACGGAGCCGTTGATATCCAGCTTCATGCTTTCCGTCAGATTATCATAGAGATAATCCAGACAAGGCTGGGAATAGGCGATCTGAGACAAATAGGTGTTGATGCGGTTAGTGCCGGGCATCACCCGAATGGCCGCCACCGCAAAAGCCGACAATTGGGGGATCAGCACAGAAATATCTCCTCCGCGCAGCATATAAATCATAATGAAAAGCAGCATCGCCGCAATAAACACCGTCTCGATCAAAAGCCGCGGCAGATTATTCAACACCGCGTAATTCCTCGCCACATTAGCGCCGATAGCCCCGCTCTCATAATAATTGCGCACAAAAAATTCTTCCCGGTGCAGCACCTTCACGTCCTTTAGCCCATAGATGGACTGAATCCTCCACTTGGCGATCCGCGACTGTATGGATTGGTTCGTGCGGCCAATCCGATTCAGTCTGGGCTTCAGTACCTTGGTAATAATAAGGGTCATCACCAGGAAAATCACTACGATAAAAATCGACATCACAGGGCTGACTACCACCAGCACAATGCAGATAAACGCGGAAACTACAATTTCCGTAACCATCTGTATCATCACCAGCACCAATTCAAACGCGTTGGGGATATCGCTGTCTGTCAGCCGGAACACCGTAGGGATATCCGCTCCCAGATATTCCTCATAGGGACGGTTCAAAAATTCCCGCATCACGCGGCTGATCATCCGGTTCCGATTGCGGGTGATAAAGGTATTCTGCACATAGGTCTGGAACAACAGATAGGCGTTTTTGACCACAAACAGTCCGATCAGCGTACCCAGCATCAATATGATAAGCTGCCTGCTGGATTCAATATGCAGAATGTCCACTATCCGCCTTACAAGCTCGTTATCCATAATGGAATCCGGGTCCATAATGACCTGCACCACCGGAAGCATCATGGACACTCCCAGGGTCTCCAGAACGCCGCCGATCAGAATCAATACCGCCAGTCCTCCAAGCTGTCTCTTCTGCTTTTTGTCAAAAAGATAGCTTACCTTCTGCAGCATGGATACTTTCTTTTCCTTATGTTGTGTCATTGCTTCCCTTTCTCCATCAGTTAATCTTCTCCATATCTGCCCGGTAAAAATCCCGGCAGTCCCAGCCGTTCAGCCATCTGCCGGGCGCATAGACCTTCTTGTCCGGATTCCGGTTCAAATACGACGCCCACCAGCTAAAGCTGCTGTTGGCCAGTATATTATGCTTACACCTGCTCATTAACACAAATTCCCCATATGCGCCCAGTTCGTCCTCCGGCAGCTCCACCAGCCTCAGCGCCTGCGCCAGGGCGCCGCCGTCGATGCTTCCGGCCCACGCTTTATCATTGGTAAAAAGATAAAAGCTACAGTCGGGATACTGCCCTCTGAGCCGTTCCATCGCCTGACGATAGTATGACCCGGTACAGATATTTCCGAACAACGCCTGATTATCCGGCGTCAGGTAATCACCTCCGCGAAGATGAACGCCGACAGACTGCCCGTCTTCTATCTCCCGCAGGTACTTCTCCAGCCCTTCGGCATACGCCGCCGTCCGAACGCCGCGGGTATTCTCCCGGTTTTCAAGATAAGCCAGCAGCCGGTCGGGATCATATGCCTCCCGCACCTGCTTCGCGACCGAGGCAAAATACTTTTCCGTCTGCCAGTAGCCTTCCAGATAGATATCATCCCATGTGAAGATCTCCGGTTGAAAAAGCTTGTCTTCTTCAAAATAAGACTTTTTCTCTCTGCCCCGGAGCTTTCTGCGAATCCTGTGCCGCCAAAGGGGCGATGCGTCCAGCATCCGCTGGATTTCTTCCTGCGACGCCTTTTCATAAGTAACGCCGAAGGGCGCCAGAGCCGGCGTCCTCTGTTTATCCTGCATAAATCCGGACGTCTCGTCTATTTTGACCTCTTTGCCCAGACTCTTTAGCTGGAGATAAAGGGCATACTGAAACATCTGATTGCCCAATCCGCCCGCAAGCTGTATAATAACCATTCTGTTCCTCTTCCTGTCCTATTGCCGCGTTTTATCTGCCCCTCACGCGTCTTGCCAGCGCTTTCAGCGACACCTTCAGGGGAATAACGACGCTGTCTTCCCATCTCTGCCGATACCAGTAACGGGCAGGCGATTTTAAGAAAAGCATGGCCTTCTTCCTGTCCCTCGGATCAGCCGCGGGACAGGAAAACGCCTGTCTGACCCGGTCGCCGTTATAGAAAATCATATCCGTAATCTGCTGTAAATACTGTTCCCGGCAGGGAAGCTCCTGCCCCTTAAGCTGATTATAAAAAAGCAATAGCCTTTTATAAAAAAAATAATCATGAACATCTGCCAGATCCTGTCTGCCCAAAGCCTGCAAAAATTTCGTTTTCTCCAGGTAGGCGGGAATCTGATCCGTAAAAGTACGCGGATTGATCTGTGTATTCATGATACTTCCCTCTCTGTCTATTATATAATTATAACAGGCAGTGTCAAGGTAAACACAGCGATCCGCGCGGCTCAGGGCAGTCGTCGCGAACAGAATGTCCTCATACCATTTCCCTGCGGGAAAGGACACGCCCTCCAGAATTTCTCTTCTGTATAATTTATTCCATGCCGCGTTCTGAATGGCATATTCCTTTCTTTCCTCCACATAACATTGCAGAGCCTCCTGTCCCTCAAACACCACCGCCCTGTCTGTGGAGGCGTCCTCTGTATGAGTCCTGTGCACCTGTCGGTAACGGCAGATCGCTATATCCGCCTGCTGATCCAGAAGCGCGCCAAGCAGCTTCTCATACATATCCGGATCAATCCAGTCGTCGCCGTCCACAAAGCCTATCAGGCTCCCCCTTGACCGGGCTATTCCCGCGTTTCTGGCATCCGCCGGGCCGCCGTTGGCTTTGTGAAGCACCTGAATCCGCCGATCCTGCGCCGCCAGCCGGTCGCACAGCCGGCCGGTTGCGTCCGTAGAGCCGTCGTCCACCACGATAATTTCCAGATTCTGGTAGGTCTGGCCGCAGACCGATCTGATTCCCCTCTCTATATATGCTTCTATATTATAAGCCGTTATAATTACGGAAATGCAAAGGGTCTGATTGTCCTCCTGTAGAACCGCCGGCTGATAATGCTCTATCACTTTCATTCCAATTTAATCCCCATTTCTGAGCAACTTGTTGCGAAGCGGCGGCGAGAAATCAGCGAAGGCGGTTTCTCGTCTGCCATCAGGGCTATTTGCTTTCGCTCAGAAACAAATAGCCAAATCCTCTTTCAGAGGATTGTGAAAAATCAGCACATCAGTGTGATTTTTCATACTATTCTCCATTGCAAGGTCGTTAAATTAAATCTAGAATTAACATATCGTACGTTATTAATTATCTTCCCGCAGACCGCAGCCACTCCTGAAACATCAAAAGATACCAGATTTGTACGCGCCAAAGGCCGTGCTCCGTATAATCTGTCCACAGCCGCCACACCATGTCCGTATTCAAAATCCCCTGCCTGTCCAGCGTGCTTCTATCCAGCAGGCTCTCCGCCCACTCCCGCAATGCCGGTTCCTTCAGCCATCTGTGAAGGGGAATACTAAAGCCCTTTTTAGGGCGCTCCATCAGTTCCCGGGGCACATATTGGTAGAGAATATCCCGCAGAAGCTTCTTGCTCACGCCGCCCGCCCGGCGATAAGAGAGGGGAAGCGTCCATGCAAATTCTACCACATCTTTATCCAGCATCGGCACCCTTGTTTCCAGGGACACAGCCATAGCCGTCCTGTCTACCTTATTTAAAATATCGTCCGGGTGATACATCTCAAGATCCATCAGCATCAGATTATGCACCGGTTCCCGCAGCAGGCCGCTTTGATAAATATCCATAACCGTCTGCACGGCTTCCCCCTCTTCTCTTACGAGTCGGAACCCCTCGCCAATCTCTGAACGCAGATACAGGTCTTCTATACTTTTGGCTCCTAAAAGTCCCGCCCTGGTAGCCAGGGCTCCCCGGTCTCCCGCTCCGACAGTCCTTAGCATCGCACTTACAGGCTTGCGCACCGGATAAGGAATCCGGCTGATCTGCTTCCATATACGTCCCATGGAAGCATAGGTGTTGTAGCCGCAGAAGAGCTCGTCTCCGCCATCGCCGCTGAGGGATACGGTTACATGCTCTCTTGTCATTTTGCTGACCAGATAGGTGGGAATCTGGGAAGAATCCGCAAAAGGCTCTCCGAACATTTCCGGCAGCATAGGAATTACCTGCTTAGCGTCCTCTTCCGTAATATACAGCTCCGTATGCTCCGTTCCCAGAATCTTCGCAATCTGAGCCGCTGTGTCCGCCTCATTATATTCTTCCTCCCACATACCGATGGTAAAGCTTCTTACCTTCCGGCTGCTCAGCGACTGCATCAGGGATACTACGGTGCTGCTGTCGATGCCGGCGGATAAAAAAGCCCCTACCGGCACGTCCGCTGTCATCTGCCCGCTAATAGCGTCCTTCAGAATTCTTTCCAATTCCCCCGCCGCTTCTTCTTCGCTTCCCGTAAAAAGGTGATTCTGTCCATAAACCGCCGCCTTTTCCATCGACCAATACGTCTCAATTTTATAATAATTAAATGGTGATTTAATTTTTAGAATTTTCCCCGGCTGTAGCTTCCAGACATTTTCATAGATGGAATAGGGCGCCGGGATATATCCATATCGGAAATAATTCTCTAAAACCGCCGTATTAATGGGATTCTGAAACCCCTCCAGCGCGGCAATGGCATTCAAATCCGAAGCAAACACAAAGGCGCTGCTGTCGGGAGTTTTCCCTGCAAACCCATAGTACAAGGGCTTCTCTCCCACCCGGTCACGAGCCAGCGATAACACTTGTTCTTTTTTGTCATACAGTGCGATGGCAAACATGCCTTTCGCCATTTTCAAAGTCTCTTCCAGTCCATATGCGGAAACCGCCTCTAAGAGCACCTCCGTATCCGAGGTTCCTCTAAAGGCAGCAACTTTATCCTCCCGCAGCAGTTTTTCCCTGATTTTGATATAATTATAAATCTCCCCATTATAGGCAATCACATATCTTCCATCATGGGATTCCATAGGCTGCGCGCCAGACGGCGTCAGATCCACAACCGAAAGCCTTCTGTGCCCCAGCGTCACCGTATGATCCTCATTGCTCCAGATTCCCGACGCGTCCGGGCCGCGATGGTACATTTTCTCATTCATGCGCTCTATATTCTGTTTCCAATGCTTTCCGCCATTACAAAATCCCGCAATCCCGCACATACCGATAACCATACCTTTCCACAGCCTGCATTTTTCATCCCCGCCTTATCTCCGGGGCTTTTTCCACCGGGCACTACTGCTCCTGTTCCCCAACCGCAGCATATTCTTCCTTCAAAATCCTCTCCCGTATGGTTTCCCGGGCGGCTTCCATTTCCACCTTCCAGTCCTCATAAGACTGATCCCAGGAAGCATAAGCGTCATCACCGCGCTTGTCCGTAAACTCATAATGCTCCAGCAAATAACACTCTAAGAAATCCGTACATTTCTCCGCACCAACAGCATTGGTATGGCTTCCGTAATCCGCGAAGTCCTCTTCGAAAACGATACCGATCTCATCATAGTAATCATTCATATTCAGGAAAGAATATCCATAGGCTTCTACTATTTCTTCCATATAATGAAACATTTGCTGTTCCTCGGCCGATAAGCCATAGGG
Source organism: Clostridiales bacterium (assembly GCA_021199255.1). GTDB lineage: Bacteria > Bacillota > Clostridia > Lachnospirales > Lachnospiraceae > UBA3282. Next base: position 53,659 of record JAJQIK010000081.1, on the reverse strand, counting down.
AGATACGATAAACAGCGCGTCCTGATTCATGCCCTGCAAGGTGTCAAGCAGCTCCCGCAGGTATTCCTCCTGTTCCTCCGGGATAGGCAAAACGCCCTCTTCCCCAACGCAGTCCGGCATAGGCTGGGGACCCACCTCGTCCCGGAAGGTATAACCTTTGTAAGGGCTCTGCTTATGATAAAACATATTGCCCCATTCAGAGGGCATCGCCAGCATTTTCCAATTCGTATGGTACTTGATAATATCCAGATAGTACGGCAGCATACTCTCCACCTCTTCCTCAGGCACCAGAGCCTGCACCGTCCTGAGGCGGTGCAGCGAATAGGTCATATTATCCGTAACCCCGCGGGTATACGCCATATTCGAGCGAAGATACTCATCTGCAATCGTGTACATACGCATTTCAAAAATATATAATTCCGGCGACTGGGATTTCTCAGCCTCCTCCACCAGATATTTCATGGCTGCCGGTCTCTGCATATTGGAAGCCAGCGGGTACATGGCTATCCCCGTCTCTCCCCACAATTTAGGCGCTGCGTAATAAGGGAACACCGGGCTGGAACCGATCATCACAATATCCAGCGTATGATCCTTTTCCGCGTAAAAACCTGAAAAACGGTCTTTGACCTCACCGTTGGTTCTTACCATATAAGAAACAGGAATCAGCAGCATCAGGAAAATAACGAGAAACGCCGCAATCTGCCCCGCGATCTTTATTCTGTTTTTCATCATGCCTCTCTATCCTTCCATCACTGTCTCAAAATACTTCCGCCATAGCCGATTCACCTGCTCCGGCGCAAGGCGCTTCTGGATTGTGGCCGCCTCTCTTCCCAGCCGCTCCAAATACGCGGGATCTCCCAACATTCTATCCATCGCCTGTTCCAACGCCTTCTGGTCTCCGGCGGGAATCACCAGTCCGTTGACGCCGTCCTCCATCAGCTCCGCCGTTCCGCCGCTGGGCACATCCGTGGCAATCACTCCTAGCCCCGTGGCCAGCGCCTCAATCAGCGCGTTGGATACGCCTTCCGAGTAGGAGGTAAGCAGAAACAAGGACGCTCTCTCAAGCTCCGCCGCCACATCTGTAATCATACCGGGCAGGAAAACCCTGTGCGCTACACCCAACGCAAAAGCCAGCTTTTCCAGATGGGTATGCAATTCCCCGTCCCCGTATATCGTCAGCGTATACTCCGAATACTTGTCCGCCAGCGCGGCGAAAGCCCGTATCATCATTTCCTGATTCTTGTTGGCGTCCATACGTCCCACAGACACGATTCTCTTCTCCCGTTCGCCTTCATATCTGGGCTTTATAAAATCGGGATTCAGAGAGTTCGGCAGGACAACCGCCTTTTTCTGTATCTTCTTATTAAAAAAAGCTCTGGAACGTTCTGTCTGCAAAATAATTCCTGCGGCATGGGGAAACAATAAATTTGCCAGCATCTTCATCAGACGATTAGGATATTCTTCTCCCGCTTCCCCCACTACCGACACCACCGGCCTTGTTTTCGTAAACATAGTCGTAACAACTGTCATGAAATTATTCTTCCCAACACAGGACAATACCATGTCCGGCCGTTCCCGCTTCCATATCCGATGCAGCTTTTGGACTCTCCGGTAAAAATTAATCACGCGGCTGTTATGTAATTCCTGCTGCGTCAAATCAGAAATAACGCGCGTTGCCCCAACTGGCAATTCATATTCGTCTTCCTTCCTGTACTGGGTCACCATAGTCACCCGGTATCCCTCCCGCAGAAAATATTCCGCCAGATTCACAAAGACTCTTTCGGCTCCTCCTTTGTGTAAGGAGCCGATATAAAAGGCGATATGCTTCTTCTGCAACAGGTTTTTCTGATTTTGAATCTTTTCCTTCATTTTTGCTCTTTTATTTTTTGGTTTCTCATTTTTCATTCATTTTTCCTGCAAAACAGCCCAAAAATGACTTTTAAATTAAATTTTCTTTTACTTTTTCAGGTTATTCCAAATTAATATTAGGAGACTTTTTATGGCCTTTTTGGCGCTCAATCTGTTTTAATAGCGTTATTCTTTTTATATTTTATAAAACATCTTTCGTTTTCTTATTCCCGTGATATCTTTCATACCATTGCTGAAATACAAAGAACGACCATGATAGTTTGGAGTAGTTCGCCCCCGTTGCCGGCCCCGCGTCCCCTGTCGCAACGTAAGTCTGAATCATGCGGGACACATATTCCGCATCAAAAATATTTTGATTTTTCAAGAAATCATAACTGCTGTAATCTAATAATTGATCCTTCAGCGGCCCCCGCAGCCATTGATCGAGAGGCACCCCGAATCCAACCTTAGGACGCTCCAATAATGCCCTTGGAATATAGTCGTAGGCAATCTCCTTCAGGATATGCTTCTTATCAGAACCGGCATATTTATACGCATGGGGAATCCGGTAAGAAAATTCCATAACATCCGGATCTAAAATCGGACATCTGGATTCCAGGGAATATTTCATGGAGGCGCGATCTACCTTGCACAAAATATCTCCCGGCAGATAGGTATCCATATCCAGCAACATTCTCCGCACCTGCCAGTTCTTTACGCCATACCGGCTTTCCATCAGATAATGAATGGGCAGGGCTTTCTCATCAGAGCCAAGCTCGCCGACCATCGCCCTGGCTTTCACAATATAATTACCGGCGCCAAACTGGGTTTTGCTTTCCTTTTCCCGGTTTCCGGCAATGACGCGAACCTTAAAGGGCAGTTTCTCCTCTATATGCGCCTGACGCAGCCCCGGCAGATGACAGATGCCGTGCACCAATCCTCCCAGCATATCCAGCTTCTGTGCCTGCGCCACATTTTCATAAATATTATAACCGCAGAAAAACTCATCGCCGCCGTCTCCTGACAGCGCCACCGTCACGCGCTCCCGCGCCAGCTTCGACACCATCATGGTGGCGATCTGGGAGCTGTCCGCAAAGGGCTCGTCATAATATTGCGGAATACTCTCCACCAGTTCAAACATATCCTGTTCGCCGATCGTAAGCTCCGTATGGTCGGTGCCAAGATAATCCGCTACCGCCCTGGCGTATTTCGCCTCATTATATCTTTCCTCATGAAAGCCGATGGAAAAAGTTTTCACCGGCTCCTGCGCATGCTCCTGGGCAATCGCCGTCACCAGAGAAGAATCGTAGCCGCCGCTTAAAAAGGAGCCTAACGGGACGTCCGCAATCATTCGGGCAGCCACCGCCTTCTTTAACAGCGCCTTTAATTGTTCCCTGGCTTCCTCATAGCTGCTGACAGGATTGCTCTGCGCCCTTGCGTAGACCTCGCGGATATCCCAGTATTTCCATATTTTAATCTGTCCGCCTGTAAACCGCAGGACAGCCCCCGGCTCCAGCTTGTACACATTCTGATAGACGCTCTCCGGCGCATTGATATACTGCTGAAACAAATAACGGGGCAACACCTCCCGTGCAATCTCTCCCTGAAAACCGGGGCATTTCATGATCGGCTTTAATTCCGATGCGAACACCAGATTCCGGTCTTCATACCAATAATAAAGGGGCTTCTTACCGATACGATCCCTGACCAGGTAGAGGCTGTCCGTCTCTCTGTCATACAGGGCAATGGCAAACATACCGTTAAACCGCTCGATACACTGAATCCCCCATTTTAAATAGGCGGCAATAATAACCTCCGTGTCACAATTAGAACGGAAGGAATAATCCGCCAGTTCCTTCTTCAATTCCTGAAAATTATAAATTTCACCGTTATATACCACAGAAACACGCTTATTTTCCGAATGCATGGGCTGGTGCCCCAACGCGGAAAGATCTAAAATCGAGAGGCGTCTCTGCGCAAGCCCCACCTGATAGCCCATCGAAGCGGGATAAATCTCCTCGCCGCTATCGTCCGGCCCCCTGTGATACATGGTATCGTTCATAGCCTTTAACTGCCCTAAGGTAATATTCTTTTTACTGACGTATCCGCATATTCCGCACACACCAATCTCCATTCCGAAGCGTTAGCGACGGGGCGAAGAGAAATCCACGAAAGTGGTTTCTCTTCTGCCATCAGACAAATTTGTGACGCTCCGGCACAAATTTGAGTGTGAAAAATCAGCACATCAGTGTGATTTTTCATACTAATCTCCATTTCTGAGCTAAAAGCGTCGGCACGACGCTTGTGCGAAGAGGCGATGAGAAATCCGCGAAAGCGGTTTTTCATCTGCCATCAGGGCTATCTGCTTTCGCTCAGAAGCAAATAGCCAAATCCGCTTTCAGAGGATATACTAACGCACCTCTTTGGACATAAAATAATCCTTATACTCTCCGAAATCCTTACATTCCTGATCTACAGACTCCACTAATTCTATATACTTTTCCTGCAATAAAGCCTTATAATTATCAAAGTTATCATACCCCCGCCTGCACCACGCAAACGGATGCGTCAGAATCTGCACCTTATCGTAGCCGGTAATATTGGCCTCGTCAGGATAACCATAACGCCAGATATGATTGGCGTCAGACATATATTTCACCTTCAGCTCGGTATCCTGCGTGATTTGATCCGCAAAGGTAAAAAAGTCGTCCTGATAAGCATTCAGGATACCCTCCAGCTTAATATTCTCCCGCAGGATATCCTTAGACGGCCTGTGCACCGAAAACTCAGTGATTTCAAAACCGAACATTTCGCTTAAAATCTCCATCTCCATCTTGATCCGTTTGCGCACCTGCTGCATATCCGTCATGCCGTTTAATGCAAAATGCAGGCCGATATGCTGCCCTCGCTCATGCATATCCTTAATCATATCCATATTTCTTCTGGATAAAATATTATAGGAATTGTTCGTCCATTGGAAAAAGTACGTGGAGATAAAATCCATACTCTGCTCTACCTTGGCTAACTGGTAAGCCCTGTCCACACTATACTCCACATCATGGCGCATGATAATAAACCTGTCCCTGTTTAAAGCGTCCGCGTAACCGCACTGTCTGCCTGTAGACTGTATAATCCTTATGATTTCCCTGTAATCCTCAAATGAAAACATCTCTGTATCCTCTCTTCCCCGGTCATGGACGCCCCGCGAACCGCACTGTACTTTGCGCCCCTTGTATCATATTATACATGATATCCGTGAAAATTTAAGTATAAATGTTATTTTGTACACAACTCCTCGATATAGTCCCGCCACTGCCCGTATACAGCCTCTCCGTTCGCCTTCTGCGCAATCTTGCGCGCTTCCCTGCCCAGTCTTTCCGCCAGCGGCCGATCTTCAATCAGACGGTTGATTCCCTCCTCCAGAGCCTTCTGATCCTTAATTGGAATCAAAAGCCCGTCCACCTCGTGAGTCATAATGGTACGGGGGCCGCCGCAGGGACAGTCAGTTGCCACAATAGGCAGCCCCAGCGCCATTGCTTCCATCAGCGCGTTGGGAAGCCCTTCCCAATCAGAAGAAAAGGCGAACAGCGCCGCGTCCGCCAGATCCTTTTCCAGACTGTCGCTGGCTCCCATCAAACGCACATAATCCTGCGCCTGATTGTCTTCTATCATCTGTTCCAATATCTCTTTTGTGCCGTCACCGGAATCTCCTCCATAAATCTTCAAGTCATAATCCGGATGCTTTTTATGCACTTCAATAAAAGCCCGTATCAGCATCGGCTGGTTTTTAAAATCCACCAGCCGCCCCGACTGCACCACCGTTTTATTCCTGCGCTCCGGCTCCGGCACACCGATATACTTCGGATTAATAGGATTTAAGATAATCCGGGAATTTTCCTGCAGCCTCGGTGCGAAAAATTCCCGGGCGCCCTGGGTCTGGAACACGCAGCCGTCCGCTCTGGGAAACAGAAGCGGAATCTGTAGTCTGTCCGAACGCTCCTCATAATGCCCCGCCGGATCGGTGCGGATGGAGATCAGCACCGGCAGCTTCATAAAATAAGCCGCCATCAGTCCGCGGTAAAGGGCTTTTCTGGCAAAAGGAATCAGAATATCCGGCTTTTCCTTATACAAAAGCTCTCTCAGATATTTGATCCGCAGATAAAATTGAACAAGGCGATGCTTCTTTTCATCGCCTTCTTTAAGTCCCACATGTACGCGCCGCACTCTTTCATCGATCAGAAACTCATTTTCGCCATACCACTCCGTGGCAATCAGCACCTCATAACCGTTGGCGGCAAACTGATTGGCCAGATTGGTTACGACACGCTCCGCCCCGCCCTGTTCTAAGCAATTTAAATGAAACACTATCTTACGCGTCATAATATATGATTTCCTCCAGTAATGCCGATGTTCTCTCCCGTGACCGCCGCCGCCTCATCCGAAAGCAGCAGTCTCATCATTGGCAGAATATCCTCTTTCTGCAGCAATCTGCGCAGCGGACCCGCCAGCCGCTGCTGTTCCACAATCAGCTCCGGCACGTCCTTGAGGAATTTGGTCTCCATCATCTGCGGCGAAATGCCATTAACGGTAATGCCCTTTGCGGCATACTCCGCAGCCACGTCCTTCATCAGCCCCAGCAGCGCATATTTGGCGGTTACATAAGGCGCCGCGAATCTGGGGTCCGGTATTTCCACATAAGCCGACAGCATCAACAGGATTCTGCCGAATTTCTGCTTCTGCATAGCCGGCAAAAACGCCCTTAAAATCTCCACAATACTATAAACGGATACCTGCATCATAAACTGGTATTCTTCCACCCGGCTCTTATGGAATTTAACGCTCTGCGTTACCGGCGACGCCAAGTGCAAAATATGTGTCGGCGTCAGCCCCGTCTCTTCTATTTTTACAACAAATTGTTGTACTGCTTCCTGGTTCCCGAAATCCGCCTGTATAGGCAAAACCTTTCCCTCGTATTGATGGCACAGCCGGGTAAACAGCTCGCTCTCATGATGATAATGGGCTATGATTTTACTGTATTCTTGCGCGTTTTCGTTGATATAAGCCATTCCTATATCCGAGGACGCCCCGGTGATTACTATTACTTTTTCCATCGTCTGGCTGCCATCCTTGATTTATATTTTTAATATACTTTACCAATTATTTTTTCAATAGATACAATGCCTACTTCCTCACTTCTACTATCTATACTGGCACTGTAATTATCTCCTACCACAAAAAATTCATTGCTGGAGAGCAAAAGAGTTCGGTTCTCTTCTCCTTCCCACGGAATATCTGTTGCCACGCCATTAATTAATATTTTTTCATCGCATATCGTCAGCATATCTCCCGGTATCGCAACAATACGTTTAACCAGTACCGCGTCCAGAGTTTCACATTCAAACAGAACCACATCATTTCTTTGCACGTCTTCGTATTGCCTGCCTACCAGTACTATCTGCATATTATGATAGCTTGGAAGCATAGAATCTCCTTGTATCAGCGCCAACTGTACATAATTTGCCGAAACATAATAAGCTATATACACAACCATAACGGCAATCCAAAGGTTCAGAACGAATTTATTTCCTTTTTTCATATTCCAATAATTTAGACAATAAATACTGATTTTCGGTTTCTGTTCTCACGGCCAGACCAATATAATGAGTTTCATTACCGGATACATCTGACAGTTCTGACACCAGTAAATTATTCTGAAGCAGATATACGAGCAAAGCTTTACAATCCAGCTTTTCATCCAATTGACATACAATATAATCTGCTAACCCATCACAACTTCTAATATAGGATACTGCCAAAAGCCCCTCGATAAATGCTTCATAATCCTTTCGCATACGCAGGACGGCATCCTGCAGTTCCCCTTTATACTTCTCAGCAATCTGCAAATAGAATTCTGCAAAAGAACTGATACAATCTGTTTCTATTCGATCCAACAGCGTTTGAATTTTCTCTCCGGCACCTGCCGCCATAAAAACAGAAAGTCCCGGCATACTATAAGCACGCCCTAAATCTTTGTATACAATCAGGACATCTCTATATTGTTCCAACAGTTCGTTAGTCAGAAAACTATCCATCCTCTCAGGCAAAACAGCTTCCAGAACGCTCTCATCTACCAGCACAATTTCTCCCTGAACACGAGCCTGCGTCAAGATAGTTTGCACTTTATGGCTTGTTCTAAATATTTTTTTCATGCCAATGGGATCATCCAATATTGTATATAAAATCCCATCAGCTTTTAATATATCTTCTATAGCCCAGATATTTCTTACGGCTCTCATATAATTTTCTCTTATGCCATAATATTTACCTAACAATTCCCGTACATAAGTAATATCTGAAGGAGGTGAGCTCAACAAGTCCATGCCATTGGACGTAATTTCTTCCATTAATCCTTTTGTGGGATAATAACTATTATAGGGGAATGTATAATCAATCAGCTTAGGATATCTCCAGTTACCGCCCCTTCTGTCGATAATGTACTGGTATTTTTTCTCTGGGTCTGGCTCAAACAGGCTTTCCGCTATGTGTAAATCCTGCACATCATCTATTTCATACCATACCTGACCTTCCAGTCGCTTTGCTCTCAGCTCACAGCCATTCAGTTGAATAATCAATCCCAAAACTGTTTCATAATATACATTCCGACCCATTGCAGACATATATGCCTTTAAAAAAGGAAGATATGTCTCCTTCATGAATACCTGACTAAACTTATATATATTTACCGTTTTATAATATTGATCCTTCCCTCTATAATCCAGCTTCTTTCCAGGTATTAATTCTAAAATATGATCAGAAGAATCTAAGGTGACACAAGTTCCGTCCATCCAGCTTTCACGCTTGTCCACTAATGCCAGAGAAGGACGCTGATCCTGCATAAGTGCATCAATCACAGATTCTTCAAAAATAAGATCCGATTCCAGTAATATGGTATCATCCTGTTGCATAAATTCTTTAGCAAGCCAAAAAGAATATATATTATTAGTGGTCGCATAAATTGGATTATCAATAAACTCCAGGGGAGAAATAATATCCAACTGTTGAATATAATTTTTCAGCTTTTCTCCCTCGTATCCCAAAACCACAATAATCCGTTTGAGCTGCTTTTTATCCAGGATCTTAACAGCACGCTCAATCAAAGTCTCATTTCCCACTTTGACCATACATTTCGCGTTATTCGCCGTCAGATCTTTTAATCGTTTACCCATTCCTGCCGCTAATATCAACGCCTGCATCGTATCTCCATTCCAAACAATCTATTACCTAACTACTTAATTTCAATATCATCTGACTCCACTTCTTTATTACGATTTTCATCGATTCCCAATTTATCATTCAATTTTCTTTTAGCCCGCCGCCAATAAATTCCAATCGCGGCACCTATTGCTACGATAACACCCGCTACCGCTTGAATAATATACGTAACTACTGAAGGATCAATATAAGCTTTTGCATTCACGCCAAAAAACATCATGCTACAGCCAAAGATACCTATAACGCCTAATACCGAAACAATCACTTTTTTCATTTATTTTTCCTCCTCTCATTTACTTTCTTTTGAATTTCCTCAATAATATATTTTCCTCCAATCTCAGCGCTATGACCAAGATTAAATACATACTTTTCCACAAATTGTTCAATCTTAACCCGATAAAATTCTTCCTTATCCAACAAATCCTTTATCTCATCAGCAATATGATCCAATTCATCCAAATTCAATGTTTTCCCAATCTCGTCTCTGAGCAGAATATTTAAAGGCACTGTCTCAATTCTCTGATATTCAGGATTCATCACTTTCATCGGCGTATTGATAAACAATACCGGCCGCTTCGTTGTATAGGCATATTCATAGGCGATTCCCGACCAGTCCGTAATCATCAGATCAGCGGAAAATACAGTGCTGTTGGATGAAAAATCCGTTTGAATATAAATATTGTCATTGTTCTTATACTTCTGCTTCAGGCTTTCTATATATTCCTTGTTATGACGTATATGCTGCGGATGCGGCCTGACAACAATTTTCTTATCTAACTCTTTAAGATTCTCCAAAATTTGCTCCAAACAGCTATCAACAATATTATCCTTCTGCCAGGATGGCGCAATCAGTATGGTTTCCTGTTCCTTCTTATGCCATTGCGTTTTTTGATAGTCTGCCAGCATTTCATCTAACAAACTATATCCTGATTTTACAACCTTCTTCTCCGGCAGTCCATACACCCTTTCTGTCTGCCTGATTTCATCAATCTGATGTTGCCCTACGCAAAAAACAGTGTCATAATGATCAATCGCCCCTTTGCGCATCATAAGATTATGGCTGTCCATTCCATGGGGAATATACACATATTCAATATCCTTACGCACATAACTGCGCTTGATATGAAAATTCTCCAGATCCGGCATTGTCATTAATACCATGTCCGCATCCATTTTCATCATCAGCGTAATCAATCTTTTCTCCGCAATAAAATATGCCTTAAAGCGCTCATTTTGGGCTGCAATGTCAAACACCGGATCCTGTGCATCGCTGGTAATATAATGAATCGTCAGATTTGTATGCTCCAGCAAATATTCGATCAAGCCTTTAAAATATTTATAAAAGCCTCTCTCTTCCGAATAAAAAACAATATGCTTATTTACCACTTTGAAAAAGCGCTTATAGTCTGTTCTCTCTTTCTTTTTTTCTGCCGTCGATAATTTTTTACCAGGACCCTTTCCTATATTCTCCAGTTCCTTCAGTGCCTTCTTGCTCTCCGCCAGCCGTTCATAATCAATATACTTACCCGGTGGAATCGCACGGTTCATAATACTTAACTGCAATATTGCCATCAGATTGCTTGCTATCCAATACAATGCCACTCCCACCGGAACAAACCATCCCAGATATAGCGATAAGCCCGCAGATAACAACATGGTTCCATATTGGTTCCATTTCGATTGCTCCGACTGTAAAACATTATGGTCATTCTGCGCCACACACAGCGCAATCGAGGAAAGCGCCGCCATAACAGGTGAAAAAATAAACCAGCCTTTCCACTCACTTGGCACCAGACTCAGATTAATACCAAAAAAATACATATCAATGGAGGAATCATTCATTCCGCTTTTAATAACATGCACCAGACCCATCAAAATCACTATTTGAATTGCAAGAGGAATCATAGATGCAAAGGGACTATACTTTTCTTTCTTATACAGTTTGGACTGTTCTTCTGCAATAGCGTCTTTATCGCCAAATGAATTAACTTTAATGAAATTAATATCCGGTTGCATTTTAATCATTTTAATGGAATTCTTGTGTACCCATACAGAAATCGGCAGTAAAAATATTTTACTGATCAATGTAAATAAAATAATAGCTGCTCCATAATTCCTGCATAAGTAATAACATTCCGTCATGATCCACCCAAGCGCTGTATATATGACTTCCATCCTATTCAACCATGCCTTTCTCTCAGTCCGCAAATATCGTGAATTCTATCCCAACCGCTTATTCATCTAATTCGTACACCTGCCCTGTGGGTAACAATGTATCTCGATCTCCTACCTTTCCGCTCTGTATATATTCATACATAGGAGATTCTACATTGTACTCATACAGCAAAAATCTACGTTCTCTATAATCTCCTTCCTTATAATCAAAAATATCTGTTCCTGTTCCGCCTGCCATAAGCCTGCTGTAGGCTTCCTGCAAATCTACATAAGATATAGGGGCATCTGAAATTTCCAAATCATGCTTCTCTCCAGCGCCTTTTATCAATAACAGTGGATTCTGACGCCACTCCCCCACATTGTCGCCTACCTTATAGCCATGATCTGCCATGACTATAATAACAGCGTCATCATAGATTTCCGCCTCTTTTAGTTTCTCCAGATATGCCTGAGTAATAGTAATGCATGACTCTATTTCCGTTTCATATGTGGCATCCTCACTCAATTCCACATTCCCATTTAATTCCCATGGCAAATGCGCCCCATTAATATGCATAAACTTGAATACATTACTGCTTGTATAAGATATTTCGCTTTCCTGCAGCATTTTGTAAAATTCGATATCATCCGCAGTATAACAGGATGCCTCATCCGGTTCATTTTTCAAATCTTTAAACTCGTCTGGATTGACAAAACAAAATCTCTTTAATTCCCATGGGGCATAACGGAATCCTGTCATCTGAATATTCCACCTGATAAATGCAAAATAATTATTGGTTCCATATTCATATGGCAGCACATTATCAAAGCGATCATATATCTCACTGTCAGGCATTAGCTCTTCCTCATAAATCCCCAATTTATAATTCTGCGCTTCCAAATCCGCGAAAAAATCCGAGCCGCCGTATACCTCAGCCAGATAATCACTAAATGGTTCGTCATTCTCATACCAATCTCCCGACAGAATAAACGGTATAGAATGTTTCGTAAAAGAATAAACTCCCATGGCATCCCTGTAATAAGTAAAATCCTGAAATACATCCAAATACTCAGGATTTTCTTCCAGTTTCTGATTAAAAGCTTCCCCATCTACTGCATCCAGCAACAGAATAATAAAATTCTGATTTTCCGAAAATTCATATAGATTTTTGGTAGACGCTGTACTGTTATACTTTCTGGAAAAGCCCTGATTTGTTATCGCCACCGTTACAAGCGTTATAAAAAGCACACAAGTCATGCAGGCTAATAATATCCTGCCACCTTTAAGAAGCTTATATATACCAATGGACTTAACCATTACACACATAGCTACGATGAGTCCTATCCATAAAATTGCGGATTTAATTCTTTCGTAGGGATACGCATTCCAGTCAACAGGGCTTCCATCCAAAGCAGGCAGATTCTTTACCAGGAAATTCCCTTGAATGTAAGTTCCCACATATATCAAAATGCATGCTGCCATGAGAAAATGATAGATTTTCCTATTATATCTTTCAAACAGAAACAGAATAAAATTCCCTGCCACGCATGATGCCACAAACACGCCAAACATCACAGGTAAAAGAAGTGTATAATCATACCAAAATTCATCCATATTGTCAAAAAACAATTCTAATGGAGCGTAAAAAAGCAACATAAAAGTAATTGCCACTGAATAAATCCATCTTGTGCTTTTTTCTTCTTTCTTCTCAGAATCCATGTTAATCTCCATTCCCATGCATGATATTCATGTATCGTAAAAAACTGTTTAAAATACGCATACACTGACATCAAATTCTTTAATCAATTATCTCAAACAGTATAGCATATAGAATACGCCTGCGCTATCGTTTCTTTACCTGTCCGCTATCTGATCCAGCACCTTAACCTGCATACTTCCCTTTACCACCTTCTCACCCTTCTGGTTCTTAATCAGCAGGCTCAGAATCAGCATGCGGTAAGCGTCTTCCTTCTCCTTCACGGTACCGGATACCGTCAGCTCATCTCCCACATACACGGGACGCAGGAATTTACTTTCCATGCTGTGAATCAGACTGTACCGCCCCGGCAGATACACCCCCGCCAGCGTGGAAAAAAAGGAAGCGGTCAGCATGCCGTACACTACTTTATCCGCGTAGTGTCTCGTTACGGCATATGCCCTATCCTGATGAAGCGGATTCCCGTCCCCCGTAATCTGCAAAAAACGCTCCATCATAGACTCTGAAACCGTTACCTGAAAGGATTCCTCCTGCCCCGCTGCTATCTCGTCATAGGTATACTCGTTCATCCTGCATCTACCTTTCTTTGGCGGTTATCCCATTTCTCATCGGATTCTGTTATTGCGGCATACGCTCCAGAATAATATCCACCATTTCGCCTACGTTCTTCATTTCGTTGGCCTCTCCTACCGTAAACTTTACCTGAAATTTCTTCTCTACGGCAATCACCAGATTGATATGCTCAAAGCTGTCCCAATCCTCAATATCATTCGCGGTGGTTTCATCATGTACCTGAATGGTATCGTCGTCAAACACATTCTGAAACACCTCATTTAAGCTCTCATATACTTCTTCTCTTGTCATTTACGTTTTCCTCGCCTTTCTCTACCCGTTTACCGCAATCACATGATTTTTCGCTTCGTAGCCGTCCGTAAGAATCAGTCTCCATTGGGTATTTCCCTGACTGTCCTCCTCTATTTTATCAAATCCCTGCAAAGAATAAAACTCTTTTACCATTCCATTCTTGGCAGTTGGATAATAATAACCGCGTATTTCCCTGATACCCGCTTTCTGCGCTTCCTCCGCCAACGTATCCATCATCGCATATTCCATGTCTCTTTTCAAGACGCGGCAGCTCATAATCCACAGATCAATATGCAGCACCTCCTCCAGCTTATGTCCGATGACCACCGAAATCACTCCGTTATCGCCGAATTTGTCCTCCAGCTTGCCATACAGCGTGATATAATCTCTGTCCGCCGCCAGCTTCTCAATTTCCGGCTGACTGTAGCGTCTGGTAGTCAGATTAAACTGATTGCTCTTATTGGTCAGTTGCGCGATACGCGCCATATAAACCGGCGCGAAAGGCTTAATTTCCGCTTTCATATGCAGCGCCTTCAGATAATCCCCGTAATTCTCAAAAGCCGCCTCTTCGCTGGCGCGCCTGGCATTTTCCCGGTACATATCCGTGCGCTTCCTGTCGTCCTCGGAAAGACTGGTTACCTCAAAGAACCCGGAACGGTCGATGGTTCTGGCATAGTATGCCGGCTCTATAGGCATCTCAGGCACCGCCGCCTGCGGAACCTGTTTCCTGACAATTTCCCGTTCCGCCGGATTATCGTCCACGAACACCATACTCTCCGGCATCAGATTCAGTTCTCTGGCAATCTGGAGGAGATTACGATCCTTGGGCTCCCAATTCGCCTTAATATTAATAAAATCCTCAGGCTGAAGCACGCCCGCCGGATGATGCAATCCGGCTATGGCGTTCTCATAATCATTCTTAGAATCGATATTCAGGAGCACTCCGAAGTCCTTATATTCCTTCAGATATTCCTGAAACGCGCAATAAACCTGCCCGGCGGAGGTTTCATGCCCCAATACCAGATTGTCCGCTCCGTCGTCGCCCACGACGCCGCCCCAAAGCGTATTGTCCAAATCCAGGACGAAAGCCTTTTTATTTTTACCATACAAGGATTTGATGATCTTCGCCACACTGAACGCGAAATCCGGAATTGCCGGAACGCATAGCGCATATTTATAACTGTGCCAGTAAAAAGGATCCGCCCACTGCTCCAGTCCATACTGAGCGGACAGATAGTTGATATCGTGAATATAGAAACCGGCCGTTTTCTGCGCATATTCATAGAACATCAGATTCAGCCTTGTCACAAAGTTTACCTTACCGTGCTCGTCGCTGGCATCTTTATTTCCCATCATTCGATAATAGGGATACTCAAAATTATTCTGAATGATAACGCAGTGGTAAACGTCCGCCAGACGGTTCCACATCTTCTCGTATTTCTGATATTCCTTCTGCAAAAGCTGCTCCACTGTTTCCAGGGAATCCCCTAAAGCAGGAAAATCCGTAAGATTCCTGAAGGTTGTATGAATAAAAATAACATCCGGCGCAAACTCCTCCAGCTTCGGATTGGGAAACATGGCGTCCTGATAATACTGATTAAATTCCGATTCATAAAATTCCGGGCAAATACCGTAATGCAGCAAAAAAAGCTCCAGCATCAGCTTAATATCTCTGGTAGTAGAACCGCCCAAAATCGCTATTTTCTTATGGAGACAGTTTTTCCCGTCCAACTCCGCCAGTAATTGCTTTCTGATTTTCTTTTTATTCTGATATAAATACTCGCTGTCAAAGGGATATTCCAATTCCTGCATAGATTACCTCATAACTTTCCAATTAAGATTTCAACAATTCTTTCACATGTTCAATCCGCCGTCACATATCTGCCAAACCCCTGCGCCTGCAACTCCGCCAGCCTCCCTCCGTCGGTTTCGCCCTTCATGACCTGTATCATCAGGTCGCCTACCTGCTGCCTGTAATGGCTGATATCATGAAAATTATCCATATCCGACGTCACGTCATTATAACCGCAGAAGCAGTAATAATCCGTCACCTCTGCCAGTTGGGTAAGGAACTCCAGATATCCCCTTTCTACCGCTTCGCTATAACGCCGCTCATACTCCGGGTTGGCGAACACAATCAGCTCTATCCCCTGGTCGTCGCAAAACGCCTTCAGTTCCCTGATATCCTCCAGGGCGCCTTCACCGTACCATTCAAAATAGTTAGGCCATTCTTCCAGCTCTAAGCTCTCCGCTGTCAGCGAGGTATCCAGATAATAATTGCCGGTAGAATAAAGTCTTTCTTGGAAACCCGGCTCTTCTCCCGTATACGAAGCGATCGTCTCCAGGGACTGCAGCGCTACGGAGGGATCCAGATAATCCAGCCAGAACCATATTGGGGCTTCTTCCGCCTTGAAGGGGCGTCGGATCAACTGATCCTCATGAATCGCCGGATCGACGAAGCAGGTCACGTCGTCAATCCCCAGATAGACGGTCTTAACCTCCACGCCCGCCTTTACAAAGGCTTTCAGATTTTCATAATGCTCCGCCGGAAGTCCTTCCGAATAATACATATTATAGCAGGTATCTGAAATTTTGGCTGCGTCAATAGAGCCCACGCGGGAATTGCCAAAAATAAAGGTGTCATATTGATCGGCGTGATGGAGTACATATTGTGTTTTCACATAATTCTTGTTAGGCTCCACACCGTTATCTCTCACATTGCTCCAGTGAAATACATTATAAGGATCGATGCCCATCGATACGCCGCAGGCAAAAGCCACGCACAAAATTCCCAGAAATATCAGTTTAAACGCCAGCTTTTTCATAGATATCCTTCCTCTTCCGCCATCAGAATCCCGCATAGATAAAGCTTTGCCCCGATATACTCAAAGACAGCAGTATCATGGCGCAGACCGCCAGATACACGCACCAGCTAATCGCCGCAGGACGCTCCGTAATCCAGACAAAAATATCTGTTTTCCGATCCTGCATAATCTCCGCAGCCGCAAAAATTACCAGACCGACGCAGAGCATCACCAGATTCACGATTCCCAAGTCTCCTTTCACCTGGCTAAAACCTCTCTGGCCATAATGCGTCACCCCCGCCTTTAGCACCGCCCATACTTCTCCCATGTCCGCCGCCCGAAAACAGATCAGACCCAGACTGAAAATAAAGAAGGTACGCAGCCGCTGAAAGGTAATCCACGCAAAATTTCCCGCGTTTATATGTAGTCTGGCGTTTAGCCTCTGCAACGGCTTCCCGCACATATTTCCCGCAATAATAACGAGCCAGAACCACAATCCTTCGCCTATGATAAATTTCCAGCCGCTGCCATGCCACAGTCCCATGGCAAGCCATAGGATCAGCATACCCAGATAGGTAGGCGCCCGTTTGCCCCATTTCTTACCAAGCCTCTTCCGGGAATCCTCTCCCAGCCTGATCCACAGGTCAGATTTTAACACCGGGTCCAGAATGTAATCCTTCAGCCATGTCCCCAGCGTAATATGCCAGCGCTGCCAGAATTCCTGAATCGTTGTGGAAAAAAACGGATTGCGGAAATTCTCCGGCAGGGTAATGCCAAAACATTCGGAGGTACCCAGAATAATATCCATACAACCGGAAAAGTCCGTATATAACTGCAGGGCGAAGCAAAAGATTCCCGCCCAGATAATACTCATATGATAGGTTTCATAATTGCCGTACACGGAGTTGACAATCAGCCCCAGCCTGTCCGCTATGACCATCTTTTTAAACATTCCCCATGCCATTCGTTTCAGGCCATGCGTTATCCGGCCGTATTCAAAACGATGTTCCGCATACAGGCTTTCCTGTACCTGTTTATAACGGCTGACAGGCCCCGAAGTCATCTGGGGAAAATAACAGGCAAACAGGGCGAATCTGGCAAAGCTTTCCTGTACCTTGCCCACCTTCCAGTAACAGTCCAAAAGATAGCCGCAAAGCTGCAGCGTATAATAGCTGATGCCCAAAGACGCCGCAAGGGAAACAGGCCAGTTGATTTTCTCCTGCCCCAACAATCCCCGCACCATGTTTACATTATCCAGGGCAAAGCTATGATATTTTAAAACCGCCAGCAGCCCGAAATTCAGACACAGCGTAAACGCCAGAATCCGTTTTGCCCTTCGTTCCTGCGTCTGCCTGCCGATCGCCCGCGCCGCATAATAGACGCTGAGCGTTGAAACCGCCAGATAAATCAAGGTATAGGACGCGCAGGAGAGTACATAAAAAAGCAGACTGGCAAGCAGGAGGTAAGCGGACTGCCAATTAGGTTTTATCAGATAATATCCGGTTAAAACCACTGCCAGAAATGCCAGATACGAAAACGAAGTAATAGAAATCATAGCGGCTCCTCCCTTCTGTCCTTCCGCCTGCCAAAGCTCCAGCCAAGCAATACCGGAAGCGCCGTAAACACGCCGTATGTATACCGAAATTCCGCGCAGGCAGGCGCCGCCAGCAGAAGAGAGAGCAATACCAGCGCATAGGGTACAAACGGCACTATATTTTTCCCACGGTATGCGGCATAAGCAAAGGCAAAAAACAGCAGCCAGGTATTCATGCCAATGCTCCACACCTTATTATAAAAATCCTGAAAGCGCAGCAGAAACTCCTCCGCTGCAAGCCCAAAATCATAAGAAAAAAGTTTTCTCTGCGTGGTCATTTCGAAAGGATTTTCAGCCATCAGATACTGCTCATACAGATACTGGTAGTCCGCCGTCCTGAATGCGAAATATCCTTGGGTCTGCTTTATAACCGCGTCCAGGTACTGTCCGGGATTGCGCAGCCCCACCTGAATCCAAAGCTTCAAAAATTCTCCCTTTTTCTCCGCGATTACCTCCTGATTGCCCGCCTCCCTGATATAATTCTTAACAATATCAAAGAAATAGGGATTGTAATAAGAGGCTGCGGTATCCATGGGAATAACCGTATTTAACAGCGCCGCTTCCTCTTCTGTCAGCGTGCCTCCGTTCAAATAGGCGTCCAATATTTGCTGCACCGGCATTGCCAGGCTTTCGATGGTATCTCCCTTTTCCACCTCTAACGCAGAAAGTACGGGTTCCTGCCAGACCAAAAAGCAGACCAATACCGCTCCCATTGCCGGCAAAAGCTTTTTCCAGCTCCGATAGACAAGGCATAGGATTCCCATCACGAATGAGGTGCCGAGAAAGACTAAAATACCGTTGCTGCGCAGCAGACATACCGCCAGCCCCAGCCCAGAATACAGAATTACCGTCCCTGTTTGGATTTCCCGCTTTCGAGCCATACGGACAGATAAAACGCCGCTAAACCATGCATAAAGCAGCAGCGCGCCTGCAAAAAGCACATCTTTTCCCATGCAGATCGCGTATAAGCCATTGATCGGCAGCAAGGCGTAAAATAATACCGCCAGCACGATACCCGCCGGAGACGTCCCTCTGCGGTAAAGCTGTCCCAGAAGAAAGGAATAAACGCCTGCCATAACCAAAATCTGCGCCGCCGTATAAACGGCGCAGGCTTCCGTATAAGTGCCAAACAGACGAAACCCCAGCATAAAAAACAGCCTGATCACCATCGTATGGGCATAAGGGTGGTGATTGGAACCCGAAACCCAGCCGCAGGCCTGTTCCAACTGCCAGACGGAATCATTGCTGATCCAGCCCGGATAGTAAAGGAGAAAATAGGGCAGCCAGCAGACAACGCATAAAAGGAAAAAAACGGCATACAAATACCGCTTCGGCTGCCTTTTGATAGTTTGGGGCTCTTCCCCGCTCTTCTTCCCCCGAAATAACCATTCCCCATAGCTATCCTGAAATATTGCGATCACCGCGCAAAGCGCAAGCAGAATAACATAGGCTGCAGCCGCCCACGCAAAGAATCGCACAAATCCTGCTACAGCGCCTGCCCCTCCCAGAATATCCCATTTCGTCCACACCATAAAAACGGCATACAGAAACGCAAAGGGAATCTGTGTCAGGCACTGTCTTTTATTGCTGTATTTTTTCATTAATTCCTTCATCTTCTGCCGCGACTCCTCTTCCCTGGCCGCTCCTTCCGGCCAATTACTTCTGTTCCTCCGCCCATGCCCTGATCTTTTCAACATAGCTTTCTGTCGTATACTCCGCCGCTCTTTGCAGGGACATCTTTCGATAATACTCCATATCCTGAGGCGCTTCCAGCAGCTCCACAATCCGCTTCGCAAGCGCGCTTTCTTCTTCGGTAATAACTTCGGCATCCAGGTTGACATCGGGACTCATATTAGGCACCAGAATCCCGTATCGATCCTCCAGAATTTCTCTCGGCCCCGTCATACAATCCGTCGCTATCACAGGAATCCCAAGGGACATGGCTTCTACCATGGCATTGGGAAATCCCTCGTAATAGGAGGTCAGCAAATACAGACTGCTCCTTTTTAAATAGGGATAAGGGTTCCTCTTCATACCGGCAAAATAAACCGCGTCGTCGATTCCAAGCTGAGCGGCTAATTGCCGATACTGCGCGAACTCTCCCTTACCGATAATCATCAGTTTTGTATCCGGCAGTTCCCTGTGCACCAGTGCAAAGCTTTTCAACAGATGCCAGAAACCCTTTACCACGTCTTCCCGCCCCATGGAAACCAGAATCCGGCCGTCGCTCCAGGGCAGTTGGGCCGTTTCCTGCTCCGCTGCCTTTGCCACCTCCGTCACATCAAAGGGATTATGCAGTACCACCGCCCTTTTTCCGTTATATTGCTCCACAATCTCCCTGTAAATCGCCTCGGAACAACAGATCAGCCTGTCCGCCTGCCTACAGAACAGGCGAATCTGCCCCGGATTCCCCATATCCATATAGCTGCGGATGCCCAGCCATTTTTCCGCCTTTCCCAGAGAAAAGATGTTGGCTAAATTTGCAGTAGGGCCAAAGCTATAAGCAATATCAATTTTCTCCCTCTGCTTTAATTGATGAAGCCTGTATCCCCTTTTCAAAACATTCAGGCATTTGGCAAGCCTGCCCGGCCTGCTGGCCAGATGCAAATCCGCCACCGGGATTCCCTTGATATCATAGGCGATATCCCTGGAGTCAAAGATCGCAATCTGCACATGAAAATATGGCTGCAATAATCTTGCGGTCGCCACACATACCTTTTCCAGACCGCCCTGGTGCAAAGACGGCACAATCAATAACAAATTTTTCATAAGCCGGAAACATCCCCATTCAAATAAAAGCTGCGATAGGCCGCCGCCTGATTTTTCACATCAAATCCCCTGGCCGCTACCTCCCCGCTGGTATCCTTTCTTTCCCTCTTTACAGAAAGAACCGCCTGCGCCCATTTCTCCGGCGGCTGTTGTATACTCAGATAGGTCACCAGACCGGTCGCCTGCGCCTCCCTTGTCACCGTATCGGATACGAAGCAGGGCAAACCCGCCGCCTGCGCCTCCACGAGCACTCCCGGAAGCCCTTCATAAAAAGAGGGTAACAGGAAAACGTCAAAGGCCTGATAATAATTCTCCGGCTGCTTCTGATTGCCTTCAAAAAATACCTTATCCCGGATTCCCAAGGCTTCACATTGTTTTTCTATCTTAGCCCTGCCCGCTCCCTCTCCTAACAGGAACAGAACCGCGTCTTCCCTCTTCCGGCACAACGCCGCAAATATTTCTATCAGATAGGAGTGGTTCTTCTGCGCGTCGAACCGTCCCACATGACCCACTATCAGCTTATCCTCCGCTCCCAGCTTCCGCCTCATGGCGGCGCTTTTTTGCGGCTGATAGGCAAATCTGGCGGTATCGATGGCATTATGGATAATTCTGACCTCGCCCCGCTCCATCCATTTTGCGCCAAACACATCGACGCCCGCGGCTTTCGAGCAGGCGAAACAATAATCTGCTTTTTGGCAGAGTCCTCTGCGAAAGAACCTTGTGGCCATGCCCTTTAGCCCCTTCTCCACACCCGCGTTTCGGGAATGAGCCACCGTAATGGGTACTCCGGCGCGCTTCGCAAGCGGAAGGTAAATAGAAGCCGTACTTGTCATATGCCCCTGTACCACCCGAAATTCATGATGTTTCGTAAAAAAGGCTTTCACGGCTTTCCGGTAGATAAAATAATTATAGACTTTAAATTTCGGGAGCACATAGATACGCCCTCCCATCTTCCGAATTTCTTCATCATAAAACTGCGGTTTCCTGGCGTTTTCATCATCTCCGGCGCGATGAACCGCGCCGCTGTGCACCAGAAAGTCAAACTGAATCTCTTCCCGGTTCATCTGACGGTATAAGTCCATAATACGGCTTTCCGCACCGCCCAGGCCGGTTCCGCCAAGCACATGCAGGACACGGATCGGATTTCCCATACTGCAACCCTCTTCTTTCTTTGGCTTGATTGCACAAATTGTTTCTTTGGCCTTACGCGAGCAAATCGCCGGTCTGCAATTTTCTGCCGCTTTCATACCGGTCGATCAGCAGAGAACCGTCCACGGTACGCACTACCGGTTTACCGTCAAAAACGTCTATGACTTCTCCCGGCGCATACTCTGAAAAGTCAATCATTTCATCAAAGGGGTGAGCCTCCCATATAGTAACCTTCTCTTCTCCAAGCATGGCGAAGGCTCCCGGGAAAGGCGCCGCCACACCGCGGATCAGGTTATAAATTTCACGGGTTCTGGCATGGAAATCAATCCTGCCGTCCGCTCCGGTGCGCTTAGGATACCAGGAATCGAAATCCCTGGAATCCCTTCGAATCTCAATGCGGTCCTCCTGATAAGCCTGCAATAGCTTCCGAATTAAATTCTTAGAACAGATCATATTTTTATACTGAGCCGTGCGGATATCGTCATGGGGCGTAATGGAAAACATCTCTGTGGCAAACACGTTAGGGCTGTCCGCCCGCTCGTCATATTGAAACAGGTTCAGGTTAAATCTGCTATCTCCTAAAATAATAGACCAGTTCAACGGGGAACGCCCTCTGCCAAAGGGCAGATAGCCGCAGTTTCCGTGAAAACCAAAAACACCATACCGAAAGCAATCCAGCACGGATTTGGGAATCAGTCTCTGCCAGCCCATAGAGATGCCGATATCAAATTCATTCTCCCTCATAAAGGTTTGGGTTTTTTCATCTGTCAGAAAATAGCTGTCCGCCTCATGCACTGCAATCCCATACTTTTCTGTCAGAAAGGAAAGTCCCTTGTAGCCGGAAATCTGATTCTTCTGCGTTACCTCCGGGCTGATCGTAATAACCAGATCTACCGGACAGAGCTTTTCCTGAATATAGGTTACAATATTCTCCGAGGTATCCTTCACTCCAAACACGACTACCTTATATTTCATGGTCTTTTCTCCTTTGCTGCTCTGATATTGTCACTTCACTGTTCCGCGCGGCCTAAATAATGCTCATACAGATAATCCTGCATATTGAAGTATTCCTGTACTCTATGGTAATTATCTAACACCGCCGGCAGCCGCCTTTCATATTCCTCCGGCGTACATTGCTTCAGCACCGTCTCCAAATCCTCCAAATCCTTCTCGGTTATACAAATGATGCCGTCCTGATTAAAAAACTCGCCGATCCTGCGCGCCCCCAGATAAATGGGAATCGTCTGCGCGGCAAAGCAGTTGGTCAGCTTTTCCGTAAAGAAATAATCCGAAATATTATTTTCAAAAGAAAAGGAATACCGATATTCCCTCAGCGTATCCTCCACCCGGCAATAACCGCCGCCGTCAAAGGTGCCATAGGCGTCCGCAATACCTGTTTTCCTGCAATACCTCGCCGCCTCCAGTCTTACTCTGTGCATGGGACATAATACCTTATCGGAGGAAAGGATAGAGGCATTTTTCGTCTTATTCCGATAATTTTCGGCGTCAGGCAGAACCTCTCCGCCATCCCTGCCATACCACACCTGCGCGCAGATCGGATAAAACGCGGCGTTGGGGATTGCGTTCAAAATCTCATCATCATACGTAAAAACAGTGCGAAATTCCTTTTCCAGCCCCTTATGCTTTTGAAAGATCTGATAATCCGCCGGTACGATACTCCTCGATTCCGTCAGCATACCATATTGGACAAGAGGCTTGCCAAGGGGACGCAGCATTTCCTGCGCCCCATAGAAATGGGTATCTAACCCATAGTTATAACGATCCCAGAAAAAGTACTTCCCTTCATGCCCAAAAGGGGCATGCTGGGAATACCTGTTTTTCAGGAAATAGGTCTCAAGCAGTTGCCCCTTAGCATTGTAAATCTTCGGCATTGTATTATTAATATGATATTCTCTGGCTATCTTAATCCGATAACCGCCAAGCTTCATTTCCATCGATCTGTTTTCCTATCAAACAACGCTCGTCTCTTTCACACGGCCTAACGCTATTTCAGATATTCCTGATACCAATCGATTGCCAGCGTGATTCCTTTTTCAAAATCAAACTCAGGATTGTAACCAAGAAGCTCTCTTGCCTTACTGATATCTGCATTGGAATCTCTTACGTCTCCCTTGCGCTCAGGACCGAAAGCAGGCTCTACCTCCTTGCCCAGCGCTTTGCACAAATGATAATAAATATCTATCAGATACAACCTGCCGCCTGCGCCGATATTGAACGCCTGCCCCGCAGCCTCGCCGGAAGCCTGACATGCGCGCAGATTCGCTTCGATGACATTGTCGATATAGGTAAAATCCCTGGACTGCTTTCCATCACCATTAATGGTAGGCACTTCCCCGTGCAGCAGTTGCTTAATAAACTTCGGGATCACTGCCGCATACATACCGTCCGGATCCTGTCTGCGCCCAAATACATTAAAATAACGCAGCCCATAGGTATCCAGCCCATAGAGCTCTTTATAAAGGCGGCCATACTCTTCATCTACCCGTTTCGTCAGCGCGTATGGAGAGATCACCTTCCCCTCCTGTCCTTCCTTCTTGGGCAGGGTCGGCGTATTGCCGTATACAGAAGAACTGGAAGCATATACGAACTTTTTCACCCCGTTCACCCTGGCGGCCTCCATCATGTTCAAGGTGCCGCGGATATTGATTTCTTCATAGAGAAGAGGCATCTCGATGCTTCTGGGCACGCTGCCCCACGCCGCCTGATTGAGTACATAATCCGCCCCCTGGCAGGCTGCCATACAGGTGTCCAAGTCCCGAATATCCCCTTTGATAAAGGTAAATCTTTCGTTGCCGACCAACGGCTCAATATTCTCATATTTGCCGGTAGACAAATCATCCAGACACCGCACGGTGTATCCCATATGAATCAATGCCTCGCAGATGTTGGAGCCGATAAAACCGGCGCCGCCTCCTACCAGAAACACGCTATCCGCATCGAATGTAATATCCTGAAAACCCATTTTCTTCCTCTTTACCTCCATTCTGTAACAGCAGCCAATCGCCTTGCCTTCTACGCTCCCGCCGCTTTCTTTCTCACGTCCTGCAGCCACTCCCGTCCCAAGAGGAAAAGAGCGATGTAGAACAGGGAAAATCCATAGATCATATATCTGGAAAGGCACATAATCGTCATGGAAGTGGCGCACACATTGGCACAGATAAATAACAGCGCCACGCCCATAATCCACACAGCCTCCCTGTGCCTGGCCCGGCAGCCCTGCCACAGGGCAAGTCCCGCCGCGAGTACATAAAGCAGCAGCGCCGCCCAGTTCAGCAGGGGATGTACCACCGCAATACTCCTCACAAAACCATATACGCACAACAATCCGTAATCATATAACCACTGTCCGAAACATTCCGGCAACAGCCCCCGGATCATAATCCCCGCCATCTCGTCCGACATACTGCTCTGCTCATAATAATCTATCTCGCCCAATCCGAAATAGTATGCCGACAGGTCTGCCTCCAGCACCTGAAATTTCAGCACGTCATGATAACTTTCCAAATGCTGTATTCTGGAGGTAAAGGTATTGCCGCCATACTTATAGTTGGCAGTTATGGCGTCTGCTTCCGCATAGAAGCGGTCGAAAAATTCCCGTTCCAGGCTGCCCTCCTCCAATGCCTCGCCGTCCTCCGGGTCACAGGCGTAAATCACGTTCGTCAGCGTATTAACCTGTCCATAGGTATTTCCCATAAAATATCCCGTAACGGCGTAATTATACACATGCGTACTCAGGCTGCGCAGCCCAAAGACCGCAAGGATTACCACCACAGGCAAAGCCAGTCTGCGATATTGTCTGTTCAGGAGCATCTGAAACAGCGCCACCACCATCCAGATTAAAAGCGTACTCATCATCTGCCCTCTGGTCAGGGACAGGAGGAACGCAGCCAGCAGGGCAAGGATTCCGTCTCTCCTCCTGCGCTCATAGATCATCCGCAAAAGGAAATAGAGATAAAACTGGAACAGGGGAATACAGAGCGCCTCGCTCATAACTGAGTTCTCCAGAAAGATTCCCAGCGCGGACACATATCTGGTCATTAAATGGGGGATTAGCTGTAAGCCAATAACGAGCAATTCCTCCCACAATCTCAGGCCAAAACGCCCTGTTATATATTCTGACAGCACCCAGACGCTCACCGCAGCGAGAATGTTCTGCACCGCCGCCGCTGCCGTCAGATAACCCTCCCCGATCAGCGTCCGGAACAGGGCTAAAAACAGTGGGTAAAGAGGCTCCCTGTGAATATGCATGGTAATATACTGGTCTGAGTCATTATACACCCCGACGCCATAAGCTGCCAACATTCCCAAAAAGAATATCAGCAGCCCCATGAGAATACAAAGAGATTTTCTGTTGTTCCTGACCAATTTTACAATCTCCAATACAAATAATCCTCAGTCATATAATCTTCTTTCCTCAGCAGGCCCTTAAGATCCATTAATACCTTCTGCTTATGCTTCGGATCATAGAAGCTGTCGATCTCGTCCCTGCTTAGGCTCTTAAACCTGTCGTGGGCAACCGCCAGAATCACCGCGTCCACATTCCGGACGTCCTCCATCGTCTGGAAATCTATCCCATAGAGACGCTTGGCTTCCTCGGCGTCCGCCGACGGGTCTACTACGATGGGCGCAATCCCATATTCGCCCAGCTCCCTGTAAATATCGATGACCTTCGTATTTCTGGTATCCGGGCAGTTCTCCTTAAAGGTAAATCCCAAAATCGCTACCCTTGCATGCTTCACGGGAATATCCGCCTTAATCAGATCTTTGACCAGGCTTTCCGCCACATATCTGCCCATATCGTCGTTGATACGGCGTCCGGACAGGATAATCTGGGAATGATAGCCTAATTGCTCCGCCTTATAGGTCAGATAATAAGGATCTACGCCGATACAATGCCCTCCTACTAAGCCGGGCATGAATTTCAGGAAGTTCCACTTGGTTCCCGCCGCCTCCAATACCGCTTTCGTGTCGATTCCCATTTTGTGGAAAATAATGGAAAGCTCATTCATAAAGGCTATATTGATATCTCTCTGGCTGTTCTCAATTACCTTAGCGGCTTCCGCCACTTTGATGGATTCCGCCCGGTACACACCTACCTCTACTACCAGTTCATAGACCCTGGCAATGGTGTCCAGAGTCTCGTCGTCCATGCCGGACACAATCTTGGTGATCGTCTCCAGTCTATGTACCTTGTCCCCTGGATTAATCCGCTCCGGCGAATAGCCGATTTTAAAGTCCACACCACATTTTAAACCGGACTCCTTCTCTATAATGGGTATGCAGATATCCTCCGTAACGCCCGGATATACCGTAGACTCAAATACCACAACGGAGCCCCTGGTCAGATTCTGCCCCAAAATACGGCTGGCTCCTTCCACCGGCGTCAGATCCGGCGTGTGGTCGTCGTTCACCGGCGTAGGCACCGCCACGATATGGAACTTTGCCTCTCTTAATTGAGAAGGATCCGCCGTAAAGGTAACCTTCGTCTGTTGAATCACCTCGTCGCCCACCTCATTCGTGGGATCGACGCCGCTCTTATACAATTCGATTTTCTTCTCATTGAGGTCGAAGCCCACCACGTTAATCTTTCTGGCGAAAGCAACCGCAATCGGCATTCCTACGTATCCCAGTCCTACCAAAGATAATTTTTCTTTTCCACTTACCAAATCTTCATATAATCCCATGTTTTCCTCCTATACACCCAGAAGCTGATGCACTTCTTCCATATATTCGCCGGTAACCAGTTTCCGGTCAAATTCTCTCTCCATTTTCTCTCTGCCCCGCTGCCCCATGGCGGCACGGCTCTCCATCGGCAGCGCCAAAAACTGCTCCATCGCCCGGATCAGCTCCTCCGAATGTCCCGGCGTAAAGCCAAAGCCTGTAACGCCTTCCTCAAAAGCCTCTAAGCAGCCGCTGATGTTAGAAGCGATAACCGGACGCCCAGTCGCCGCCCCTTCGATCAGGGCATTGGACATTCCCTCATGAAAAGACGCCACCACTATGGCACTTGCCGCCGCCAGATATTCATGCACTTCCGTATGGAATCCGATCTGGCGCAGGACTCCCTGCCCTTCCAGCCTATCCAACAACCCCTGATAATCCTCGTCGCAATATCCCATGATATCGAAGAAAACCTGATCGCTGTGCAGCCTTTTGGCCGCTTCAATAAATTCCAGAATACCCCGTTCCTTCATCACACGCCCGACAAAAAGGAAATGGGTTTCCCGCCCGGCAGGATATTCCTCATATCGGTGTCTGTCCAGATTCACCCCGGAGCCCATGACCATCCGGCTTTTTTGCGCCGTAATCCCGAAATCCTGAAAAATGCTCCGATTTTCCTGATTCTGGAAAAATACGCACGCCGCTTTCCTCAAGCCCGCCCGGTACATGGCTACGATCACCCTGAGCAGAAGCCCTGTCTTGTCAAAAGCCCCTCCCAGGCCGGTAATCGTGGCCATATAAGGGATCTTATGTCTGCCCGCTGCCAAACCGCCGTAGATATTCGGCTTAATCGTATAGGTCACTACCAGATCCGGTTGTACCTCTTTCATCATCTTACTGTAAGCGCGGTATAACTTCAAGTCCTCTATGGGATTGATTCCTCTCCGGTTAATCGCCGTTTTGATAATCCCACAGCCCTCTGCCTCTAATTCTTTCTCCTTTGTATCATCCGGCATGCTGATGAACACCTCATGTTCAGCCAGTAGCGCCTGTACAAATTCGTTGCGGAAATCATACAGTCCGCCGGATGAGTTTGTGAGTATCAATACTCTCCCCATTGTCCTCTCCAGTCTATGGCATTCCGCCTATGGTATGATTTCCATACCGTTCATATCGCGAATTGCGATTTCGTTATACTTCATCATACAGACATTCTCCGCATAAGCGCCAATGGCCGCCTCGTTTTCCAGTCCCTCCAGATTGCGGATCACCGCCCTCGGTATGTTTACTCCGCAGGCGTACGCGTGAGGATACCCGCCTCCGAATCTGGGATTCACCTCTGAAATGTAATATTGTCCGTCTATCCGAAAAATATCTATATCTATCATACCACGAAATCCACATTCTTCCACGAATTTCTGTATCAGGGCGAACAATTCCCCATCTTTGCAGGATACCGATTTGTCCGTTTCGCCGGCGCGCATCCTGATTTTTTTCTTTATAAAAATATCCGTGCATTTGCCGGATATCATATCGATATAGACATCTGCGCCATATTCGGTTCCGTCCATATACTCCTGAATCATCAGATCTTCATACAGATCGAACAGCACCTCTATCTCTTTCCTGCTGCCGACCTTATTAATATGAATACTGGCGCTTCCCTTGATGGGCTTGACAAAAACCGGGTATGATATTTCCCCCGCTTCCACCGCCCGATAGAAGACTTCTTTGTCCCTGTAGCATTTTCCCGTAGGAATCTGCATCTTCCGCAGCAGTTCATACATTCTGTATTTATCGAAGCAGGTCTCTACCAGATCGTAATCGGATATAATCGGCGTCGTTCCCACTTCAAGAAATTTGGCTCTCTCCTTAGCCAGCAGGCTTAATTCGGGATCAATCAGAGAAAATACCCCCTGAATGTTCTCTTTTCTGCAAATATCCAGAATCACCTCTAAATAATTCGGCGCGGTCATTCTCGGCACCAGATAAAACACGTCCGCGTCATACACTGCCGGAGCCAGATTAGAACAGTCTGTGGCGATAACTTTCCCTCTGTCCCCGATTTCTTTCTTGAAATACTGTACGATCTTATCGCGGGTTCCCGCACTTAAAATCAAAATATTCAAAGTACTGCCTCCTGCTTCTCCAGACTTCCCGTTTCTTCCAATCGTTTCTTTCTGATCTCGGCGAAATTACCCTCCACCGCGTTGGTGTCCTCCGCCACCTCTTCCGCATGGCCAAGCACCGTCCGTATGGTCAGCCACAGCACCTTTATGTCCATGGCAAAGGTAAGGTGCTCTACATATTCTACGTCCTTTTCCATTCTTCTATCCCAATCGATAAAATTACGCCCGCTGACCTGCGCCAGCCCGGTCAGGCCGGGGCGGACGCTGTGGCGCAGCTTCTCCCTCCGGCTGTAATAGGGCAAGTAAGATACCAACAGCGGTCTGGGACCTATAATGCTCATATCGCCCTTTAAAATATTAAAAAGCTCTGGCAGTTCATCCAAGCTGGTGGCGCGCAGGAACCTGCCGAATTTGGTAAGCCGCAGGTGATCCGGCAGAAGCTCGCCCTTTTCGTCCCGTTCATCCGTCATGGTGCGGAACTTACGGAGCGTAAAAAGCTTTTCATCTCTGCCCGGCCGCTGCTGGCAAAAGAAGACGGGGCTGCCAAGCTTTACGCGCACCAGAATACACAGTACGAGCAAAACGGGGCTTAATACGATAATGCCGCATAAGGACAGCAGAAAATCCAAACAACGCTTAATATAGTTTTTATACATACGACCACCCACCTATCCTTCCGCGTCCGCTTCTTCCAACTCCTGCCTGCGGCCAAAGAGCCTTCCGGTTTCTCTCAGGCTCTGCCAAAGCACTTTTTCACCGTTCCTATGATCAGCCTCATATCCTCCGGCGTATTCTTGATATCGCTGGGCAGGCATAAGCCCCGTTCGAAAATATCCGCGCCAACGCTGCTTCCATCTTCATGATGGGCAATAAAATCATATTGCTCAAAAACAGGCTGCAGGTGCATAGGCTTCCAGATCGGCCTGCTCTCAATATTCTCCTCCGCCAGCGCGTCCATCACCTTGTCCGGCGTCGCCTCGCTGCCCGCGTCAATCGTCATACAGGACAGCCAGTTATTGGCGTCGCCCTCCGGATTTAAAGGATTCATGCTAATCTCAGGAATATCTGCAAAGGCCTCCTGATACTGGCGATAAATAGATTGCTTGATTGCCTTATGCTCCTCCAGATGCAAAAGCTGGCCCCGTCCGATACCGGCGGTAATATTGCTCATGCGGTAATTATAACCTATTTGGGAGTGCTGATAGTGCCGCGCGGGATCTCTGGCCTGCGTTGCCAAAAAGGTAGCCCGTTTCGTCAATTCCTCATCGGCGGACACCAGCATACCGCCGCCGGAGGTGGTGATAATCTTATTGCCGTTAAAGGAATAAATTCCCATTTTGCCGAAGGTTCCCGTATGCCTGCCTTGATAAGTACTCCCTAACGATTCCGCCGCGTCCTCGATGAGGGGAACCTGATGCTCGGCGCAAATCGCCATGATTTCAGCCAGCCTGGCCGGCGTTCCATAGAGATGGACGCAAATCACCGCTTTCGGATGGGGATATAAGGCAAAAGCCTTCTTCAAGGCCTCCGGAGACATATTCCAGGTATCCGGTTCCGCGTCAATAAAGACCGGCGTGGCTTTTTCATATACGATCGGATTACAGGTCGCAGAGAACGTCAGGTCTGAGACGAACACAACGTCCCCCTGTTCCACCCCCAGTAGCTTTAAGGCCAGATGAATAGCCGCCGTTCCGGCGCTCAACGCGGCGGCATGTCCGCAACCCGTATAGGCGGCCATCTCCGCTTCAAAGCCGTTTACATTAGGTCCTAAAGGAGCTACCCAGTTCGTATCGAACGCTTCCTGAATAAATTTCTGCTCCTCCCCATGCATGGTGGGGCAGGATAAATAAATCCTCTTTTTGTCCATGATCCTTACTTCCTTTCCTGCGCTTCCGGTTCATAGTGATATGTGGGGACGATTCTTTGAATCAGCGGCCTGATATCCGAGCTTTCTATCTGGCACTCATCTTTCAATTCCTTCAATTGACTAAAGAATTCCTGCTCATCCAGTTCGATTGGCCTGCCGATATGAATCATGCGGTTCGCCGTATCTTTCATGCCCTCCTCATCCATTAAAAGCTCTTCATAAAGCTTTTCGCCCGGACGAAGCCCCGTAAATTCAATCTTAATATCTTCGCCTATCCGAAGCCCCGACAGCTTAATCAGGTTTTCCGCCAGCGTCAATATCTTAACAGGTTCCCCCATATCCAACACAAAAATCTCCCCGCCCTTAGCGTAGGCGCCTGCCTGCAATACCAGCGAGACAGCTTCCGGGATTGTCATGAAATAACGGATAATATCCGGGTGGGTAACCGTAACCGGCCCTCCCGCGGCAATCTGCTTCTTAAACAGGGGAATCACACTTCCGTTGCTGCCCAGCACATTGCCAAACCGTACCGCCACAAATTCCGTATCGTAATGCTTGTCAAAGGTCTGGATAATCATCTCACAGATCCGTTTGCTGGTGCCCATAATATTCGTCGGATTCACCGCCTTATCCGTGGAAATCATGACAAATCTCTGTACGCCGCTCATAGCCGCCGCCTGGGCGGTCTTAAAGGTTCCGAACACATTGTTCTTCACCGCCTCCGTAGGACTGTCCTCCATCAACGGCACATGCTTATGGGCCGCCGCGTGATAGACGATATGGGGACGGTATAGCGAAAAGATATAATTCATACGGTTTGTATTGCGCACCGACGCGATCAGCACCACCAGATCCAGCTCCGGGTAGCTCTTCTTTAATTCCTGCTGAATATCGTATACCGTATTTTCATAAATATCCACAATGACAAGCTGTTTGGGCTTATGGGCTGCAATCTGCCTGCAAAGCTCGCTGCCGATGGAACCGCCGCCGCCGGTGACCAGCACCACCTTGCCCTGGACATAGCCCAGAATGGAATCCATATCCACACTGATCGGCTCTCTCCCCAGCAGATCTTCCACTTCCACATCGCGAAGCTTACTGACGCTCACCTCGCC
Organism: Clostridiales bacterium; assembly: GCA_021199255.1. GTDB lineage: Bacteria > Bacillota > Clostridia > Lachnospirales > Lachnospiraceae > UBA3282. The sequence goes on along the minus strand of JAJQIK010000081.1, from coordinate 20,694 downwards.
GTTAACCAACTGATACATTCCCGGCAGGGAACGCAGCTTACATCTGGTATCCTTACAGATTTCCAGGATACTTTTGATTTCCGACCTTCTGGCGGAGGGCATCGCCACAATAATCTCATCCACCTCATAAACGTCCGCGCACTCTACGATTTTGTCGCGGCCGCCTACCACCTTGATTCCCTGAATATATTTGCCCCATTTTCCCTTATCATCGTCAATAATACATTTGATGACCATGGTAGAAAAATTGCTGTTTACAATCTCCTTAATAATCACATTCGCCGCTTCCCCCGCGCCAATCACCATCACGGAAATGCGGTTCTTCTTATTCTGCTGCCTGTGCTTCAGGCTTCTGAAAAAGCGGTAGGAAAACCTGCTGGAAAAAATACAGGTGCCCAACAGGAACATATACAAAAGATAATAGCTCTTTGGAACCGCCTGATCGGCCAGCCTGAAAAACTGCATGCCGATACCGTTGGCCAGCGTAGATAAAACGCAGGCTACCACGATATTCTGCAATTCCGTCTCTCCCGCGAAGGCCCACAGGCTGCTATACAGATGAAAGCAATAGAAGATCACCAGCGTCATCAGAACATTTAAAGGCATAAATAATTCGATTGGACGTATAAAATAATTTGGTATTTCGTTTATTTCAAATTCATAACGAACCAGAATCGCCAAATAGCTTGCCAGTACGATGCTGATAATATCGTAAATAATCAGGCAGGTTCTTCTATAAAATAGTTTTACATTAAAGGGAATTTTCTTCTTCATGCTTACCTTCATCTCTGCGCTGTTTTTTGCGCATAAAGCAATGTTTGTGCAAGCAACGCGCAGTCACAAACCTGCCGAGTGAAAAATTTATTTTTCACTCTTTCTCTCTTCTCATGTCCACTAAAAGCGGCGCCAGCGCTGCCAATAAGCAGTATGCAATGGGACAGCAGGGATGGAAAATCCACTCCGTCAGCCCCGCCACCGCGAATAAAATCAAAACCGCCAGCGGAAACGCCGCGCACACGGTATCCTCCCTGCGCCTGTGATAATAAACCGCCGCCTGTACCAGCGTACCCGCCCCCAGCAGAATAAATACGATTCCCACATAGATTCCATGGTCGTAGGCCACCTGAAGATAAATATTATGGGCGTGTACGGTAAAAGTGCCGTCAGGCTCCATAATCCCCATATCTTCATGCCCGGTCTTGTTCAGATTCTGATAATATAGCGCAAAGATCTCCATTCTGCCATTGGCGTAGGAGTCCTCCTGTGCCTCTTCCTCCGGCGCCATCTCTTCCTCCGACGCCAGCAGCACTTCCGTTCCATTCTTAAAATAAGAATTGATATAAGCCGGTTCTCCGTCCTCCCTCACAATGCAGATCGCTTCCACGCATCGCTCCTCAGGAATCCCCAGTACCTTCATCTGAAATACCTGGACAAACCGCTGAATCGTAATATAGTAATTGGAATCCATTACCCTGCCGTGTACAATTTCCACAGGCAGTTCCTCGATTTCATGAAGAATCGGGTCGGCCGCCACGGAGGGTATGATTCTCTGCGCCGTAAAGACAATCGGGAAGCATACTGCCGCCGCCGCAATCATCATACCGGTGCTTTGCAGTATTCTCCTCCATCTGCCCCTTCCGGCCAAACAGGATACCGGAATCATCACAACCGCCATCGCCAGAACAGCCAGATAACCGGTTCTGGACAGGGTAAACAGCAGATAAACCGCAGAAATCCCCAGCAGGATCAACTCTTTATAAGAGCCCGCAAGGCTAGGGCGTCTTCGATAGCTGTCCAAAAATTTCACCATAGCCGCGCATACCACAAGGGACAGATACACCGCCGAGATAGTCACCGTATGGAAAATAAACGGATATCGGTAATACTGATAAAACATATACGGCCTATGGAGCAGGCAATAAATAACCATAGCGCCAAAATGAAGCAGAATACCGTTACACAAATTCTGCAGCAGCCTTGCCCGGTTATGCCACGCCCCCATTCTGAGATAAAACAGGGTAAAGGCGCACACAAGATAAATCGGCCAGCCCCTTGTATTGCGGTACACGATAATCAAGGCAAAAAACAGGGCTACTAACATACCGTATCCGGCGGACACTCTTTTGATTTTCCCCCGGAACAGATCCTTAAGCACGTTCACAAGCACAAACCCGGCAAGAATCCCCGCCCAGGCCGTCAGCCTGACCACCTGATATTCCAGCTCCTCAGGGTTCTCCAACGCCGCCATGGCGTTCTCATAATAAAGCCGTCCGATCACCGCCGCCGCGGCCACATAGACCAGATTCACCCAGTGGAACAGCTCCGCCCTTTGGTAGCTTACCACAACCGCCAACGCAAAGAAAATCAGCATCTGCCTGTAGGCTACCGTATGATGGATTTCATATAGGCCGTTCATATAATTACAGCATGCCCAGAGCGCCCCTGCAAACATGGCGGCTTGCAGATAATCCTTCCATTTTCCGCCCACTATGGCGCAAAACGAACGGTCTGTGGCGTAACCGGTTCTGGAATGGTTGACGGCATACAGCAATACCGCAACCGCCAGCACAATGCTGACCTCATAAAAGACAATAGATACCCGATCCTCCGTAAACAGCCTGCAAGGATATACGGCAATGCACGCCGCCGCTCCGGCCGCGATAATCGCAGGATTCATCACCGCCTTGCAGACTCTTTCCACGGTGAGCAGCGTATTGCGCTCCGGCTTCTTCCGGTAGTAAATTCCGGTCAGATACGTGACCGCCCCCGCGAATAACACAAGGATAGCGTCACATACCAAGGTTTTTCCCTTACGGAGCGGCACTTCATAGTCGTACTCCGCAATCATGCAATGCTCAGTGTCTTCCACGTCCCCATAATACAGGGTGCCGTTATAAATATTGCCGCATTCCTCCGTATTCTCATATGCGACACGAAATTCCGATTCCAGTCCCTGAACCAGATAGTAATATTCTTTGCCTACCTGAGTATCGATATTCACCTGTACCGTACAGTAACCCGGTATCTGCTCCATACTCTTTGTGCTGATGACCTGCTGCATGATCATGTTCATGGCCGCGTCATAGAGCACAAAATTAAATTCGCTTCCAACCGTGCCTTCCGCAAAGTAAATATCAATGTTTTTCAGTTTATCATACTGGGCGATAAACATCTGCTTCACTACATAATCAGACGTAACCGCCTCAGATTCCATGACCATCTGCTTGTTGCTGCCAGATACAACCGTCTCATTGACAAGCCTGAGAGGCCACAAGGACAAGACAATGCACAGAACAATCATCCATACGGTTCCGCAGACAGCCTGTCTCTTATTTATTATTCGATTCATAGTAATCGTCCATTCCCGTTTTGTCTTGGAACAACGCCCAATAGCCATGGCTTAGTATATCACGATTGTTATTTTTTTACAACTAAACCACTTTCTCAAACCGTTCCTCCTCCAGAAGCACCGCCGCAAACAGCGGCAGGGCGAACCACAGGATCAACACATATCTGGGCAGATAGGTAGGCCCTAAGATAACGGTCGCCCAGACCGCCAGCACCATAAGACACGGCATTATAATATGATACTTCCTCCGATACAGCATATAGCTGAACACAAAAGCAAACAGCCAGAACAATCCCCCCGGAGAAAACAGCATGGACAGGATAGGCACCTTTTCCTGTTCGATCTCTAAGGACAGCCTGCGATACAGCTCGTCCAGCCAGGGAATCTTGCTGTCCCGTACTCCCGGCAGCTCCACCTCATAGCCGAAATAGGAAGAGTCCTCATAGGTAAACGTAAACACCGAGTTCCCTGCGTAAACATTGATGACGGTATCGGGATACCAGAAGCCGTAGGAGGTCATCAGCCACGCGTTGAGATATGACAGCGGTTTCTTTAACCCGATTTTCACCCAAAGCTTCACATATTTCCATTTGTCCGCGCTGAAAGCCTCGTTGACAAACCGATATTTCACCGGGTCGGAAAGCCTGGCATTGTATAAAACCAGCGCTTCCTCCGGCAGAATCTCATGCAAGGTATCTACATCCTCTTCGGTAAAAACCTGCGGCTCATACTTATAGGTTCTGGCAAGCTGTTGGATTGGCACGGTAAGGATTTCCTGATTTTCACTGTCGTCCGCCTGCAAAGCAAGCTTCAGGCCGCCGTTAATCAGCAGGCAGCCCAGTATCGCCAGTACCGCCCACAAAATCGCCCTTTTGCGATAGCGCTTCTGATACGCAGCCAAAAACGGGATCAGCAGGATAAAGGCGTACCTTCCGTTATTGCGGAAGAGCATCATCATGACGGCGCTGACCCCGGAGACGGCTATCCAGCCCTTTGAGGCAAAAAAAGCGTCGCTGTCCTGATTCATCTCCAGCAGGCACACCAGCAGCACCAATAAAGCCGCCGTAAACAACGCGTCTTTTGCCGAGCACAGGGTAAACATGACAATCACCGGGAATAAGCCGAAATAGAGCATACTGATCAGGCGCAGTATGCCGGAAACCCTCTTCCTGCGCAGATAGGACAGCAGGAAGGTAAAGCTCCCCGACACCAGAAGCATCTGAAAAAGAATATAACAGGCGATACCCAGATTATAAGAATCCGTCGCCTTATGCACGGCGCAGATTATTCCGCCCAGCAGCAATACATGGAGCAGAGGGTGATGGGTGGTAAAGGCTCTCGACGCCACCTGAATATATTCCTCCTGCGCGTCATAGACAAAAAATCCCGGATAGACCGCCAATAATACCGGAAGCCAGCACAAAAGCAGGAACAGAAACGTCAGCAGATCGGCCGTCTTCCCCTTAAACCGGGGCGCCCGCGCCCCTATGCCGCCGGCCGCAAGCGCCGCTCTTTTTTCTTCCATTCCCCCTAAGAAATTCCAAAATTTACGTACCAGCACTGTAAACAGGCAGGTCAGAACCGGCAGGGAAACCCACAGGCCGACGTCCTTAAAATTCACATTTTCCACGGAATCCAGACGCACGCCAAACAGCATGGCCGCCGTAAACAGACCGGCGAGGAGGGCGGCAATCCGCCATGCTCTTTTGTCCCCAAGATCAATCGTCTCCAGAGAAATTTTAACCGCATAAAAGCACAGCAGCCACACAAAAATCGAAAAAATGCTGTTGGTAAATCCCAGGCTGTTCTCCTTCAGATTCAGGATCTGCGGAAAGCATAAGGTTCCCGCGGTAGCGAGCAAAAAGGCGAGAATATTTAATTGGATTTTAATCTTCCACTCTATCTCTTTCATCAATACTCTCTCTGATTACATATTGGGGCGAATTATTTAAGGAAATGTAAATACGTCCTATATACTCGCCGATAATGCCGAGCATCAGCAGAATCACGCCTCCCAGGAAAACAACCGCCGCCATCAGCGCGCTGAAGCCGATGACCACGTTAGGATTAACGCATTTCTTAATAATCGTATAAATCCCATATAAGAAGCCCCCGCACGCACTGATCATACCAATCACGGTTGCCAAACGGAGAGGTTTTACGCTAAAGGCCGTAAAGCCGTTGAACCAAAGCGCCAGAAGCTTGCCTATGGTGTAGCCCGACGCACCGCTCTCACGCTCCCTGTGGGTCACATCCACATTGATAATTTTACGGGTGGTGCGCAGCACCAGGCCGAGCACATAAGGATAAGGATTCTTGTAACGCAGCATTTCCTCCATCACAAACCGCTTGGCGGCAAAATAACTGGAAAGATATAAGTTCTTCGGTTTTCCAAGCATCACACGGGTCATCAGCTCGTTGACTTTACTGCCGAAATTGCGGAAGCCGGAATGTTGCTTATGGGCATATCTCGCATAGACAACGTCCGCCCCCTCCTCTATGCCTTTTAACAGCTTGCCCACTTCGGCGGCAGGCGTCTGCCCATCGTCGTCCAGACAGACCACGATCTCTCCCCGCGCATAACCAAATCCCGCCATCAGCGCCGCGTGCTGCCCGAAATTTCTGGCCAGATTCACGCCGCAGACATTAGACTGTTTCCGGCACAATTCCCTGATCACCTCAAAGGTCTGATCCGGCGACGCGTCGTTAACCAGCACAATCTCATAGGTATAGCCCGACAAGGCCTCCATGGCTTCGTTGATTTCCTCTACCACCCCGGTTATCGTCTGTTCCGAACGGTAACAGGGGATTACAAAGCTGATAAATTTACTCATGCTTCCCTCTTTTCTTTCTCTTTCCCCTGGCTATCGGTTTGGGCTCTCCAGGCGTCTCGGTCAATTTCCATAAATAAGACCCGGCGCTCCCCCTGACGCAAAAGCACCGTTTCCTGTCTGTTTTCTATCAATCGGAAACCGGCATGCTCATAGCTCTTACGGGCGGCTCCGTTATCCTCCAGAAACCGCAGGAATACCTTTTCCAGCCCCAGAGTGCCAAAAGCGTACTCCAGCGCCAGAAGCGCTGTCTGGGAACCATAGCCGCAGCCGATGGCGTCCTCCTCCCCGATAAAAATACCATACTCCGCAGTCTTATTCTTCCGGTCAATATCCCGGAAATAAACGCTGCCGATCTCTCTGCCGCTATCCAGGCAAATAATAAACTGCGCCACATGCCCGGGCTCCACCTGATTCCTGATCCACGACAAATGTCCTTCCTTGGTAAAAGGAGCCTGATAAATAAAATTTTTCCTGACAAAATCCTGATTGCGCCACGCGACGATCCTGGCGGTATCCGCAGCTGTCATAGGGCGCAGGTAAACGGTATTGTTCAATCTTCCACCTCATACACCGCAAAATTTTCATTGATAGAATCTCTTCGGGTTACGCTTACCGTAATCCCCTGATCCGCATAATAATCGATCAGCCAGCCGAAGCCCTGGGCAGCCGCTTCCGCATCGGACATAATCAGATATACGTTGTCCTGATACAGAAGCGCCTCCGCCGCGCTCTCCATATTATACTGAGCCAGCTTTTCCTGATAAAGCGGGCTTTTGTTCATCCAGCCCCCCAGAATATCATAATTGGCAAGGGAATTGTCCACCCCCGCGAACATTTTCTGCGAAAATGCCACCGTAGAATAGACGTCCTCGAAATAAAAGCTTGTGTCATGCGCCCTGCAATACGCGTCCACATCCTGCCAGTCCCGGTTAACCTCCTCCCGCTGTCTCTGGTCAGACTCCACCGTCCCAATTCCCGTTATCAGGCCAACCGCCGCAAGGAGCAGCAGCAAAGCGTCCATGCCGTACCGTATGCCCTTGGGAACCCCACAGCTATGGATTCTGTGCACAAACACCGCCGAAAGCAGCGCAAACTCTACCAGATACAGGGAATGGGTGATGCGCTCCGGCGTCCGTCCCCGCATCAGCAGAAACAGCCAGACAGCGGTGCGCACCGCCGCCGTTAACACAAGCAGCCCCAAATCGGCCAGTCCGCGCCGTCTCTGCTCCTTCTCCCCTTTGACGGCCTGGACGAGGCCTGCTGCCAGCACAGCCCCATAAGCCCATATGACCATAACGTTATAAGGAGCGTCCTCCCCGTGGAAAAGCCGGTACACATACAGCTTTCCCTTTTCCCGGAAAACAGCCTGCCAGTCTCTGGAAGCGCCCACCGTATACACGGCATAATCGGCTACCTGTTTCAATAATTGCGTATCGATAGCGTCGTCCAGACCAAAATTATAATTGCGAAGCAGAGCCTGCTGCACTGGCGTTACGCCAAGCTTCTCAAGATCGCCGGCATAATTCTCCTGCGTAATCACCTCCGGATAAAAATCATAAACCGTGGTCCGCGCGTCAAAGAAATCCAGAAAATCCTGCCATTGGGCGTCGCCGTAGGCCGCCATGTCCAACAGTCCGGACAGCACCATGCCCGCCAGCATCAGCCCCACAACCCCGCCGTATTTTTTCCCATTTTTTTTGGTAAATATCGGTTTTTCCTGCGCCCATCGGAACATTCCTGCCAAACCCGCAAAGGGCAGGGTCAGCAACAGCATTTCCGTGCGAAGCTGATAGGCCAGGATAACCAACAGCATGGAAGGGATATTTTTCACGATAAACTGCTTTACGCCGTCTGTTTCCGGCGTGGTAACGAAAAGAAAAATCGCTGTAGCCGACAACATGGCGCAGGTAATCGTATATTGAACGTTCACCAGATGCAGCAGACACACTCCCCACTGCAAAAGCGACAATATCGCCAATACCGCCGCCCTGCCTGTCCGCCTGCGGTTCATCAGTCCCGTTAATCTCACGCCCAGCAGATAGAAGCAGCCGAACTGGCACAGGCACAAAAACAGGCCATACCATGGAATCCTCCCGCACAGCCTGTAACACAGGCCAATAAAAGCGCCTAAAAGATAAAGCGTCTGCATATTGCGGCCGTCCGGCGTTCCCGTATAGACGCCGGACATAATATCCTTCATCATCATATCGTCATTGAGATCATAATAGAAATCAAAGCAGATTCCCATCAGAATCACGTTCAGAAGCATGACAACCAACGTCAGTATGCAGTTCTCATATTTCTTACAAGCTTCTTTCCTCTTCATGAACGATATATGCCTCTTATTACCTTCCCGTCATCCATGGTAAAACGCTTTCACCTGCTCTGTAATATACTCTACCTGATCCGCAGTTAACGCATAGAACATCGGCAGGCGAAGCAGTCTCTCGCTTTCCCTCGTAGTATACTTATCCTCTCCGTGAAATCTGCCGAATTTCAGCCCTGCGGGCGCGGAGTGCAGCGGAACATAATGAAATACCGCGTATACCCCCCGTTCCTTTAAGAAAGCCTCCAGCCTGGTTCTCTCTTCCAAATCCTTCGTTTTGATAAAAAACATATGGGCATTATGGGCGCAATGCGCCGGTATATACGGCAGCTCAATCCTCCCCTCTTCCGCCAGAGGCGTAAGCTGTTCCCAATATTCCTTCCATCTGTCCATTCTGGTCTGCGTGATCTCCTCCGCCAACTCCAGCTGCGCATAGAGATAAGCGGCGTTCATATCGCTTGGCAGATAAGAGGAGCCATAGTTCTGCCAGCGGTATTTATCTACCTGCCCACGGAAATACTTACTCCTGTCCGTTCCCTTTTCCCTGTAAATCTCCGCATCCTCGATATACTTCTCATCTCGTATCAGAAGCGCCCCGCCTTCTCCCATACTGAAATTCTTCGTCTCATGGAAGCTAAAGCAGCCAAACTCCCCGAAGGTACCCAGCGCCTTTCCCTTATAGGTGGACATAATGCCCTGGGCGGCGTCCTCAACCACCATCAGTTGATGCCGTTTGGCAATCTCCATAATCGTATCCATCTCGCAGCCCACTCCGGCGTAATGCACCGGAACAATCACCCTCGTGCGTTCCGTCACGGCATCCTCGACCAGCGTCTCGTCCATATTCATCGTATCCGGCCTGACATCTACAAAAACCACCCGGGCTCCCCGCAGCACAAAGGCGTCCGCGGTGGATACAAACGTATAGGAAGGCATAATCACTTCATCGCCCTCCCTGATATCCGCAAGCAGAGCCGCCATCTCCGTAGCGTGGGTACAGGAGGTGGTCAACAGGCATTTGGCTGTCCCGGTCTTTTGCTCAATCCATTCGCTGCATTTTCTGGTAAAAGGACCGTCTCCGCAGATTTTCTGATTACGGACGGCTTCTTCTATATATTTGATTTCTTTACCCGTATAGGGAGGCACGTTAAAATTAATCACCTTTTGGACTCCTTTCCCTTCGGCTTACATTCTATCGTTATCTGCCAGTATACCACACTATTGATTTTCTGTCACATACACCGCGTAGCGCGCGTTGCAGAACTGCTCCTGATAGCCATAGCGTTTCATAAAGGCGTCAAGGAGCCGCAGCTTCTCATCTTTCTCCATGGCTTCCCGATCCGCCCCGAACCAGTTCACCGCGTCCGCGTCCTCGCTCAGGTACGCCGCCACGGGAGAAGCCAGAATAATAATCGGCGCAGCTTCGCCGCCCTTTTGCGCCATAGTCTCTTCGAGCCGCGCCATATCCTCCTCATACTCCGCCATACGGTAGGAATCCAGATCCGGCCAGAAGGTAGATAACGCCGGAGGCATATCCAGCAAATATCCCAGTCCCGGCAGGTCGCCATACAGAATCACCGCTCTGCCGGCCAACTCCTCCGCTTCCGCGTATTCCGCCAGCTCCTGCAGCAGTTCGCCGTTCTCCTGCGACGTATATACAGAAGCCGCTTTCCGGGGGGCGGTCACACACATCGTCCGGCTTTCCCCCTGTATCCCGTCCTGAAAGACAAACGTCCGGTGAAAACCGATACTCTGAACCAACACAAACAGACATAACAGCACACAGGGCGCCTTCCAGACCCAGCCCTTATCCGCCCCCGTTCCCTCCGTCCGAAACCAGTCACAGACTACCCACAGGACAAAAGGAACGGCTAAGAATAGATTATTGATCATCGGATATAAGGCGTTATTGCTGCCAAGAGGCGTTACCAAAATCTGCACCAGCACAATCGCCGCCAGAAGCTTTTTCTCCTTACAGGCCTGTCTGCAAAGCAGGCATGATATCGCCAGGCCGATTGCCAGAAGCAGCAAGAGTACAGTGGGATAATACATGCTGCTATATTCATAATATCGAAAGCTGAACATTCCCCTGCCCCAGTAAAAGCGCAGAAGCGCCAGCCAGACCGCCCCATAAACCGCCCCGTATAAAATGCGGAAAGCCTTTTTGTCCGGAAAGAACGTTTGCCGCGCTTTCATCAAAACCCAGCCTACCGCCATACCAAGCCCCGCAAAAAGCAGCCAGTAGATTCCGGTAAGATAATCCCCCAGCATACCTGTCACCATAGAAGCAGGTTGATAATCCTCCGCCTGCTCCGTCATGGCAAATAAGGTCTGCACCATAGAAGGATAAGCTTCCGCGCCGTACCTGACGCAGATTGCGGCAAGAGGAATCCCAAAGCCCACGGCATAGCCCAGCAGACACCACAGAGTATCCCCTAAAATACGTCTCCACAGCTCTCTGGACGCCCTCTTCTTCGCCGCCCCGGCAGGCAGCCGCATCTTGCCGTCTGTCGATTCACGCCCCCCACCTTCCAACACTGCTCCATACCACACTGTCAGGACGAACGCTGCCTGCACCACATTGGGCATCCGTACCGCCACATTAGCGCCCAGGCAGACGCCCGCCGCCGTATACAGGAAACGCCGTTTGCGTCCTTCTCCCAAAGCGCCGCCGTATAACAGCAGCACTCCCACCGTCATCAGCAGATAGGTCAGATAATTATACAGAATAACAGAAGGACACCAGCATAACCCCAGAGCCACAAACTCCCCTAGAAAAACCAGCGGCGCCGGAATCCGCCTGCGGAGCGCCCCATAGGCCGCTGCCGCAATAACAGACTGAAACAGCGCCGTATAAAAATACATCCCCATCAGCGTGCCTCCAAAGGGCAGGCGCATTAACAGGCTGCCTGCCGCATTGGCAAGAAACGTCGCCACCATCCATGTCCCGTCCACAGAACCAAAATACTGAAAATTCCCCAGACTGTAAGTAGTATCCGACACATCGATTCCCTGATTGATCTTAAGCAGCGGATAAATCACTAGAATCAGCGGGAATATTATATTTTCCATATATCCTTGATATCTGCCGTATGTTTCGCCAAGCTTCTTCATCATTTGCTTCGAAATCCTTTCACTACTGTCTGGAACAACCACGCCCTAACCATATCCGCCGCGGTCCCCGCGCCATATACCAACAGGACGCAGACCAGCATATGGGGCAGAAAGCTCCAATTGTCCGCCACCGCGCTTACCCGCGCCCACTCAAGCCACTGATAACGCACAAGCCGGTGCTCGTGCAAAAGATAGACTCCAAAAGTATACGGAGCCAGCTTGCAGATGATTTCCGAAGCCTTACCCGGCTTCATCTCACTGTCCTTAAACACATAAAACAGCGACACCGACCCTGCCAGACAGAAAAAATGATTATAGGTATAAGGCATATCCGCATAAGAGCCTAAGACGGCGGAGCAATCCGCATAAAGGCGGCAAATCATGGAGATCGCCCATGCACCCGCGGACGCAAGTACATACAACGCAGCCGCACGGCTTCTCTTCTCCAGCCAGGGAATCCCAAATTTCCGGATATACCCCGCCAGCACAAACAGACACAAAAACCACCCGAAATCATAACCAAAACGGTCCGTGGCAAAGGTCATCGGCACCACGGATTTCACCAGAGAAAAAAAGAAAACCAACAGGCCTGTTATGATCTGCAACTGACGCTTTCCCATCTGGCGAATCCCCGCCGCCAACAGCGGGGCAAACAGATATAGCAGCAGATATGCCGTGGCAAACCAGTAATGCTCCGTACTGAAAGGCAGCGCGTACTCCGCCCACTCGTACAGGCTGATACTGTCCGCCGGAATCAGACCCAACAGCATTAGCACAGGCGGTATCAGCAGGGAATAAAAAAGAACCTGACAAAGCAGGGACACTGCCCGTCCCGGCTTCCATTCAGATTCCACTAAAAAATAACCGCTGATCAGCACATAACAGTTAACTGCCACAAGGCAAAAGGCTTCCAGCAGCCACGCGAAATAAGAGACCCCTGTGCCTTTTCCCACAAAATCCTCAGCCACCGCGCCCTTTACTAAATAATGGAGCATAATCACCATAACCATCGCCACAATACGCAGCAACTCGAAATTAGCCTGTCTTGTTTTTTTCATATAAATCCCCATTTTTGAGCAACTTGTTGCGAAGCGGCGGCGAGAAATCCGTGAAGACGGTTTCTCGTCTGCCATCAGGGCTATTTGCTTTCGCTCAGAAACAAATAGCCAAATACTAATCCCCATTCCGACGAGATGATCCCACCAAAAGCCTACTTCTTTTCTTTAAAAATCCACAGCTTGCTCAGAACATAATTCGCAAGAATCACCAGCGTCTGCCCTATCAGCTTTGCCACATATTCATTCCCATGGAGACAGTCCACCATCAGATACATCAACGCCAGTTCCAAAACCTCTGTCGCCACTCTGGCGCTAAAAAAGGACACTAATTCCTTCCAAATCATCCGGAAATCCTTATTCCGGCTCTGAAACACAAAGGTGCGGTTCGTCCAGTAAGCAAATGCCGTCGTCAACACCCATGATAAGACCGTAGCCGCCATATAATGAATATGCAGCAGCGACTCAAAAACCCAATACAACACATAATTCAGTACAAAAGCAAGAAATCCGAAAATCAGATAATTAAAGCCTTCTTTATGCTTTCTATAGAGATCCCAGCCCCAGTCCCATATCCTCTTAATCATAAATTAATCCTGCCTTTCCATCTCCCGTCCCCGGGCGCCGCAATTCCTTACCGCTCTCTTGTTACAGTTCCGTGTTCCACCCGATATACCATATCGCATTTTTCTATGGTCTGCAGCCTATGCGCAATGATAATCAACGTTTTCCTGCCATGAAGCCTGTTAATCGATTCCATAATAGCCTCTTCCGTCTCATTATCCAACGCGGAGGTTGCCTCGTCCAGCACCAATACCTCCGGGTCTTCAAACAGCGCCCTGGCAATGCCGATTCGCTGTCTCTGCCCGCCGGATATTCGGATACCCCGCTCTCCAATACTGGTATCAAGCCCCTCCGGCAAGCCCCTTACAAACTCATCCAACTGCGCTTCCTTCAACGCACGCCAGACCTTATCGTCGTCAATCTCTTCCTCCGGATAACCGAACGCCACATTCTTACGGATAGAGGCGTCTATCATAAAAATTGTCTGCGGGATATATCCAATATTCTTAAGCCATGACTCATAATGATCTCTAACCTCCACACCGTCCGCCAGGATATGGCCGCTCTCAATTTCCAGCAATCCCAGAAGAATATCCACGATCGTAGTCTTCCCCGCGCCGGAGGTTCCCACGATCCCCACTGAACTGCCGATGGGAATCACCATATCCGCATGGTTGAAAATCAGGACGTCGCTATTGGGATATCGGTAGGTGATATCCTTCAGACAAATTTCCTTTTGGATCTGCAGCTTGTCCACTTGCTTCTTCTGCAAATATTTCTCCGCGTCGTAGCTGATCCGCTCATCATGAATCTCCTCCTGCAAATGGTCGCTGACGTCCATAAAAAAGGGTTCAAAATAAGAAATGGAAGTCTGATAATTATTGATGCGGTTTACACTCGGCAAAAGCCGCATGGCAGCCATTGCCAGCGCCGATAGCTGTGGCAGGAGATCCGTCACCTCAGCGCCCCGCAATATAATGATAACAAAATATCCGACCATGCCCCCGATGCAGACGGTCTCGATCAGAAGCCTTGGGGTTGCGTTAAAAATATTGTATTTCTGCACGGAATTCACATACCCCGCCCCACATTTAGCATATTCATTAATAAAATAATTCTCTTTATTGGCGATTTTAATCTCCTTGATTCCCATAACGGACTGCTCAATCCACTTATATAACCCGCTGTAATAATCCTGATTGTCCTGCCCCGCCTTTACCATAATAGGTTTCAGCACCTTTTTGATCACAAATAAAAGGACAATCATCAATGCCGCCACAATGATAATCATCATGGCGTCAATGGCTAATAGGACAGCCACCAGACAGACAAACACAATACACTCGCTGCATAGCTGCAGGCAGCTTAAAATCAGCCCGTACATATTATTGACATCTGAGGTAATATTTCTCTGAATCACCGACGTATCCGCATTCAGGTAATACTCATACGGGCGCTGCATGAAATTAATCATCATACGTCTGGAGGTGGCAAACTGATTTGTATAGACAAACTTAAGCTGTACCTTCTGCTGCCAGAACAGATAAATATTTTTGAACACAATAAGACCCACAAACGCCAACAGCATCGCTACCGCGAACTGGGTCGTACTTTCCATGCCAAGCCCATGGTAAAAAAAGGACAGATATCGATTGCTCTCCACCTCCACCGGGTCGAGGACAATTGTAATGATCGGCACCAGCATGGTTACTCCCAGACTTTCCAGCACGCCGCCCACCAGCATCATCAAAATAATCCGAAGCATAGATCGCTTCTGCTTCCTGTCCAGCAGGAGATTCATCTTTTTTATAATCTTAAGCATTGTTTCATTCCTTTGTCATCATTTCTCTCGCCGCCCTCGCACGGCTCATTGCCCACGCGGACATTATACTATAGAACTTTTCTTCCTGCAAACTTTGAAAAGCAGCCGGGGCTTTCCCGGCATTGCCCCTATATCTGCTCATTCTGCCGATGAAGCTCCGGCGCTTCATAGCGATCCAGGAAGTCCTCTCCCAGAAAAAGGATTTCCTCCGCAAACTGAATCCCATTGGGAACGGTCAGCACGGAAATCACTCTGCGGAACGATAAATCAGGAATAAAATTGAGTATTTCCATGGGGAATCCGCCGCTTAACACAATATGCTCCGGAAATTCCTTCGAATAATCCAGCGCATCTCTGGGATGGGGCTTAATGATAACCTGTGCCTGCCTGCCGTCGATGACACTGTACTGTGCAATAATATCTGCAAAAATCTGCCTGCGTACCTCCAGGCTGCACAGAGGCTCGGACAACACCAGTACTTTCTGTTCCGCGCCGCTTTTTAACCGCTCCCGTAATCCGTCCGGATCGGGAAGAAACAGCCTGAGCAGAATATCCTTATCCTCCTCGGTCAGCCGCTCAACCAACGCTGCGCGGGGCTTTTCAATATACTTTTTACAGGGATAGGGCACCACGCTCAAATCGTTAATTTCCATGTCCAGACAATATTTCCCGTAACCGTTCTGGATAAAAATCAGATTCCGCGCCGACATCCACGCCTTGAATCCGAAATGCCCTCTGTTATCGTAACGCGCCGTATCATAATACTGTATGCAGTTCAGGCCATCTTCCACCGCGTGATAATATATTTTTTTATAATTTAAGTAATAGCCGATGGGGTCGGAGTCGCAAAACACATAAATATCCCGGTACTGCTTAAAATCCACCGGCACATACTGTTCTTCCAGCCTGCCCAGCAGCTTCGTATATTTCATGCGGGAAAGCATATTAAGCGCCAGATTGCCCCTGTCCGTGTGATACTTCTGAAGCTCCGGGAAAAACACGTCCTCTTTCTCATCAAACAGAATCACTTCCTCAAAAAGCGGGCACCGCCCGGCGCGTTCTTTCAGATCACCGAAATGATTGGACATCGTGCTTAACACCAGCGTAGCCTTGCCCTGGGCGGAGGGCGGAAGCGCCAACTCCTTCAGGCAGCTTACATACACATGATAAAAGGTGTGACATACATAAATACGTTCTTTCATAGCTTCTCCATAGCGTTTTTTATTCTGCTTCCCGCTCTCTGCTCCCTTACTCTGCCGCGCCATGCGAAGGATTCCGGGCGGCTTATCGCCTACCCGTCCATTATAGCCTAATTTCTTTGGTTGTGGAAGAATCACTTTCCAAAATGCCGGAAATAGGATAAGATAAAGAAAGGCAGACCGCCGCATCATGTATGTTTTATCTCAAACAGAAAAGGACTGTATATGAACGCACAATTACCAACGCCTTATTTTGTAATAGACGAGCCGATTTTACAGCGTTATTATGATATGCTTACCGATTCCCTAAAGGAGAACTGGGGCAATTATCTCATCGGCTATTCCTTCAAGACCAATTCCCTGCCCTGGCTCGTACGCTTTGTCAAGCGAAACGGAGCCTTCGCGGAGGTGGTTTCCGAAGACGAGTACAGTCTCGCCAAATATCTGGGGTTTACAGATAGCGAAATTGTCTACAATGGACCTTATAAGAGCGAACAGTCCTTCCGCAGCGTCTTGCTTGCGGGAGGCTATGTCAATTTAGATTCCCGCCGGGAGCTGAATTGGTTGACCACTTTAGTCGACGAGTGCCCCGGCAGGACTTGGAAGGTCGGTATCCGCGCCAATTTTAATCTGGAACAGATGTGCCCCGGCGAAACTACCATGGGCGAGATCAGCGGCCGCTTTGGTTTTTGCTACGAAACCGGTAAATTTGCCGAAGCCGTTGCATTTCTGCGAAAGCTCCCCGGCGTGCAAATCACAGGACTTCATCTGCATTCCAGCAGCAAATCCCGCAGCGTGAACATTTTCCGTTCCATCGCCCAAATGGCGTGCAGGCTGCAGCAGGAATTTGACTTAAATCTGGAATATGTGGATTTAGGCGGCGGCTACTGCGGCGGCATGGAGGGCAGGCCGGAATATCCCGACTATTTTCCCGTGGTGGCCAGGGAGCTGTCCCGGCGCTTTTCCCCCAAGACCACCAAACTGATTGTGGAACCGGGCATTTCCCTGATTTCCAAATGCACCACCTTTGTAACCAGCGTTTTCGACACCAGAGATATCAAGGGCACTCGCTATGTCATGACCGACGGCAGCCGTTTTAATATTGATCCTACCATGATCAAAACCTCCCATCTGTTTCATTTAGAGTATAACGAGACTTTTACCGGGGAACGCCCTGTGAAAGACCGGCAGGTGATCAGCGGCTTTACCTGTATGGAGGTAGATCGTCTTTTTACTTATGAAAATCAACCGGAGCTGATACCCGGCGACCGTATTATCTATGAAAATGTGGGCGGCTACACCATGAGCCTGAATCCCCTTTTTATCCAATACTTCCCCACCGTATACGTGCGCAGCAAAGAGAAGCTGCAAATGGTCAGGAAAAAGTGGACGCCCAGGGAGTATGTCCAGGGGCAGATCGAGCTTTGAGCTTTCGCCAGTCCCCCGCTTCGCAACAAGTTGCTCAGAAATGGAGAATATCATGAATATTTTAATGTTAAGCTGCGGCACAAGGAATCTGCTTGTACGCTATTTTAAGGAAAAGGAAAACGGCATGGATAAGGTGGCAGGCACAGACTGCAGCGCCTACGCGCCCGCCCTCTATGAGACGGACGTCCACTATATCGTACCTCCCATGACACAGCCGGACTACCTTGATATCATTATTGACATCTGCAAAAAAGAAAACATTAACGCTCTGCTTCCTTTGCAGGAGGACGAACTATATCTGATCGCCTCTCACCGGGATTTGTTTACGGATATCGGTGTGACTCCCATCGTTTCCGATGCGCAGGCCGTAGATTTATGCCGTGATAAATATAGGTTTTATCAACATCTTAAGCAACATCATCTACCCACCATAGCAAGCGTAAACAGCTTCGAGGCGTTTAAGAAGGAGCAGGAAGCCGGCAACATGTCGCTGCCCGTTTTTCTCAAGCCCGTCCGGGGCTGCGGCAGTATCGGGGCTCAGAAGGTGGAACACGCCGGTCTGTTAGAGACGCTGTGCCGGTATGCGGAGGAGGAATATCTGATTCAGAACTTTGCAAAGGGCGAAGAATTGGGCGCTGATATTTACGTGGATTTATTATCCCGAAAGCCTGTAACAGTCTTTGTCAAAAAAAAGCTGCGCATGCGCGCGGGAGAAACAGAGAAATCTCTTTCCTACAAGGACGAAAAGCTGTTTGCCTTAATTGAGGAGACCCTGTCAACCCTGGATTTAAGGGGACCCGTCGATATGGATCTTTTTCTAATCGACGGAGAATATTATATTTCTGAAATCAATCCCCGCTTCGGCGGCGGATATCCCCACGCCTATAGCTGCGGCGTGAATTTTCCCAGACTGATCGCGAACAACCTCGCTGGCGTGGAAAATCCGAACGCCATCGGCGCTTATGAGGAGGGCGTCTGTATGTTAAAGTATACGGATCTGCTGACCCTGCGCACAGAAAACGGGATCGTCTCAGCAAGAACAATCCCGTCGTAAATCACATATGCTTTTGTCAGCGGAGCAGCTCCCATGCAAGCGGCGTTCCCATGGCAATATCGCGCGCCGCTCTTTTTCCCATCACTTCTTCATAATACATGGTGTGAAGCCCCGCGCCCGGACGAATAGAGCGCACATTGTCCGGCGTAACGATTTCCCCGGCTTTCATATCCTTGACTACGAAAAGAGAGCGGGAACCGCTGCGTTCCTTCTCCTGCTTTTCCGTCAGTCCATACTCCGATTTTCCCAAAGCCTTCTCCAGAATACGGATATGGTCTACCATCTCCTTAAACTCCTCCGGCTCCATCGAAAAGGCTCCGTCGGGGCCGCCGTCCGCACGGCGCAGCGTCAGATGCTTCTCCACCATCTTGATTCCCAGCGGAATCGCCCCTACCGGCACCACACTGCCCATAGAATGATCGGAAAGCCCTACCAGACAGTCATAGGTATCCGCCAGCCCGGGAATCATATTCAGATTGATTTCTTCATAAGGCGTGGGATAAGCGGACACACATTTCAGGAGCATGATTTCTTCATTGCCCTCTTCCTTACATACCTGCAGCGCCCTCTCAATATCCTCTCTCCGCGCCACCCCTGTCGCCAATATAACAGGCTTATGCAGCCTGGCCGCCCTGCGGATCAGGGGAATATCATTGATCTCATAAGAAGCGATTTTATAGGCAGGCATATCCATCTGCGCCATAAAGTCCACGGAAGCAAAGTCAAAGGGAGAGGAGAAACATTCCAGTCCAAGCCCCCTTGCCGTCTCCTGCAGCTTAGGCTGCCAGTCCCATGGCGTACAGGCCTCCTGATATAGCTTATACTCTGTCATACCGTCCCACAGGCCGCCGTGAATCTGAAAATATTCGTTATCGCAATCCAGGGATAAGCTGTCCGCTGTATAGGTCTGCAGCTTAATGGCGTCCGCGCCCGCCTCCTTCGCCGCGTGAATAATCTCCACCGCCCTGTTATAATCCTTTAAATGATTTCCCGACATTTCCGCCACGCAGAAGCAGGGAGAATCTGAGCCGATCGTTCTCTTGCCTATTTTAAATTCTTTCTTCATAATAATTGGCCTGCTCCTTATCCCAAGCGTCCCGCCGCAATCATCTTCCGATATTTAAGCTCCGCAATCTCCCAGTCGTCGGGATTATCGATATCCTGCACCTCCAGCTCGCTCAGCAGCATAGGCGCCATATGAGGCAGGTCTGTGGTTTTATATTGTAAAAAAGGCTCTGTCCTACAGCAATAAAACTGCCCGCAGTCATGGTAATAAGGCTCCAGATCCTGAGAACGGGTCTTAGCATATTCCGGCCATTTCATATGAAGCTCCCCCTCCTCATTCAGTATCATGCAACGCTGGGGCGGAAAGGAAAAAGCCACCACCGGCATAACTGATTCCGCCCGATCTAATAACGCCATCGCTTTGGCCAGCTTCTCCGCCGTTATAAAGGGCGCCGTGGGATAAAGGCAGCAGAAGGCTTCAAATTCCCTGCCCCGCGCCTTATATGCCTCCAATACCTCCAACAGCACATCATCTGTAGAAGCGTAATCGCCCGCGCTCTCGCTGCTGCGCATAAAGGGCACCTGCGCGCCCGCCTCCCTGGCAATCCGCGCAATCTCCTCATCCTCCGTGGAAACCATGACCTCTTCAAATAACTCTGAACGGAGCGCCGCTTCAATAGAATAGGTGATAATCGGTTTCCCGCAAAACAGCTTTACATTCTTGCGGGGTATTCTCTTGCTGCCGCCTCTGGCCGTGATAATCGCTATGGAACCCATACCGCTGATCCTCCATCTGTCCAAGCCTTTTCTCCTGTCGGCTTTCATATCCGTACAGTATACCCCAGAAACCATGTTTTTTCAATAACCGTTTCTTTCCTCAGATACCGCTGAAAACTTTATATTTAAATTGTGCAGCGGGTATGAGACAACTCCTCTCTGCACAG
>JAJQIK010000013.1 GCA_021199255.1 Clostridiales bacterium | reverse complement strand
ATATGTCAGAGCTTGTGTTCGGCTCGGAACGCCGTGCGGCGTTGATGATGCTTGGACATTCCCGTATGCTGGTCGGAAAAAAATAAGCAAGAGAAGACCAGAGTTTTTGTACTTTACATAAATACATTGTGGGGAGAATACAGAACTATGCATGAATACTATCAGAAGAATTATGCTAAATTAAAGAAGTCCATGAATGGATACCTGAAGCTGATTTCTGCTGAATTGCAGCAAGCAAGCGGAAAGGATTATTCCGAACTTCTGGAAGAAATCTGGGATTTCTATGACAAAAATCTGCTTGAGCATTTTCCCTACATTGGTGGGGATGATGTGAGCGGTACCGGAAACCTGACGGGAGCATATTATTTTGTGGCGATGGGTGAGGTTCTGAAGAACTACGGCGTTTCTTTAGATGATGCCGGTCATTTGATGGTGCTGTCCTACGAACGAACCTTTCTGCGGATTCCGGGATTTGCCCGAAAGCTTGCGGGAAAGATGTTCAACAGTCCGAAGATGCTGAATAAAATGTTTCAAAAGAAAGATAAGCAGAATGCAGCAAATGCGGAAAAGAATCCAGGCAGCTTCGAGACAAAAACCATGATCCCGCCGGAAGAAGGGTATGCATTCAGCTATCATAACCTTGTATGTCCGTTAGCGAACTTCGCTAAAGAGCACGGTTACATGGAATATATGCCCTATCTTTGTAATCTGGACTATGTGATGTTCGGAGTGCTGGGTGCGCCGCTGTACCGTGAACAGACCTGTGCCTCCGGTGGGGAATATTGTGATTTTAAATTGAAGTCCGGAGCCCCTGTCCTGCCTTATTGGCCACCGGTATTCAAACAGGGAGATGGATATCAATAACAGACTTAGGTGTGGGATAGTCTCAGAAAAGAATCAAAAAACGAGGAGACTGAAGGGATGATTTTAACAGTGAGATTGGCTTTGGAAATTATCGTCGAAGGGTTAGCAGTATGTTTTATATTTTTCTTTCCTTGTGCAGTCGGAGTATCAAATGGACCAGAAAAATTCGCTATTTTTTATGAGAAACCGATTCAAGATTGGGTAATAAACCATGGACTTACTACAAAAAAGGAAATAAAAAGAAAATCAATCATCTGTATGTCAGCAATTTTGCTTCCCTTACTTACAATTATTCCAGCGACTGTATTTTTTATAAATGGAGCAAGAAGTTTTGCGGAGATATTTTGGCAGATTACAGCGGTATGCTACATAGGCAGTGTATTTGACAAAGTATTTATGGATTATTACTGGGTAGGAAAAACAACAACATGGGATATATCAGGAACGGAACAATTCAAGCCATATATTTCTAAAAAGAACTGGGTGAAAAAGATAATCAGTGCTATCGTGTGGCCACCTCTAATGGGAGTTATCTATGCATTTTGTTTACACATAAACTAAAAGGAGAGATAGGGCGTGAAATATATTGGAATGCCCATGGGAATGTGGGTTTTGTTCGGGGAATCTTTTGAACGAAATCTATCTCTGTGTCCTTTACTGTTACGGCAAAATGGCTTAAAAAGCTGACGGCATACAAGTAGCAGGCAAAAATCGTGGTGGAGTTTTTTGATATGGAAACAGCGGAGACTGCTTCTGCGGAAATGTATATCTCCGGTTATAAATCGAAACGGGAAGCGGATTCGTCATATGGTGGGCTGTGGAATGTGTCTTTTACGCTGAAAGAGTTTTAGATTCAGCTTTTAATCGGGCAGAACTTATGCTAGAATGCTGAGTGTACTCAGGTATAAATCGGAATTTGGCGTAACAACATGATATACTATTTGTATGCCAATTATAAGGGGAGTAATCTATGGATGAAATAATAAAAATCGATGATGAATACAAAAACTGGATTCACAATATAAGTGATAGATATAGAAGTTGCCAAATAAAGGCAGCTGTGCGTGTTAACGAAGAAATGCTTAAATTTTACTGGTCGCTTGGACGTGATATGGAAAAAGCGAAATCATCATATGATTGGGGCTCGCATTTTTATTCACAGATTAGCAAGGATTTGAAAAAATTGCTTCCTGATGCAAAGTCTTTTTCGCCTAGAAATCTACTCTATATGAATCAGTTTTATCGTTTGTTTTCTGATGAGATAATTGCGAAACAAGTTGTTGCGCAATTGGAAGAAAATGAAATTACGAAACAATCTGTTTCGCGATATGAACAAATTTTTCGAATACCCTGGGGACATATGATACAAATAATCAATAAATACTCGGATAATCAGCAAAAAGCATTGTTTTATATTGAGAAAACTATTGAAAACAATTGGTCGCGAGCAGTCTTGATGAATTTTTTGGGTACTGATTTGTATGAACGTCAAGGGAAGGCTATAACTAATTTTGAAATGCTGTTACCCGCTAATGGTAGTGATCTTGCTAAGGCAATTACCAAAGACCCATATAATTTTGATTTTTTAACACTGCGAGAAAATTATGATGAGAAAGAATTAAAAGATGCTTTGATGAGCAATATTCAGGATTTCTTATTGGAATTAGGCAAAGGGTTTGCATTTGTAGGCAGAGAATACCGATTGCTTGTAGGTGAAACAGAACAATTTCTGGATATGCTTTTTTACAATATCCAAGAGCATTGTTATGTTGTTGTTGAAGTTAAAACGCGGGATTTTGAGCCGGCGGATATGGGACAGCTAGGTACATACATATCAGCAGTCGATGGAATTCTCAGAGGAAATATGGAGCGACCGACGGTTGGATTACTTATTTGCAAAACCAAAGATAATGTGCTGGCACAGTATGCTGTAAATGTTGTGAATGTACCAATTGGTATATCCGAATATGAACTTACCAGAATCGTTCCGGAGGATTATAAGGGTTCTATGCCTACGATTGAACAAATAGAAGAAGAATTTGGTAAAATATTTGAGGGCGAAAATTAGCTACTATAAAGAACCCTCAAGCAGACAACTTCCCGTTTTACGGTGACGTTTATAACAGAATGATTTTTATGAAGCATAATCAGCAACTATGTGTATCACAACATCATGGGTTCCGATAAGCAGGAATTGCTTCTGGAAAGCCTGCGGGTTTTGAAAAAAGGCGGTGTGTTTGCGATAAACGATTGCATGAAGCCGAAGATGTACGGCGATATGGAGGCGTTTGCACAGAAGCTGCGGGACATGGGCTATGAGGACGTACGGCTGGTGAATATGTCAGAGCTTGTGTTCGGCTCGGAACGCCGTGCGGCGTTGATGATGCTTGGGAATTCCCGTATGCTGGTGGGCAGGAAGTAAAAAGCCCACGGGCGTTTTACCGTGGCGTGAATCGGAAAACAGTCCATAAAAGGAGGAAACTGTCATGAAAATAACGCTTATTTCCACGCTTATGTTTATGCTCGGCTATTTTTTCATGCTATACGGCGCAGTCGGCTTTATCCAGGACAAGCGGCTTTTCTCCTCTGCGCCGAAAGAGAACTTAGCCGTGATTCCGGACAGGAAAGAGAGATTCAAGGGAGCGCATATCATCGGCTGGGTGATCGTTGCAATCGCCGTACTGCTGTTCATTGGCGCATTTGCTCTGGGAATCTGGGACGGTGCAAGAAATAACTTTGGGTCGTTCCAATATTTCCCCCGCTTTCTCGTCATGCTCTACGGGATGGAGATTTACGACATTCTCTTTTTTGACTGGTATCTGCTCTGCCACTCCAATTTCTTCCCCCATTTTTACCCGGAGACGAAGGGCATTGTGGGACCGCAGATGTTCGGCTACAACAAGAAGGCGCATATTGTACATTTTATCGTGTATATCCTCGCCTGCGCTTTGCTGGCGCTGGGCTGCGGAGTGCTGTTTTCATGATATTTATGGAGCGGAAATATGAGGATTTTGATCTATGGTGCGGGTGTTATCGGCAGCCTGTATGCCGTTTTATTTTCTAAAGCCGGTTATGAAGTCTCTGTCTATGCCAGAGGCAGACGGCTTCAGGAGCTGAAAACAAAGGGACTTTTATATCGGGATAGAGACAGCGTCCAAAAGGCGGATGTGACCGTCCTTGCGCAGCTGTCGGACGAGGACTGTTACGCATTTATATTCTTGGCCGTCCGTGCAGAACAGGCGGAACCGGCGCTGCGTGAACTGCAAAGCAATCTCAGCCCCACCGTCGTGACGATGATCAACACGGTAAAAGGGTATGAAGAATGGGAAGCAATTCTTGGAGCCGGGCGGCTGCTCCCCGCCTTTCCCGGAGCGGGCGGGAGCATTGTAGATGGTGTTCTGGATGCGGCGCTGACTCCTTCCCTGCTTCAGCCCACAACATTTGGCGAGATCAATGGGCAGCGGAGCGAACGGACAGTTGTGCTGGCACAGATTTTTAAGAGAAGCGGTATCCCATATCAGATCGTTCCCAATATGCACCACTGGCAAATCTCCCATCTCGGCTTGGTCGTACCGCTCGCGGATGCCTATTACCGGTCGGACGAACCCGCGAATGTATACAGGGATAAGGACATCATGGCACAGACAGCCCGTGAGTTGAAGTCCAATTTTCAGGAACTGTCGAAGCGATTCCTGTTGTTGCCGCTGAAATTTCATCTCCTGCGGATTTGCCCGCAATTCCTCTTGCGGATCGGGCTGACAATGGTTTTCAGAAGTCATTTTGGCGATGTGTTTATGTATCGCCATGCCATGAAATCACCGGAGGAAATGAGGCAGCTACACAGAGACTTTTATAACTTTATGGGAGGGAACGACGATGAAAACTTATGAATTTGGAGACAAAAACAAACCTGTTATCCTGCTGCTTCCGGGAACTTGCTGCCACTGGAAAGCTACCTTCGGCGAGGTGATTCCCCTGCTGGAGCGGAGCTTCTATGTGGTCTGCGTTTCCTATGACGGCTTTGACGAAACGGAGGACACGGTTTTTCCGTCTATGACAGAGGAAACAGAAAAGATAGAGGCATATATACAAAAGCGTTTTAACGGGAAAATCTGCTGTGCCTATGGCTGTTCCCTGGGCGGCTCCTTTGTGGGGCTGCTGGTGCAGAGAGGGCGAATACACATCGACCACGGTATCCTCGGCAGCTCGGATTTAGACCAGAGCAGCCCTTTTGCGGCAAGCCTTAAGGCGCGTTTGATGGCTCCTATTCTTCAGGGAATGTTGCGCAAGGGTAAGCTTCCAAATTGGATGAATAGGCGGGTGGAAAAATGTCCCCCGGAGGAACGAGTCTATTTGGGCAAAATGCTGTCCATGTTTGGCATGGGAACGACCCGAATGGCCTTTGTGAAACGGGAGAGCATTTACAACCAGTTTTACTCCGATTTGGTCACGCCGCTGGAGGATAAAATCAGCGCCGATGGCACGGTCATTCATTGCTTCTACGCCACAAAGATGGGCGAACAGTACGAAGCGCGCTACCGGCAGCACTTTGCCGACCCGGATATCCTCCACCATGACCTGCAGCATGAGGAGCTGCTGGCCTGCTATCCGCAGAAATGGGTATGTGAGGTTGGAAGTTGCTGCGGCATATTGACAGGTGAATGAATCTGCTTGCAGAGAGGGAGGACAGTATGAAAAATCACACTGATGTGCTGATTTTTCACAATCCTCTGGAAGTGGATTTGGCTATTTGTTTCTGGGCGAAAGCAAATAGCCCTGATGGCAGACGAGAAACCGTCTTCACGGATTCCTCGCCGCCGCTTCGCAACAAGTTGCTCAGAAATGGGGATTAGTATGAAAATTCTGATTTATGGCGCGGGTGTCATTGGCTGCGAGCTTGCCCATATGCTTTGCAAAAAGAATGACGTTATCCTTTTTGCCCGTGGGAAGTGGAAAGAAACCATCGACAACAATGGACTGGCAATCCGTCATTATGTGCAAAGGAAAACAACGGTTGACCGCTTAAGAACGATTGACGTATTGGAGCCGGGCGACAGGTACGACCTGATTTTCGTCGTCATGCAGGCGTCGCAGCTCCCCGAAGTCGTTCCGATTATCGCAAAGAACACAAGCCCCCATATCGTATTTGTGGGCAACAATATGGCGGCCGAGGAGACCGCCCGGCTGGCGATGGCTGATTCGCCTGTGGAGAGAGAAATTGCATTTGGCTTTCAGGGAACAGCGGGAAGGCGGGAAAACGGGAAGGTTATTAGTATTCACGCGGGTGTCGGAATGACAGTAGGCGGGCTTAATACGCCCTTGTCACATGCGTTTCAGGAAAAGCTGAAGGAAGCTTTTAAGGGGACAGGCTGTCGCCTGGTCTGGGAGAACCAGATGGACGCATGGCTGAAATGCCATGCCGTATGCGTTCTGCCCATGTGTTACGTCTGCTATATCATGGACGGGCGTCTGCAGAAGGCTGCGCACAGGCAGAGGAAAGCCATTCTGGACGCCGATCTGGAAGGCTATTCTGTATTACAGGAACTCGGTATTCCTATTCTCCCCATCGGGGATGAAAAGTGTTTTTCAGGAGCGAAGCGAATCGTTATGGCGGCGATATTTTTTGTCATATATAAAACGCCGATCGGTCGGCTTTCGGTCAGTGACCACGCTATGCACGCGGTAGAAGAAATGAAGTATCTTGATGCAAAATTTGAGAGCCTGCGCAGGCGGGCGGGACTTCCCAATCCGGCATGGGAAAGACTGCGTAGCGCTTCCATGATTGAGGAGAGATAAGGACAAGCTTTTGAATGGAATGGGCAAACGACTGAAAACCACTGCAATGCAGGCAACGGGAAGCTGGTTTTGGATACAATCTGCAGTTGGCTGGGAGGATTTGCGCGATGATGAGATTTATCTATTATCTGACGATGACAAGAAGTAGGAAAATAATCATACAGATGTATGGAAAAGAGTTTTATATCCAATTTAAAAACAGGTCGGATTCCTGGTTTAAGAAAGTGCTTAAGGAAACTCCTGATATCGGGAAAAGCATCTTCTCCTTTAATTACGCTTATGCACCCTCTTATGTTGCGTGGTACAAGGCAATGATGGAATTGGGAATGGAGCGAAAGCAGGCGGATGAGCTTATGTGGCATATGAATGAAAAAATGCTGCTTACCGTTCCGAAGCCGCTGCTGCACATGGTTGGAAAGGCATATCTCAACAGCTTCCGGAAAAAGGCGAAGCGCCATATGCTTCGGCAGAGAAGTGGAAAGCTGCATCCTTTCGATTGGGAAATTGAGTATAAGGATATAAACGAGAACGAGTTTATGATTAAAATCAAGAAATGCGGATTCATTGCCTATGCGGATAAGTTTGACGCAGGAGGCATCCTGCCGGGAATCTGTGCGGTAGACTATATCGTCGCTTATTATATGAAAAATGGATTTCATCGGACGAAAACGTTGGGTTACGGGGATGACTGCTGCGACTGCCGGTATGCGTTAAACGGAAGCTGTTCCCTGAAACCCGGAAAAGGGCAGAAATAGAGTCTTTAGCGGATTTGCCTGATGGTTTCTATCGTCAGTTGTCTTGACCGAAGCAGTCTAAGGGCGCCTGTCACAGCCGCTCTTTTTTGTCTGTTTGGAGATAATTACAGTAGAGTTTCAAGCATTGAGGGGGGAATTTACCGACAGGGAACTATATCGCCTTTGCGCATCGGCAGAGCAACTTTCGGAGCGTCCACTTTTAAGCGGGATAGGGAAAATATCAGATATTAAGTGTGAAAAATTCCAGTGAATCTTCCGCATCTACCCCATATGCATATTTCCGTCAAGGTACAGGCGGGTATATTCAAGCGGTTCATCGATTGCCAATCATTCTTGCAATCATCGGAACATTAAAGCCGGTTGGCGTTGCGCCGGTTCATAACGTCGGCTCGGTTTTTATTACCATGCTGATCAAATTACTGCCAGAACAGTTGAAATGATACTTGAAAATTCCCCTCGCTTGTGCTATCTTAAATGTAAGCGCTTACATTTAAGATAAAAAACGATTGGGAGGGGTTTCATGAGCAGACTGGAAATTCCAATCCCGAATAAGGCTCAGCTCGTGGTAGAAGAGCTTTACAAGGATCTGGAGAGAAGGATTGAGGCAAGTCCGTCGGGCTTATGTCCGATTGATATGTCAAAGGCATTTTTGGAGCTGTGCCATGCGCAGACTTGCGGGAAATGTGTGCCCTGCAGGGTAGGGCTGGGACAGCTAAAGACCATGATTACAGATGTGCTTGAGGGCAGGGCGTCGTTAGATATTCTGGAGGAGATCAGGGAGACTGCGGAAAGCATTATGGAATCGGCGGACTGCGCCATTGGCTATGAAGCGGCCAATATGGTCTATAAGGGGCTGATTGGTTTTCATGACGAATATGTATCCCATATTGAACAGGGGCGCTGTACCTGTACTTACCAGCAGCCGGTACCCTGTGTTTCTTTATGCCCGGCAGGCGTGGATATTCCGGGATACATAGCTTTAGTGCATGAAGGGCGTTATGAGGATGCGGTGCGCCTGATCCGTAAGGACAATCCGTTCCCCACCACCTGCGGATTTATCTGCGAGCATCCCTGTGAGGCGAGATGCCGCAGAAATATGGTGGACGACGCCGTGAATATCAGGGGATTGAAGCGAATGGCGACCGAATTTGCCGACAAGGTAGCGCCGCCTGCGTGCAGCGCGCCTACGGGGAAACGGGTAGCTATCGTGGGGGGCGGACCGGGCGGCCTGAGCACCGCTTATTATTTACAGCTTATGGGGCATCAGGTGGTGGTTTATGAGATGCTGCCTAAGCTTGGCGGAATGTTGCGCTATGGGATTCCGAATTACCGTCTGCCAAAGGAGAAGCTGGACGAGGACATTGGCGCTATTCTGGCCACGGGCGTTCAGGTGGAGTATGGCCACAGGATCGGCATTGATATTACCATAGACGAATTGCGGGAGCAATACGACGCGGTTCTGATTACCATTGGAGCCAGCACGGATAAGAAGCTGGGCATTGAAGGAGAGGACGCGCAGGGCGTGATTTCCGCCGTGCAGTTTTTGCGGGACGTGGGCAAAAACAAGGCGGTTGATTTGAAAGGGCAGGAGGTCTGTGTGATCGGCGGCGGCAACGTCTCTATGGACGCGGTGCGGACGGCGGTGCGCCTGGGGGCGAAAAAGGTCAGTATCGTATACCGGAGAAGGCTTGCGGATATGACGGCTCTTAGAGATGAAATAGAGGGCGCTGTCGCGGAGGGCGTGGAGGTACAGGTCTTAAAGGCGCCGGTCAGTATTTGTCAGAATGAGGCTGGAAAAGTGACAGGACTGGTGGTGCAGCCCCAGATGATCAGCAGCATCAGAAACGGCAGAGCCAGCGTGAAGGCTACCGGCGAGGAGAATTTTGTGATTCCCTGCCAGACCGTTATCGTGGCCATCGGGCAGGATATTGAGTATCAGCATTTTGCCAACGCCGGAGTCCCCATTAACAGAGGGGTGATTCAGACCCAGAGCTACGGGGGGTTCGACCTGCTTCCCGGCGTGTTCGCGGGAGGCGACTGCGCAACCGGCCCTGCGACGGTGGTGCGCGCCATTGGAGCGGCCAAGGTACTGGCAGCCAATATTGACGAGTATCTGGGCTATCATCACAGCATTTCCAGTGAAGTAGAGGTGCCCCAGCCGGATATGGCGGACAGAAATCCCTGCGGGCGCGTCAATATGACGGAGCGGGAGGCCTGTATACGGGTTCGCGATTTCGAGGGAGTAGAGCTTCCCATGACGGAGGCGGAGTGCAGGCAGGAGGCCTCCAGATGCCTTCGCTGCGATCATTTTGGCTTTGGCGCTTTGAAAGGAGGACGCAGTACATTATGGTAAAAGTAACGATCGATAACAGGGAAATAGAAGTGGAAAAGGGCTGTACCATTATGGAGGCGGCGGATAGGGCGGGGATTCCCATTCCCAGGCTCTGTTACCTGAAAGAGATCAACGAGATCGGCGCCTGCCGCGTATGCGTGGTGGAAATCGAGGGCAAGGAAAAGCTGGTGGCGTCCTGTAATAATCAGGTGGAAGAGGGAATGGTGGTCTATACCAACAGCTCCAAGGTGCGCAGGAATAGAAGAAAGACCATTGAAATGATTTTGTCCCAGCATAATGCGGACTGTGTGACCTGCACCCGCAACCGGAACTGTTCCCTGCAGACCATTGCCAGGGATCTGAACATTCTGGACGTTCCCTATGAAAAGAACCTGCGTCCTCTGCCATGGAACAAAAATTTCCCCTTAATCCGGGACAATGATAAATGTATTAAGTGTATGCGCTGTATTCAGGTGTGCGATAAAATTCAGGACATGGGGGTCTGGGAGATAGAGGGAACCGGTTCCAGAACAGATGTGTATGTGTCGGGCAACCGCACAATAGAGGAATCCGATTGTACTCTCTGCGGCCAGTGCGTCACCCATTGTCCCGTGGGGGCTCTGCGGGAAAGGGACGACACGGAAAAGGTCTGGTGGGCCATAGACAATCGGGAGAAGGTAACGGTGGTGCAGGTGGCTCCTGCGGTGAGAACCGCGTGGGGGGAGGCGTTTGGCATGACGCCGGAGGAAACTCCCATGGGCAAAATCGTGGACGCCCTGAAACGAATGGGCTTTGATTATGTGTTTGACACGGTTTTTTCAGCCGACCTGACGATTATGGAGGAGGGCAATGAGTTCCTGGAGCGTTTCAAAAGGGGCGACACAAGGCAAATGCCGATGTTTACCTCCTGCTGTCCCGGCTGGGTGCGCTTCTTAAAGTCCCAGTATCCCCACCTGACAGATCGGCTCTCTACGGCCAAATCGCCGCAGCAGATGTTTGGCGCGGTGATGAAAACCTATTTTGCGAAGCAAATCGGCGTGCCGCCGGAAAATATCGTGACCGTATCCATTATGCCCTGTATGGCCAAGAAGGCGGAGCGCCGTATGGAATTGTTCTACGAGGAATATGCGGGAAATGATGTGGACGTGGTACTGACCACCAGAGAGCTGAACCGCATGATTAAGATGGCGCATATCGATCCCCATACGCTGGAGGAGAAGCCTTGCGACAGACCTATGGGTGAAGGAACCGGAGCAGGGGTAATCTTTGGAACCACCGGCGGCGTGATGGAGGCGGCTCTTCGTTCCGCGTTCTATCTGGCCACAGGAAGCAATCCTGCGGAGGACGCTTTTGAGGCTGTGCGCAGCAGCAGGGAGGAGAAACTGTGGAAGGAAGCGTTATTCCAGATTCAGGACTTTACCGTTCGCACAGCGGTGGTCAACGGGCTGGGCAATACCAGAAAGCTCATAGAAGCGCTGGAGCGAGGCGAGGCGCACTATGATTTCGTGGAGGTGATGGCCTGTCCGGGGGGCTGCGTGGGCGGAGGCGGGCAGCCCATCAGGGACGGCGTGGAGCTGGCCGCGAAGAGAAGCGAAAACCTGAGAAATCTGGACAGCCGCGCAAAGCGGCGGTTTTCTCACGAAAATCCAGACGTCATCAAGCTGTACGAAGAATTTTTGGAAAAGCCCTTATCGCATCAATCCCATCTGCTTTTGCACACCGACCATCATGCATGGGAAATGCCCCGTCCTCAGGTAAAAAAATAAGCGTTTACCCTTGACAAAATCAGGAAAATATTGTTTACTTGTTGTAAGCGCTTACATAGAAGAAGGCGGGGAAGGGTAACAAAAAACGATAGCTGTTATGTAGTGGAGGGACGACCATGGAAGGATTTTTGAACGAAGATTTTATGCTGAAGAATGAGACAGCCAGAAGACTGTTTCACGATTATGCGGAGAAATTGCCTTTGATAGACTATCATTGCCATATTTCTCCTAAGGAGATTTACGAGAACAGAAGGTATGAGAATATTGCCCAGGTATGGCTGGGCGGCAGGAATGAGGACGGCACTTATTTCGGCGATCACTACAAATGGCGGGTGATGCGCTCCAACGGCGTGCCGGAGGAATATGTGACGGGGGATAAAGACCCTTATGATAAATTCCTGAAATTTGCGGAGAGCCTGGAAATGGCGATCGGCAATCCCATGTACCACTGGTGCAATCTGGAACTGAAGAAATATTTCGGTATTCAGGAGGCGCTTACGCCTCAGAACGCGAAGGAGATCTGGGACAAAACCGCGCATATGCTTCAGACCTCGGATCAGCTTACGGTAAGGGGCATCATCGAGCAGTCCAACGTGAAATACATAGGAACCACGGACGATCCGGTGGATACGCTGGAATGGCATGAGAAAATAGCGGCTGACCAGAGTATTTCCTTTCAGGTTTGTCCCTCTTACAGACCGGATAAGGCGATTAATATCCAGAAGGAAGGGTTCGCGGATTACATCAGGGCGTTAGCGGCGTCTGTAGGGAAGGAAAAGCTGGAGACGGTACGGGAGATACAGGACGCTTTGAATGAGAGAATCGACTTCTTCAAGAAGCATGGCTGCAGGGCGTCTGACCATGGAATCGATTATGTTCCCTTTGCCCTTGCCACAGAAGAAGAGTTAGACCGGATTTTACAGAAGGGCTTACAGGGCGAGCCGCTTACCAGACTGGAGATCGACCAGTACCAGACGGCGATCCTGCTCTCTCTTGCCAGGAAATATAAGAAGGAAAATATTGTGATGGAGATTCACTATTCCTGCACCAGAAATATCAATGAGAGAATGTTCAGAATCGAGGGGCCGGATACCGGCTTTGACATGATTGCGAAGAGCAGCTGCGCCAACGAGATGGCGGCTCTTTTCTCAGAGCTGGACAGGACGGACGAACTGCCGAAGACGATTATTTTCTCGCTGGACGCGGGAGATTTCAACCAGATTGCGACCTGTATCGGCGGGTTCCAGTCCGCAGAGGTTCCCGGCAAGATGCAGATGGGCGCGGCATGGTGGTTCTTAGATACCAGAGACGGCATGGAGGAGCAGATGAAATCCCTGGCGAACTTAAGCCTGCTGGGTAATTTCGTGGGAATGCTCACCGACTCCCGTTCCTTTTTATCCTACACCAGACATGATTATTTCAGGAGAATCATGTGCAACCTGATCGGCAAATGGGTAGAGGAAGGGGAATATCCGGCGCATCCGGAATCCCTGAAGAAGCTGGTAGAGGGCATCAGTTATTATAATGCAAAAAGATACTTTGGAATCGAATAAGAAGGAGATTGTGGGTTATGGAACTGCTTAGTTATCAAACGCTGGAAAAACAGAATTATGAGGGATATCTTTTAAAGGACGCGCCGGAGAAGGTGCTCCAGTTTGGAGAAGGCAACTTTTTAAGAGCCTTTGTGGATTATTTTTTCGATAAGATGAATGAGGAGGCGGGTTTTCATGGCAAGGTCTGTGTGACCCAGCCTCTTGGACAGGGGCTTTCCCAGATCATGAACGAGCAGGACTGCTTATACACCTTGTTCCTGCGGGGTTCTGAGAATGGACAGAAGGTGAACAATAAGCGGGTGATTTCCGCTGTTTCCAGATGCTTAAATCCCTATGAGGATTATCAGGCGCTTTTAGATTGCGCTGGGAATCCGGATCTGCGCTTTATTGTATCCAATACCACGGAGGCCGGGATTGCGTATGATCCTTCCTGCCAGAAGGGCGATCGGCCGCCGGTGTCTTTCCCGGCGAAAATGACGGATTTCTTATATCACAGATACGAGAATAAGCTTCCCGGCTTTATCATTCTTTCCTGTGAATTGATCGATCATAACGGGGACGAACTGAAAAAGTGCGTACACCAGTATATTGACCAGTGGGAGCTGGGCGACTCCTTTAAGAAATGGGTGGACGAGGAGAATATTTTCTGCTCTACGCTGGTAGACCGTATTGTACCCGGCTATCCGAGGAACGAGGCGGAGCAGATTTGTCAGGAATTAGGATATCAGGATCGCCTGATCGACACCGGGGAGGTCTTTGGCTTCTGGGTCATTGAGGGACCCCAGTCCATCAAGGAGGAACTGCCCTTTGAAAAGGCGGGGCTGCCTATTATTGTGGTAGATGATGTGACGCCTTACAAGCAGAGGAAGGTGCGCATTTTAAACGGCGCCCATACCTCCTTTATCATGGCGGCTTATCTGGCGGGAGAGGATATTGTAAGAGACTGTATGAAAGACGAAGTCATTCACGGTTTTATGAATCAGACGATTTATGAGGAGGTCATTCCGACGCTGGATTTACCCAAGGATAATCTGATGCAGTTCGCAGCGGATGTGACGGAGCGCTTCGCCAATCCCTTTGTGGATCATCAGTTACTGTCCATCTCGCTTAATTCCACCTCCAAGTGGAAAGCCCGCTGTATGCCCTCTCTTTTGGAATACGCGAAGCGCAACGGCGGAAAGCTTGCCAAATGCCTGACCTTCTCCTTTGCCGCATACCTTTGCTTCTACCATACGGGCAGGGAGCAGGGCAGCGCTTCTCTGATTGGAAAACGTGGCGGGGAATCCTATGAGATTAAGGACGACCAGTTTGTGCTCGACTTCTTCTATGCGCACAGGGACGACAGCGACGAGGCGCTGGCCAAAGCGGTTATTGAGAATGAGAAATTCTGGGGAGAGGATTTAAAGAAGCTCGCCGGGTTTGAGGAAGCGGTTGTGAAGGATCTGGCGCTGATCCGCGAAAAGGGAATGTATGAGGCGCTTCGTGAAATCCAGAAATAAAAAGGAATGGAAATTACTATGAAGTATATACAAATTCATCCGAACGACAATGTGGCGGTAATGCTTGAGGATCTTGCCAAAGGCGAGAAGGTTTCCGCAGCGGGCGGCGAGGTTGTGTTAAGCGAGCCGGTTCAGCGGGGACACAAAATTGCCCTGCAGGATATTGAAGCAGGAAGCCCCGTGATTAAATATGGAAATGTGATCGCTCTTGCCACAACCCGGATTAAGGCGGGCGACTGGGTGCATACCCATAATGCAAAGACGAACCTTTCCGAAAATGACGACTATGTTTATGAACACGTGGAGAGCAGGCTTCCCGATATTCTGGGGAGAACCTTTCAGGGGTATCTGCGGAAGGACGGAAGAGCGGCGATCAGAAACGAGCTTTGGATTATTCCCACGGTTGGCTGCGTCAACTCTGTGGCGGGGGAACTGGTCAAAAGAAATCAACATCTGGTCAAGGGAAGCATCGACGGTTTGTATACCTTTCCCCATCCCTTCGGCTGCAGCCAGCTTGGCGAAGATCACGAGCAGACCAGAAAGCTGCTGGCGGCGTTAGTAAAGCATCCCAACGCAGGGGGCGTGCTGGTGCTGGGTCTTGGCTGTGAAAATCTGACCCTCTCCCAGTTTCAGGAGGAGCTTGGCGCCTGGGACCCTTCCCGCGTAAAGTTTCTGGTTTGCCAGAATGTGGAAGACGAGCTGGAGGAAGGGGGCAGGCTGCTGGCGGAGCTGGCGGATTATGCAGGAACCTTTGAGAGAGAGGAAATCTCCGCGGATAAGCTTGTGATTGGGATGAAATGCGGCGGTTCGGACGGACTCTCCGGCATTACGGCGAATCCCACCGTGGGAAGATTCTCTGATTATATGATATCGATTGGCGGTTCTACAGTGCTTACTGAGGTGCCGGAAATGTTCGGCGCGGAGAGTATTCTGTTCAACCGCTGCCAGAATCAGGAGGTATTTGACAAGGCCGTGTCCATGGTAAACGACTTTAAGGCTTACTTTGTAGAGCATGGGCAGGTGGTTTATGAAAATCCCAGCCCCGGCAATAAGGCGGGAGGGATTACCACTCTGGAGGATAAATCCTGCGGCTGCGTACAGAAGGGCGGCCACGCGCAGGTGGTAGACGTGCTTCGCTATGGAGAACAGGTGACCCGGAAAGGACTGAATCTGTTGTCAGGGCCGGGCAACGATCTGGTCAGCGCCACCAACCTGACCGCGGCAGGCGCCCACATGATACTCTTTACGACAGGCCGGGGCACTCCCTTTGGGGCGCCCGCGCCGACAATCAAAATCGCCACTAATACAGCGCTTGCGGAGAAGAAATCCGGCTGGATTGATTTCAATGCCGGGACGGTGGCGGAGGGAGAACCTCTGGACGAGGCTGGTTTAAGGCTTCTGGATTATGTGTTAGCCGTTGCGGGCGGAGAGAAAACGCAGACGGAGAAGAGAGGATACCGGGAGATATCCATCTTTAAGGACGGAGTAGTTTTATAAAAGCGTGAAGAAATGCACACTGTAAATTTTCAGAAACGGCAGGCTCTAGAATGAAGTCGTATCCCGGTACGCGATGGAGCAGCCCACAATGGTCTGATTGGATACCGGTTCCTGCTGGTCGAGCACTTTGATCAGCCGTTCCACGGTATCCTCACAGACCTTGGAGACACAGTTGTCTACCGAGGTCAGCTCCGGGTTGGAGCAGATGCACAGAGAGGAGTTATTGTAGCCTACGATTTCAATATCCTCCGGGATTTTGCGTCCTGTTTCCCCGGCGTATTTAACGGCTCCGACGGCAAGGCCGTCGTCTGTGGCGAACACGCTGTCGAAGGAAATCCCTTTCTGGGAGAGCAGTAAATCCCTGGCTTTGTAAATATCGTTTTTCACCATAAGCTGCAGCGCCTGGTCGACGGGAATATTCCCATAGGCAAGGGCGGCTTCATAGCCCTTCCGTTTCTGGTTGGCGCTGTAGGAGTGGGAGTCGGTGAGAAATAAAATGCTGCGTCGGCCGTTTTGGATAAGCCCGGTGGTCACGTCATAGGCCGCCTGATAATCATTGGACGCCGTACAGTAGACATTTTCGCCCTCTACCAGGCCGTTGATAATAAAAACAGGGGTTTTGGCCGCCGCTTTCCGGATATAATCCGTTTCCTCCTCAGAGGCGCCGGTTCCGGCATAGGTGGAGCCCACCAGAATCAGCGCGTCGATATGCTTGGAAAGCATCATGGACACATGAGCCTCCTTTCCCGCCTGGGAAAAGCCGCTGCACCCCAGGATACACCCATAGCCCCGTTCGTTCAGGTCGTCCTCCAGAAAAGCCACGGCAGAGGACATATAGGCGTCGGAAATACGGGGAACCAGTACGCCGATGGTGTGCATGGTATTGAGTCCGAGCCCCTGCGCGAAGATATTAGGTGTATACTCGGCCTGCTCAATGATTTCCTGTACCTTCTTCTTGGTTTTTTCACTGACTTTTGGACTGTCGTTCATGACTCTGGATACCGTCGCGATGGATACGCCGGCCTCCTTGGCAATATCGTAGATGTTCATGGGTCAAACTCTGCCTTTCTTCTCTATCTATCCATCATTATCATAAATAGTACAAACAAAAATAGCAAGCGAAAATGTAAGAGATTTCATCAAAAGGAAAGAAGATATGAATTATGTGATTTCGGAAAGTAACGTCACCATAGAAGGCCGGAGCTTTGAGGGCAATTTAAGCGCCTGCCTGCGGCATGAGGACGGACGGCCTTACCACACCTTCCGCACGGCTACGGTTTTGGTAAACGGAGAACATGTGCGTTTTAAAAACTGCCGTTTTGCCAACACGGCGGGAAGCGGCAGTAAGGTGGGACAGGCGATTGCGCTTTATCTGGACGGCGAGGACATCAGGCTGGAGGACTGCCTGCTGGAAGGACATCAGGATACTTTATTTCTGGCGCCGCTGCCGCCTGTAGAGTATGAAAAGGACGGATTCATAGGCCCCGGACAGTTTACGCCCAGAACGAAGCGGACGGTATATTTTAAGCATTGCACCATAACCGGCGGCGTGGATTTTATTTTTGGAGGCGCTACGGCGTATTTTGACAACTGTGAGTTTGTCAGCGTGGAGGAAGGCTATGTGTTCGCCCCTTCCACGCCGCAGGACGTCCCCGTGGGGTTTGTGGCGAGCAATTGCCGGTTTACGGCCATAGAGGGGGTAAGGAAGGAAAGCTGCTATATTGCAAGACCCTGGCGGGAGTACGCCAAGGTCAGGCTGGAGCATTGCTATCTGGGAGAGCATATTCACAAGGCAGGCTTTGACGACTGGGGCAAAACCCAGGCCCGCCAAAGCGTTGTGTTTGAAGAAACGGATTCCTATGGTCCCGGCGCAAGAGGAGCCGTCAGGCCGGATTATGTGCGCCGTTCAATTCGGCAAGCTCCTTGACGCTGCCATTTTCCCTGGAGTTGCGGTAGGCGCGGGGAGACATGCCGTACATTTTTTTGAAGGAGTCTTTGAAGTGGTTTCCGTTATTAAAGCCGCAGTTTAACGCCACGTCGGTAATGGAATGATTCGTGGACTTTAGTTCGTTGGCGGCATGGGTGAGACGGATATAGTTTAGATATTCGTTGATGCCAATCCCTACCACGGCGTGAAATTTTTTGCTGAAATAGGTATAGCTCAGGCCGGCCATCTTCGCCAGATCGCCCAGGGAGATGGGAAGCGAATAATTCTCATTGATATAATTGACGGCGGCGATGATTTCCTTATTATTCTGCTGCATGGAGAAGCTTTCCGCCCGGATACCATATCGTTTGATATAGAGAATCAACTGCTTTAGGGCAAAGCGCTGAATCAGGGAGGTGCTTTCGTCGTCGATCTTTTCCTCGGCGAGCATGGCATCCAGCGTGCGGTCGATGACGTCCCTGTAGTTTACGGGAATGTGCATAATGGCGGTCTGGTTTAAGTAGGCGGCGATCTCTCCGTTCAGCCCTTCCCCGAAGCTGGCGTCTTCTATGTCGGCTCCGTTAAAGTACAGATTGATGCGGCTGCACTGGGACAGATATCTGGTGAAATGGTTGACGCCCTGTGGGATGATCATAACGTCGCCTTCTCCCAGGGCAAACAGGGAGCTGTCTATGTACATATTACATTTTCCCTGCCGGACATAGTATAGCTCATAATAATCGTGCTGATGGTTTTCACGCATACAATATTGGGCGGAGCGCTGGGCGCTGCTGATGTAAATTCTGTCAATGGTCTTATCTGAAATACGCATTAAAAATCTCCATTTATAAAGAAATCAGGAAACTCTTTTCGGCAATGTTAACAACGAAAAAGCCTGTTTTTTCCTGTTGATAGTAGATTAGCACAAAAGATGACAAAAATAAAGTAGTTTTACTTGAAATATAACTAAAATGTGGTTGCTTTTAGGGCAAAATTAGTATATCCTTATATCAACAAGTAAATGAAAGCGTTTACATTAGCGCTTGTTTTTTAAGGAGGATACAGAGAAATGAAAAAGAAAATTCTGGCGGCCATTCTTTCCACAGCAATGGTTGCGACCCTTTTAACGGGATGCGGCGGCTCAGCAGATGCGACCGCTGACACATCTGCGGCTGATACAGAGACGGAGACGGCTGAAGCCGATACTGCTGCGGAAACCGAGACCGCAGAGGAGACAGAAGCGGAAGCGTCCGGAGAAGTTACTTATGAAGAATGTACGCTTACCTTTGACTGGTGGGGCGGCGATTCCAGACATGAGGCTACGCAGGCGGCTGTAGACGCATTCATGACCAAATATCCCGGCATTACCGTAGAGGTAAACTTCGGCGCGTGGACAGACTGGGAGACGGCAAAAGCGGCTGAGTACCTGTCCGGCAACAACCCGGATGTGCAGCAGACCAACTTCGACTGGATCGGCAAATATGACGCGGACGGCGAGACATATCTTGACCTGAACACCGTATCGGACGTTCTGGATTTGACCCAGTATGACCAGTCTACTCTGGATACCGCTATGGATTCCAAGGGCGGCCTTGCGGGTATTCCGGTATCCATTACGGGACGTACCTTCTATTGGAATCAGGCAACCTTTGAGCAGGCAGGGCTTTCCGTTCCTACCACGCTGGATGAGCTTTTGGCAGCAGGCCCGGTATTCCAG
Source organism: Clostridiales bacterium (assembly GCA_021199255.1). GTDB lineage: Bacteria > Bacillota > Clostridia > Lachnospirales > Lachnospiraceae > UBA3282. Next base: position 74,193 of record JAJQIK010000013.1, on the reverse strand, counting down.
GAGAAGCTTGGCGACAATTATTATCCTTTAGTAGTAGGCGAGTACGACAGGGCGATCCTGATGGCTTTCTATTTACAGGCACAGACCGGCGAACCGGTGATCAATGAGAGCGGCAACTTCACACTGACAGAGGATCAGGTAAAGGAAGGCCTTGCGTGGATTCAGTCTCTGGAAGAGGCACACGTAATCCCCACCATCGCTTACATCGACGGCGAGGGCGCAGACTCCATGGATAAATCCGCAAGATTCATCAACGGCGAGTATGCAGGTATCTTCGAGTGGGATTCCTCTCCTGCAAAATACCTTTCCGCCCTTGGCGAGAACTCCGGCGACCTTGTAGTCGGCAATGAAATTATCGACGGCGTATTTAAGAAGGTATCCCTGATGTTTTCCATCAGCGCTACGACAGAGCACCCGAAGGAAGCGGCATTGCTTCTGAACTACCTCTTAAATGACGAAGAGGGCGCGGCTATCATGTCTACCGAGAGAGGTATCCCGGAGTCCAAGTCGGCTTACGCTGTATTGGAGGCGGCAGGCGCTATCGGAGCTATGGAGGCGGAAGCTCACGCGGCAGTTATGGATGCAGACCCGATGTACTGGAATCCTCTCTTTGACGACTCCAGCCTGAAGGGCGATACGGCAGTTTACACAACTGTTTTCGAGCAGTTCTCCTATGGACAGGATGCGTCCGGTGCAGCCTACACGATCGACGACGCTGCAAGCGATCTCTACAACGCATACATTGCGGTTGCTCCCGCTGAATAATTGAGCAAGTAGTTTTTCACGATAATGAAAGAGAGAAAACCTGTTGAAAATGTGTAATAATAACCTTCTTCAACAGGTTTTCCTGCTAAAAAGGAGTAGTGAGCTTTGAGTAAAACAAGGAAATTTTTAAAGGCAAACAGAGGCTTTGTGTATGTAATCCCATGGCTGGTCGGCTTTCTGGTATTCAAGATGTATCCGTTCTTTACCTCCCTGTACTACAGCTTTACGGATTACAATCTTTTTAAGGGAATGTCTACATACACCTTACAGAACTATATCGACGTATTTACGGTAGCCACCGAGAAGAATGCGTTGATTACCACCTTCAAATACGCGTTTATGACAGTGCCGCTGAAGCTGGTTGCGGCTTTGTTTATCGCCTATATTTTGAATTTTAAGATCAAGGGAGTAAACTTTTTCAGAACCGCTTACTACATTCCGTCCATTCTGGGCGGCTCCGTAGCGATCGCCGTTCTGTGGAAAGCGCTGTTTAACGACACCGGGCTGATTCAGATGGCATTTTCAGCGATTGGGCTGGAGGCGCCGCATTTTATGTCAGATCCGAAATGGGCGCTCTTTATGATCAGCCTGCTGCGTGTGTGGCAGTTCGGTTCCGCCATGGTTATTTTCCTTGCCGCGTTAAAGGGAATCTCAGAGGATTTGTATGAGGCGGCGGCATTAGACGGCGCCGGTAAGTGGAGACAGTTCTTTACGATTACGGTTCCGCTGATTACGCCGGTTATTTTCTATAATCTGGTAACGCAGCTGGTGCAGGCTTTCCAGGAATTTAACGGTCCTTACATTATTACCAAGGGCGGCCCTCTGGGTTCCACTACGTTGATGTCGCTGCTTGTGTACAACAACGCTTTCGGCGGCACTTACAACATGGGCAAGGCAAGCGCGCAGGCATGGGTATTGTTTGTGGTACTGATGATCTTTACCGCGATCGCTTTCTGGAGCCAGAAGCACTGGGTATATTATTCTGATGAGGAAGGAGGAAAGTAAGATGGCAGCAGCAACTATGACGCCTGAAGAAGCGCGTATCCTGGCGGCGAAAAATAAGAAAATCAAAAGAAGAAACGCGGTTAATTTAACGCTTCGTTATACAGTCCTTATCCTTGTCGGCATTGTGATGGTTTATCCCCTGATCTGGATGGTGGGCGCTACTTTTAAGGATAACAGTGAAATTTTCACTTCCATTAATCCCATACCGAAGAACATCACCTTTACAGGCTATCAGGACGCCGTAAAGAGTTACGGCGGAAATATTAATATCTGGAAGGCCATGTTCAACACCTATTCCTATGTTATTCCAGAGGTGATTTTGACGGTTATCTCTTCCACGCTGGCCGCTTACGGCTTCGCAAGATTTAAGTTTATCGGAAGAAACGTGATGTTCGCCCTGATGATGGCAATGCTTTTCCTGCCTCAGGTAGTGTTGAACGTACCGCAGTATCTGTTATTCAATAAGTTCGGCTGGATTGGTTCCCAGTATTATCTGCCCCTTATTGTCCCGACAGCCTTTGCGACAGAGACCTACTTCGTATTTATGCTGGTGCAGTTCCTCAGAAATGTGCCCCATGAATTGGAGGAGGCGGCGGAAATCGACGGCTGCGGCTCTTTCCAGACTCTGGTCAGGATCGTTGTGCCGATGATTATGCCCGCCATCGTATCCTGCGCGCTGTTTAAGTTTATGTGGGCTTCCAACGACTTTATGGGACCCTTGCTTTATGTCAATACTCCGGCAAAATATCCGGCCACGATTTTCGTCAAACTGTCCATGGACAGCGATTCGGGATTTAACTGGAACCGGGTACTGGCCACATCGTTAATCTCCATCATGCCCAATATTCTGGTGTTCTTTTTGGCTCAGAATCAGTTCGTCGACGGAGTTTCCGCGGGCGGCGTTAAGGGTTAAGGAGATCGGGCTTTAGACGGATAGAAGAAAAGAAGGAGGCAGGCTTATGTTTCGATCCATATTTAATCCCGACAATGTTGTATTTCGTGCCATCAACCGTTTTGGGCAGATATGGCTTTTGAATATGCTGTGGGTGCTTTGTTCGCTGCCCGTTTTTACCATCGGCGCGTCGACTACGGCACTCATCTATGCCTGCTTGAAGCTCCGGAAGGAAGAGGGCTATGTGACGCAGAACTTCTTTCATTCTTTTAAGGAGAATCTGAAACAGTCTACCATTCTGTGGCTGCTGTATCTGGCGGTGGGAGTGCTGGCGGGAGTGGCGCTTGTATTCTGGAATAATACGGATATTCCGGGAAAAGAGCTGGCGTGGGCGGCGACGCTGCTTGTGCTGATTCTTTACGGGGTATCGCTTTTATATGTTTTTGCGCTGCAGTCCCGGTTTTATAACACCGTAAGGAATACTGTGAAGTTTTCCTTCCTGCTGGCTTACAGGAATCTGGTAGAAACCTTTCTGATGGCGTTGATTGCGGTTGCTTTTGTCCTGATCAATGTATTCGGGGTGTTCCTTGTTAATTTTATCAGCCTGAATTTCGGCGTGGCTTTTGTCGTATATCTTCTGAGCGCGCATTATGAAAAGATTTTCAGTATTTATATTGAGAAAAAGGAAGAGCCGGATATTGTTACGGAATAAAACAGAAAAGGAAATAATGCAATGAATATAGGGATTCGCCTTCACGACACCATTAACGGAACTTTGGAGGAAAGGCTTGCGTTTGTCAAGAAACAGGGGTTTACCTGTGCCCATATTGCGCTGACCAAGCTGGGGCTGCCGGGGGAAGCGGCGGCGCTGACGCCGGGATATGCGGCATGGCTGCGCAGGATATTTGAAAAACAGGAGCTGGATATCGCGGTGCTTGGCAATTATCTCAATCTGGCGTATCCTGATGAGAAGGAATTGGCGAATATCCAGAACAAATATAAGGCTCATCTTCGCTTTGCGTCCCTGCTGGGGTGTGGCGTAGTGGGTACGGAAACGGGCGCGCCCAACGCCGCGTACCGTTATGAGAAAAGCGCCTGTCATAGCGAAGAAGCGTTGAAGCTTTTTATCAAAAATCTGGCGCCGGTTGTAGAATATGCGGAGGCATGCGGCGTCATTCTTGCGATAGAGCCGGTATATAAGCATATTGTCTGGAACCCGCAGAGGGCGAGAGCCGTGCTGGACGCTATCCAGTCTCCTAATCTGCAGATTATTTTCGATCCGGTGAATTTGCTTCACCCGGATAATCTGGATCAAAGAGAGCAGATCATCGAGGAAGCCATAGAGCTTCTGGGGGAGGATATTTCTATTATCCATTTAAAGGATTACAAGGCAGCGGGAGAGGAATTAACCTGTATGGGGCCGGGACTGGGGGATATGGTTTACGACCGGATCCTGCGGTTTGCCAGGGAGGAGAAGCCGCATATCCAGATAACGCTGGAGAATACCAGGCCGGAAAACGCGGAAGGCTGTAAGAAATTTTTATGGGAGAGGGCGGCATTATGACGGAGCAAAAGAAGGATCAAATTCTATCCTATTTTAATTATCTGATTGACAACTCCTCGGCGGAGGCTCCCCTTTGGAATCTGGAACAAATCCGGGAAAAAAAGCCGAATAAGTGGAACTACATCGACGGCTGCATGATTAAGGCCGTTTTGCAGATGTATGAGTTTACCGGGGAGGAGAAATATTTTACTTTCGCCAGGGAGTTTGTGGACTTTTTTGTGAAAGAGGATGGAACGATTGCCACCTATCAGGTGGAGGAATTAAACATTGACAACATTAACATGGGTAAAAACCTGTTTTATCTTTACGATAAGACCGGGGAAGAAAAGTATAAAAAGGCTTTGGACCTGATCCGTTCCCAGCTGGACGCCATGCCAAGAACTAAGGAAGGGAATTTTTGGCACAAGCAGATTTATCCCAATCAGGTATGGCTTGACGGCCTGTATATGGCGCAGCCCTTTTACATGGAATATGAGATCAGGTTTCATCAGATGTCCGGTTATATGGACGTGATTCGTCAGTATGAAAACGTAGAAAAGCATATGAAAGATCCAAAGACGGGGCTTTATTACCACGGTTATGACGAGAGCAGGCAGATGTACTGGGCTGACAGGGAGACCGGCTGCAGCCCTAATTTCTGGGTCAGGGCTCTGGGCTGGTTCGCGGCGTCTTTAGTGGATACGGCCTCTGTGATGGATGAGTCCCTGTATTATGAATATCGGTATTTACAGAGACTCCTGAAGGACTTAATAGACGCGCTGAGACCCTATCAGGATCAGAGCGGTATGTTTTATCAGGTGATTGATAAGGGGGAGGAACCCGGCAATTATCTGGAAACCTCCGGGACGGCGTTAATCGCTTACGCGATTTTGAGGGGCGTCCGGCTCGGTTATCTGCCCAAATCCTATCAGGAATACGGCGAAAAAGCATTTTCCGGCATTGTAGAGACTTATCTGCGGGAAGATGGCGAGAATATTTTAAGCCTGGGCGGCATTTGCCTGGTGGCAGGGCTGGGCGGCAAAACCCACAGAGACGGAAGCCTTGCTTATTATTTCAGCGAGCCGGTGGTGGAAAATGAGGCAAAGGGGGTCGCTCCGTTTTTATTAGCCTTTACGGAGATATTAATGGCATAGCGAGACTTGGAAATGAGGGGCGGAATGGATTTTAATATTGTGGCGGTTTTTGCCAGAGGAATTACGATAGAGCTTTGCAATGAGCTTCCTTATCTCGCCGGGGAGGCTTATCGTATCAAAATTGACGGGGAAACGGCTTATGAAACGCAGCAGAATGTATTCTCCATCGACCGTTTGCTGCCGGATACGGAATACGAAATTTCGGTGGCCACAGAGGGCGGGGAGGTATCGCACAGAGTCAGGACAAATCAGGAATCGGCTCTTTTGGACGTCAGGCGGTTTGGCGCGGTGGGCGATGGGAAGCATGACGATACTCTGTGCTTACAGGCCGCGATTAATGCCTGCCCGGATTATGGAACCGTGTATCTGCCGGAGGGAACCTATTATACGAAGCCTTTGTTCCTGAGAAGTAATTTTACACTGTATCTTGCGGAGCGGGCGGAGCTGTCCGCTTCTGAGAAGAGAGAGGATTATCCGGTGCTGCCGGGAATCATCCGCAACGAGTGTGATTTTGACCGGGAAGTGAATTTCGGGACGTGGGAAGGAAATCCATTGGATGCTTTCGCCTCCCTTGTGACAGGGCTTCACGTGGAGAATGTGGATATTATCGGCGGCGGTGTGGTAAACGGCAACGCGCAAAAGGGCGACTGGTGGGAAGATGTCAGAACCAGACGAACCGCCTGGCGGCCGAACATTTTCTTTTTTAATGGGTGCAGGCGCATCAGAATGCAGAATTTGCGGATACAAAATTCTCCCTCCTGGACGATTCACCCTTATTATTCAGATGATCTGGGGTTCTATAACCTGACGATTACCAATCCCTATCACTCCCCCAATACGGACGGCTTCGATCCGGAAAGCTGTACCAATGTACTTATGGCCGGTTCGCTGATCTCGGTGGGGGACGACTGTATCGCCATTAAGAGCGGTAAGTATTACATGAGCCGCTTTCATTATAAGAGCACAGACCACATTACGATTCGCAACTGTAAGCTGGAGAGGGGACATGGCTGCGTGACGATCGGAAGCGAGGCTTCCTGCGGCGTAAAGAATGTGAAGGTATCCCAATGTATTTTCAGCAGGACGGACAGGGGCGTCCGCGTGAAGACGAGACGGGGACGGGGCGAACTGGCGGTGGTGACGGATTTGGATTTTGAAAACATTCTGATGGAAGACGTACATATGCCCCTGACACTGGGAATGTTTTATTTCTGCGACCCGGACGGGCACTCGGAATATGTACAATGCCAGGAGGAGGCGGCGACGGACGAGCGGACGCCGATGATCGGCAATATCCGCTTGAAGAAGCTGACCTGTACGGGAACCGACGCGGTGTTTGTCTGTATGTATGGACTGCCGGAGCAGAAGGTGAGAAGCGTTTTGATTGAGGACGCGGACGTAACCTTCCGGGACAGGGAAGATCTGAAACCCATGCAGCCGCTTATGATGGATCATTTTATGGAGATGTCTGGAAAAAGCGTGTATCTTAGGAATGTACGGGAGGTCTCCCTGCGGAATGTAACCATCAGGGGAAGCCTTGACGGAGCGCCGGAGCTGATTGCCGTGGACGATATCAGGCTGGAAAATCTGCAATATCAGTAACGGGCAGCGGCGTAGCGGCAGAAACAAAAAGGGAGAGACACATGAAGGAATATGAGTTAATTACCTTAGGGGAAGTGATGCTGAGGCTTTCCCCGTTGGGGTATGAACGGATTTCCGGCGGCGAAACCTTTGAGAAGAGAGCCGGCGGCTCGGAATTAAATGTGGCAAGCGGCGTAGCGCTGCTGGGGCTCCGGACGGGGATCGTATCCAGACTGCCGGACAACGATATTGGCAAGTTTATCAAAAACCGGATTCGTTTTGTGGGCGTATCAGATGATTATCTGCTCTATGACCAGTCGGATACGGCAAGGCTGGGCATTTATTACTACGAGATGGGCGCGGCTCCCAGAAAGCCGTCTATTATTTACGACAGACAGAATTCCTCCTTTGCCGGGCTTGATTTAGGCCAGATACCAGATGAGATTTATGGAAAGACAGCCTGCTTCCACACCAGCGGGATTACCCTTGCGCTTTCCGAAACCGTAAGGGAAACGGCGGTGGAAATGGTTAAACGCTTTAAAGCGGCGGGCGCGGAAATTTCCTTCGACGTCAACTACAGGGCGAATCTTTGGAGCGAGGAGGAAGCGAGAAATGTGATAGAAGCCATTCTTCCTTATATTGATATCCTGTTTATCTCAGAGGAAACCTGCCGGAGAATGATGGGTATGACAGGCACTTTGCGGGAAATGATGAAGGGGTTGACGCAAGCCTATCCGGTGAAAAGGGTATGCTCCACCAAACGAACCGTAAAGAGCCCGAAAAAGCACGATTTTACTTCTACGATTTATGATGTGGATACGGATCGCTATTATGAGGAAAGCCCTTACACTGATATTGACGTCATCGACCGTATCGGTTCCGGCGACGCTTATGTGGCCGGCGTGCTCTATGGGCTGCTGAAATATGACGACCCGATGCGGGCGTTGCAGTATGGAAACGCCGCCTCCAGCGTGAAAAACACGATTCCGGGGGATCTTCCCTCCAGCGATCTGGCGGAAATAGAGGGGATTATAAAGAACCACAACGCTACCGGATATGTCAGCGAGCTGAACCGATAGGGCGTGGCCGCAGCTTTCGGGGAACGAAAACGGCGCGCTGCCAAAAGCGTGATGTTATACAAAAAAAAGGTATACATTTTGGCTGTTCTGAGTTATAATGTAAGGGCTTACATAAGCGGTTTTAGGGGAAATTAGGAAGAAGGAGATGAATGGGTATGAACTTAAAGCTTAAAAAGAAAGAAGAGTGTAGATTTGACGCGGTCAGCTTAGGGGAAGTCATGCTGAGACTCGATCCCGGCGAGGGAAGAATCAAGACGGCCAGAAGCTTTCAGGCGTGGGAAGGCGGCGGAGAGTACAATGTCGTCCGCGGGCTGCGCAGATGCTTCGGACTTAGAACCGCCGTCATTACGGCCTTTGCGGATAACGAAGTGGGAAAATTGATGGAGGACTTCATTTTGCAGGGCGGCGTGGATACTTCCCTGATTAAATGGATGCCTACGGACGGAATCGGAAGAACCTGCAGGAACGGCATTAATTTTACAGAGAGAGGGTTTGGAATCCGCGGGGCGCTGGGGTGCTCCGACCGCGCTAACACCGCTATTTCCAAGGCAACTCCGGAGGATTTTGATTTTGAGTATATCTTCGGCGAGCTGGGCGTGCGCTGGCTGCATACCGGGGGGATTTACGCGGCGTTATCTGAGCAGGCGGGCGAGACGGTGATCGAGGCCATTAAAACGGCGAAGAAGTATGGAACCGTCGTTTCCTACGATCTGAACTACCGCCCCTCCATGTGGAGCGCAATCGGCGGCCAGGCAAAGGCTCAGGAGGTCAACCGGGAAATCGCGCAGTATGTAGACGTTATGATCGGTAACGAGGAGGATTTCACCGCCTGCCTTGGCTTTGAAATCGAAGGAAACGACGAGAACCTGAAGGAACTCAATCTGGAGGGCTATAAGAAGATGATTAACGAGGCCGCCGGGACTTATCCCAACTTCAAGGCGGTAGCCACTACCCTTAGAACCGTTCGCACCGCAACCGTGAACGACTGGTCGGCAATCTGCTGGGCGGATGGCAATATCTATAAAGCGGCTGATTATAAGGCGCTGGAAATTATGGACAGAGTCGGCGGCGGAGATTCCTTCGCGTCGGGGCTGATATATGGCCTGATGGAAACAGGGGACGCGGAAAAAGCCGTTAACTATGGCGCGGCTCATGGCGCGCTTGCCATGACTACGCCGGGAGATACCACCATGGCGTCTTTGAAGGAAGTAGAGGGAATTATGTCCGGCGCGGGCGCCCGCGTTAAGAGATAATAATAAGAAAGGGAGGAAGACAAATGGAACTTCGTACAGCGGCGTCTCCAAGAGATGTCAAACATTACACAACCGAGAGGCTCAGAGAGGAATTTGTGATTGAGAAGGTTTTCTTTGAGGATGAAATCAGATTGGTATACAGTCATATTGACCGTATCATTACAGGGGCTGCCACTCCTGTGCAGAAGGCTTTAAAGCTGGAAGCCGGCGATGAGCTGCGGGCGGAATACTTTTTAGAGAGACGCGAGATGGGCGTTATCAATATTGGCGGCGACGGCTATATCACAATAGACGGCAAGAAATATACGGTTGTTTCCAGAGACGGTATGTATATCGGAATGGGCAAAAAGGATATCGTATTCGAGAGCGCGGACGCTTCTAATCCTGCTAAATTCTATATCAATTCCGCACCGGCACACAAGACCTATCCCACCGTTTTAATCAAGAGAGACGGTGTTGCGGGAGAGGGCGAAGTGGTTATCAAACCGGAAAACAAGGCGGAACTTGGCACGCTGGAGGACGCAAATCACAGAACCATTAACAAGTACATTCTTCCGGGACAGGTGGAAAGCTGTCAGCTTGTTATGGGACTGACCCATTTGGAGCCGGGCAGCGTATGGAACACCATGCCCTGTCATACCCATGACAGACGTATGGAGGTTTACCTTTATATCGACATACCGGAGGACGCTTTTGTAATGCACTTTATGGGCGAACCTCAGGAGACGCGCCACATCGTCATGAGAAATGAGCAGGCGGTCATTTCTCCCAGTTGGTCGATTCATTCCGGCTGCGGCAGCCGCAATTATTCCTTTATCTGGGGAATGGTAGGCGAGAATCAGGCGTTTGACGATATGGACGGCGTTGACAATAAGGATTTATTATAATTGCACAATTGACATGGCATTGTGAGTAAGCTTCACAATTGCCTGAATGGATCGGGAAGAATAATAAGAGGAGGATACAAAGATGACAGATTTTTTACAGAAATTCGCGTTAAACGGTAAGGTGGCATGGGTTACAGGCGCTTCCTACGGACTTGGGTTTGCTTATGCGGAGGCTTTTGCGTCGGTGGGAGCGAAGATTGTATTTAATGATATCAAGCAGGAATTGGTGGACAGGGGCCTTGAGGCATATAAGAAGAAGGGCATCGAGGCATACGGCGCTGTTTGCGACGTTACCAATGAAGAACAGGTACAGGCGTTTGTAAAGGATGTGGAGGAAAAGATTGGAACCATCGACATTCTGGTAAACAACGCGGGTATCATCAAGAGGATTCCCATGGTAGAGATGGAATTGAAGGACTGGAACGCAGTGATTAATATTGATTTGACAGGTCCCTTCATCTGTTCCAAGGCGGTTCTTCCGAGCATGATCAAGAAGGGCAGCGGTAAGATTATTAACGCCTGCTCCATGATGAGCGAGTTCGGCAGAGAGACTGTTTCCGCATATGCTGCCGCAAAGGGCGGACTTAAGATGCTCACCAGAAATATCTGTTCTGAATATGGCCAGTATAACATTCAATGTAACGCCATTGGACCCGGTTATATCGCAACGCCTCAGACAGCGCCTCTTCGCGCAAAGCAGGAGGACGGTTCCATGCATCCGTTTGACCGCTTTATCCGTTCCAAGACTCCGGCTCAGAGATGGGGAAGAACCGAAGACCTTCAGGGTCTGGCCGTATTCCTTGCATCCGAGGCGTCTGACTTTATCAATGGACAGGTGGTTTATATCGACGGCGGTATCTCCGCTTATATCGGACAGGATCCAAGTAATCTGGACGCAAGCAAGTTCCAGGAGGAAGAAGAGGAACAGATTTAAGTAAAAAGGAAAGGCATGGTCATACTGAAATGAACAGCGCAAAGACAGAAAAGGTTTTAAAGCAATTTGAAGAAGTTGGAATTATTCCGGTTGTTGTGTTAAATGATGCCAGGGATGCGGAACCGCTTGGCAGGGCGTTGATGGAAGGAGGGCTTCCGGCGGCGGAGGTCACCTTCCGGACAGACGCGGCGGAGGAAGCGATTCGCATCATGAGCGGGAAGTTCCCGGATATGCTGGTAGGAGCCGGTACGGTTCTTACCACGGATCAGGTAGACAGAGCGGTCAATGCAGGCGCGAAATTTGTGGTAGCGCCCGGCTTTGACGCGGAAATCGTGCAGTACTGCCTGGACAGGGACATTCCGGTTTGTCCGGGGACGCAGAGCCCCAGCGAAGTGATGGCGGCCGTGAAAATGGGTCTGGATCATGTAAAGTTTTTCCCGGCGGAAAACTCCGGCGGCCTGAAAATGATCAACGCCATCGGCGCGGCTATGCCGGCTGTGAAATTCATGCCTACGGGCGGCATTAATGCGACAAATGTAGTGGAATATTTGAAATCCAATAAGATTTTCTGCTGCGGCGGAAGCTGGATGGTAAAGGGCGATTTGATTAAAGCGGGCAAGTTTGAGGAAATTAAATCCTTAGTAGCGGACGCGGCGAAGCTTGTAAAGGAAAATAAATAAAAGCAGTCCCATACAATGGTATTTGGAGGAAAAGATAATGACGTATGGTTTTGGAATGTTGATTGATATTTTGAAGAAGAATCCGAAAACGATTGTTCTGACGGAAGGGACAGACGCGCGTATCTTAGAGGCTGCTTCCCGGCTGCTTGCCAGCAATTTCCTGCACCCGATCCTGATTGGGAATGAAGACGCAATCTATCAGGCTTCGGAGGACAGCGGTTTCAACATCAGAGGTTCGGAGATTATCGACCCGGACGCGTATGAGGATATGGAACAGATGGTAGAGCTGTTCTGCGAGCTTCGAAAGAGCAAGGGCATGACGCCGGAGGAGGCGCGGAAGATTTTAAGGCAGCCCAACTATTTTGGGACGATGCTGGTGAAGATGGGGCGCGCGGATTCTCTGCTGGGCGGCGCTACCTATTCCACCGCGGATACCGTAAGGCCGGCGCTGCAGTTGATTAAGACGAAGCCGGGCAATTCGGTGGTATCCTCCTGTTTTATTCTGGTTCGTCCTTCCGCTACCGGCGGAAACGAAGTGCTCGCTATGGGGGACTGCGGCATTATTATTAAACCCTCCGAAGACGAGCTGGTGGAAATCGCGGAGGAAACCGTCAAATGCGCCAGAGTGTTCGGCGTAGACCCGAAAGTGGCGTTTTTAAGCTATTCTACCTACGGCTCCGGCCATGGCGAAGACGTAGACCGGATGCGCAACGCGGCGGCAAAGACAAAGGCGAGAAACCCGGAGCTTCCGATTGCCGGTGAAATCCAGTTCGATGCGGCGGTATCTCCTAAGGTGGCGGCTAAGAAATGTCCCCAGTCAGATGTGGCGGGACGCGCCAATACCTTTATTTTCCCGGATATCAATGCCGGAAACATCGGTTATAAAATCGCGCAGAGAATGGGTAATTTTGAGGCTTACGGACCGATTCTTTTAGGGCTTAACTCTCCGATTAACGATTTGTCAAGAGGCTGTACCGCGGCGGAGGTATATTCCATGGCAATCATTACGGCGGCGCTTGCAGAGAAAAATTAAATTGGAAAACGGTTTTAGCAGGGGCGTCTTTACACAGGCGCCCCGATCTGTTATAAAGGAAAGAAACGATGAGTGATGTTAAGGAAAACCAGATTTTTACAAGAGCACAGCTTCAGGCGCTTATCTGGCCGCTTTTTCTGGAACAGTTTCTGAGCGTGAGCATGGGCTTCGTGGATACCTTCATGGTGTCGGGGGTCAGCGAAGCGGCGGTATCCAGCGTCAGTCTGGTGGATAATATCAATATTCTGATTACGCAGGTTTTGTCTGCGCTTGCCACAGGGGGCGCGGTGGTCACCAGCCAGTTTTTGGGGCACAAGGACGTAAGCTTTGCCAAAAGGAGCGTGGCGCAGCTTTTCTCCATTCTGACGGTCAGCACCCTTTTGGTCATGGGGGCTGCTTTACTTTTTACGCGTCCGATTCTGCGTCTGGTGTTCGGCTCTATTGACGACAATGTAATGGATTTTGCGCAGACCTATTTTTATATTACGGCCATTTCCTATCCCTTTATCGGCCTATACAACGGCGGGGCGGCGATTTTTCGCGCCCAGGGGGACAGTAAAATCAGCATGAAGGCAAGCCTTGTCATGAATGTGATTAATATTGTGGGCAACGCCGTTCTGATTTACGGCTGCAAGCTGGGCGTTTTGGGGGCGGCTGCGGCGACTCTGGCAGGAAGGGTGCTTGCGGCGGTATGGATACTCCTGAAAACCCAGAGAAAGGAAAATATGCTCCGCATTGATGGCATCAGGCAGTTGAAGCCGGAGAGGGATCTGATGAGGCGGATTCTGGGGATTGGGATTCCTTCGGGACTGGAGAATGGAATGTTCCAGATCGGGAAGCTGTGCGTATCCAGTCTGGTATCCACACTGGGGACGGCGGCTATCGCGGCCAACGCGGTGGCCAATTCCATCTCCGGCATTGCCAATATTCCGGGGAATACGATGGGGCTTGCGACGATCCCGGTGATTGGAAGATGTCTGGGAGCGGGAGAGAAGAAGCAGGCTAAGGGCTATGCCTATCTCCTGATGGGAATTGCCATGGGAGGGCTGTTTGTGACCAATGTGCTTCTGTTTTTCTTCATTCCGGAGATCTCCGGCTGGTTCCATCTGTCGGGGGAGGCCTCTGCGCTTTGTATCCGGGTGATCCGCTATTTCGACGTGTTCAGCATTTTTGCGTGGGCCACAAGCTTTACCCTGCCCAATGTACTCCGGGCGGGAGGCGACGCCAAATATACCATGCTGGTCAGCATTTTGAGTATGTGGTGTTTCCGCGTGATCTTAAGCTTGTTCTTTGTGAAAAGCATGGGAATGGGGCTTTTGGGCGTCTGGATGGGAATGTTTATTGACTGGTGTGTGAGAAGTCTTTGCTTTGGCGTGAGATTTTTCCATGGAAAATGGATGGAGCACAAAATTATTTAAAGGGCTTTGGAAAATATTTTAAATAAAATTTCAGGAATGAGGACGATTATGCAAAATCAATTTTCCAGAACAGAAATCCTGTTGGGAAAGGACGCTATGGACAGGCTGAGGGCGTCCCGCGTGGCTGTGTTCGGCATAGGCGGCGTAGGCGGGTATGTCTGCGAGGCGCTGGCTAGAAGCGGCGTGGGGGCTTTTGACCTGATCGACGACGATAAGGTGTGCCTGACGAATCTAAACAGGCAGATCATTGCCACCCATAGGACGCTAGGGCAATATAAAACGGAAGTAATGAAGGAACGGATTCAGGAGATTAATCCGGAGGCGTCCGTGCGGACGTATCAGTGCTTTTTTCTGCCGGAAAACGCGGAACAGTTTCCCTTTGGGGAGTATGATTATATTGTAGATGCGGTGGATACCGTGACTGCCAAGATTGGGCTGGTTATGACGGCCCAGGAGAACAACATACCTGTTATCAGCAGCATGGGAGCCGGTAATAAGCTGGATGCAAGCCGGTTCCGGGTGGCGGATATTTATGAAACCAAAGTCTGCCCTTTGGCGAAGGTCATGCGCAGGGAGTTAAAGAAACGTAACGTAAAGCGCCTGAAGGTGGTTTATTCCGAGGAAGAACCGAAGAAGCCTATTGAGGATAGGGACGGGGATTGGGAGGACAGACCCGTCTGTCCTTCCGAAGCCCGGCGCCAAGGTACGGCAAGGCGGGCGATACCGGGCAGTGTGGCGTTTGTTCCATCGGTGGCTGGACTCATCATCGCTGGGGAAGTAGTCAAAGACCTAACTGGTATGGTTTAAAATGATAAAACTGGATATTTTAACAATGCCATAATGCGTATATAATCTTGGTACATATGATGAGTCGCACGATCAGGTATTGGGGCAGCCAAATACAGATACCCCTTTCGGGAAGCCTGTTCCCTGGATCGTGTGATGGGCAGGGGCATAAGCCTCGGAATGGAGGAAATCATGAGTGAAGAGAGATACGCATTAAATAAGCAGTTGGCGCAGATGTTAAAGGGCGGCGTTATCATGGACGTCACCACCCCGGAGCAGGCGAGAATCGCTGAGGAAGCGGGAGCCTGCGCGGTTATGGCGTTAGAGAGAATCCCGGCGGATATCCGTGCGGCGGGCGGGGTGTCCAGAATGAGCGACCCGAAGATGATTAAGGGGATTCAGGAAGCGGTTTCGATTCCGGTTATGGCCAAGTGCCGTATTGGTCATTTTGTAGAGGCGCAGATTCTGGAGGCGATAGAGATTGATTATATCGACGAGAGTGAGGTGTTGTCTCCGGCGGACGATGTATATCACATTAATAAGAGAGAGTTTAAGGTGCCCTTTGTGTGCGGCGCGAAGGATTTAGGCGAGGCTCTTCGCCGTATTAACGAGGGCGCGTCCATGATTCGTACCAAGGGTGAGCCCGGCACCGGAGATGTGGTGCAGGCAGTACGCCATATGCGCAAGATGAACAGCGAGATTGCCAGAATCACCTCCATGAGAGAGGACGAACTGTTCGAGGAGGCGAAACAGTTGGCTGTGCCTTATGAATTAGTGGAATATGTCCATGACAACGGCAGGCTCCCGGTAGTGAATTTCGCGGCGGGCGGCGTGGCAACTCCTGCGGATGCGGCGCTGATGATGCAGTTGGGGGCAGAGGGCGTATTCGTAGGCTCCGGTATCTTTAAGTCCGGCGACCCTAAGAAACGTGCCGCGGCGATCGTCAAGGCGGTCACGAACTATCGGGACAGTAAATTAATCGCAGAGCTTTCCGAGGATCTGGGAGAGGCTATGGTCGGCATTAACGAGCAGGAAATAGAGCTTCTGATGGCGGAGCGCGGCAAATAGAGATCAGGTGGAAGCAATTCTCTGATGAATTATTTATTCCATCAGGAATTTGTGACGCCTCGAAATGAGGGAAGCTATGGGAAAGAAAAAAATAGCAGTGCTTGCCGTACAGGGAGCCTTTGCGGAACATATTCACAGAATGGAAGCGCTGGGCGCGGAGTGTATCGAGCTGCGCCAAAGGGCTGATCTGGAACAGGAATTTGACGGACTGATCCTGCCTGGCGGCGAAAGCACGGTGCAGGGGAAATTGCTGCGGGAACTGGATTTGTTGGCTCCTTTGCAGCAGAAGATCAGGAACGGGCTTCCTGTTCTGGGAACCTGTGCGGGACTGATTCTGCTGGCTGGGGAGCTGAGTAACGACGAACATACTTACTTCGGCACATTGCCGGTACGGGTACAGCGCAATGCCTACGGCAGACAGCTTGGCAGCTTCCATACGCTGCAGGAGGTGAAAGGCATCGGCAGTGTGCCCATGACTTTTATCAGGGCGCCGTATATTGAGTCTGTACAGGAAGCCGAAGAAGCGCAGGCAGTAGAAATACTGGCTGTAGTAGACGGGCATATTGTGGCGGTGCGTTATCGGAACCAGTTGGGAATCGCTTTCCACCCGGAGCTGGATTCTGATAACCGGATTCATGAAATGTTTTTGCAGATGTGCCGGGCGTGATTTTACAGGGTTAAGCGGTTGTCTCCCGGTTTACGGGACGGTCAGCCGGCGTCTGCTTTCTGACCGGAAGCGTCCTCCCCGGGCGCACTGTCGGTTCCGGCGGATTCATCGCTGTGCAGCATATCCAGAGACGCCATGGTGTGTTTCTTAGTGTACACGCCATAGAGCCAGATGTATATCCACAGCAGAATGGGCAGGGCAATGGTCATGAGCAGGCAGCCGGCGAACAGCCTGCCCCAGCCGGGGAAGTCCATGCAGGCCGCCGCAAGGGTAAGCAGATACATGGCAACCAGCAGTACGATACAAAGAAGCGCCCCGATTTGCCTGGGCGTTTTTTTTCCTGTTTCCTTATCCGGTCTGGCAGAGTCTGTCGAAGTATGATTCATAAGATACCTCATCTGTTTTTCTTCAAAAATGTTTATGATATTCATCTCCATTTCGGAGCCGTAGGAAGAAATTTCCTTCTTTCATATTATATTGAACAAATTCGGGGAAAGTGTCAAGTAAAATATGGGCGCAAGCTTTGTAAACTTGCGGTAGAAGAGCGCGCGCGGCAGAAAGCCCCCGGAAATCTGATTTTGCCTTTCCGGGGGCTTCCTTAGGGGAGGATAAGTATTAATTTCTCTTTGGTAGTCATCAAAGGAGGGGGTCCATTGACTATTAGTAGTATGGGCTGCTTTTGAAAAGATATACACTTTGATATACATTTTTTTGAAAAAAATTTACTTTTTGCAGAAAATGTTATATACTTAGTTATCGACTGCGGCAGCATAGCTGAAAAGGACTGCCGCAGTATTACAGGATAAAAGGTGGTATTTGAAGATGGCATTATTAAAACAATGGCGTGATATGGCTTACTCTGAAACGGCAAATAAGGGAGATCTGCAAAGACTCTGGTCCGCATATTTTTTGAAGGAAAAGGAGATTTATGCGGAACTGCTTAAGACTCCTGACGAGGTGGTAGAAGGAACGGTTAAAGAACTGGCTGAGAAGTTCAATATTGATATTATGACAATGACGGGCTTCCTGGACGGTATTAACGACAGCTTAAAGAACCAGAATCCTATCGAGGAAATGGAAGAGGATACGAAGGTAAATCTCGGATTTGATAAGGAGCTTCTGTATAAGAATATGGTGGCTGCGGGAGCGGACTGGCTCTATGACCTGGAAGAGTGGAACGATATTTATGACGAGGAGACCAGAAAGCGTCTCTATAAGGAACAGAAGGAATCCACAACGATCCATAAGGATAAGAAGATTTATCCCAACGATCCCTGTCCCTGCGGCAGCGGTAAGAAGTACAAGAAGTGCTGCGGCAGGAATGCGTAAGGCCTTCTGGGCGGCAGGCGGAAATTTTATACAAAAACTTTACTTTTGAGAGGATATGGCATAAAATATGGGTAAAGTGAAATAATGAAGATAACACATTGACGAGAAGAGTAGAATGTGGAACGTATCAGAGAGAGGTGCCCTGCGCTGAAAGCACCTTTGCCGGAAGCATTTGAAAACTAACTCCGAGTGGCCCCAATCCGGTCCGTTGGCTTACGTTACAGCTTAAGGAGAGGCTCTGATAAGTCGTCACAGGCGTGCAGGGCAAGCGAGGTGGAACCGCGTAAAGATACGTCCTCTGCATTATCAATAGATAGTGCGGGGGATTTTTTATTGGAACTGAAACGAGGGCAGGAAAAGAAAGGAGAGATTATGATATGGCATGTAAGGAATGGAAAGAGAAAGTATGCAAGGCTGTGGAGGGCGAGATGACCCTCAGTAAATTAGACTTCTGGCTGCTGGGGGCTGTTTTGCTTCTGGCGGGTATCTGTCTGGGGCTGCTGACAGCGCCTCTGACCCATGGGGTGAGTATTGGCATTGGCAGCAATAACGGCAATTACAGCGGTAATACCAAGGGACACGCTCCCGGGCGGCCGGACAAAGAAGCCTGCGGCGCCGCGGAGGCTGCCATGGAGGAACACAGGGAGAAGAAATCAGGAAAACGGAAATAAAACAGGCGGCGATCCCGCCGACAGGAAATATTACCGGACAGATTGGTTCGGAGATGGAGGATAATCATGAAAATTACTTTAAAAGACGGTTCCTATAAGGAATATCCGCAGGCAATGCGCATTTATGATATTGCGCTGGACATTTCGGAGGGGCTTGCAAGAGCGGCCTGTGCCGGAGAAGTAGACGGCGAGGTAAAGGATTTGCGGACGGTTATTGAGGGGGACTGCCAGCTAAACATTTTGACAGCCAATGACCCTGCGGGATTAAAGGTAGTCAGGCACACGACCTCCCATATTCTGGCGGAGGCCGTTAAGAGACTGTTCCCTGATGCCAAGGTAACCATTGGACCGGCCATTGAGGAGGGATTCTATTATGACTTTGACGCGGAGCCCTTTTCCAGGGAGGATCTGGATCGGCTGGAAGCGGAAATGAAGAAGATTATCAAGGAAGGCCATAAGATTGAGCGTTTTACCCTGCCCAGGGAAGAAGCGATTCAATTCATGAAAGAGAAGGGAGAGCCTTATAAAGTAGAACTGATTCAGGATTTGCCGGAGGACGCTGAGATTTCCTTCTACGACCAGGGCGGGTTCGTGGATCTGTGCGCAGGACCGCACCTGATGAGCACGAAAAATATCAAAGCGTATAAATTGATTTCCTCGTCCATGGCATATTGGAGAGGGGATTCCAACAAGGCGCAGCTTCAGCGTATCTATGGTACGGCTTTTGCGAAAAAGGAAGAGCTGGAGGCGTATCTGGAGCATTTAGAGGACATTAAGAAACGCGACCATAACAAGCTGGGACGTGAGATGGAGCTTTTTACAACCGTGGATGTTATCGGTCAGGGACTGCCGCTGCTTCTGCCCAAGGGAACCAAAATGGTCATGAAGCTGCAGCGCTGGATTGAAGATCTGGAGGACAAAGAGTGGGGATATGTCAGAACCAAGACGCCGCTCATGGCCAAGAGCGATTTATATAAGATGTCCGGCCACTGGGATCATTATAAGGATGGGATGTTCGTGCTGGGAGATGAGGAGAAGGATAAAGAGGTGTTTGCGCTTCGTCCTATGACATGCCCGTTCCAGTATTACTGTTATAAAAATACGCAGCATTCCTACAGGGATTTGCCAATCCGCTATGGCGAGACTTCTACGCTGTTTCGTAACGAGGATTCGGGCGAGATGCACGGCCTTACCCGCGTAAGGCAGTTTACGATTTCCGAGGGACACCTGATTGTAAGGCCGGATCAGATGGTGGAGGAGTTCAAGGGCTGTATCGCCCTGGCAAAGTATGTGATGTCAACCCTGGGACTGCTGGAGGATATTACCTGGCATTTGTCCAAGTGGGACCCGGAGAATCCGAAGAAATATATCGGCGAGGCGGAGGTATGGAACGAGACGGAGGAGCATATTCGGAATATTCTGACAGAACTGGAGCTTCCTTTTGTGGAGGATGTCGGCGAGGCGGCGTTCTATGGCCCGAAGGTAGATATCAACGCCAGGAATGTATACGGCAAAGAGGATACCATGATTACCATTCAGTGGGATGCTCTTCTGGCAGAACAGTTTGATATGTATTATATTGACCAGAACGGCGATAAGGTTCGTCCTGGTATTATTCACAGAACATCTTTGGGCTGTTATGAGAGAACGCTGGCGTGGCTGATCGAGAAGTACGCGGGCAAGTTCCCTACATGGCTGTGCCCTGAGCAGGTTCGCGTGCTGCCGATTTCCGAGAAGCATGAGGAATATGCGGAGGAAATCAGGAAGGAACTGGCGGCCAACGACATCGACGTAACGGTGGATAACCGCTCCGAGAAGATCGGTTTTAAGATCCGCGAGGCAAGACTGGACAGAGTGCCCTATATGCTGGTGGTCGGCGCCCAGGAGGCGGAGGATAAGACCGTATCCGTCAGAAGCCGTTTTGCCGGTGACGAGGGGGTAAAGCCTTTGCAGGAATTTATCGATCAGATCTGCCGGGAAATCAGAACGAAGGAGATCAGGAAAGAGGAAGCGGCGCAGTAACCGGAGGGGAGAATGAACAGATTAGCGGGAAAAGGAAACCACCTCCCTAAAGATGTCCTGGGCTGGATTCTTTTGGGGATTAGTCTTCTGATGCTTGGCAGAAGCGCCGCGCTGTGTTTCTGCAATGATATCTGGTATGATGAATTATTCACCGTGGGAATGATAGAACATTCCTACGGTGAATTAATTGCCTTGACGGCAAGAGACGTTCATCCGCCGTTTTATTACTGTATCGTAAAATTCGCGGTTGATTGCTGTAAGCTGATCAATCCGGCGGCCAATGGGGTTATTGTCTCCAAGCTCGTTTCGGTGCTGCCGTATGGTATTTTATGGTGTTACAGCGTCGTTTTTGTGCGGAAACGCTTTGGCTGCTTTACGGCGGGAGTATTTCAGTTCTGTATTACCGCCATGCCGCAGTTGTCTGCCTATATGGTAGAGATTCGTATGTATGGCTGGGCGCTTCTGTTTGTGACGGCCGCGCTGCTGCACGCCTACGGAACTTTACAGGGAGATGGCGGGGCAAGCGAAGGAAACCGTCTCAGGAGAGTACGGCGTATGCATGGCGCGGCGCTGGTATTTTATGGGCTGGCGGCGGCCTATACTCAGTATTTTGCGTGTGTCGCGGTGGTGATGGTGTATCTGTATGTGCTTCTGGTCTTTTGGAAGCGGGACAGAGGTCGGAGGAAGGAATGGCTTCTGTGGGTGGCGGCGTCCGTGGCGGGCTATATGCCATGGCTGTCTTCTTTGGTCAGGCAGATGACCGCGGTGAATGAGAATTATTGGATTTTGCCGCTGACCTGGCGTTCCCTCGGCGGCTGCATCAAGTTTTTGATGAAGCCGTCTTTTGCCGACGACAGGCTGAATACCCTTCTGGCAGTAGTATTGTTTGCGGTTTATGTGGGCGTGTTTGCTTTATATACGGCAAAGGTTATAAAACTATACCATAATGGAAGAGTATTAGGGGCGGGAGAAAAAACAGAGGCCATGGAGCGGCTGCTGTTTGCGGCGGCAGGCATCTGCGTCTTAGGAGGCCTGACAGCCTTTGGCTTTGCCGCTTCGCTGTTGCTCCGTCCGATTTTTGTCTACCGCTATATGATTCCTGCCCTGGGCTGCTTCTGGCTGTCCTTCGCGGTATGTCTGGACGGTTCGGTGAAGAGCGGAACCGGCAGGCTGGGGGGAAAGAGACTGGCCGTCACATTACTGATTGTTGTCATTGGCCTGCGCAATTACAGGGCTTTTCTGGGAGAAGAGGAGTATAAGGCTTTGTTGATGCAGGATACGCGGCAGGCGCTTGCCGCAATCGGGGAGGAAGATATCGTTATTTATAATTTTGATCAGGTGCAGGCGGTCACTTCTTATTATATGGAAGATACCGTGCGCAGTTATTTGTGGGGCGGTACGCCGGAAGCGCTGATTCAGGATATCCTGCGGCCCTATGATACGGCGGAGGACACGGAGGCCGTCGTGGAACTGGTACAGAGCGGGGAAACGGAGGGCTGCGGCGTCTGGTTTATCGGCAGCTTTAACAGCAGGGAAGATATTGCGGAGGAGTGGCGGGAGGCCGGACTGACGGTGGAAGAGCAGGGCAGTTACCTGCTGGAACGATATTGGTTTAACCTGTACCAATTAAAAAGATAAATTTTTACAAAAGAGTCTGGGAGAGCATAGAATCCTGTTTTTGGTCAATAATAACCTATGTCAGCGAAGAAATAAGAAAATTATTTGTAGCAAAACAGAAAGGAACGGTTATTATTATGGCAGAATTAAAATGCGGTGTGGAGAATTGTACCTATAATCAGGACAAGTATTGTTGCAAGGGCGATATTATGGTGGGCGGCACGCACGCGGAACATTCCGGGGACACCTGCTGCGAGAGCTTTTCCCAGAGGCGCGAGGGCGCTTATGCAAGTTCTCTGGATCACCCCTGTGAAACCATCAGCATCGACTGTGAAGCGACTAAATGTGTATATAATACGAACTATAAGTGCCACGCAGAGCATGTGGACATCAGGGGCTGCGGCGCCTGCGACTGCAAGGGAACGGAGTGCGCCACATTCCGCGAGGCATAGGCTTCCATTATAGCATTGACAGAAAACGGACGGCAGCAGGCGGTTAGCGGACAGGAATTACTAATTGCCTGCTGTATGATTTTAGATTATACTATTTCGGGAAAGCATATCGTGTATAACAGGAGGTCGGAGGGAAATGATAAGGAAAAAAATCAGCCTGCTTTTGGTTCTGCTGACGCTGGGGATACCGGCAGGCTGCGGCGATAAGGATACTGTACATACCAGTGCGCAGGCACAGGAGGAAGAAAGCGACGGGGAAGCCGGGCAGGAAGACGGGGAAGATGCGCAGGCCAAAGAGGAGATAGAGTCGGACGCCGAAGAGGAGATGGGGGCGGATACCGATTCGGAGGACGCAGAGGATACGGCCGCGGACAAAACCAATGCCGGCGTGGCGCAGGTGGAGATTGATGAGCAGACGAAAAACGAACTGACGGCGGAGCTTTTAAAGGAGCAGGAAATGGATACCTCCGTGATGGACAATACCCGCGCCACCAAGGGCTGTACCTTTACGCTTCCGGATACCTTCGAGGAATCGGAGGATGTGCCGGGAATGTATGTAACCAAGCGTTATCCTATTGACGCGTCCACCATTTATTATGTGGCGCTGGAGCAGGACGTATCCCTGCAATTGATGACAGAGGAGACCTTTAAGGAGCAGGCGGAAGCGAATTTCCTTCAGGCCTATGGCGAGGACATTGAGGTGACGATAGACAGCTTCGAGAGAATACAGATAGAGGGATATCCGGCTTTCCGTATTCTCTGCCATTATCAGGTGGGCGAGATAGAGATTACCCAGCTTGAGTATGCGATTAACGCGGATAAAAGCTATGTGATTACCTATTCCCAGACCTCCGACTATGACCGTATGGAGGAATATGAGGCGAGCGCCGAAACAATCAGGCTGGAATAGATGGTGAATAGATTGAAAATGAACGCTTGACATGAGCCGGAACCTGTGTTATATTGCTAATTGTGTGGAAACACATAACAAACAAGCAGAGTATCCGCTCTCACCTTGCAACAATCGGGTTCGCAAGCGTTCATAGCTTAAACTCCACAGTCCTGAGGGCGTATGGGAGTTGTTTGAAAGCGTTTATGATGAAGTGGATAGCGATGCTATCCACTTTTTAATAGTTTAATATTTCTTATGGAGGGCAAAACCATTAGCGACTTATTTATTAACGAACAGATCAGAGACAGAGAGGTACGTGTTATTGGGGAGAACGGCGAGCAGCTCGGCGTTATGTCGGCGAAGGAGGCAATGAAGCTGGCAGAGGAAGCCGGCGTGGATCTGGTGAAGATTGCGCCAACCGCAAAGCCGCCTGTTTGTAAGATCGTGGATTATGGGAAGTTCAAATACGAACAGACCAGAAAAGAAAAGGAAGCTAAGAAGAAACAGAAAACGGTGGAGATTAAAGAGATTCGTTTGTCTCCGAACATTGATACAAACGACCTGAATACCAAGGTCAACGCTGCCAGAAAGTTTATTTCGAAGGGCGACAGAGTAAAGGTTACGCTTCGGTTCCGCGGCCGTGAGATGGCGCATATGAATACCAGCAAGCACATTTTAGACGATTTTGCACAGGCGCTTGCCGATGTTGCGGTGGTAGATAAGGCGCCGAAGGTGGAAGGCAGAAGTATGACGATGTTTTTAGCCGAGAAGCGTTAAGCGGTTCGGTTGAAATATATGATATCTTAAGTTTGATATCCATGAAATTAACAATAAATACAGGAGGGATTTTGAAATGCCAAAAATGAAGACAAGCAGAGCTGCTGCAAAACGTTTTAAAGTAACCGGAACAGGTAAGCTGAAAAGAAACAAAGCTTATAAACGCCATATCTTAACGAAGAAGACAAGGAAGAATAAGAGAAATCTCAGAAAGCCTGCTATGACAGACGCAACGAATGTTAAGAATATGAAAAAGATTTTGCCTTACATCTGATTTTGCACAGACAAGGCGCAGAGGATACGGAAATTTCTGCGGGACAGATGAAGGATCGGAGAATTGTCAAGTATAGGAGGAAAAAGACATGGCAAGAATAAAAGGCGGTGTAAACGCTAAAAAGAGACATAACAGAGTGTTAAAGCTTGCAAAAGGTTACAGAGGAGCAAGATCAAAACAGTATAGAGTGGCAAAACAGTCCGTAATGAGAGCATTGGCGTCTTCTTACGCCGGCAGAAAAGAGAGAAAGCGCCAGTTCAGACAGTTATGGATTGCACGTATCAATGCGGCGGCCAGAATGAACGGTTTGTCCTACAGCAAATTTATGTATGGGCTTAAGAACGCAGGCGTAGATATGAACAGAAAGATGCTGGCGGAGATGGCCGTAAACGACGCCGCCGGATTTACCACATTAGCCGAGCTTGCAAAGGCTAATCTGAAATAAGACTATGAATGAGAAATGGTTCCGCGATTGATATTGTGGAACCATTTTTTGTTGGGAAAGAAGCTGAGGAATGATATAAAAATTAATTGTAAACCTATGTTAATTGTAAACCTATAATTAGGATAGGTTGACAAACAAGAAGCTTTTTGCTAGACTTGTCTCGTTACTCGCGGGAATCCATAGGAAATTGTGAAATCCACAGCCGGTGACAGGCTTCGCGAAGACCTGCGCGGGAATCAAAAGAGTGAGGAGACAGGAAAATGAAACAGAAGATAACGATCAGGGAAATGGCGTTATGCGCCATATTTACAGCTTTAACGGCGGTGGGAGCCTTTCTTAAGATTCCGGTTCCCTATGTGCCCTTCACCTTGCAGTTTCTGTTTACCATGCTGGCAGGGCTTCTGTTGGGAGGCAGGCTGGGGGCGCTCAGCGTGGGGGCTTATGTGCTCCTGGGACTGGCAGGGCTACCGATTTTTGCGGAGGGCGGCGGCTTCTGGTATCTGTTAAAGCCAAGCTTCGGGTATCTCATAGGCTTTGTTATTGGGAGCTATGTGACGGGAAAGATGACGGAGAAGAAGAAAAACTGGTCATTTGGAAGAATTTTAGCAGCTAATTTTACCGGGCTTGCCATTGTCTATGCCATGGGAATGTTATACTATTATGTGATCTGTAATTTCGTCATCGACACGCCGATTGCCCTTTGGCCGCTGTTTCTGTACTGCTTTGTGCTGGCGGTTCCGGGGGATATTCTTTTATGCCTTGTGGCGGCGGCGCTGGCAAAACGGCTGAAGCCGGTGATTGCTGCGATGCAGTAAAAGGATGATGCAATAGAAATCGCCTGGAGGTAAGGATTATTATATGGGTAAAAAATTGTTTATCACCGGAACCGGAACGGATGTAGGCAAGACCTATGTGGCCGGTTTGCTTGTGAAAAAGCTGAAAGAAAGCGGAAAAAACGCCGCCTATTATAAGGCGGCAATGAGTGGGAACGAATACGGCAAAGACGGGAAACTGATTCCGGGAGACGCGCTGCACGTCAGGACGGTTTCAGGAATCTCCCAGCCCCTTGAGGAAATGTGCCCCTATGTCTATGAGGCGGCGGTTTCGCCTCATCTGGCGTCCAGAATGGAAGGAAATCCTGTGCGGCTGGAAGTGGTCAGGAAGGGGTTTGAGGAAGTCTGCGGCAGATACGATTACGTTACCATGGAAGGGAGCGGCGGTATCCTGTGCCCGCTCTGCTTTGACGGGACAAGACTGCAGCTGGAAGATGTGGTCAGGGAGCTGGGGCTTTCCAGCCTGATTGTGGCGGACGCGGGGCTTGGAACCATTAACAGTGTGGTTCTGACCGTGGAATATATGAGAAGCAGAGGGCTTCCTGTCAAGGGTATCCTCTTTAACCATTTTCATCCGGGGAACCTGATGGAAGAGGATAACCTTAAGATGTGTGAATATATGACGGGGCTCAAGGTCATAGCCTGCGTAGAGGACGGGGCGGCCGGGCTGGATATGGATGGGGACGCGCTGGCGTCTCTTTATGAAGCGTGAGAAGAAAGGCGGAAAAAGACCATGATCTGGTATCCTTATGAACAAATGAAAACAATGAAAGCGCCCTATAAGATTATCGACGCGCAGGGGGTATGGCTGAAAACGGAAGAAAGAGAAATGATCGATTCCGTTTCCTCCTGGTGGAGCGTGATACATGGCTATAAGCACCCGGCGCTCAATGAAGCCATTAAGTCCCAGACAGACCGTTTCGCCCATGTGATGCTGGGCGGGCTGACCCATGAGCCGGTGCAGAGGCTTTCCCAAAAGCTGCAGAGCTTTCTGCCGGGAGATCTGAATTACTGTTTCTTCTCCGATTCGGGAAGCGTGGCGGTGGAAGTGGGGCTGAAGATGGCGCTGCAGTATTTCGTAAACAGGGGAGACCTTAAGCGGACGAAGGTGCTCTCCCTGACCCATGCTTATCACGGCGACACCTTCAAAACCATGGAAGTGGGAGATGATGAGGACTATCATTTTATTCTGGAGGCTTATGGGGAGAAGAAGGACGTTATCCATATTCCTACGGAAATCCCCGCATTGGAGGAGGCCTTTGAAAAATACCATCAGGTATTGAACTGCTTTATCGTGGAGCCGCTGCTGCAGGGAGCGGGAGGGATGCGTATGTATGATATTTCCTTCCTGCGGCGGGCAAGGGAGCTGTGCGATCAATATGGCGTTCTTCTGATCTTTGATGAGGTCGCCACAGGGTTCGGGCGTACCGGCAACCGCTTTGTGGCCGATTTGGTTCTGCCGGATATCCTGATTTTAGGCAAAGCGCTGACCGGAGGGTATATCGGGCATGCTGTTACCGTGGCAAATACAAAAGTTTACGACGGTTTCTATGGGGACGATCCGGCACAGGCGTTGATGCATGGCCCTACCTTTATGGGAAACGCCCTGGCGTGCAGTGTGGCGCTTGCTTCTATTGAGGTTTTTGAACGGGAAGACTATATGTCCAGGATACGTCGGATTGAGGAGATCACCAGACGTGAGATGGCGGACTTTACAGATCCCCGGATTAAGGAAGTGCGTATCATGGGAGGCTGTGTCTGCGTGGAGGTTTATGACGCCCATACCCTGAAAGGCTACCAGCAGTTTGCTTATGAGAGGGGCGTTTTCAGCAGACCCTTCTTACAATATCTGTACGCTATGGTTCCCTATATTATTTCGGAAGAGGAGCTGGTACAGGTGCTGAACACCATGAAGGAATGGTTTGCCGGACATAGACTGCCTTAAAGCAGGGTATGATAAACAGGTACGGCAGCGTAAAGAAGAAAGGAAAAAGAGGAAATGAGCGCGTTGGAAAATTTGCAGCCCCGCAAAGTGTTTTATTATTTCGAGCAGATATGCCAGATTCCCCATGGCTCCGGCAATATAGAGCAAATCAGTGATTATCTGATTCGTTTTGCCAGAAAGAGGGGGCTTTCCTGCCAGCAGGACCAGGCTCGGAATGTGATTATCATCAAGGAAGCGTCGCCGGGCTATGAACAGGAAGAACCGTTGATTTTACAGGGGCATATGGATATGGTGGCGGTGAAGGAGCCGGGCTGTGTCATCGATATGGACAAAGAGCCCCTTCGCTTAAAGACAGATCAGGGGAAGATTTATGCGGAGGGCACCAGCCTGGGAGGCGACGACGGCATTGCGGTGGCGTATTGTCTTGCCCTGCTGGATCATCAGGAGCTTCAGCATCCCCGTTTGGAAATCCTGCTGACCACAGATGAAGAAACCGGCATGGAAGGGGCGAAGGGGCTTGATCTGTCCCTGCTGCGGGGGAAACGCATGATTAATCTGGATCAGGAAGAGGAGGGCGTCTTTATTACAAGCTGCGCGGGAGGCGCCAGAGTAGACATCAACATTCCTGTCCGTCGGGAAAAGGGAGAGCCTTCCCTGCAAGATGAGGCTGTGCTGGAACTGAGGATCACGGGGCTTTCAGGCGGTCATTCCGGTATGGAAATCGATAAGAAGGGCGGCAATGCCAATGTGCTGCTGGGACAGCTTCTGGCAGCCCTGACGGAGCAGATGCAGATCGGGCTGCTGGCTTTGGAAGGAGGCGTGGCGGATAACGCGATCCCCAGAGAAGCGGCGGCGTGGATTGCGGCGCCAGAGGATAAGGTTGGCCGGATCATAGCATGGGCGGAAGAACAGCAGCGGCGTTTGGGAAAACAGTTGGCACAAAGCGACCCTGCGCTGGCCATAGCGTGCAGCCGGTCATGGGCTCGCAAGGAGGCTCGCTGTTCCCACGACAGTATACAAAACGCCCTTTCCTGTCTGGCAATGCTGCCAAACGGCGTGACAGCCATGAGCAGGCATATGCCGGGACTGGTGGAAACCTCGCTCAATCTGGGAATGATGAGCCTGTCCGAGGACGCTTTGCGGCTGCATTATGCGGTCAGAAGCTCCGTCGATCAGGAGCGGGAGGCTCTGTGCGGCAAGCTGCGGGAAACCGCGGCGCGGTATGGCGCGGAAACGGCGGTCAGGAGCCCTTATCCGGGGTGGGCGTATCGGGAAGAATCGCCCCTGCGGGATAAAATGTGCGCGGTTTATGAGAGAATGTATGGCTGCGCCCCCAGGCTTGAGGCGATCCATGCCGGTTTGGAGTGCGGTATCTTAGCGGGCAAAATACCGGGACTGGATTGCGTATCCATAGGACCGGATTTACAGAATGTACACACGGCGCAGGAAAGCATGGATATCGCGTCGGTACAGCGGGTATGGAACTATTTGGTTGCCCTGTTAGCGGAGAAATAAGGGGCAGCAGGCTTGGCTTATACAACGGTGCAGAGGATTTTTCATTTAGAAGATTTTTGCGGTAGAATATTGACATAGGAGAAGCAAACCCATACAATGAAATACAGATAGGAAATTAGGACTATTATTCTTCCAAATGCGTGCGGCTTTTGGGCGATGAATTATTTTGAAACGGAGATGGCAATGCAGGCATACGAGCATCGGGCGCAATATTATGAGACGGACCAGATGGGAATCATTCATCATTCTAACTATATCCGATGGTTTGAATCGGCAAGAATCTGGTATATGAGCCAGATTGGAGTGGATTACCGTGAAATGGAGAGACAGGGCGTGATGATTCCGGTGCTGGAGGTATCCTGCACTTACAAATCCATGGTGCATTTTGGCGATCTTGTAGATATTATACCGAAAATGGAAAAATATAACGGGGTGAAACTGGAGTTGTCCTATTTGATTCTGGATCATGGAACAAAGGAAGTCAGAACCTGCGGCAGAAGCAGCCATTGTTTTTTGAACCGGGATGGCAGGCTGCTTTCCTTAAAGAAAGCATATCCTGTCTTTGACGCGGTTTTCCGGGCTGCCATGGAAGCGGAGCAGGCATGAGAAGGGTTCACGGGGTGACAATATGAAAGATGCGTTAACAGGGCTGGATCGGTACGAGGTGTTTTTGGAGAAGCTGGAGCGGGAGTGCGAAACGCTTGGGGACGACCGCATTGCCATTACCTATACGGATATTAAACATTTTAAATATATCAACGATACCTACGGATATCAGGTGGGGGACGCCCTGCTCAAAGAGTTTGTGGAAGTGATTACGCGGAATAATGAAACGCTGTTGTGCGCGGCGAGAGTTTACTCCGATAATTTTGTGACCGCTAACCGCATGGGGGATTATACCGATCAGGAATACCGGGACATTATCTTCCGGCTGAATCAGGAATGGGAAGCGGAATTTCGCGAGAAATACCTGAACAGCAGATTACAGTTTTGTACCGGTATCAGTATTATTGATAAAGGAAACAGGAACCTGGATGCGGAGACTGCGGTATCCAATGCCAATCTTGCCAGAAAGGTTGCCAAGGAACTGGAAAACGACTGCTGCGTCCTGTTTAACCGCGGCATGATGGAGGGAATCAAGCGGGAGGTGGAAATTACCTCTTATATCCCCAAGGCCATAGCCAATCAGGAATTTAAGGTATATTATCAGCCGAAAATAGAGACAGACACCCTGCGCTTGATGGGGGCGGAAGCTCTGGTACGGTGGCAGAAGCCGGACGGTACCTTTGTCTATCCCGACGAGTTTATTCCCTTTATTGAGCGCAGCGGGCAGATTGTAGACGTGGATTATTATGTGTACCGACAGACCTTTCAGTTTCTTGCCGACCGGTTAAAGGCAGGGAAAAAGGTGGTGCCGATTTCCCTGAATGTTTCCAGGGTGCATCTGAATAAAATGCAGATTTTGGAATATGTGCGGGACTTGTTTGAGGAATTTAAAATCCCGTTCCAACTGATAGAGTTTGAACTTACGGAAAGTATTTATCTGGATAACACGGAGAAGGCGCTGGAGCTGGTTGACGGTTTACATAAAATGGGAACGAAGGTTTCCATGGATGATTTCGGCTCCGGATATTCCTCCCTGAACCTGTTAAGCAGACTGCCCATTGATATTATTAAGCTGGACAAGGTCTTTTTAAAAGATGATCATTTGCAGGAAAGCGATAAGATTATTATTTCCTGTGTGATAGACATGGCGAAGCGGCTGCAGATTACTTCTCTGTGCGAGGGCGTGGAAACCAAGGAGCAGAGCGGTTATCTGTCCCAGATCGGCTGTGAAATCCAGCAGGGATATTATTTTTCCAGGCCGATTCCGCAGGAAGAATTTGAACGCTTTATAGATGAAAATCTACAGGAAAGAGAGACTGTCTGCGCGGGGCAGTAGTGATTGTGAAGTAAAGTGGAAAAAAATATGTGTGGCGGATATACAGACAAACCAGAAGAATGTCTTATTAGCGTAGTGATTCCTACCTATAACAGAGCCGAGTATCTAGAACGGTCAATCAAAAGTGTTTTAAATCAAAATTATAAGAATCTGGAAGTATTAATAGTAGATGACGGTTCCACAGACCGCACGGAAGAGGTCGTAACCTCCCTGTCTGACGAGCGGCTTCGCTATATCAGGCAGGCCTGTAACCAAGGGGCGCCTGTCGCGCGTAATAAAGGGGTTGCCTGTGCAAAAGGAGAATGGGTGGCATTTCAGGATAGCGACGACTGTTGGCATTCTGATAAGCTTTCCAGACAAATGTCATATTGGCAACAACATTCCGAATACAGCATGATATATAGCGCATATCAGCTTAGACGCATCAATGGAGATACTGTTCGGGTACCTTATGCGGAGACGTGGGGAAACCTTGAAGGAGATATCTTTCAAACACTTTTGGTAAATAATACGGTAGGAACGCCTACGATGTTGTTTCGCAGACAGTGTTTTCAGGAAATTGGAGGCTTCCGTGAAGGCATGGAATGTTTGGAAGACTGGGATTTTTCCTTGCGCTTTGCGGAGAAATATAAGATTGGCTTCGTAGAAGAACCGCTGGTAGACGCTTTTCTGGTGAGCGGAGGCATTTCCTCCAATGTCGGTAAGTTTTGTCTGAACAGATGCAGGATGATCGTCTGGTATAAGAAGCAGCTATTGGACAGAGGGCTGTTTGACCGTGTAGTTGGCGATCTTGTGAAAAGAGCAAAAGACTGGGGGATTCTGGAACAGGTAGAGGCCATGCTTACCCTTATGCTTACTACGCCAGGTGATATTATGTGAATGAGATTTTGAATCCTAAGGCAGCAGCCTTAATATTTCCCGGACGCCGTAAGTGATGCCGTCCTTTGCGTGATGCTTAGTAAGATAATCCGCGGCAGCCTTACATCCCGCGGAAGCGTTTTCCATGGCAATACCGACACCGGCGTACTGAAGCATATCGATATCGTTATCCCCGTCTCCGAAAGCGGCAAGCTCTTCCCGGCGCAGCCCCAGCTTATTTGCCACATATTCCACTCCCGCCTTTTTACCGGCGCCCTGTCCGGCGATTTCCAGCAGTTGTTCCACCGAGGAAGTTATGTAAACGTCTTTGGCCGTTTCCGCGACCCTTTTCCATATTCTTTGTTTACTTTCTTCATCGCGGACAATTACGTCCATGCTGTCCAGATGTTCCTTATGCTCCCGCAAAAAGGCGACGATATCCTCCTTGATATGTCTGGTGGACTGCACATAGGCAACCGCCTGGGGGGTGGCTCCATACTTGACAGGATTTTCCACATATTCTCTTCCCGCATAGGCGACTCCGTCGATAAAACCTTCGTAGCTTACAGTTTCCCCTGCTGTTACCCTCAATACGGTTTCCAATGCTTCCCCGGATAATCCGCACCGCCTGATACATTGTCCGGCAGTTACGTCGTATACCGAAGCGCCGTTACCGCAGACCGCATAGCGAATCCCCTGGATTGCCATTACATCATTGGGCAGGGTGGCATAGGCTCTCCCGCTGGCAATCACGATTTCGATTCCTTTGGCAATCAATGCTTCCAGGGTTCTTTTGTTTTCCGCAGACAGTTGTCCCGTCTCATCAAGGGTTGTCCTGTCTAAATCCAGTGCAATACATTTTATACTCATTATTTCTGTTTTCCTTCCATCCGGTTTATAGTTTTGTCCACGGCCGGTTCATCTGTTCAAGCCAATAATCCTTTCTGGTCTCATACTGTTCGTTAAGCCAGTCCGCCGCCTGTTCCACGCCTTCTTGGGTCAGGGGCACTTCCAGGGACGTTTTCTGTTCCGCAGGCGTCCGCAGAATCCCCAGCGGCTCCGGCCAGACAGTGACGCGGATGACATCGGTGTCTGTTTCCCCGTTATGTACTTTTTTCAGCAGATATCTCATCCCCTCCATGCTCCCGGAATATTCTTCCTTTTTGACATAATTCAGGGGATGGAAGTTTTCTTTATCAATCATGCGCTACCTCCATTCTGAAGCGTTTACGCTGAGGGCTGCTTATGCCCCTCTTACCGGTATTTTACAGACAAAGCAAAAGTCTGTAGATACTATAGTAATATCTACAGACTTATCAGGCATCGGAATGACAAGACTTGAACTTGCGACCTCTACTTCCCTAAAGTAGCGCTCTACCACCTGAGCCACATCCCGAAAGCAGTTACCATTATAACTAATTCTGAATAAAAAAGCAAGCCCCCTTCTAAAAGTTCTTACAAAATCTCTTTGTAGAAAAATATTGAAATAGTAATATATTTTAGTGTATAATGTACAGGAAAGTTGACATAAAGCTGATGCAGAAGATGAAAACTAGTTATGTGGAGGTGGCGATATGGCAGCGATGGATTTTAATGAATTATTTTTTAATCATGAAATCCCGTTTTGTAAGGTATATAGTGTAGAAAGTAAAGATAAACTGGAGAAGCTTTTGCTGTCTAACCGGATATCCTTTTGTATTGAGTGTCAGGAGAAGGGCTTGTGGGAACGGTTTTTTCATGGAAGCAGCAGGAAAAATGTATTTACCGTTCGTATTAATGAAGCGGACAGCGTGCGCGCCAGGAATCTGGTGGAAGGAATAGAGAGCGTCAAGATTGCCTCCGCGTGATTTTATCAAATTGTCCGGAAAATACAGATACATAGGAAAATAGAACAGGATATGTTAAGATAGCCCTAAGAGTTTTTCTTGGGGCTTTCCTGTTTTCCGGCGCTGCTTGCGCCGGAAGGGGCTTAAGCAATCCATAGATGGAAAGGTATGGGATTAGTATGAAAAATCACACTGATGTGCTGATTTTTCACAATCCTCTGGAAGTGGATTTGGCTATTTGTTTCTGAGCGAAAGCAAATAGCCCTGATGGCAGACGAGAAACCGCCTTCGCGGATTTCTCGCCGCCGCTTCGCAACAAGTTGCTCAGAAATGGGGATTAGTGTGGAAGAGAACAGAAGGAATGTAAAAGGTAAGCAAATGAAAGATAGAGCCGGTAAAGCAGAGGAAATGCATAAGTGCCCGGTGGCTAAGAAGTGCGGCGGCTGCCGCTATGCGGGTGTCCCCTATGCGGAACAGCTTGCAAAAAAGCAGAAATACACGGAACAGCTTTTGAAGGGCTTTGGTAAGGTGAACCGGATGATTGGAATGGAGCAGCCGGAATATTACAGAAATAAAGTGCATGCAGTTTATGATTTTCAGAAGGGCAGAGGAATTGTGTCCGGTATCTATCAGGAAAACAGCCACCATGTGATAGCGGTGGATAGCTGCCTGTTGGAGAATCAGAAGGCGGACGCGATTATCGTATCCATTCGGGAGCTGGCGAAATCTTTTAAAATCAAAACCTACAATGAAGATACCGGTTACGGACTGCTTCGCCATGTGCTTATCCGGGTGGGATATGCCACGGGGCAGATTATGGTAGTGCTGGTGCTGGGTTCCCCTATTCTGCCCTCTAAGAAAAACTTTGTGAACGCCCTATGTAAGCTGCACCCTGAAATCACGACGATTGTACTGAATGTGAATCATAAAAAGACCAGCATGGTGCTGGGCGACAAAGAGCAGGTGCTGTATGGTAAAGGGTATATTGAAGACGTATTGTGCGGCTGTACGTTCAGAATTTCGCCCAAATCCTTTTATCAGGTGAACGCCGTCCAGACTGAGAAGCTGTACCGCAAGGCTATCGAGTATGCCTCCCTGACCGGCAGGGAAACCGTGATAGACGCGTACTGCGGGATTGGTACGATAGGATTAGCGGCGGCTTCAAAGACGAAGAAGGTGATCGGCGTGGAACTGAATCAGGACGCGGTTCGTGACGCGGTGGCCAATGCCAAAAGGAATCAGATTAAAAATATAGATTTCTATCAGAATGACGCGGGCAGATTTATGGTGCAGCTGGCTCAGTCAGAAACCTGTGTAGATGTAGTCTTTATGGATCCGCCAAGAAGCGGCAGCACAGAAGAATTTATGAACGCCCTGCTGCGGCTGCAGCCATCTAAAATTGTCTATATTTCCTGTAACCCGGAAACGCTGGCGCGGGACTTGGCGTATCTGACCGGCGCGGGGAAGGGAAGCCGGCCGAACAGCGGCAGAAAGGGCGGGAGCGGTTATCGGGTGATGGAGATTACGCCTGTGGATATGTTTCCGTATACGGAGTGTGTGGAAACATGCGTCTTACTGTGCCACCAAAAAGCAAAGAAGTATGTAACGATTGATTATACACCTGATGGCAGTTACATGGATGAGGTAAACAGGCACGCTTCCTATAGAGAGGTACAAGAATATATTGAGGGAAAATACGGCTTAAAGGTACATTCAGCGTATATTGCACAGGTAAAGCGTGAATGTGGAATTGAAATGGGTGCAAATTATAATCTTAGCAAAAGTGAGGATTATGAGCCGAAGCAAGTGACACCTGAAAAGAGAGAAGCCATTATTGACGCATTAAGACATTTTAGGATGATTGAATAGAATAGTAAGTTACAAAGATTTCTATAGCGAACAATACAACAAGAGCGAGGGCTGATAGGATTCCCCTCGCTCTTGTTGTATGCTAATGAAGTTTTTTATCATTTGTGCGTCCAATTAAATAATCAACAGATACTTTGTAATAATCTGCTATTTTAGTAAGTGTTTCAATAGGGATTCCTCTTTCGCCTGTTTCGTAGCGGGAATATGCCCTTTGCGAAATATTCAAATACTCTGCCAAATCGGTCTGTGTCAAATCTGAATCTTCTCTTAAATTTCTAATACGCTCATATATCAATTTTTCCACCTCGATATGAGTATATGAAAGACCATTTTGGTCTATTGATTTTTAGACCAAAATGGTCTAAAATAATATGGGCTTTTATTTATGAGGGGAAGGAGGAAGAAGATACACTGTTCCAAAAGAATTAAAAATAAAATATTATCTGACAGAGGAGGAAAGTTTTATGTTTTGTAAGAAATGCGGAAATGAAATTGCTGAAAATGAAAAATTCTGCAAAAAATGTGGGACACCGACACAAGCGACTGACTTGGTAGGAGCGCCTACTATATCTACATCGGCAAAGGGAGTAACACCTGTAAAGATGGTTGGACTTGCTATGGTTGTATTATTTTTGTTACAGATTATTATGCTTTATACGAAAACTATTCATTTGGGAGGAAATGTCAGTGGCTTTGGGATGTCCTATTCAGATTCACAGTCTTATTCACTAAATGAAATTGTTGCAGCAGATTGTGTGATTGTGTTGATTCTTGCTTTGGTCTCTATTGTTTTTGCTCTTGGCGAAGCATTTGAAAAAATCAGAAAAGTGATAATTGGAGCAATTCCACAGCTTCTTTGTATTGCATTTCATTTTTATGCAGTTACAAATGTTAAAAAACAAATTGCAGAGAAAATTGGTGGAACTGATTTCAGTATGTTTGGGGTGAGTGCGTCAGCTTCTTTTGAAATCAACGGATTTTTGACAATGATAGATATATTGTTACTTGTTTTGATTGTAGCAATGATTTTCTTGAATAAGAAAAAAGCGTGAAAAGAGGAAATGAATAATGGGATTTATGGATAATGTTAATGCCTTTACAAAAGGGGTTAGCCAAAAGGCTAAGGGGAACTATGATATCGTGGCAATGAATACAAAAATTTCCTCTATGCAGAAAGAAATCAGCAATTTGTATAAAGGTCTTGGAGCGGCTTATTATCAGGCACACAAAGAAAATCCAGATGAGGCATTAAAAAATTTTGTGGACGCAATCAGCTCGTTAGAACAACAGATTGCAGATACACAAGAACAAATCAATACAACAAAAGCAGAAACGGCGGCAGTTTCACTCGTTGCGGAGAGCACTATCAATACAGCACCGGCGCAGACAGATTTAGGACATGGTTTTTGTAGTAACTGTGGTAGTCCACTGTCAGCAGATTCTATGTTCTGTATCAACTGTGGCACAAAAATTTCTAATGAAGAATAAAGAAAGTGAGAATGAAAATGAAAAAGATTTTAAGTAGTATTGTATTATGCGCGATAGCAGTATTTATGTTAGTAGGTTGTGGAAGTAAAAAACCATCTTTTGAGGGCTATTACACCTGTGCAGGGTCATCACATAACTATGCATTGAGTATTTCAAAAAACGGAGACATTATGTATTCATCTGATAAATCAGGATGGTATCTGTATCATGGAACAGGTACAACAACGAATGAAGGTACTGTAATGCTCATGAATTTTGATAAAGGTTATGATAATAGTACAGCAGTAAATGAATTTACTCCACTTATGGCAAGTCTATCGGATGATGGAGAAACACTGTTCCTTGCTTCTGATTCTAGTAGTTGGAAAACGGATACATTTATAAAATGCACAGAGAAAGAATACAAAGCATTTTGTGAAGAAAACAATATTTATACTACAGAGGAAGAATTAAAAAATCATTTTGAAGAGGCAAAAGCACTCAATGAGCAGTTAAATGCAGAATTGAATGCGGCTGCCGCTGTTGCTGAAGAAGTGGCAAATGAGGCAATGGCAAAAGCTGAAGAGAATGGAATGGAAGACCCAGGGCTTATAGGAGCAATCGTAAATTCTCTTGCATATTATTCGGTCGATGAAAGTTATCTTTATGCTGTAATGGAGGCAGTATTTGCATACTATGATAACTACTATCTCCCGCAGGAAAAAGGGTTTTCCGAAATGATATCTGATTTAGCTAATATAGGAGTTACGATTCCTAATGATGTAGTTGAATCTATTAAAGCGGAGTTTGGCGTAGAATAATTTATGAACTGATATTTTTAATACAGTGAAAAGGGCATAAAAGCCTACCGATTGAGAATGAATCTTTCGGTAGGCTTATTTTTTTAAAGAGCAACTGCGGACTATCCCCCTAAGAAAGAGCCCCTGTCCGCAGAAGCAAAGGCACAATTTTCAATTTCAACACTGTGTCATTGCAACATAAATTTTGTTGAAATTAACACTGATATGTCTGCAAACATCGAAAAATGGTTGATGGTCATACCTGTAGTTTTAGGAGACAGCCAAGTCAAGATAAGATTAACGCAGAAGTAGAAGCAATCGTGAAAAGGTTTATTACAGAAGAAGTATCAAAAACATCTGAGGATGAAAAGGAAAGAATTGCCGATGATACCGCAACTACAATCAATGGTATTGTAAGCTCTGATATGAGCGAACAGAAAGCAGATTTGAAGCGATTACAAAAACAGTATGAGCAAAAGGCAGTTACTAAGGACAAGTTTTTTGATAAAATGCAGTCATTAGATGTGAGTGATTTGAACTATGACAGAAAATTTGATGATTTGCAGGCAAGGCAGGATAAAATATATGATGAAATGCTTGTACTTGAAAAGCAAATAGCAGAGTTAGAAGCAGTTATTAACATTTCCGAAGAAGAAAATCAGGTATATGAAAATGTGAAACAAAGGTTTTACAAGGTTATGACAGAGGGAATAGGCTTTTATTCTGACCGAGAGAAGAAAGATTTTTTTGCAGACTGCATTGAACGTGTCGATATATTTGAGGATGACAAGGAACATGGTAGATGGGTAAAACATATCAAATTTAAGCTACCTATTGCCTTTGAAGAAGATGGAAAAGAAGTGTATGATTGTTATACTGATGATTGGTGTGAAAGTGTAAATCATGACGAGACGGTTGTCCAGCTTTCCAAGTGAGAAATCAACTCGAAGAAAGTGCGTGTGGAGTTCTCTCTGGAGGATATGGATATGTCTGGGTTTCAGAAATGTGCCACATATGGTCAGATCAAGGATTATGTGAAAGAGCATACCGGATTGTCGGTGTCCTCTCTGTACATCGCGCAGATTAAGCAGAAGTACGGGATTATCGAGCGGGAGAATTACAATAAGCCGAAATCCGAGAATGCAAGACAGCCGCAGTGTCCGCCGGAAAAAGAAAAGGCGATTGTAGAAGCGTTGCGGCATTTCAAGATGATAGAAGGGAGTGTTTGATATGAAGGCATCTTGCAAATTTAACATCGACACCGCCAGTGTGGAGCTGCGGTTTCATGACGGCACAGAAATCAGTATCTACACTCCAGATGTAGACGATGAAATTTGCCCTACTATTCCCATGCAGACTGAAATTGACTGGTTGATTTATAATGAGCCGCTGACCTACGCCAGACTGGTATTCTCCGGCGAATTAGAGCAGTATGACAGGGATATGGCCGGGACGCATGGGTTGCCAGATTGATGGTTCCCATTTGATTGACAAACAATCTAAAATGCTATATCATGTACGTATACACCCTTATGTATAAGGAGGGAACGATATGAGGCAATGTATGGATGCAGAGAACCTGCATCGCAGGCTGAAAAAAATAATTGGACAGGTGCAGGCGATTGACCGGATGGTGGACGAGGACATTCCCTGTGAGGATATTCTGGCTCAGATCAATGCGGCGAAATCTGCCCTGCATGGATGCGGTAAAGTTGTACTTGAGGGACATATTCAGCATTGTGTGCGTGACGGGATCGAACACGGCGACGCTGATAAAACGATTGCTGATTTCACGAAAGCAGTAGAGCGCTTCGCAAATATGGGATGATACCAGGGTCCAAAAGCCATGAATCGAATGCTTGCATTCGTATTCATGACTTTGAGACCCGCAAAAACATGAGGAAGTAGCCATTTTTCTTGGAAAAATGAGCAGATTCCGAATGTTTTTAGGATTTCGGGAGCGCAGAGCGCGTAGAAATCCATGGTATCATATAATTTATAAAATATTCAAAACGAAAGCAGTCATTCACGGCTGCTTTCGTTTTTTCCGGAAGTTTCCCGGAAATGCACCACTTCACGTCTGTACAGGATTCAAATCTGTTAGCACATCCTAATCTTCAGGCGGATCGCTTGACATTCCCATACCCCTATATGTATAATAAACATATACCCCTACGGGTATAAGGCGAAAGAAGGGAAAAGTCAATGAATGATACTCAGAAGAATCGTATGAACCAAATTCGCCAGGAGTCCAGGGAGGATTATTTGGAAGCTCTGTTTCTGCTTCTTAAAGAACAAAACGAAATACGGTCTTCCGACCTTGCTTCCTTTATGGGCTTTTCCAGGGCCAGCGTCAGCCAGGCGGTCCTGTCGCTGGAACGGGATGGTTTTCTTTTGATGGATGAAAAGTATTGCCTCCACCTGACAGAGCAAGGTTCTCTGAAAGCGGAGATAACGCATCGTAAACATATTTTTTTCGAGAAAAATCTGGTGCTTGCCGGTGTTGCCCCTGTTTTGGCAGACAGGGAAGGAAGCCGAATGGGCCATGCGCTCAGCAATGAAAGCTTTGAACGGATCGCGGCGGGCGGTATGCAAAAAGAGGAGGAACTTAAGCTCATATGAAAGCAGTGATGTCCAGACTTGAATGGGTATTGGAATTAGGGGGAATCAAAAAGGATATTATTTTCCTGATTATATCAGGGGCAGCGGTCCTATGCAGCCTGACCGGATGGTCGCCATTTCCTTTTGATGCCGCATGGATCGCCATTGTATTTTGCGGAATTCCGATCATTATGGAAGCCATCATCGGCCTTGTTACGACTTTTGACATCAAAGCGGATGTTCTTGTCTCCATTGCATTGATCGCCTCTGTGATCACTGGAGAAATTTTTGCCGCCGGTGAGGTGGCGGTTATCATGCAGCTCGGCGGGCTTCTGGAAGAACTGACCGTTGCAAAAGCGAGAAGCGGCATTGAGAAGCTCGTGAAGCTGACCCCGACGACGGCTCGGATACTGGGTGCAGATGGGAAGGAAACCATCGTCCCTTCCATGCAGGTCAAAGTTGGCGATAAAGTCCGGATCCTTCCGGGAGAGACGATCCCGGTGGACGGTGTGATCCTTTCCGGCCAGACTTCTATCAACCAGGCGGTTATGACCGGCGAGTCCATGCCGGTAGATAAGGCTGCCGGGGATGAGGTTTCCTCCGGAACGGTCAATCAGTTTGGCGCTTTCGATATGGAAGCGACAAAGGTGGGCGAAGACAGCTCCCTCCAGAGAATGATACGCCTTGTGCAGTCCGCAGATGCAGGGAAAGCGAAAATCGTGGGGATCGCAGACCGCTGGGCGACCTGGATCGTAGTGATCGCGCTCTCTGCCGCAGCCATCACCTGGCTTGTGACCGGGCAGATTATCCGGGCTGTGACCATTCTGGTTGTGTTCTGCCCCTGTGCATTGGTTCTGGCGACGCCGACAGCAATCATGGCAGCGATTGGAAATGCCACGAAGCACGGTTTCCTCGTAAAAGAAGGGGATGCACTGGAACGACTGGCAAAGGTGAAAAGGATTACATTTGATAAAACAGGCACCCTCACTTACGGAACGCCAAAGGTCATTTGCGCAAAAAGTATTCTCCCGGAGCTGTCCTCTGAGGAAATCTACTCCTTCTGCGCCGCCGCAGAACAGCTGTCAGAGCATCCGCTGGGCAGGGCGATCGTAAGGAGTTACAGCACAGGGACAGGGAACGCCCTTCCCTCCTGCGATCAGTTTGCCATGCTGCCGGGGCGCGGTGTATCGGCTGTGATCAACGGGACGGCGATTCTTGCCGGAAATTATGAAATGATGGCGGAAAAGAATATCGCAGTCACAGAGGCGGTCCTTGCGGAGACAGGAGAATTTTTGGAACAGGGCTGTACGGTGATTTATGTGAGTGCGGATAATAAACTGTCCGGTTTCCTTGTCCTTTCCGATACGCCGAGGGAGAACAGCGCTTCTATGATCGACCAGCTCAAACGCCTTTCTATAGAGCCTGTACTTCTGACTGGAGATAATGAAGAAGCCGCCGCCGCGATTGCGGGGCAGCTGCATATTGAGGAAGTGCGTGCAAATTGTCTGCCGGAGGATAAGCTGAAATGGATCGGTTCCTATCAGGAAAAACAGGAATCGGTCTGCATGATCGGCGACGGCGTCAACGATGCACCGGCGCTGAAAAAAGCGGATGTCGGCATTGCCATGGGCGGCATTGGAAGCGATATTGCGGTGGACGCTGCGGACATCGCACTAGTGGATGATAAGGTGGAGGAGCTTCCCCATCTGGTGGCGCTCTCCAAAAGGATGATGACTACTATCAAGCTGAACATGACATTCTCTCTGACACTCAACTTTATCGCAATCATCCTCGCCATTACAGGCATACTGAACCCAGTCGTGGGCGCTCTTGTCCATAATGCAGGTTCTGTAATCGTGATCGGCAATTCTGCACTTTTATTGAACTGGAGGAAACGGAGGTGAAAAGTATGATCTGGAGTGTAATATTTCTGGTGATCGGTATCATGGTTCTGGTTGCAGGGCTGTATTATTTCCTGAAAGAGAAAGACGACCCGGAGTCCAGAAAAATTTATGGTATTGTCAGCGTGGCCGGGGCTGTAATTGTGGTTTACACAGCTGTGAAGCTGCTTGCTGGTTTTTAGCGGATGCCCTTGCCGCCCATTATATTTAAGCGCCACTGCTCAAGCGCTATGTATTTGTTGTTTATACCTGTAGAAAAGTTACGCCTTTAAGGTGGGGATTCCAGGCACTCAGCAGTGAGCGCCTGTGTCTCCCAGTCTTGATGGCGAGGTATCTGTTTTCCAGTAGGCATTGCCAATGCCATGTTGAATCAAATTTAACATTTGTGCTATCACAATGTTGACATTCTCGGTTTGCCCTTCAGAATGCCATTTGCATAAACTGCCAATGATTCCATCAATGTAGAACTCAAAGGAATAGTCAAATGATGTAACGTTTGCCGGAGCGTACTGGGAGTATATCATTTTTCGGATACTATCTTTCATCTTCTCTTCATATTTGCTGTATGCCCTGTTATTTAACAGCGTAAACACCTTATCTCCATTCTCTATGTAATAGTTGGACAGCGTAAGGAATAATTCATTGGAGGAAGACAAATCAGGGACATGGACCGCGCGAGTCTGCCATTTCTCCACAAGCAGATCCTCTTCCTGCTCCAGCAGGTCAAGGATATCGACGAAATGCAGATAAAAGGTGCTTCGATAGACGCCTGCCCTGTCCGTTACATCCTTGATTTTTATCTTGTGCAGTTCTTTCTCTCTTGTTAATTCCCAGAAGGCGTTGACAAGCGCTCTCTTTGTATTTTGTGACTTTATCTCAAATTTGTTCATAGGATTTCTCTCCGAATTGCGCGACATTAAAAAAATACTGCGCATTGATTTCTGCCTGCCCTATGCCTACAATATGAATATACGACAGACTGTTGTGTAAGTATACTATACAAATGGCGATAAATCAAGAGCGGGGAGGTCATGAATTGATTTATGAAAGATGTGTTTATCCCATCGGTTGAAGAATACTTCAATGATTATGTAAGAGAGGCTAAGAAAAAAGAAGAGAACCTTAAAGGGGTTAGTGGAATCATGCAATTTGATTTTCGCCCGAGCAACGACGGAGTGGTGGTTATACGGATTGAAAATGGAAGCATTCAGCCCATTAGCGCAAGTATGTTGAAAATGCAACAATGACAATTCGTACACCTTATCCTGATTTCTATAAGGTTAAAACGGGACAGGAAAGGTTCTGGAAGCTCGTATTTAAGCGGAAAGTAAAAATATTCGGAGACAGGTCGTTTACGAAAATATTAGGAGCGGCAGTGATTCTGATTCTGCTGTTCGGCACAGATTTTTTAAGGAAAGATATGGACAAATCGCGCTGGAGGGACGGAGCCTGGCTTGAGCGCTGCGTGGATGTGATGGCGGGAATGTTTGTGAAATATGGACCAGGCGTTTTGGAAAAGCACAGGGGAAAAGAGGCTGATGTACAGATTGATGGGTCCAAAGACAGAGAGGGCAGCTTGAGG
Source organism: Clostridiales bacterium (assembly GCA_021199255.1). Taxonomy (GTDB): domain Bacteria; phylum Bacillota; class Clostridia; order Lachnospirales; family Lachnospiraceae; genus UBA3282. Next base: position 29,830 of record JAJQIK010000013.1, on the reverse strand, counting down.
GCGGCATAGAAAATATGTTGAAATAGTATTTACACGTTGTGTATTTACCGAGGATGTGCTATGATAAATACACAACGTGATTGCTATTTATGGGAGAAAAGATTATGGAGTGCAAGGAAAAAATAAAAGAACTTCGGGAGTGTACGGGAATGAACCGTAAGGAATTTTGCGAATACTTTCAGATTCCCTATCGGACTGTGACAGAATGGGAATTAGGTAACAGGCATGCGCCGGATTATGTGCTGCGGTTGCTGGAGTATTATATTCGGACGGAAAAGATTGATGTAACGAACGGAGAAAAAGCAGCGGTGGACAGAGTGTCTGATAATAATGACTAAATGGGGAGGAACTAACATGGCAGGAAAGACAGTGAAGGAAACGATACATGCAAAGGGATTTGATATTAGCATTTACACGAATGATTTTGAAAATGAGTTCATCTCCCTGACTGATATTGCAAAATACAGAAATGAAGATGATCCCCGTTTTGTTATCCAAAACTGGATGCGGAACCGCAACACAATAGAGTTTTTGGCAGTATGGGAGGAACTTCATAATCCCGATTTTAACCGTGTGCAATTCGAGGCGGTTAGAAGTGAGGCAGGATTGAACAGATTTGTAATGACGCCTACAAAATGGATAGAACAGGTAAATGCTATTGGCATCATTTCAAAAGCAGGACGGTACGGTGGAACTTATGCACATAGTGATATCGCTATGTCATTTGCTACATGGATTTCTCCTGAATTTCAGTTGTATATTATGAAAGATTATAGACGGCTGAAAAAAGATGAAAACAGTCGGCTTTCGTTAGATTGGAACCTGAATCGGGAGATTGCAAAGCTGAATTACCGGATTCATACCGATGCCATAAAAGGGAATCTCATTCCCCCGGAATTGACACCGGAGCAGATTTCCTACACCTATGCCAGTGAAGCGGATTTGCTGAATGTTGCATTGTTTGGCCAGACAGCAAAGCAGTGGAGAGATAAGAATCCGGGCAAAAAGGGAAATATGCGGGATGATGCGAACCTGAATCAGCTGCTGGTGCTGGCGAATATGGAAAGCTACAATGCGGTTCTGATTGAGCAGGACAAACCGCAGTCGGAACGGCTGGTGCTGCTGCGGGAACTGGCGGTGAAACAGATGCAGACATTATCTTCTTTGGATACCACGCAGATCGCGGCCTTGCCGGGAGGGGAGAGAAGTGAAAAAGAAAACTAAATGCTATATTTATACAAGGGTATCCACTTCCATTCAGGTGGATGGGTACAGTCTGGACGCCCAGCGGGACAAGCTATGGAAATAGGCAGAATATGAGGATATGACGATTGCCGGGGAGTATTTCGATGAAGGTTTTTCGGGCAAGATATCCAGGGAAGATTGGAATTCCAGAGGATGTTGAACGACATCCAGAAAGGAAAAGACAGCGTCTCTTTTGTGCTGGTGTTTAAGCTGTCCAGGTTCGGACGAAATGCCGCTGATGTGCTGAACTCTTTACAGCTGATGCAGGATTTTGGCGTGAACCTGATCTGTGTGGAGGATGGCATCGACAGTTCCAAGGATTCCGGCAAGCTGATGATCTCCGTATTGTCAGCGGTAGCCGAGATTGAGCGTGAGAATATCCGCACACAGACAATGGCAGGGCGGGAGCAGAAGGCCAAAGAAGGAAAATGGAACGGCGGCTTTGCCCCTTATGGCTATCGACTGGATAACGGACAGCTTTTGATCGCAGAAGATGAAGCGGAAAGATACTGGATCTACAGCGCCGGTATGATGAGCAGTATGGCAGAATAGAGGAAATTGAAATTCAGATAGATGATATTCAAAGTCAGATTCGGAGCATCCGGCAGGAGAAAATCTCCGGCGATAATATCTATCAGCTCCTTCTGGCATTTTATGAGGTCTACGGTGAAGCCTCCGAGGTAGAGCGAAAAGAATTCATGCGGACCTTCATTGAGAGGATAGAGATTTATCCGGAAAAGCGAGAAGATGGCTGCTGGATAAAGAAGATTATATTCAACTTCCCCGTTCCTGTGAACGGGGAGGATGTGAAAGAATTACCCTTGGAATTTCAACCAACAGTCGAGACGGTCTGCCTTTTGTCCAAAGACTATTGAAAACGACTAGGAGAGAACTGGTATGGCAGATTGATATCTTGATATCGCACGTTATAAAAATCAAGAAGAACCGAACGTGGTTGTTGCAAACTGGATGAGAAACCGTCATGCAATAGAGTATCTGGGATTTGGGAGCAGTTATATAATGCCCCTTTTTTAGTCAACGGGATTAATGTTTAATTCAAAATGTGAGTGTGATGTTTTTATAAGGCCTTCCTTTTGCAGCTTTGATAATTCAGCAGACATTGCCGAACGCTCAACACAGAGAAAATCAGCAAGCTGCTGCCTGTCAAACGGGATATGAAAGGAAACGGATTTTTGCCGTATCGCCTCCGCAGATAAATAGGATAATATTTTATCTCTTGTTTTGCGTTTGCTCATATGAGTTATTTTATCATTAAACATAAGTGTTTTTTGGGCAAAAGCGGTCACGAGGTTTTGTATTAAATGGTTATGGCAGGTACAGGCTGAGGTACACATAGTAAGCATTTTATGGATGTTTATTTTCATAACCTCGCAGTCATTTGTAGCGACAACACTAACATTCAGTACGGCATCGGGAATAGCCGCATAGGGCTCCGCAAAAAAATCGCTTGACGAAAGCCTTGTCATAATATTACGGTTTCCCCATAAATCCTCTTGAATAACGAGGGCATTTCCGCTTAAAAGAATACCGATGGAATCCGTGATATCCCCCATTCTCAAGATATAATCATCGTTGGAAAATTTTTTAATATCTGCGTCTATACAGGTCAGCATATTTAATATTTCACCATCTGATAAATCCTTGAATAAAAGACATTTTTTCAAAATATTCAAATATTCTTTCAAAAAATCGCCTCCATGTTGTAATTCCAACATAATTTTTTCAGCTATTGTACTATAATCCAATCATGAAAGCAAGGGAAAAATCATCAAACAAGGAGGCTGGCATGAACAATTATGAAGAATGGAAAGCAAAAAGGGAGACATTTTCTAAAATGGACGTCCGTCATGTACAGGGAAATTTTTTCCCCGGATTACAGAAGCGGGCTGAGGAACTGCATGTCGGAGAAGGAATGGAAGTGGTGCAAACCTTTGAGCCGCATCCTCTTTATCAGGAGATGGAGAAGCTTGGATTTGTATACCATACAGAAAAATTCGCGGAAAACGAGTTTCATGTATGGTTCTATCGGGTGGAGGAAAAAACACCGGAAAATACTGCACCGTATCGCCCATTGGCTCTGTTGAATTATCCAATGATTGATGAAGATTTGGGGCGTATTGCAGTAGATTTTTGGAAAACAACGTGGCAAAGCAGGAAGCGCACTATCACTTATGAAATGCGTCTGCTGCTTTCGTTTACAAATGCTGTTGGAGCGGGCAGAATACGTCAGGCAACAAGAGAATTGGTGAAGGCATACTCATATGGGATTGAATCCGCAGCGCTTGATGACGTATTTGAACTTCTGGCATGGAATCAGGGAATCGGCTTTTTCAGTTCGGAAATCGGTCCCTCGACGTTGTTTCAGGCATATAAAATGATTAAGCTTAAAGAAAAGCAGGGAAAGAGCAGAGAAGAAATCTGTACTGGACTGAAAGAAAAATTTGGCGAAAAAAATCAGGAAGTACAGGTATTGTAATGATAACAGGGAGGAAACAATATGGCAATTACAGGAGAAACGTTAATAGGAGAAATTTTAAGGAGCAAACCGGAAGCGGCAGAGATTTTAATGGAGGCGGGAATGCATTGTTTGGGATGCCCCTCCTCACAAATGGAACGCTTGGTTGATGCCTGCATGGTGCATGGATTAGATGCAGACGCTGTCTTGGCAAAGCTGAATTGATAGGAGGGACAGTTATGTATGGGATTGAGTTGCTTGTAGAGGAACATAAAAAAATATATGCTTTAACGGAACATTTAAACGCAACCTGTTGTTCTATTCTTGAAGGTGCAGAGGTTGATTTGGCGGAATTAAGGGAGTGCCTGGATTTTGTGAGAAATTATGCTGATAAGCATCATCATGGAAAAGAAGAACAGATATTGTTTCACTTCATGTTGGAAAGAAATGATTCGGCAGCCGAAAAACTTGTTCGTAACGGAATGTTAGTAGAACATGATTTGGCCAGATATCATGTAGGAGAATTAGACAAAGCCCTTACGTTGTATGAAAAAGAACCAACATCACAGGCTAAGTTGGATATCCTGATCCATGCGGCAGGCTATGCAGAGTTGCTTCAAAGGCATATTAATAAAGAAAACGAAGTTTGCTATACCTATGCAGAAAGGCTTTTGCCAGAGGAAACCAAAAAGCTGATTGATGAACAAACAAAGGTTTTTGAGGAAAAGGCACAGCAAGAGCATATTCAGGAAAAATATTCTGCCTGGATTAACAAAAGGAATGGAAAGGCGGGGTGATGTATTTTGGGTATAAGAAATATTGACGCGGCGGAAATATTGGTTTTGAAGGAACAGATTGAATATCAATCCGGACAAGTCGTGAGCAAAACGCTTGTTCAAAACGACAGAATGAGTATTACACTTTTTTCATTTGATCGGGGAGAAGAAATCAGTACGCATGAATCAGGCGGGGACGCTTTTGTGCTTTGTTTGGATGGAACTGGTGAAATTACAATTGATGGCAATAGATATGAATTGCATGAGGGAGAAAGTATTGTAATGCCGGCAAAACATCCGCATGCGGTTTTCGGAAAAGAGCAGTTTAAGATGCTGCTGATTGTGGTGCTTTAGGAGGAACTGTAGATTACTCATTCTATGATGCACTGCGTGAAGAATGAAAACGGATAGGGGTTCTGTTCAAGCCATCATAAACGAGATGTGTTGCGAAAACGGCAATGACTCTTATTGATATGTACGTCTCGGAATCCTAGAAGATTTCAAACGATTCTGAACAGATTTTCTGGTTGCTTTAAGGACTGTCTTCGGATATACTTTGAAACAACCAGTATTCGAATACTGGCTGATCAATCGGGATTTATTACTCTGCGTATTGTAGAATCCGCATATTGTCACCATATTCTACGGTGCGTGGATGTGAAATAATAGCTTTTTTAAGTATAATAGCGGCAGAAGGGAGGAGAAAATCCAGTGGATCAGATTAAAATAGGACGTTTTATTGCTGATGAGAGAAAGAAACGTGATTATACGCAAAGGCAGCTTGCCGACTTACTCGGCATCAGTGATAAAACCGTCTCGAAATGGGAAACTGGCAAAGGATTTCCGGAAATTTCTCTGTTACTGCCGTTATGCAGTGAACTTGACATTAATGTAAACGAGTTATTATCCGGAGGAAGACTGTCAGAAGCAGATTATAAACAAAAAGCGGAGGAAAATATGGTGAATATGATTAAAGAAAAGGAAGCAAATCAGAAAAATTACAGATTAACCAATATAGTTGGAGGAATGTCATCTGTAACATATGTTGTTCTGATGATTATAATCAGTATCTATGGCAGTGCAATTCCAAGATTGCCAGCAATTGTATTAACTGTACTTGCAATAGGCGTATTCGCAGTAGGGGTGTATGTAGCAACGCAGGGAGAACGAACCATAGGGTACTATAAATGTCCTGAATGTGATGGTTACTTCATCCCAACATATAAAGAATATATGATGGGAATGCACTTTTTGAGCACCAGGAAATTGCAATGCCCACATTGTAGTCAAAAAGTATGGGCGAAAAAAGTAATGAGTCGGGACGAGTAGCTTTTCACAACTTCCAGATTATGTAGATGCAGGATTTTAGCGTAAAAGCATGGTCAATAGTTAATAGACAGTCAGACGGGCAAGTTTATTTGTAAGGCTGGAAGGATAAATTGAATTAATCAAATAGAAGGAGCCTTGACGAAATGAAAACGGTTTTTTTGCACGGATTAGGACAGAATGTGGAAGATTGGAAAGCGACCATAGAGCAGGCGGCCTCTGTCACGGACGCAGACTGCCCCGATCTTTTTGCGGCGCAGATGAGTGAAAAAATTACTTACGCGCAAGTGCTGGAAAGACTTGAACGGCAGTTTGCCGATTCAGAGGAACCCTTTCGCATCTGTGGCGTATCGCTTGGCGCTGTTCTGGCGTTGGATTATACAATTAGGCATGGAAACCATGTGGCCGCGCTGGTATTAGCAGCATGCCAATATCAAATGCCGACTGCTCTTTTAAAATTTCAGAATCTTCTGTTCCGTTGTATGCCGGGCAGGGCTTTTGAAAGTACAGGCTTGTCCAAAAATGCGATGATTCACTTGGCTAATTCCATGAGTACGTTGGATTTCCGGCATCAAATAGATTCCGTTACCTGCCCTGTTATGATTGTTTGCGGAGAAAAGGATACCGCAAATCTGAAAGCGTCCAGAGAACTGGAGGCTCTGTTGCCGCATGCCAGGCTGCATACGGTTCCGGGTTCCGGCCATGAGGTAAACAAAGATGCGCCGCAATCCTTGGCCAGGCTATTGGACTTACAGTGGGAGGAGCTTGGATAAGGGCATCTAACCGGTTGGAACATATGAAGACAGACGGCGGGGAACTTCCTGACGGGACGCAAACGCAGACTGCAACCGTCGGTTGCGGTAATTTTCAAGTTTGGTTGGTGGAGCGCAACCGCCTGTTTTGTTAGAATAGCTCCAACAGCCCGAAGAATACGGGCGGAGAAAGGTTGGAAAATATTATGGTTCTCAGCTTTGTGCCGCTGGCGTTCTCCCGCTGGTTCGGCGATGTTCCCGTGTTTGCGGTGACGTCCTGTGGGGCGTGTCTTGTAGACGGCGTGTTTGTGGCCGTGCAGAGATATAATCGTCCGCGCCTTGTCCGGCTGCTGAAAGGAAAGGGGTAAGCGTACATGTAATGGCAAAGATTCTGAGTTGATTCTTTGTTTGTGTCAGCCAAATGTCAACAATAAAGTGCGAAAAGTTGACAAATAAAAATAAACTGCTATACTATGGGAAGGCTGATAAAAAGCAGTGTTTACATGGCAATTAGTGTACCGCGTCACAGGATTTGCCCGCCCGGCGGATTCCTTGAGGTGCGGCGTACCAGTGGCCGGAAGGGAGAAGCTGACATGGATGTACGGAAATTGGCACAGGAGATTATCGACGGCAAAAGACTGACGCGGGAGGACGACCTCTCCTTTTTTCTGACCTGCGATCTGGAGGAGCTTTGCGAGGGCGCTGACCGGATCAGGGAGCGCTGCCTGGGGGATAAGGTTGACCTTTGTTCTATTATTAATGGCCGCAGCGGCCGCTGCCCGGAGGACTGCAAATATTGCGCGCAGTCTGCCCACAATCATACCAACTGCGAGGTCTATGATTTTCTTCCGGAAGAAAAGATCGTAGAGGCCTGCAGGCTGCATGAAAGCGAAGGAGTAGATCGTTTCTCAATCGTGACGGCGGGGAAGGCTCTGACGGGAGAGGAATTTGAAAAGGCGGTTCATGCATATGAGACAATGCGCAGCCAATGCAAAATTGAACTGTGCGCGTCTATGGGATTTCTAAACGCCGAACAGCTCCGCCGCCTGCACGAAGCCGGAGTGACCAGTTATCATCACAATATCGAGACGTCTAAGAGGAATTTTCCCAATATATGCACCACCCACACCTATGACCAGAAAGTAGCAACGCTTAAGCTGGTTAAGGCGGAGGGTATGTGCGCCTGCTCCGGCGGGATTATCGGCATGGGGGAAAGCTGGGAGGACCGTCTGGATATGGCGGTCAGCTTGGCGGAGCTGGAAATCGACTCCATTCCGATTAACGCCCTGATGCCGATTCCGGGGACGCCCCTTGCGCATCAGGAAAGGCTGACGGAGGCGGAAATATTGAGGACGATTGCGTTCTTCCGTTATATCAACCCGGAGGCCAATATTCGTCTGGCCGCAGGACGGGCTTTGATGACGAACGATGGAGAGCGGGCTTTTGAGTCCGGCGCATCGGCGACCATTACCGGAAATATGCTGACTACCGCTGCCCGTGCTACTATTCAGAGCGATAAGCGGATGCTGGCGGGGCTCGGACGGGATATCACGCCGGCGTGGGTTAGGCCGTAGGAGCGCATTTTTAAGGAAGGGTTCCTTTTCTTTTGATTGAAAGCCTGGTTTGCTTGTGCTACAATAAGCGCAACAATGTTATTCTGCCGGGGTATCGGGCGGATAACACAGAATGGGAGGAAACAATGGAACAAGGAATCCTACGGAACAAATATTATTTATATCTGACGGAATTTTTTGCAGGCATGTCCGTGATGGCGGTAGAGCTGGGGGCAAGCAGGCTGCTTGCGCCTTATTTCAGTTCGTCGCAGATCGTGTGGACCATCATTATCGGGACGATCATGATTGCCATGGCGCTGGGCAATATTTGGGGAGGAAGAAGCGCGGATAAGAATCCGAACCCGGACAGGCTGTACGTCAGGATTTTAATTGCGGCTGTCTGGATCGCGGCGATTCCGGTTTTTGGCAAATACGTCATTTTGCTGATATCGGCGGCGCTGGTTTTTACCGTTAACAATAATTTCCTGATCTGGGCGGCTTTTCTGGCGTGTATGATTATTTTCGTCTTCCCGCTGTTTTTACTGGGGACGGTTACTCCTTCGCTGGTTAAATATACGGTGGACAGTCTGGATGACAGCGGCAAGACGGTGGGCTCTCTGAATGCCTTTAACACCGTGGGAAGCATTATCGGGACGTTTGTACCTACTTTTGTGACCATTCCGGCGGTGGGAACATCGATTACGTTTCTGATTTTTTCCGGGATTCTGCTGCTTCTGGGGCTGCTTTATTTCATTACGGTGAAAAAGAAAGCGGTATCGTGTATCGTCAGCGCGATTCTGTTTCTGCTGTGCAGCGTTTTCGGTTCGTCGGGCAGCTTTTTGTTCGGGGAAACGGTATTGTATGAGGGAGAGTCTGTTTATAACTATTTGCAGGTGAAGGAAACAGAGGACAGCGTTATCCTTTCTACGAACGTTTTGTTTGGTGTCCAGTCTATTATGAAGAAGGACGGCGGCGTGACGGGGATGTATTATGATTATGCGCTGGCGGCTCCCGTAATGGCAGGCAGGGAAAATCCCAGGGTATTGATTCTGGGAATGGGAACCGGCACTTATGCCAAACAGTGTCAGACCTATTTCGACGCTGCGTCGGTAGAGGGCGTGGAGATCGATGAGAAGATCACGCAGCTTGCGGGGGAATATTTTGAACTGCCCGATACGGTATCGGTTGCGACCTATGACGGCAGAGCCTATCTGGACGCCGTCTCGGAGAAATATGATGTAATTATGGTGGATGCCTATCAGGATATCACGATTCCTTTTCAGATGTCCTCCGTGGAATTTTTTACGCTGGTGAAGGAGCATCTGACAGAGGACGGCGTAATGGTGGTTAACATGAATATGTATTCGGAGGAGGAAGGAAATATTAATCAATACCTTTCCGATACGATTGCCAGTGTCTTTGACCAGGTCTATACGGTAGATGTCAGGGGTTCCACGAACAGGGAATTGTTTGCCACCCAGAATCCTGACGCGGCGGCAGTATTTGAACGGAACAGAAGCGGGCTGGAAAACCCGGAGCTGGTGATGATGATGGAGAAGGTGGCGGAAGGGCTTACCCCTTATACCGGAGGGGACTATCTGCTGACAGACGACAAAGCGCCGGTGGAGCTGCTGGGTATGCGGGTGATAGACGAACTGATCCAGAAAGAACTGTCGTACTATAAGACGCTTTTTGAGCAGGAGGGAATCCAGGGTCTGCTGGAAGAACTGTAAATGAGAGGGCGTGAACAAATAATTTTCCCTTGACTTCTTTAGAAAAAATATGATAAAACAGAATCGTTGAGTGGCGAACGCGTAAATCCAAACAATTTACGCGTTCGCTTTTTTGTATAGGAATGAACGGAGGAGGAACAAAAAATGAATGAAGAAAGGTCAGTTAATAAAATGGCCGTCATGCCGGTAAAGAAGCTTCTGGTCAATATGGGGCTTCCAATTATCTTATCCATGATGATGCAGGCAGCTTACAATATTGTGGATTCCATATTTGTTGCGAATATGGACGGAGGGGAAGCGGCGCTGAACGCGCTGACGCTGGCATTTCCGATTCAGATGCTTATGGTGGCGATCGCTATCGGAACCGGTGTGGGTATGAACGCCCTGCTGTCAAAGAGTCTGGGGCAGGGAGATATAGAGAAGGCGAGTAAGGTCGCGGGGAACGCGTTCTTCTTAGGCTTTGTGATCTATGCCTGCTTCCTGCTTTTTGGAATCTTTGGCGTAAGAGCTTTTGTTACTTCCCAGACCAGTAATCCCCAGATCATCGATATGGCGGTAAGATATTTGAGAATCTGCTGTATTATGTCAATGGGAATCACCTGTTTTAATATTATGGAGAAGCTGCTACAGTCCACCGGGAGAAGCAACTACTCGACAATCGCCCAGATATCCGGAGCCGCGACCAATATTATCCTTGATCCGATCCTGATTTATGGATTGCTGGGGCTTCCTGAGATGGGCGTAGACGGCGCCGCATGGGCAACGGTAATTGGACAGTTGGTGTCGGCGGGGCTCGGATTGTTTTTCCATTTCGCCAAGGTGAAGGAAATCAAAAACGGCTTCTCTTACATGAAGCCCTCCGGTTCGATTATCAAGGGAATCTATGCCATCGGGCTTCCTGCCATTATTGCGCAGGCTTTAATGTCGGTGATGACATATGGGCTTAATATTATCCTGGGCAGTATCAGTGAAAATGCGGTTACGGCATATGGATTATATTATAAGATTCAGCAGTTTATCCTGTTCGCCGCGTTTGGCCTCAGGGACGCCATTACGCCGATTATTTCCTTTAACCATGGTATGAGGAATAAACGCAGGGTCAAAGACGGAATCAAATATGGAATGATAGATACCCTGATTATTATGGTCATTGGACTGCTTCTGCTGGAGATACTGGCAAAGCCCTTTACGGGAATATTCGGATTATCGGGAGAGACACAGCAGATCTGCATCAGCGCCATGCGGGTGATTTCCGTAAGCTTTCTTTTTGCGGGCGCTAATGTGGCCTTTCAGGGAATTTTCCAGGCGCTTAACGGCGGGCTGGAGTCTCTGATTATCTCTGTGTGCAGACAGTTTTTACTGGTGCTTCCGGTGGCGTGGGGATTTGCCCAGATTGCCAAACATGACCATGGAATGATCTGGCTTGTATGGAGCACCTTTATTATCGCGGAGGGGCTTACCGCGCTTATCGCGTGTTTCTTAATGAAGCGTATTGGAAAGAATCAGATTGATGTGATGGAGGATTAAGAATGAACAGACGAATTATTACGATCAGCCGTGAATTTGGCAGCGGCGGAAGAAGCATTGGAAAGCAGCTTGCGGAGCGGCTGGGATATAAATATTATGATAAGGAACTCATCGATAAGCTGGTTGAAAAAACAGGATATGACAAGAAGGTTATTGAAAAAGAGGGCGAATATGCGCCGGGGAAAAATATTTTTGCCTATGCGTTTGTGGGAAGAACGATCGACGGTATGTCTGTCAGCGATTATCTGTGGAAGGAACAGAGAGAAATGATCCTTGAAATCGCGGAAAAAGAAAACTGCGTCATCGTGGGAAGATGCGCGGACTATATTCTCCGCGACCGGAAAGATGTATTAAATGTCTATATCCACGCCGATAAGGAATTTCGTGCAAAGCGTATTGTAGAGCTTTATGGAGAAAGCGACGAAAAGCCTGTGAAGAGACTGGAGGATAAGGACGCTAAGCGGGCGGTAAATTATAGGTATTACACAGACCGTAAATGGGGTATGTCGCAGAATTATCATATCGCTTTGGACAGCGGCGTGCTGGGAATGGATAAGTGCGTTGAAATGATTCTAAGCGCATTGTCCTGTTAAAGGAGAATATCAGAACGCCGCCAAAGGGCGCCGGATAGGAATAAGCGATGCCTTGAAAACTGAAATTTTCCGCATTGCCAGACAGTTTGGCAATGCGGAAAAGGATGATTGGTTACAAGTCGGAGGACTGAGCGCTGTCTGCAGCCGATATTCATTGACATTTCAGACAGGTAAATTATAATATAGTTAGCCGCAACTAATTAGAGCGCTGTATAGAATGGGAGCAAATCACTTAAAATAGGACGGGGAAACGCTTCCCAAAAGGCGGGCGGATACATAGGATACAATAACGGGAAAATGGCAAATGAATGATTGTTCGGCTAATCAGATGAAGAAAGGCAGGGTAATGGTATGCAGCTTGTTCTGGGATTGATGATTCCGTTTCTGGGAACCACACTGGGTTCCGCTATGGTTTTCTTTATGAGAAAGGAAATGAACGGTAAGATAGAAAAACTGCTGTTGGGATTTGCGGCGGGGGTAATGATCGCCGCTTCCGTGTGGTCTCTTTTGATTCCGGCCATTGACATGGCGGGGGAGCAGAATCAGGTGGCATGGATACCTGCCGCGGTGGGCTTCCTGGGCGGCATGGGCTTTCTGTTGGTTCTGGACAGTCTGATTCCGCATCTTCATTTGGAGAGTGCTAAGCCGGAGGGAATAGAATCCAATTTAAAAAAAACAACAATGCTTGTCCTGGCGGTGACTCTTCATAACATTCCGGAGGGCATGTCTGTGGGCGTGACTTTTGCAGGGGCGCTGATCGGGGATACGGGCATTACCATGGCGGGCGCTTTTGCCCTGGCGCTGGGAATTGCCATTCAGAATTTCCCGGAGGGCGCGATTATTTCCATGCCTCTTCGCGGCGAAGGCGCGTCCCGCCTGCACTCCTTTGTGTATGGCGCGCTATCGGGCATTGTGGAGCCTGTGGGGGCGGTTATCACCCTGTGCCTGGCCCGGCAGATCGTTCCTGCGCTCCCTTATTTGCTGGCCTTTGCGGCGGGCGCTATGATTTATGTGGTGGTGGAAGAGCTGATTCCGGAGTCGCAGACGGAAGAACACAGTAATGTGGGAACCATTGGTGTGGCAATCGGTTTCGTGATTATGATGATCTTGGACGTGGCGCTGGGGTAGGGGCGTTTCCCCATACGCTAATGATAGGATTTCTCAACAACTCCTGTTAGTCGTGACAAATGAAAGCGACATACAGTAGACTATTATTAAAACAAGTTGCTCAGAAATGGGGATTAAAATGGATAGTGCCAATAAGGAGGAACAGGTAATATGTTGAAATGTTTGGAATGTTTGAAAAATTTTGATGGAAAAAAGACAGGCGTTTTTGCGGCGGGGGTTTTGTTCGGTACAGCGGGTATCAAGATTCTGTCCAGCAAGGACGCCAAGAAGGTATATACAAGCTGTACTGCGGCGGCGCTTCGGGCTAAGGAATGTGTGCTGGATGTGGCTGGCAGGATTCAGGAAAATGCGGAAGATATATACGCGGGAGCCAGGCAAATCAACGAGGACAGGGCTGCCGGTGAAGAGGAGTATCTTGACGAAGAGGACGTAAGGGCTGAATAAATATGCGGTTTGTAATCAAAGATGAGATTCGCGGCAGAGTCCGCGTGCATTTTATACAGGGGGCAATGACCGCCGGGCAGGCGGATACGGTGGAGTATACGCTGATGCAGTATCCTTTTATCAGCAAGGTTAAGGTCTATGAGCGTACCGGGGACGTGGCAGTCTGTTATGAAGGGAAGCGCGATGAAATGATTCAGGCGCTGCGGCGTTTTCATTATGGGGATGCCGAAGCGCCGCGCGCCTTTTTGCAGAGCTCAGGACGGGAATTGAACCGGGAATATTGGGATAAACTGGTCGGAAAGGCAGTCGTTCATTATGGCATTAGGCTGCTGCTGCCCTGTTCGCTGCGTAATGTCATCACCTTATTCAAATCTGTACAATATATCTGGCGCGGCGTCTGTACGCTGGCGCAAAGAAGGCTGGAAGTGCCGGTTCTGGACGCTGTAGCCATCGGCGTTTCCGTGCTGCGGGGCGACTGCGGCACCGCAGGATCGGTTATGTTTCTGTTGGAGGTCGGCGAGATTTTAGAGGAGTGGACCCATAAGAAATCAGTGGGGGACCTGGCAAGAAGCATGTCGCTGAATATCAGTAAGGTCTGGCTTGTCCGTGACGGACAGGAGGTACTGGTATCCGCAGAAACTGTTCGGCCGGACGATCTGGTGCGGATTCGTATGGGAAATGTGATTCCCTTTGACGGTATCGTGGTGGAAGGCGAAGCCATGGTCAATCAATCCTCTCTGACCGGGGAGTCTGTGCCGGCGCATAAAACGGCGGACGGATATGTCTACGCGGGCACTGTGGTGGAGGAAGGCGAACTGACGATTTGCGTCAGGGAAATCAATGGTTCCAGCAAATATGAAAGAATTGGAGCCATGATAGAGGAATCGGAAAAGCTGAAATCCTCTCTGGAAAGTAAGGCGGAGCATTTGGCGGATAAACTGGTGCCTTATACCTTTGCGGGGACAGCGCTTACTTATCTGCTTACCAGGAACGTCACGAAAACAATCTCTGTCCTTATGGTAGACTTTTCCTGCGCGTTAAAGCTGGCTATGCCTTTGTCGGTGCTATCGGCAATTCGAGAGGCCGGCGCTTATGGCCTGACAGTCAAGGGAGGCAAGTTCTTAGAGGCGGCAGCGGAGGCGGATACCATCGTTTTTGACAAGACCGGTACGCTGACGAAGGCAAAACCTACGGTGAAAAAGGTGGTTTCTTTTCGCGGGGAGAGCGAACGGGAGCTTCTGAGGGTCGCCGCCTGCCTGGAAGAGCATTTTCCTCATTCTATGGCGAGGGCTGTGGTGGAGGCGGCGCAGAGCGCGGGCATCGAACATGAAGAGATGCATTCCAGGGTGGAATATATTGTAGCCCATGGCATTTCCTCCATGGTGGAGGATAAGAAGGTGGTAATCGGCAGCTACCATTTTGTATTTGAAGATGAGCATTGCCGGCTTCCCGCAGACGGGCGGCAGTTGTTTGAACGGCTGCCGGAAGAATATTCCCATCTTTATATGGCGGTGGAAGGAGAGCTTGCGGCTGTTATCTGTATTGAAGACCCGCTGCGGGAGGAAGCGGCGGACGCCGTTAAGGCATTGAAAAACACAGGCATATCTAAGGTGGTCATGATGACCGGGGACAGTGAGAGGACAGCCCGCGCCATTGCGGTCAGGGTAGGCGTGGACGAATATTTTTCCGAGGTTCTGCCGGAAGATAAGGCCAGGTTTGTGGAGCGTGAAAAGGCGGACGGCAGGAAAGTGATTATGGTGGGAGACGGCATTAACGATTCACCGGCGTTGTCGGCGGCGGATGTGGGAATCGCCGTCAGCGACGGCGCGGAGATAGCGAGAGAAGTTGCGGATATCGTAGCGGGGGCGGATGACCTGTATAGCATCGTAACCCTGAGACAGATCAGCAAGGAATTAATGAAACGGATTCATGGCAATTACGGTAAAATAGTCGGTTTCAATACGGGGCTGATTCTATTGGGCGTGGCGGGAATCTTTCCGCCCACGGCTTTAGCGCTTATGCATAATACCTCCACAATTCTGATCAGCCTTAAGAGCATGCAGAATCTTCTGCCGGAGTCCTTTCCTGCGAGAAGTTAATCAATAACGGGATTGACAACGGCATGAGGATAGTGTAATATAGCAACAGTTAGTTAATACTAACTGAAAAAGAAATCCGATGGCAAGGGCGTCACCGGATCTTCTTTCAAATGTTGGTTAGTCGAAACTAACCAACAAAACAGTACAGAAAGGGGTCGCTTATGTTTGAAAAGTATCTGATTGAAAATTGCGCTCCGACGCTGGCATCGTTGAAAACCGCAAACTTATTCTCCTATACATATCCCTCCGTTATCAAACTGCGGGAAACGATTGCCTGTTGGAACGAACGCATGGCGGATAAAGGAGTGACCCTTACCGTGCTAAGAGTAAACGGCGCCACAGCGCTGGTTTATGTGTACCGGGAAGCCAGTCTTTGCCGTGATTTGCAGAAACCGGGCGTGGCGCAGCTTTTACAGCGCTTTGGATATGACAGCATGGATACGGAAGCGGTATTGAAGCGGCTGCGCGCCAGATTGCGGGAGCAAGAAGAATTTCCCCATGAAATCGGCTTGTTTCTGGGATATCCGTTACAGGATGTAATCGGATTTATGAAAAACAAGGGAAGCAACTGCAAGTGTACCGGATGCTGGAAGGTGTATGGAGACGAACGGGAAGCGTCCCGTATCTTTGCCATGTTTGATAAGTGCAGAAGAATTTATGTAAACCTTTGGAACCAGGGAAGGAGCATTATGACCCTGACGGTGGCGGTATAGACACTGTGGGAAACAGCGGCTGATAAGCAGAAAGAGAGGATCACGTATGAGCAAAGTAGCGATTGTATATTGGAGCGGCACAGGCAATACCGCGGCGATGGCAGCGGCGGTATTGGAGGGGGCGAAGGCAAAGGGCGCGGAGGCGGAAAGTTTCACAAGCGCCGCCTTTAGCGCTTCCATGATGGATGATTTCGACGCGGTGGCCTTCGGGTGTCCGGCAATGGGCGCGGAAGTTCTGGAGGAAAGCGAGTTCGACCCTATGTTTGCGGAGTGTGAGGGCAGACTTGGCGGCAAGAAAATCGCGCTGTTTGGCTCTTATGGATGGGGCAGCGGCGAGTGGATGGAGAACTGGGAGGACGTTTGCCGGAATAGCGGCGCGCAGTTTGCATGCGATTATGTCATCTGTAACGGGATGCCGGACGCAGACGGGCTTGAGGCATGCAAGGCGCTGGGGGCGGCGCTGGCGTAAAGGCGGCGGAAAAACCGTATCAGTATTTCCAGACGGCGGCGTGGCTTCGGTTACGCCGCCGTCTTTGTCTACACTCCGGGACTTTGCAAAGCCATAGCCTTCTTATCGCATCTGACATTTTGGCAATCCGGGAAAAAGCAATAGAAAGAATACCGAAAGAATACGAGAAAAGTCATTTGTACCGGCCGCTTGAATGTGATAGAATATCTTACGTATGGAGAATCAGTAAAGAGAGGGATTATATATGAGCGATAAGAAATTAGGCTTCGGTCTGATGCGCCTGCCGTTGTCAGACCCTGACGACGCTGCGAGCATCGATATGGAGCTTACGAAGAAAATGGTAGATACCTTTATCGAAAGGGGATTTACTTATTTTGACACGGCATGGATGTACTGCGGCTTTAAAAGCGAGAACGCGGCGAAGGAGTGCCTGGTAGACAGACATTCCCGCGACAGCTATACGCTGGCTACTAAGCTGCACGCAGGCTTTCTGAAAAATAAAGAAGACCGGGACAGGATTTTCAATACCCAGAGAGAAAAGACCGGGGTAGAGTATTTTGACTATTATCTGCTTCATGATATCGGTCAGGATCACTATCAGATTTATAACAGGCTGGATTGCTTTCAATGGCTGAAAGAGAAGAAAGAACAGGGACTTGTGAAGCACATGGGATTTTCCTTTCATGACAATGCCCGCCTGCTGGATCAGGTGCTGACCGAGCACCCGGAAATGGAATTTGTACAGCTCCAGATTAATTATTTAGACTGGGACAGCAGCGCTATCCAGTCGAGACTGTGCTATGAGGTCGCTGTTAAGCACGGCGTGCCGGTATGGGTTATGGAGCCGGTTAAGGGCGGCACGCTGGCACAGGTGCCGGAGGCGGTGGAGCATATGTTCCGGGCGCAGAATCCGGCCATGTCGGTTCCCTCGTGGGCTATTCGTTTTGCGGCAAGCCTGGATAACGTAAAGATGGTTTTAAGCGGTATGAGCAGCATGGAACAACTGTTGGATAATACCGGCTATATGGCGGATTTTCAGCCTCTGACACAGGAGGAAATGGAGATGGTGCACAGGGCGGCGGATATGATCAACGGCGGGATTGCCATTCCCTGTACCGGTTGTTCTTATTGTACGGACGGCTGTCCGAAAAAGATTGCCATTCCTAAATATTTCTCCCTGTATAATGCAGACAAACAGGAAATTAAGGAAAAGGGCTGGACGCCTCAGGGAGAGTACTATGATCGCCTGACCGCTTCCTTCGGCAAGGCGAGCGACTGTATTGCCTGCGGACAGTGCGAACGGGCCTGCCCCCAGCATTTGCCGATTATCAGGCACCTGCGGGACGTGGCGGGTCATTTTGGAAAGTAAAGGTGTGGAAAAGCGGTTAGTAAGATGGAAGAGAAGAAAATAACGAATCCTTTGGGAGTGGAAAAGACAGGGACGCTGCTGCGGCGGTTTGCGATTCCCAGTATTATCGCAATGCTTGTCAGCTCCCTGTATAATATTGTAGATCAGTTCTTTATCGGACGGAGCGTGGGGGAGCTGGGCAACGCGGCGACCAATATTTCCTTTCCCCTGTCGATTTCCTGTGTGGCGATAGCGTTGTTGTTCGGCATTGGCGGCGCGTCGGCTTTTAATCTGCACATGGGCAAAGGGGAGAAGGAAAAGGCGGTATATTATCTGGGCAATGCCGTGGTCATGCTGTTTGGCTGCGGGCTCCTGCTCTGTGCGGTTACCCAGTTGCTGCTGGAGCCCATGCTGCGTTTCTTCGGTTCGCCGGATAATGTGCTGGGTTACGCTAAAACCTATACGCGAATCGTATCCATAGGCTTTCCCTTTTTGATTCTGACCACCGGGGGCGGCCATTTGATTCGTGCGGACGGCAGGCCTACGATTTCCATGATATGCAATTTGTCGGGAGCCGTAATCAATACGGCGCTGGACGCGCTTTTTGTGTTCGTGTTCCAATGGGGAATGGCGGGCGCGGCGGCGGCTACGGTAATCGGGCAGGTGATTTCGGCAATCCTTGCCATATGGCATCTGGCTCATTGCAGATCGGTAACGGTGGAGAGGAAGCATCTGATCCTGCGCAGGGAACAGGTTTCCATGATTGCCGCCCTGGGAGCGGCGCCGTGCAGTAATCAGCTTGCGATGATGGTGGTACAGATTGTGATGAACAATTCCCTGAAATATTATGGTTCCCTGTCGGATTACGGGGAGGCGATTCCCATTGCCTGCGCCGGTATTATTACCAAGGTGAATCAGGTATTTATGGCGTTTGTCATCGGCGTGTCCCAGGGATTGCAGCCTATTGTCAGCTTTAATTATGGCGCAAAGCAGTATGGGCGTGTGAAAAAGAGCTACTTTCAGGCCGTGGGGGTGGCGTTTCTCATGTCCCTGGCGGCATTTGCTATGTTCCAGTTCCTGCCGAGACAGATTATTTCTATTTTTGGGGACGGTTCTGAGGAATATTTTCGTTTTGCCATTAATTATTTCAGGATCTATCTGTTTTTTACCTTTGCCAACGGTATCCAGCCGATTACCTCTAATTTCTTTACCGCGATCGGCAAACCGAAGAGGGGCGTGTTCCTGTCCCTGACGCGGCAGATTCTTTTTCTGCTGCCGCTGATCCTTATTTTCCCATTGTTTCTGGGAATCGACGGGATTATGTACGCGGGGCCGGTGGCGGATCTGCTGGCGGCGGCAGTGACGCTGGCGATGGTGTTTCAGGAGCTGCGGCGGGAGGAATACAGAGAACAGAGTGCGTCCGGCGCCTTAGAGAAAGGAAACGATAAGTGTGAACGAAAAGAATGACTTAACCACGGGAAGCGTGGGTAAAAACCTGCTGCAATTTGCCCTGCCCTATTTATTGTCCTGCTTTATGCAGACCTTTTACGGAATGGCAGACCTTTTTGTGGTGGGATTATATAACGGCTCGGAAACTACTACGGCGGTGTCCATCGGCAGTCAGGTTATGCATATGCTGACCGTTATTATTGTGGGCTTCGCCATGGGAACAACGGTGAAAATCGGACGGAGCGTGGGGGCGAAGGACAAGCGGGAAGCGGCGAAGAGTGTAGGCTGCTCGATTGTATTCTTCGCTTTGTTTGCGGCGGTGGTCACGGTTCTCTTATTGTGTCTGACGTCGCCGATTACCCAGGTGATGTTAACGCCCGCAGAGGCGGTAGAAGAGACCAGGCTTTATCTGAGAATCTGCTTTGCGGGGATTCCCTTTATTACGGCTTATAATGTTATCAGCAGCATTTTCCGCGGGGCGGGAGATTCCAGACGCCCTATGTACTTTGTGGGCGTTGCCTGCGTGGTCAATATTGTGCTGGATTTTGTGCTGATCGGCGGGTGCGGCATGGGCGCTGCGGGAGCCGCCCTGGGAACGATCTGCGGACAGGCCGTCAGCGTTGTGTTTGCGTTTCTGATGATGCGCGGGCGCGATTTCGGCTTCCGGGTCACCAGACAGGATATCAGGCTGGAACGGGAGATGCTGTCTCAGATATTGAAGGTGGGAACCCCTGTGGCCTGTCAGGACGGGCTGATCCAGGTGGCCTTTATTGTCATTACCGTAATCGCCAACAGCCGCGGGCTGATTGCATCTGCGGCGGTGGGGATTGTCGAGAAGCTGATTGGCTTTATGTTCTTAGTGCCCTCGGCATTTCTCTCCGCCATCTCCGCGATTACGGCTCAGAATATGGGGGCGGGCAGGCCGGAGCGCGCCAGGGCGTCCTTGCGCTATGGCCTTATTATTACCCTGTGCTGGGGGATGTTATGCGCGCTGTATAATCAATTCCTGCCCCATACGCTGGTGGGTCTTTTTACGAAAGATGAGGCGGTACTGGCCGCAGGCTGCGAATATATCCGCTCCTATGCCTTTGACGCGGTTTTTGCGGCGGTTCATTTCTGCTTCAGCGGATACTTCTGCGGGGATCAGAAATCCATCGTATCCTTTGTACATAACATAACCGCTATCCTGTTGGTTCGTATTCCGGGGGCTTATCTGGCCAGCGTCTTTTTCCCGGACAGTCTGTATCCCATGGGCTGGGCGGCGCCGCTGGGCTCTTTGCTCTCCGCCCTGATTTGTATTGGATTTTATCTTATAAATCTTAAGACAAATGATGGACTCGACGCCGGAAATGTTGTATAATAACTGCGTATTTTATTCTTTTTTGTAAAAATCAGGCAGTGTATGGATGGGGATATCCGGGAGGGTACGTGATGAAAACAGTTAAAGGGAAAATGCTGACGATTCTGACGGCAGCCGTATTTGTGATTCTTTTTATCGGCTCGGCGGCGGGGGCTGCGATTGCCGGTAAGGCGGCCATAGGCGGAGCGGCTGCGACGGGGCTTATAGTAGGAGTTGTGGGAGCGGTGCTGGTCGATCTGATTATCGGCAGGGCATTGAACGCCGTATTAACGCCGCTGGCGGAGTTAAAGCAGTTTGCTTCCGGGGATTTCAGCGAGGAAGGGGCGCAGGCCAATGCCGGAGTGGCGGAAGGCTATAAGGATGAGGCGGACGAAATCAGCCATGCGGCCGGGCTGATTAAGACCCATATCAGGGAGTCGGTTACCGGGATCAGCCGGGAAGCTTCCGTCATAGAAGAAACGGCGTCCGCGGCATACCGTGAGATGGCAGACCTGAATAATAACATCGACGAGATGGATCAGGTGATGGAGAGCCTGACAGATAAAGTAAAGGAATCTGCGGAGGCAACCCAGTCCATCAGTGAGGCGAGCCATGAAATCGGCACGGCGGTCAATGATGTATCCGTGAAAGCGACGGAATCCGCCGAGGCTTCCAGGGAGATTACAGTCCGCGCGGATAACCTGTATACCACTACCGTAGAATCCAAGAAGCAGGCGAGCCTGATCTATCACAGCACGGAGGACGAGCTGGAGGAAGCGCTTAAGGAAGTGGAGAAAATCGGGATTATCAAGAGCCTTTCCGATGAAATTGGCGGGATTGCGAACCAGACCAACCTGATCGCGCTGAACGCGGCCATAGAGGCGGCGAGGGCAGGCGAAGCGGGCAGAGGCTTTGCAGTGGTGGCCGATGAGGTCAGGAGCCTTGCGGAGAATTCCCAGAACACGGTGAATAAGATTCAGAAGGTTATCGATGAAGTGGTGGATTCCGTTATGGAATTGAAGAACAGTTCGGAGAAATTGCTGAACTTTATGAAGGAGCATGTAATTGGCGATTATCATGCCATGGTAAGTACCGCGGAGCAGTATCAGAAGGATGCGGTATTCTTTGACGGCATTGCCACGGATCTGGGGGCTTCCGCAGAGGAAATGGGGGCTTCCGTGGAAGAAATGCTGGCGTCCCTGCAGACGATATCAGAACTAAATGGCGTGATTGTGGAAGAGGTTCGCGGCGTGGCTGCGGCGATGCAGAATACCAACGTAGGTTCCGAGGAGATTCTGCGCCAGATGTCTATCTTGGAGCGGAGCAGCCGTTCCCTGCAGGAGATCACGGGGCGGTTTAAGGTTTGATCCGGCTGCGCAGCAGATAAAGCGCCAGTACGTTTGGCAGGACCATCATTGCGTTGATTAAGTCCGTACATTCCCAGACCAGATTCATGGGAATGATGGCGCCGAAGTATATCATCAGAATATAGGCAAGCTTATAATACGGAATACCTTTTTTTCCTATCAGGTATTCCGTTGCTTTTTCCCCGAAATACGACCAGCCGATCAGTGTTGTAATGGCGAAAGCGGCAAGCGAGACCGTCAGGAAGGCGTTTCCGACATAGGGCAGGTGGGAAAAGGCCGCCGCGGTCAGGTCGGTCTGCGCCGCTCCGGCCACGGAAGCAGGATCGTAGAGCATATTGGCGACGACGACCAGCCCGGTAATCAGGCACATCACCACGGTATCCCAGAAGACGGCGGTCATGGAGACATATGCCTGAATACGGGGCTGGGAGGTGTGGGAGGCCGCCGCGGCAATGGCGGAGGTTCCGATGCCGGCTTCATTGGTAAAGAGCCCTCTGGCGACGCCATAGCGGACGGCGTGCTGTAAGGCGCCGCCTGCGACGCCGCCTGCGGCGCTGGTGAAGGAAAAGGCGTCCCTGAGGATCAGGGCGAACGTTTCGGGGAGCTGCCTGTGGTACAGTATCAGCAGAAGCAGACAGCCCAACAGGTAGACGAAGCTGATCGCGGGTACCGTGCGCTCGCAGAGATTGGCAATACTTTTTACGCCGCCGAGAATGACGACGCTGGTGAGGAAAGCAAGTACAATCCCTACCAGGTGGGGAGACAGGCGGAAGGTTGCCGCTGCAGCCTGGGTAACCGAATTGGCCTGCGTGGTGCAGCCTACGCCGAAAGCGGCCGCCAGAGTACATGCTGCGTAAATGCCGCCCAGAAGATTATTATGTAAACCATTTTTGAGCACATACATAGGGCCGCCGACATAAGCGCCGTCAGGACGGCGGCAGCGGAAGAGAACGCTTAAATAACATTCACTGTAAGCGGTAGCCATACCCAGAATACCGGTAATCCAGCACCAGAAGATAGCTCCTGGGCCGCCCAGCGCTACCGCGGTGGATACCCCGATGATATTGCCGGTGCCCAGGGTGGCGGCCAGAGTCGTCGCCAGCGCGGAGAAGGGAGACAGATTGGCGTCCGTGTTGTCCGCTTTCCCCATGGACAGCCTGATGGCATACCAGAGACGGCGCTGGGGGAAGCGCAGCTTGCAGGTAAAATAAATATGGGTGCCCATTAACAGAACCAGCAGGGGCATACTCCATAAAAAGTTGTTTATGCGGTTTAAAAGCTCCATAGCGGGTGCGCCTTTTATGGTTTGTTACCATCATTATATAGAAGAAAGTAAGTAAAAAGAACTGGTTCATGATATAATAGGCGTAAAAGAAAGGAAATACAGTATATGGAAGAAAAGGCTTACCAATGGGCGAGGGCACTGTGTCACTATGCCGGGGAAGAGGAAGAATTTCTGGAGCAGTTCTGGCAGGCGCTGACCCACTCGCCGGAGATTTATCAGGAGTTTATCTATTATATGGAGCGCCAAAGCTTCCGCTGCGCTTATCACATAGAGGGATACAGCATAGTAGATATTATGGTGTGGCAGATGGATCATTTTAAGGCGCAGATGGACCGGGGCAGGGAGGACATGAAAAATAACGGCGACAAAATGCTGTTGATGGCATTTGATACGATGCTGAAAATGGAAAAAAATCCCGCTTATTATGTGGATCGGCTGCTCCATGAGACCGGGACGGACTATCCGGGCAAGTATTGAACAAAATATTTTGGAAAAAGAGGCTAAAGATGAATAAAGAAGACATCAGGATAAAAAATGTAATTGTGCATATTTTGGATTCCTCCATAGGAATGCCGGTGCTGTCAGATGCGGAACTGGAGTATGGTTCGGAAATCGCGGAGTTTTTGAAGGAACACATCGCCAGAATCAGTTCAGGGGACGACGGGAAGGAATGTCATTTTTATCAGGAACAGTCGGAGGTATATCATATGCTGGAGGAGTATGCAGATGAAAATTTCGTAGCCATCAGCAAGGATATCGCTTCCCTGTTATATGAAATTATGAGCGGCAATATCGATATTCCGGCGGCGGATCTGATGGTAGTGCGCTTCCGGGAAAGCGACGACGAATATCTGGCGCTGCTGAAAATGAATTACAAGGCCTTATATACCCATCGAACCATGGCCATGGAGAACGGGGAGGGCAACAACAATGAGCTGATCCGCCACAAGTCGATTCTGCCGTCGGAGAGCCAGAGGCTGACAGAGGCCGCTATTATCAGACTGGAAGATTTGTCCTTGCAGGTAATCGAGAAGAAGTATGAGGTCAATGGGGAAAAGACCAATTACTTTTCCTTCCTGTTCTTAAAATGCAGCTCCCATTTGTCCCACAAATCTAAGCTTTCTATCCTCAGCCGCGCCGTGGAGAGCGTGCAGAAGGAGGGCTTTGACGAGTCTGAGCGCTTCGAGAAGCAGATGCGGGCCAAGAGCATTATTCAGGAGGAGATTGAAGAAAAGGGCGGTTTCGCGGTGGAAGAGCTGGCGGACAGAATTTTTGACCAGCAGCCGGAGCTTAAGGCCGCCTTTCAGGATAAGATGGAAAAATATGATATGGTCAAGGAACAGATACAGCCTCAGAATGAAAATACGGTGCGCAGATATCAGAGCCAGCATCTTTATACGGATACCGGTATCGAGATCAAGATTCCCATGGATCAATATAAGAATCCCCGCAGCGTGGAGTTTATCACCAATCCGGATGGGACGGTATCGGTTCTGATTAAGAATATTGAGCATTTGGAAGCTAAAATGTAGAGCGATAGATTGTAAAATCAAACGGCTGCGCCTTTCTCTTCGCCCTGCCGCGAACGCTCCGGAAGGGGAGTATTATGGGAACAATCCTGGATTATTTGAAAGAATATGGCGATTATACATGGGAAGAAAAACCCTTCAGCGATGTAGACAGCCTGATTCTCAGCCAGTTTGCCTATCTGAAATTTGACGGTATGGCGCCGGAACCGGAAGCAAAGCAGCCGATGACGACCCTGTATGATCTGGTTAACCAGAAAGCCTACGATCATTTATATGCAGACGAGAGATACCGGGAGGACAATACCGCGCTCTTCCTTGGCATGTACCGCAGCAAGCGGTTTGGCGGGATGAAAATAGGGAATTATGTAAACCATATTGACCTGGAACGGGAAACGCAGTTCTCGGCGGTGACCTATTGCCTGTCCAACGATCTTTACTACGTGGCGTTTAGGGGAACGGATGAGAGCATCGTGGGTTGGAAAGAGGATTTGAATCTGGCTTTTTCGGAGCCGGTGCCGGGACAGCTTATGAGCGTGGAATATCTGGAACGGGCGGCGGAAAGGATTCCGGGGGAATTTTATGTGGGAGGCCATTCCAAGGGCGGCAATCTGGCAGTCTATTCTGTCATGAACTGCAAACCGGAGGTGCGTCGGCGCGTGGGCAGGATTTATGACCATGACGGGCCGGGCTTTCGGCCGGAGGTCAAAAGCCAAAGCGCTTATGCCGAGATAGAGAGTAAGATTCATAAAACCATACCGCGCTCTTCCGTGGTAGGTATGCTTCTGTATACGGACGGAGCCTATCGGGTGGTGGAGAGTAAAACCCTGGGCGTGGCGCAGCATAATCCGTATACTTGGCTGATTGACCAGGATCAGTTTCACGTGGTGGAGGAAATACGAGCCGGGCGCAAATTTATGGACGAAGCGTTAAATGAGTGGATTCTTTCGCTGAATCAGGAGCAGATGCATACCTTTGTGGATACCTTCTACCAGATTGTACTGGCCTCCGAGACGGATAATCTGATTGATTTTACGGAAAACTGGTTTCGCAGCGTGCACAAGATCGGAGCCGCCTTGAAGGAGGTAGAGCCGGAGACCGCCAAAATGCTTATTCAGATCATGAAGAAGCTGTTCGAGATCCTCTCCGCCAACGCCAGGGAGCGGGTCAGAAGCAGAACCGAGATACAAAAGGAGCGGTTTGAGGAAGGAATCAGCCAACTGGAGCTTTTGTTTAAACAGCCGTAACCGGGGGGATTCCTACCGCGGTGAGGGACCAGAAGTATTGAAAAAGCAGATCGCCGCCTTGGGAGAGCATACGTTCCGGGTGCCATTGTACCGCCAGTATGGGAAGCAGGCGGTGCGCCAGCCCCTCGATGACGCCGTCCCCGGCACGGCATACGGGAATCAGATCCTCTCCCGGAGGCTCCGCCGCCTGATGGTGGGCGGAATTGACCTGTGCGCTGCTGCCGTAGAGCTGATAGAAAAAGTCCCGGCGGCCAAAGCTGCTGTGATAGACAGCGTGGGTCTGATCCCGGCCGACCCATTTATGGCGGTCGGCGGTATTGATATTCTGGTTGATGGCGCCGCCGAAGCGGACGTTGATTAGCTGCAGGCCTTTACAGATCCCCAGCACCGGTTTTCCGGCGGCGATAAAGGCGTCCAGCGCCTGAAACTGCAGGACGTCCAGCTCCGTGTCGATGGCACGGGAACCATGGTTGGCCTGGCCGAAGAAGGCCGGCGTAATATCTCCGCCGCCGGGAAGAAGCAGATGAGACGCTCCGGCGGCTTTTTCTGTATTGAGGGTGGTAAAGCAGGCGATTCCAAGTTGTCTGGCCGCGGCTTCATAGTTGAGGGTATCTTTAGCGCGCCCCACAATGGCAATAGACGGAATAGATTTCATGAGAAGCTTCCTTTCTGTAGAAACTAAAGTAGCTGAGATCATGCATATTATATGAAAGTTTTCGTAGTAATGTGAAAATAGCGGTTGATTTATAAGATGATATCTAATATAATTTAGATAGAATTAAAATAATTTAATTAATTAATAAATAATAAACCGGGGGTATCAGAAAATGACAGAAGGGAACGATATACTTTACAATAAACCATGGATTATGCAGCGTGCTGATCCTTATGTCTATCGCCATACGGATGGTACTTATTATTTTACCGCTTCCGTACCGGCCTATGACGGGATTGTGCTCCGCCGGGCGGATACGCTGGCCGGGCTTGCCCAGGCTCAGGAGACGGAAGTGTGGCATAAGCATGAATCCGGTATGATGAGCTGCCATATCTGGGCGCCGGAGCTGCATTATATCAACGGCGCGTGGTATCTGTATTATGCGGGCGGCGATAAGGACGATATCTGGGCAATCAGACCCTATGTGCTGGAATGTAAAGATGCCGACCCCATGACGGGGACATGGGTGGAAAAGGGGAAGATGCGACGCTGTGACGAGGATCCCTTTTCCTTTGAAGGCTTCTCTCTGGACGCCACTGTGTTTGAGAATAAGGGCAGATGGTATTATGTCTGGGCGGAAAAGGTTGGCGTCGGCAAGCAGATTTCCAATCTTTACATAGGGGAGATGGAGACGCCCTGTCAGTTGAAAACCGTACAGGTGCTGCTGACGACTCCCGATTATGACTGGGAGCGCGTGGGCTTCTGGGTCAATGAAGGGCCGGCAATTTTGAAGCGCAACGGTAAGATTTTTATGACCTATTCCGCGTCGGAGACCGGTATCGCGTACTGCATGGGTATGCTGACGGCGGATGAGGACGCCGATTTGCTGGATCCTTTATCCTGGAAGAAGGAGCGTTATCCGGTGCTTCAGTCCGACGCGTCCTTAGGAGTCTACGGACCGGGACATAACAGCTTTACCAAGGACGAGGAAGGCAACGATATTCTGGTATACCATGCCAGAACCGAGACGGAGATTGTGGGTGATCCGCTGTACAATCCCAACCGTCACGCAATGCTGATGAAGTTTGGCTGGAAAGAGGGCAGACCTGTATTTCAGTTTTAACGTTTAAGATGGAAAAAGAAAGGAAGAAGGTATGGCAAAACTTTTTATCAACGAAAAGAACCAAAAAGGGCACATCAACGCCGAGATTTACGGGCACTTTTCCGAGCACCTGGGAAGATGTATTTACGAAGGGCTTTATGTGGGAGAGGATTCCGATATCCCTAACGTGAACGGTATGCGCAAGGACGTTGTGGAAGCGTTAAAGGAAATGAAGATTCCGGTGCTTCGCTGGCCGGGCGGCTGCTTTGCGGACGAGTATCATTGGAAGGACGGCATCGGGCCGAAGGAGAACCGCAAGAAAATGATTAATACCCATTGGGGCGGCGTGGTAGAGGATAACAGCTTCGGTACGCATGAATTTTTCGAGCTGTGCGAGCAGTTGGGCTGCAAGACTTATGTCAATGGTAACGTGGGCAGCGGTACGGTGCAGGAGATGAGCGAGTGGGTTGAGTATATTACCTTCGACGGCGTATCGCCCATGGCCGACCTGCGTAAAAAGAACGGGCATGAGAAGCCCTGGAAAATCGATTATTTTGGCGTGGGTAATGAGAACTGGGGCTGCGGCGGTAATATGACGCCGGAGTATTACGCTAATTTATATAGAAGATATCAGACCTATGTCAGACAATATGATGCTCAAAAGCCTGTGAAGAAAATATGCGGCGGCCCTAACGTGGCTGACTATTTCTGGACAGAGGGCGTCCTGAAGACCTGTTTCCAGCCGCCGCACCCTGATTTCGCCCACGGCTACATGGACGGCCTGTCCCTCCATTATTATGTACACCCGGAAGGCTGGGAGATCAAAGGCTCCGCCACAGATTTTGACGATAAGGTATGGTATAAGACCCTGGCGAAGGCGGAGTATATCGAGGAGCTGATTGAGCGCCATGGGGCGATTATGGATCAGTATGACCCGGAGAAAAAGATCGGCATGGTGGTAGACGAGTGGGGCTGCTGGTTTACGGTAGAGCCGGGCACGAATCCGGGCTTCCTATATCAGCAGAATACCATGCGGGACGCGCTGGTAGCGGGAATTTCCCTGAATATTTTCAATAAACACTGCGACCGCGTGAAGATGGCATGTATCGCGCAGATGGTCAACGTATTGCAGTCTGTAATCCTGACGGAAGGGCCGAAGATGATTCTGACGCCTACCTATCATGTGTTCCATATGTACAGGCATCATCAGGACGCGGAGCTGGTAGAAAGTTATATTGAGGGCAACAAGACCATCGGCGTGGAGGAAGCGTATCAGGTGCCGTTTTTGGACGAGTCCGTATCGGTAGACGCCCAGGGGTATGTGAACGTAACCCTGAACAACCTGTCCGCCGACGAGGACGCTGATGTGGAAATGAGCTTTGCAGAGCTGAAGCCTGTGGATGTGACAGCGTCTATTCTTAAGGAAGAGATGCATGCCCACAATACCTTTGACGAGCCGGAGAAGGTAAAGGAAGAGCGCTTTACCGATTATGAAATCAAAGATGGCAAGATCTGCTTCACGGCGCCTGCCTGCAGCGTGATCAGCTTCCGTATCCGTTAGGTAACGGCGCTTTTGGCTCAGAAATGGGGATTAGTGTGAAAAAATCATGCTGATGCACTGAATTTTCACAATCCTCTGAAAGAGGATTTACAAATATTGTGCCGGAGTGTCACAAAT
>JAJQIK010000057.1 GCA_021199255.1 Clostridiales bacterium | reverse complement strand
AAACGTACACCTTTTTGTATTAGCCTAGTTTATTTCTCTGTCCTTAGACCATAGCCCCGCATATTTTCCCACTTCCATTTCAGAGCAGAATACCCCATCTTCTTCGAACTTTACCATCCGGAACTTCTCTTTCTTTTTCATAATAATCCCCATTTCTGAGCTAAAAGCGTCGGTACGGCGCTTGTGCGAAGAGGCGATGAGAAATTCGCGAAGGCGATTTCTCATCTGCCATCAGGGCTATTTGTTTTTGCCCAGAAACAAATAGCCGTGTGAAAAAATCAGCACATCAGTGTGATTTTTCATACTATCCTCCCTCATCTTGTGCCCAGCCACTTTGATTGGACTATATTGCTTCTTCATACAGTCTTCATTCTTCAGCAAAGAAAGGTAGTCAAAACAGAAAACCTTTTTACCCTAAACCTCTTTTACAGATACCTCTTCACCAATAGTTGCTGCTTATGCAGTCCGGCAGGCACAAACAGATTTCGCAATGACCTATTTCTTATTTGCAATGGAAGCATTTTTTGTATTATGGGACAAAAGAAAAAGCCTTGAAAACGTCGCATATTTGCAACATTCTCAAGACTTTTTCTCCTGCCCGCAATCTATTTAGTTGTTTTCTCTGGCAATAAAACTCTGGGTATCTCTTATTACCTCTTCGAGAGTGATACTCTTCATCTTATCCTCCATCGCCGCCTGAATAGAGAAAAGTTTATCATCTAATCCCGCATGAATGTTTCTTCCTACCGGGCAGGCAGTATTTGGATTCTCATGAAAATGAAATAGTTGACCGTTTTCCAGTGGCTCCACCGCGTTAAAAATATCTAACAATGTGATCTGCTTCATCGGCCTTGCAATCTCCATTCCGCCAGTGCCGCGCCTGACTTCGATCAACCCCGCTCCCTTCAGAGCCTGCATTGTCCTTCTGATAATAACCGGATTCACATTGATGCTTCCTGCCAGAAAA
The DNA here is from genome assembly GCA_021199255.1 of Clostridiales bacterium. Classification (GTDB taxonomy): domain Bacteria; phylum Bacillota; class Clostridia; order Lachnospirales; family Lachnospiraceae; genus UBA3282. Next base: position 18,566 of record JAJQIK010000057.1, on the reverse strand, counting down.
TCACTGGTCACTTTATAATCGTTCTGAAATGTATCAATCGCTGTCATAATATGAATCGCAATGGTAAATCTGCTTGGAATTTGCATGATGTAATCCTCCCTGTTTCATTAAAGGATATCACATCTTAATTGTAATATCAACAGTTACATAGCGAAATGAAACATTCCCACCGCCTGTATCTGGCCAGCTGCCTTATAACCACGTAAAATGTTCTTTGCCTGCGCCAAGCTCAAAATGATACTTACAGATTCCCAGATCAGCGCCGGAAAATGAGCCGTCGGCATAGGTCATGCTCACCTGTTCGCCCGCGCCTTTAATATGGAAGGCCTGGCGGTTCATCGCAGTAGGCGCTAACAAAGCCGCCGAAACGCCCGCCTGAAACCATTCCGGGGCAGCGCCCTCATAGGACGCCACATCTTCTTCCGGCTTGGATTTATGCGGGACTCCCTGGTTCTCCCCATAACCAACCACAACAATTCCAATAATTTTATCCTGATCGCCTGCATTAGAATTTTTTCTCGCACCCTTACGGCTATACATTCCGCCGACCCACCATGTGTTCAGTCCAAGGGTTTGCGCATAAAGCATCAGGTCGGCGCTGCTGTAGCCCAGCTTTTCTTCCATATCCGGCGTATCCGGAGCGGCGAGAATCATATAGTTCTGAACGCCTTTCGCCATCAGCAGTCCCACAACCCCCGGCAATGCGTCCTTATTTTCCGTAACAAGCTGAATCTTCAAATCATATAGCTGATTATGGATTTGAATCCTGTCGTTGAGCTGGCGGACGGCATCCTCCGTCAACGGTTCCTTTTTGTATCTGCGCACTGTATGCCGCGCGCTCATTGCTTCCTGTAGTGTCATAATAATCTCCTTTCCGGAGCGTTAGCGACGGGGCGAAGAGAAATCCACGAAAGTGGTTCCTCTTCTGCCATCAGACTAATCTCCTTTCATTTTTGGGAAGAAAAGTTCCTGCAAAACTGTCTGTAATTATAATCTTTGTCCGGGCGGCAAAGGACGGCAAAATCAATGGAATCAAACAACCGGCTGCTGCTTTTTCCAGAATAAGTGAAGTCTTGAATTGCCCGGCTAAACAAATCGGAAACAGTGGCCGCATTGTTTCCGTATACACCGCACCCAAAGGCTCCCAGAATCAGATGGCGATAATTTTGTGACGCTGCCACCAACAACATTCCCTGAATACGCTTATAGAGCATTGCCTCATATTCCTGCTGTGACATTCCCTGCAACCCCAAGCGTATCATCGGTGCGGCACAGCTCATGATGGCAACGGGAAATGGCTCGGCAAGTGTTTCTGAAGAAAAATCCTTCACTACTTCCACACAAGGGGAAAGCATAATTGCATCAGATCCCATACGAGTTTTTTGCGCGCTATGATATTCATAATATTTCTTTGCATCTTCACTCTCCAAAGACAGCAAAAGAGATGTCCTGCGGCAAAGATCCTCCTCCTGTGCGCTGGCGCCTTTTCTGGCCTGACCGCCTGGCTGTGTAGCGCTTGCCAGATTCAGGACAAGAATCTTGGGAGACGGCTCCCCGTTTCTTTTTAAATCCTGATATTTTTTCTGTGCAAGGACAAGAGCGTCTTCGTTCTCACAGCCAAACATACAATGAATATCCTGTGTCTTGCTTGCAACGGAAGGGGAAACTATTGCTTCCTCAGTCCGCAGCCAATCCATATCTTCCGGCAAAAATACCCGTACTTCTCGCATTTGTTCCTGAGAAAACTGTAGTCTTACCTTCCCCGCCGCCGTTGTATAACAGCCATTTTCCAAAATTCTCAGCGTATCTTCCAGTATCTCAATATTCCTTCTTCTCCGCATTTCCTTCTGCCGTTCTTTTTCCTGAATTTCCTCTTCAGAAAGCCCCTCATATTCTGCCTTGCGCATCTGCGCCGCCAGTCTTTTTAACTGTTCGTTTTCAGGTAATTCTTTTTCTGTTTCCTGTTCAGCCATTTACGTCACGCCTTTCTTTCAGCTTTTTGAATACATCATCACACGCTTCCCGAATATTCAAGTTCGCAACTCTATCAAAGCCGGTATGTCCCGGGTTGATTTGAACAATCACAGCATTCCGATTTCGATAACCCCAGTAAGCATCTCCATAGTTACCGCGTGTTCCGATCGCGAGGATCAAGTCGGCGCCGGAAATCCATTGTCTGGCTTTCCGGACATCCTCTTCCCAAAGACCGATATGGCTGTAAAGCGGCCAGGGAAGAATCGTTCCCCCGCATGATTCACATCGGGGAAGGTCTTCCTGATTCCAAATTTCATAACCGTCATAATGCCGACCGCACTCAGCGCAACAGTTAACTTGAAGGCTGCCCTGAATTTCCGCAACATTTTTTGAACCGGCAATCGTATGCATACAGTCCACATTGGTGGTAATGACTCCAAGAAGCTTCCCCTCCGCTTCAAGGTCTTGCAAAGCATAGTGGCTGTAACTTGGCTCATAGGAAAACATCGTTTCCAGATAGGTCGGCAAAAAAGAACTATAGTCGTCCCCAGGACGCCACATTCTGCCGCCGCGGCTGGAGAAAATCATCTGTCCATATGTTACGCCTCCTCCAGCCACAGAAATACCGGCGCCGGTCGTAGCAACAATGCGGCTGCTTTGAGCAATATAAGCGGATAACTGTTGTATTTGATCTACGCTCTGATCACCTTTAAAAAAACTCATACGCACACTCCCTTTACCCGTTTAAAACTGCGCCAAAAACTTCAGCGGCGTCAGCACGGATATTCAAATCGGCGATTCTGTCAAATTCTGTGATAGAAGGATTCACTTGCACCAGCTTTGTCTCGTTTCTCATTCGGCTTAAATATTCATCGCTGCGAAAACCGGTCGTACCAATGACAATCACCAGATCCGCCTCAGAAATCATATCGGCTGCCTTTTTCATGCTTTCTCTGGAAACGCTGTCGCGAATACCGGCATCCATGCAGAAACTTGTCGGCATCAACGGGGCGCCGCATTGTTCACAGCAAGGCATATGCCCTTGGTTCCATACTCGATAATCATAACAACGGTTCCCACAGTCGATACAAATATTGTCTCGGAAGCTTCCCTGAAATTCCACCACATTTTCAGAACCGGCAACTGTATGCAGGCAGTCAAGATTCTGGGTAACAATGCCATAAATCCTTCCCTGCTTTTCCAACTCTGCAAGCTGCTTATGAACAGCGCTTGGTCCTTTAACGAATGTCGCATCCAGAAAAGCGTCCTTCATAATTTTATAAAACTTTTCCGGGTTTTGGCGGACATAAGAGGCTGAGAAAATCCGGCCGGCATTGATTCTGCCAACGCTCTGTTTGAGCCTGCGCATTCCGTAAAGATAAGAAATGCCTGCGCCTGTGACAGCAACAGTTTTTTTGCTATGATCCATGTATTCCTTTAGCTGGCCATATTCAATCCCCATACTTTATTTCCCCCGTTCCATTAACTTTCTCCTCATCGACCTTATCTTTCCTTTCATAACGGGCAACACCCATCGGAGAGCAGTTCTTTTCTTCGGTGGGTGCTGATTGTCATATTGCATCAGATATAGTTGGCGCTAATTGAAACAGATAAATCCCTCGGCTGCGCATCGCCGTTCCTGCTATAGCCGATTGCAGCTGCAGATACAGGCTTGAAGCCTTCGGGGATACCCATTTTCGCACACATTTCCTTATTCCGGGCAATTCCCTGCACGGCGCCCCAGAGATAAATGTTATCTACCCCGGCATCTGTCGCGGCGATTAACATATTCTCAATCACGCAAGCCGTGTTCGCAAATTCAATCCCCGGCGCCATTTGCTCCTGTGAAGCGGAAACAAAGATCGCAGCGGGCGCGCCGTAGAAGAAATCCCGCTCATCCATCTTCATAGCTGCGGCCGCAGAGCGGTTGATTTCATCGAGAATTTCCCTGCTGCGGCATATTGTCAGGTGAAGCGACTCCCTCTTGCCCGCGCCGATTGGAGCCTGGCAGCCTGCCTTTACGATCTGATCAATGATTTCGTCCGGCACAGCTTTATGGGGATCAAAATCCCTCGTTGATTTCCTTCTTGCGATGGCTTCTAATGTTTGCATAAAAACGCCTCCTTAATGTAATTCGAATAATTACATTATAGTGTGTGCAAAAAGTAATGTCAAGTGTTACAATTGTTTTTTCACGGAAAATCTGATATACTTTTTCATGAATATTTATATTCAGAGGAAGAAGGTTATCATATGCGCGTCAGTAAACGATTTCCATTGGCAGTTCATTCCCTGTTATTTGTTGCGGTTCTATCGCCCAAAAGGCGTGTGACGAGTACGCTTGTCGCCGAAAGCACAGACTCCAATCCTGTCACTGTCAGAAATATTTTTCTCAATTTATCGGAGAACGGCCTGCTGATAGCAGCCGCAGGGAAAAACGGCGGAGTCCGTCTTGCCAGAGAGCCAAAGGAAATTACATTGTGGGACATATATCAGGCGGTAGAAACAAATGATGTTGAGGAAATATTCAAGCTTCACGAAACAAACAGCGATTGCCCCGTAGGCAAAAACTTTTATCAGATATTACATCCGCACATGGTGTCCGCCGTGAACGCCATGAAAGTAAATATGGAGCAAGTGACATTAGAAACCCTCATTGACGAATTGAAAGCGCTTCTATTCACCAGCGAAAAGTAAATACGGGACTGGTTAACAGCCCCTTCAGGTCTCCGGGGAATTTGCATATTTTTCAAAATAACCTTTATCGCGAAAAGCAAATTCCTTGCTTTTCACACGCATAGAGACCGCAAAGGGCAAAAGAATCAAACAGATCGCAATCCCCAGAAAGATTCCGATTCCCCCGATAATCTGTATCATTGTTACGGAATACTCCGCCAGCCACTTAAGCGCCGCCATGCTAAGCGGTATCAAAATACACCATGAAGTAACCAATCCCGGTCCATAGACAGTCTTTTTACCTTTCCCATGATAGCGGCGATACATCATGATGCCGCTTCGGGTATGATTCACAGTTTCTCCAAGTCCAAAAAACAGCACCAGTGTAACCGCGCTCGCTTCGATCTTCTGTATATTGAAAGTAACCAGTATCAGCACGATCTCTGCTCCCAGATTGGTGATCATATTCGTGCAGCGATTCTGTGGATAAACCAATGGCTCTTTAGAACCAAATCCCAGATTATTCATATAATAAAATCCGGCCGGAAAAGAATTTTCTTCAAATATATGCATGGGAACGGCAATGGCCAGTATACAGGCAAGCTTGCGGCTCATCTCCCATATATCCCAGTTCCATACCAGCATACAAGCCATAAAAACAGCCAAAAAATAAACTGCGTACAGCCATGCCTGATCACACCATCTGCTGAATCCTTTTTTCATACAAATCTCCATTTCTGAGCAACTTGTTGCGAAGCGGCGACGAGAAATCCGTGAAGACGGTTTCTCGTCTGCCATCAGGGCTATTTGTTTTCGCCCAGAAACAAATAGCCAAATCCGCTTCCAGAGGATTGTGAAAAATCAGCACATCAGTGTGATTTTTCACACTAATCCCCCATTCTGCGGATTCTGACGCTAACACAGAGAATATCTCCATAATGTAGCTTGAACAATTACATTATAGGTCTGGGTAACGGCAATGTCAAATTCCATTTACTTTTCCAATCCCATTTTCCGCTCCTTTTCCCGCTTCCTGTGCCCATATTCACCCTTTGCGGTGAGCATTAAAATCGGCGTGCAGACTCCTGCCTTTCTGCTTCGGGCAGCGACCTCCACTCCCGAGAGCCCGGGCAGCATAACATCCAGGATTACGCCGTCGTACTGTCCGCTGCATATTGCCGCCAGCCCCTCATCTCCCCGAAAGAAGCAATCCACATCATACCCCTCCTGACGCAGAAGCTCTTTAAGCGCATCTGCCATCCGGAGTTCGTCCTCTATCAACAGCAGCTTCATGGCCGGACACCTCGTATCCCCGCTTGTAATGCTGTATTATGGGTATACTATACCATAGAAACCTTGAAAAAAGATGGAAGTTTTCAAGTTTTTTCAAGGTATTTATGATAAAATAACCCAAAACGAACAAGGAGGTTTATGATATTATGAAAAAATGCACAGTGCTGCTGTGTCTATTGGCCATGCTTCCCTGCCTGGCTTCCTGCGGCGGCACATCTTCAGACACATCTTCCAGCACAGAAGATGCAAAATCAGAGGATACCGGGGCTGCTGCTGCAAAAACCCCGGCGGTATCGTCTAACAAAGAGGAGATTGAGTCCACTCTGAACCTTGCTAACAACACAGACAATACCTGGAGCTATGATGCCGACGCGGACGCATGGGTTATGTCCATTGTCTCTGCGGTAGCCTACCCTGAAATTGAAGACGAGGAAGGCGTCTCTGTCTGCGTACCCGGCGGCTACATCACCGGTATCGACACCGATGGCGACGGTTCCGCCGATGTAACGGCGGACAGCTACACCGAGGCGACGGGCGGGAATCTGGTCATCGACTACGACGCCGAGATCACCAGTACCAACGAACAGGTCTATACGGCAGCTACCGCACCCGTCATTCTCAATACCGGCGCGGCAGGCTACTCGTCATCTACCAACACGCAGGCTTCCACGACCTACGCCTCTGAAGGCTACGTCAATGTTTCCTGCGGCAACCGGGGCAAACAGGATACCGCTACCGATAGCGACGGCAATTCCTATTACACCGGCGACGCGCCCTCCTGTCTCTCCGACCAGAAGGCTGCCGCCCGATTTGTAAAGTACAACATTCTGTTGGGTAATCTTCCCGGCAGCGTGGATTACTTCGTCTCCACCGGAGGCTCCGGCGGCGGCGCCCACGCAACCATGTTTGCGGCCACCTCCAATAACCCTGACTTTTATCCCTATCAGGAAGAAGTAGGGGCTGTCGGCTGCTATCTGAACGAAGACGGAACCTATACCACCACCGTTACCATTGACGGCGAGGAGGTCTCTCTCTCCGATGGAGCCTGGGGCTGCATCGCCTACAGCGCTATCACTTCCTTATACGAAGCGGATATGGCGCTGGCATTCGAATATTATCTGGATACCGATTATGAATTTGGCTCCGCTTTTCAAGCACAACTGGCTGAATATCTCTCGGCAGAATATATGGAATATATCAACGGGCAAAACCTGACTGTTAAGGAGTCTGATGTGGGCTTCGATCTGGACGGGGACGACAAGCTGGACAGCACAATCGCCCTGACCATTGCATACGATGAGGATCTTTACGCCGATACCAACGGCTACGGCGGTTCGTATCTGGATCTCTATCTGGCCGAGTTTGTCTCCAATCTGCAATGGTATCTGGACAATCTGGATTACGCGGACGGCTGGACATGGTTTGACGAGAACGGCAGCCCTCTGTCTGACGAGGCTGTTGCCGCCATGAGCAGCGAGGCAAAGGCGGAAGCCTTTATCGAAGGCCGCTACACAGCCAGCAACGCCGGCGGTAAGGGCGGCGGCATGGGCGGCGGTCTGCCCAGCGGCATGAACGGCGCGGCGGACTTTGGCGGCAAAGGAGAAGCAGGCGGCAGGCAAAATCTGCCAGACGGCGAAATGCCTGCGGATATAGGCGGTGGCAATCTGCCAGACGGCGAAATGCCGACGGATATGAATACCGACAGTGCAAGAGCCGACGGCAAAAAGGCCTCCTCCATCACCAACGAGAACGTTGACACCAGCGGAGACACTATGGACGTGGGCACCCCCGACGCGGGCACTACCCAGGCAGCCGGCAGCTCCACCGATTCCGCCAATTACTCCAGCTATGAAGAAATGGTGGAGGCATATGCCGCTGACATCGCCGAAATTAAGGCCGGGGACGAATATGGCAACAACATTGTTTCTCTCTATAATCCCCTGAACTACATCGGCGACGGAGACACGGAGAATCCCAGTTGGAGCCGCATTGTTATGGGCGCTTCCGAGGGCGACATGTCCATGTTTACCTCCCTCAATCTCCAAATTGCCTGGCTGAATACCGGAACGGACTGTGAGATCGAATGGCAGTGGAACGGCGGCCATGTACCCTCTGAGGTTCTGAGCAGTTCCTTTGCGCTGTACGTCGACCAGATGTACGCCGAGCACGCCGACGGCGTGGACGTGGAAACCGCCGGGGCAGAGTCCCAGACCGCAAACGGCTCCTCCACCGAGGCCACCGGCACTGATCTGAGCGGCTGGGTGGACTACTCTGATATTGGCAGCGTATCCTTCTCTCTGGCAGACGCGGTATCCTATCGCACCGCCGGAGCCAGCAAAGCCATGCCCGGCTTCGATGTGATCGACTATGGGCAGGAGGATTATGTGTTCGGCAGCAGCACGCAGGACGCGCGGCACTGGAACACTTTCCTGCTGGATATTTTCCAGAAGTACGCAAATACGCTCTCCGAATTGTTTAATGCCGGATAATACTTGCAAAAACAGCCAGCACGCAGATGCATCGCGGGCTGGCTGTCTGATTAGAGTCTGCCTCTCATAAAGCAGTGAAAGATCCCGCCCAAATCTCTCAGGCCTTCACTCCCAGCTTCCTGAGCTTTTCTATCGCCTGGGACTGATTCTGAAAAAGAATCGTATGGATACCGAATTGCTCCGCCCCCTGCAGATTCTGCGGCATATCGTCCATAAACACACATTCCTCCGGTTTTAGGTCATAGCGCTGAATCAACAGGCGATAGATTTCCGGCATAGGCTTAATCACCCGATCCTGATAGGATAGAATCCCGCCGTCCAGATATGGCAGAAAATCCAGCGCGTCGGCACATTCCTCCTCCGCCTTGTGGGAAAAATTAGAAAGATACAGGCAGCGGTAGCCCTTCGCTTTCAGCTCCTGAATCCATGGAATCGCGTAGTCATTACGTCTGATCAGGGTTTTGACATTGGTCATCACCTTCCTGATATCTTCCCCAATCTCCGGATCGTTCGCAATAAAGCTGTCCAGAATCTCCTGATCTGACAAAACCCCTTTGTCATATTCATTCCATTCCCGGCTCTGCACCGTCGCCGCGGCGATCCGCTTCACCATTGCCTCATCATAACCAAAGCTCTCAAAATGCTCCTTCCATGCAAAGTCAGCCAGCACGTTTCCTATATCAAATATAATGGTTGTAATCATAATCCTCCTCCTTTTGACCAAGTACCAGTGACAACAGATTTTCCGCCGCAGCCGATATCGGATTTTTCTTATTGGTAACCACACAGAAATGCCGTTTGGGAATAATCTGATTGAAGCGGAGTTCAAAAAGCTGTCCCGACTCCAGATATTCTCCCGCGAAATCACGCACCACGCAGCCGACTCCCAGATTGCGCAGCGTAAACTGGACAATCATATCGCTGGTCGCCAGTTCAAATTCCGGTTTGATCTCCACATGGTTTTTCTTTAAAAAGTCATCCATATAGCTTCTGCTGCTGGTTTCTCCCTCCAGGCAGATCATGGGCAGCTGCTCCAGCTCCTGCAGATCCAGCATTTTGTTCTTATAGGGAATAAACCTTCTGCCCGCCACAAAAATATCCTCGATTTCCCGCACAAGGATAGCCTTGAGATCCTCTCCCGGTTCAAAGGGCGTGCTGACCACGCCAAAATCGATGACGCCATCCCGCAGCCTGCGCAGAGTCTCCGGGGTAGGCGCATTCGTAATCGCCACCTTAATGCCGGGATAGCTCTCATGAAAGCGTTCCAGATAAGGCAGGAGATAATATTTCAGGGTCATATCGCTGGCTCCTATATAGATCTCACCCAAATCCAGATTCAGCATTTGGCGCACCTTCTGCTGCCCTAAGTCAATCTGCTCATACCCCTTGGAGACATAGCTGTAAAGCAGTTCTCCTTCCCTGGTCAGCTTCACCCCCTTGGACACCCTTGTAAAAAGCTTTGCGCCCAGCGCCGTCTCCAGTTGTCTGAGGGACTGGCTGACCGCAGGCTGGGAAATGGAAAGCTCAGCGGCCGCCGCCGTCAGGCTCTTATTTTTGGCAACATAATAAAATACTTTATAATATTCCAGATTATTAACCATAATCCTCCGTCCGGAAAAAGAAAAGGCCAGCCCGTGCCGACCTCTCTTACTTATGTTTTCTTCCTGCCTCTTACCGGCTTAACGCGCTCTTGCGGTAAATAATATCGCTTCTGCCCGGTCCGTTCGATACCATGGTAATCGGATACCCAATCTGCTCCTCGATAAATTCCACATATCTGCGGCAGTTCTCCGGCAGCTCCTCATAGGTTTTGATTCCGCGAATATCGCATTTCCAGCCCGGCATAGTCTTTAACACCGGTTTTGCCTTCTCTAATCGATGGGTAACCGGGAAATCTGTCGTCACTTCACTGTCCACCTCATAGCCTACGCAGACCGGGATTTCATCCAGATAGCCCAGTACATCCAGCACGGTAAACGCCACATCGGTTGTTCCCTGAAGCCTGCATCCATATTTAGAGGCCACGCAGTCAAACCAGCCCATACGGCGCGGACGACCCGTGGTAGCGCCAAATTCACCGCCGTCGCCGCCGCGTCTTCTCAGTTCATCTGCTTCCGCTCCGAAGATTTCAGATACAAAAGCGCCCGCGCCTACCGCGGAGGAGTATGCCTTGCACACTGTTACGATCTGCCGAATTTCATAGGGCGGGATTCCCGCGCCAATAGCGCCGTAAGCGGCCAGCGTGGAGGAAGAAGTTACCATAGGATAAATGCCGTGGTCGGGATCCTTCAGGGTGCCAAGCTGCCCCTCTAAAAGAATGGTCTTCCCCTCTTTCATAGCCTGATGCAGATAAGAGGACACGTCGCAGACATAGGGTTCTATCATTTCTTTATATTCATGAAGGGTAGCTAACAGTTCCTCCGGTACAATCAGCGGTTTATGGTACAAATGCTCCAGCATGACATTTTTGGTTTCGCAGATGCGTTCCACCTTTTCCTTCAACAGCTCTTCGTCGAACAGCTCGCTGACCTGAAAACCGATTTTCGCATATTTATCAGAGTAAAAAGGCGCGATACCGGATTTGGTAGAGCCAAAGGACTTGCCGCCCAATCTTTCTTCCTCATACTGGTCGAATAAAATATGATACGGCATCACCATCTGGCATCTGTCAGACACCAAAATTTTCGGCATGGGGACATTCCTGTCCGTAATGGATTTGATTTCATTGAAAAGAATCGGGATATTGAGCGCAACGCCATTTCCGATAATGCTTGTAGTATGACTGTAGAAAACACCGGACGGCAGGGTATGCAGGGCAAACTTCCCATAATTATTGACAATCGTGTGTCCCGCGTTCGCACCGCCCTGAAAACGTACAATGATGTCGGCCTTTTCCGCCAGCATATCCGTGATCTTGCCTTTTCCCTCATCGCCCCAGTTAGCTCCTACTACTGCTTTGACCATATTGATCCTCCATCTCTTTCTATCTGTTGTACGGGGCTTTTCCCTTGCCCCATAGAACGCCTTTCGTACTTTATGATTATAAAGCAAATCCTTTCATAAGTAAAATCAATATTTATTATATATGTTATAATTTTATATTATTTCATTTTGCTCCAGCGGACAGGTCATCTGAAACATTTCCTCACAGGCGCGGTGTACCAGCTTCGCCTGCGCCGTATCCGCCAGTCTGTAGTACACCTCCTTGCCCTCTCTCCTGCTCACAATCAGTCCGCTCCTGCGCAAAAGCTTCAAGTGATGGGAAACCGCCGGATCGCTCATTTCCATGGCGGCCGCAATATTGCTGACACATTCTTCACAGTGGCATAACAGCCACAAGATCCGAAGTCTTGAACCGTCGCTGATCAGCTTGAAATGATCCGCCGCCTGCGCACATTGCTCCTGAGTCGGAAGCTTCGCCAATACCTTCTCTATATCCTGCCCATGGTCATGGGGTAACGTAATCTGTTGCATTTCCTTCTCCCTTCTAAAGCCGGAGCGCGTCCTTTTCACAGGGAAGCGCCCGGCCTGTCCGCCTGTGGATTAACCGGGAGCCCGCTCCCTCAGGAGCGAAGCGCCCTGGTGGCGTTGAGCACCGCCAGAATCATGACCCCTACGTCCGCAAAAATCGCCCACCACATATTGACGAAGCCAACAGCGCCTAACAGCAGACAGGCGAACTTCACCGCCAGCGCGAATACAATATTCTGATGGACAATCCGCAATGTCCTGCGGGAAATATTCATAGCCATGGCGATCTTGGCCGGGTCGTCGTCCATCAGCACAATATCCGCGGCTTCGATGGCCGCGTCTGAGCCCAGCGCCCCCATTGCGATCCCTAAGTCCGCCCGGGAAAGCACCGGCGCGTCATTGATGCCGTCCCCTACAAAGGCAAGCTTCTCCTTGGCGCCTTTGGCCGCCAGCAGCTTTTCTACCTCCAACACCTTATCCGCCGGAAGCAGCTCGCTTTTCACCACGTCTACGCCAAGCTCCTCTGCCGCCGCGTCCGCTACATTTCTGGCATCTCCGGTTAACATAACGACCTGTTTTACTCCCGCCGCTTTCAGGTCGGCTACCGCCTTTGCGGCGTCAGGCTTTGGCACATCGGAGATCAGAATATAGCCGGCATATACGCCGTCTACAGCCACATGCACCTCTGTTCCCACTTTCTGAGGCGCCATATAGGGAATCTCCAGCCGCTCCATCAGCTTTCTGTTTCCCACGGCAGCCCTCTTCCCATCTACATATGCCTGCACGCCGCAGCCGCTGATTTCCTCCACCTCCCGGACTCTTTCCCGGTCAAGCTCCCGGCCATAGGCTTCCTTCAGGCTCTTACTGATAGGATGGTTGGAATAGCTCTCCACATAAGCCGCCAGCTCTAACAGTTCCTCCTCCGCAACGGCTTCCGCGGCCTGGATTTGAGTTACCTGAAATACGCCCTTGGTTAAGGTTCCCGTCTTATCGCATACCACATATTTCGTCTGCGCCAATTCTTCCAGATACACGGAGCCCTTCACCAAAATACCCTTGGCGGAAGCGCCGCCGATCCCTCCGAAGAAGCTCAAGGGAATGGAAATCACCAGCGCGCAGGGGCAGCTAATGACCAATGTGGTCAACGACCTTGTAATCCACTGCACCCAGTCAGCCGGACGTCCCATCAGCAGATTGGCCACCGGCGGCAGTACCGCCAGCGCCAGCGCGCCGTAGCAGACCACCGGCGTATAGTATCTGGCAAATCTGGTGATAAAATTCTCGGAGCGGGACTTCTTCATGCTGGAATTTTCCACCAGCTCCAGAATCTTCGATACAGTAGATTCTCCAAACGCCTTGGTGGTCTGAATGTGAAGCACTCCGGACATATCCACGCAGCCGCTGATGACCTCGTCTCCCTCCCCTACCTCCCTGGGCAGGCTCTCTCCCGTCAGGGCGCTGGTATTCAGGGACGCCGTACCGCTGACCACTACGCCGTCTATGGGAACTTTCTCCCCCGGCTGCACGACAATAAGAGTTCCCACAGGCACCTCGTCAGGGTCCACCTGCTCTAATTTCCCATCCTTTTCCAGATTCGCATAATCGGGGCGGATATCCATGAGCTGTGAAATATTTCTGCGGCTCTTCCCTACCGCGTAGCTCTGGAACAGCTCCCCGAGCTGATAGAAAAGCATAACCGCCACGCCTTCCATATATTCGCCCAGAAGAATCGCCCCCACGGTGGCCACCGCCATCAGGAAGTTTTCATCGAAAACCTCCCCGTGGACAATACCCAGAACGGCCTTTTTTAAAATATCATATCCAATGATCAAGTAAGGTATCAGAAACAGCGCCAGCCTGAGAAACGAATTTTCTACCGGAACGATATAGAAAACAAGCGTCAGAACCGCCGCTATGAGAATACGGATCAATACCTTCTTCTGCTTCCTGTTCATAGTCTTCTCCCTCCTGTTTATCCTGTTCTTATATGAGCATTTAAACATTTGTTTAATTATTTGTCAAGACTATTTTCCCCGCGGATACCGCCGCTCTCTATGCCTGCCACCGCTCCTCTATGCCTGATCCTCCGCCGGATTGACATGTACCATGATATGTTTGACTTTGGGAAAAGACTGCTCGATGGAATCATGTACCCGCTCTGCGATTTCATGGGACTCCCGTAAGGATTTGCTGCCGTCCACGCTGATCTCGATATCCACATAGATCTTATTGCCGAATACGCGGGTGTGCAAAAGATCGATGCCCAGCACGCCTGCCTGCGCCATGGCGCAGGCGCAAAGCCTCTTCTCCGTCTCCTCGTCGCAGGCTTTATCTACCATCTTATCTACCGCGTCCATGAAAATATCATAAGCCGCTTTCTCAATAAAAAAGCAGATCACCAGACTGGCCACGGAATCCAGAATCGGGAAGCCCATTCTGGCTCCTGCAATACCCGCCAAAGCGCCCACGGAAGAAAGCGCGTCGGAACGGTGATGCCAGGCGTCCGCCATCAGGGCGCTGGAATCAATCTTTCCGGCATATAATCTGGTGTACTGATACATCCCTTCCTTGACCAGAATGGACACTCCCGCCGCCACAAGCGCCAGCGCGCCCGGAACGGTCAGTCCGGCGTCATTTCCGCCGACAATCTTCGTCACGGCGGAGTAGCCAATTCCCAGACCGGTAACCGCTAAAATGGTGGCAAGCACAATCGCCGCCACACACTCCAGGCGCTCATGGCCATAGGGATGATCCTTATCCGATTCCTTTCGGGAAATCTTAATGCCGATAATCACCACAACTGTGCTGAATACATCGGAGGCGGAATGAATAGCGTCCGATATCATCGCCCCCGAACGGGCGATGATCCCCGCCAGCAATTTCAGTATGGTCAGCGCAATATTCAACGTAATACTGACTGTGGATACCTTCATCGCTTCTTTTTCAAAATCCAGCTCTCTGCCCATGGGACTGTTCCCTTTCTTTCTGCCCGTAAGCCCTTTACACCGTAATCTCGGCCTTCACTCCAAGCAGCTCTTTATTTTCCTCCAGGATAGGCTGCACGATTTCCTGTAAGAACTTCTCTACCTGAAGAGGCGCGCGCCCCACGTATTTCGAAGGCTCCATGGTTTCCTGCAGCTCCTCTTTGCTCATATGGAACGCCGGTTCCTGAGCGATCAGCTCCAGCAGATTATTGTCCTTTCCTTCCCGTTTTACCTGCGCGCCGGCGGCCATGGACAGTTCCCGGATCTTCTCATGCAGCTCCTGACGGTTTCCGCCCATCTTAACCGCGTCCATCATAATATTCTCCGTGGCCATAAAGGGCAGTTCGCTCATCAGGCGTTTGGTAATCACCTTATCGTACACCACCAAACCGTCCACCACGTTCAGGCACAGGTCTAAAATACCGTCTACCGCCAGAAAAGCCTCCGGAATGGAAAGTCTCTTATTAGCGGAATCATCTAAGGTTCTCTCAAACCACTGCGTAGCGGAGGTGATTGCCGGATTCAGGGCGTCCACCAGGACAAAGCGGGACAGCGAGGCAATCCGCTCGCTCCTCATGGGATTTCTCTTATATGCCATGGCGGAGGAACCGATCTGGTTCTTCTCAAAAGGCTCTTCCACCTCTTTCAAATGCTGCAGCAGCCTGATGTCATTGGACATCTTATGGGCGGACGCCGCGATACCCGCCAGAATATTGCAGACTCTGGTGTCCACCTTGCGGGAATAGGTCTGCCCCGATACCGGATAACATTTCTCAAAGCCCATCTTTTGGGCAATCATTGGGTCAATCTTATCGATCGTCTCCTGATCGCCGTCGAACAATTCCAGAAAGGACGCCTGCGTTCCCGTGGTTCCCTTGGAGCCAAGCAGCTTCATCGTCGAGAGCACATAATCCAAATCCTCTAAATCCATACAAAATTCCTGCGCCCAGAGCGTCGCCCTCTTTCCCACCGTGGTAGGCTGCGCCGGCTGGAAATGGGTAAACGCCAGCGTAGGAAGCTCTTTATAGGTATCTGCAAACCCGGCAATCTCGGCGATGACGTTGACCAGCTTCTTCTTCACCAGCTTAAGAGCCTCCGTCATCACAATAATATCCGTGTTGTCGCCCACATAACAGGAGGTGGCTCCCAGATGAATGATGCCCGCCGCCTTGGGGCACTGTTGTCCATAGGCATAGACATGGCTCATCACATCATGGCGGACCTCCTTCTCACGGGCTTTGGCCACATCGTAATTAATATCCTCCGCATGCGCCTTTAACTCGTCGATCTGCTCCTGGGTAATCACCGGCTTGCCGTTCTGGCTCAGCCCAAGCTCCATCTCAGTCTCGGCAAGGGCGATCCACAGCTTTCTCCATGTCCTGAATTTCATATCCGGCGAAAAGATATACTGCATTTCCCTGCTGGCGTAACGCTCTGATAAAGGGCTTACGTATCTGTCTGTACTCATTGATTTATCCTCCTATGGTTTTCACTCTCTATCTCTCATATTCCCCGCGGATATCCTCCACCGGCGGTTCCATCGGATACCGGCCGGTAAAGCAGCCCTGGCAGATGTTCAAGCCGTTTACCAGCTCCGGCAGCCGTTCTATTTTCAAATATCCCAGAGAATCCGCGCCGATAATCCGGCAGATTTCCTCCACCGAACGATTATAGGCGATCAGTTGTTCCCGCGCCGGCACGTCCGTACCGAAATAACAGGGATACAGAAACGGCGGGGAGCTGACCCGCATATGCACTTCTTTGGCTCCCGCCTCCCGCAACATTCTGACAATACGGTCTGAGGTAGTACCCCGCACAATGGAATCGTCTATCATAATAATGCGTTTTCCGTTTACCGCTTCCCTGATGGCGTTTAATTTCACCCGCACGCTGTTTTCACGGCTTTTTTGTTTGGGCTTGATAAAAGTCCTCCCCACGTAGGTATTCTTAACAAACGCCTGGCCGTAAGGGATTCCCGACTCCATGGAATACCCCAGCGCCGCACAGTTGCCGGACTCAGGCACGCCTACCACCAGATCGGCCTCCACCGGGGAATCCTTGGCCAAAAACCGCCCCGCCTTGATTCTGGATTCATAAACGCTGATCTCATCGATACGGCTGTCCGGCCTTGCGAAATAAATATATTCGAAAATACATCTGCCGTGCTGTTCCTTAGGCAGACACATACTGCGATCCGACTCGATTCCCTTGTCCGGAGAAATCGTCACAATCTCCCCCGGCTCCACATCCCGCACGTAGACGGCGCCAATGGTATCCAGCGCGCAGGTCTCAGAGGCGATAATATAGGCGTTATCCCTTTTGCCGATACAAAGCGGCCTGAAGCCATAGGGATCTCTGGCGCCAATCAGCTTCCGGGGCGACATGACGATCAGGGAATAGGCTCCTTTAATCTTCTTCATGGCGCGCCCTACGGCTTCCTCAACCGTCTTGCTGTTCAGCCGCTCCCTCGCAATATGATATGCGATTACCTCTGAATCGATTGTGGTTTGGAAAATAGCGCCGGAATACTCCAGCTCCCGCCTAAGCTCCGGCGTATTGATCAGATTGCCGTTGTGAGCCAGCCCCAATGTGCCTTTTACATAATTTAAAACAAGAGGCTGGGCGTTTTCTCTGGTACTGCTGCCGGCGGTAGAGTACCTCACATGCCCTACGCCGATATCGCCCTTGAGCTTCTCCAGCATATCCGGTGTGAAATTCTCATTGAGAAGCCCCATTTCCTTAGCGCTCAGCACCTTACCCTTGGGGCCGTTGGTATCGCTGACCGCGATACCGCAGCTCTCCTGTCCCCTGTGCTGCAGGGCAAAGAGCCCGTAATAAATCGTGGACGCCACATCATTACCGTCAAAATCGTAGATGCCGAAGACGCCGCACTCCTCTCCCGGCTTATCAGCCTGTTCGAAATCCGGTTCTGATTGGGGATACATTTGTTTTTCCGTGTTCATTGTCAGTCTTTCTCCATTCCGAAGCCTTTCCCTCCGATGCCATACCGCTGATTTCCATTCATCGTCCGCCACCGCCGAAAGCCCTCTGTCTCTCTTTGCTATTCCTGAAATTTCTTCTCATACTCATCCACCGTAGCCATGACCTCCTTGGCGTACTGAGGATATTTCTCCACCAGCTCCTTGATCTCCTTCTGGGAAGCGCCTGCCACCATATCCTTATTATAGTCCATTCGCCTTCTCAGAGACTGTCTGCGGATAATAAGGTTATGCCGGATTTCCACCATCTCCTTGTGATCCAGGATCGCCTCGGTCTGATGCAGCCAGACCGCCGGGTCTTTAATCTGATAACGCTTTAAGATCTGCAAAAGCTCCTGCTGGCTGTAGTCCAGATCCAGCTCGGCCTTCTGGTATTTCTCCCGCTCATCCTTCTCCAGCAGATAGTTGTGCCACATATCGTCCAGCTCCTTGGCGCTGGACACGCCATATTTCAAATAATAATAATCCAACAGGTTGGTGTTGTTGACATAGCGGATTTTCACCTTGTTCTGCAAAAGGATAATTTTGTTAATTCCATTTTCCACCCGGCGCAGCTCCCGTTTGGCGTCCATGTGCTTCACATAAATTGCGGTTATGGCGAAGGCCGCCGCTGCCGCCGTCAGCAGATATCCCAGCTTCGTATCCATCTCCAGAAAGAACTGCAGCAGCAGCAGCAGCGC
>JAJQIK010000052.1 GCA_021199255.1 Clostridiales bacterium | reverse complement strand
TTAGTATGAAAAATCACACTGATGTGCTGATTTTTCATACGGCTATTTGTTTCTGGGCGAAAACAAATGGCCCTGATGGCAGAAGAGAAACCGCCTTCGCGGATTTCTCTTCGCCGCTTCGCAACAAGTTGCTCAGAAATGGGGATTAGTATGGAAGAACAGAGAATATGCCGTAAATGCCTGACGAAAGATATGGATCAGGCAGCTTATTTTGAGAATCTGCATACCTATATTGCCAATCTGGAGGAAGACCTGAAGGTTGAGGAGCCGCTTTATGAAAAGCGGCTCCTGTTTTGTAAGGACTGCGACCTTCTGGCGGACGGTATGTGCCGGGCGTGCGGCTGTTATGTGGAGCTGCGGGCGGCGATGAAAAAGAACGGCTGTCCTTATGGCAAATGGACGGCAGAATTTTTATAAATCTCTAAATATTTCAAAAAAATCTAAAATAATTCAAATGGGTATTGACGTAATGCAATAGCTATTGTACAATATGAACATAAGAGAACCGACAAAAAAAAAAAAAATGTGCAAGTTGCTCAATCTGTTGGTGGTAACGGAAATAAAATGATCACATTTTTTGTGCAAAAAGTATTCGTTTTATATATTTAGCTAAATTAGTTTAATATTTAAACGACGCGGGTCGGGGATCTGGCAATCATTTTTTTCATTGATAAAAGGAGGAAAAGTAATGAAAAAGAAAGTATTGGCTACTTTGTTAAGTGTTGCTATGGTTTCTTCTGTACTTGCAGGCTGCGGCAGCTCCGACAGCTCTTCTACAGGCGATGCGGCAGCAGAGACAACAGACGATGCGGCAACAGACGACGCTGCAGCGGAAGAGAGCACAGATGAAGCCGCAGCAGAAGAGGAAGAGATTCCTACTTCTACCTTTGGCGATCCCAATGGTACACACTTAGAGATGTGGACATTCGTAGAGCTGCACGGACAGCATTACGGCAACATGGTGGAGCTGTGGAACGAGCAGAATCCTGACAGAACCATCGAGATCACATGTACTACATATCCTTATTCTGATATGCACACCAAGCTGTTAACATCTTTGACAGCAGGTACAGGCGCTCCGGATATCTGCGACGTTGAGATCGGCCAGTATCCTAACGTAGTAGCAGGACTTGACACCTGGCTGGTTCCGTTAGATGATTATGCGGCTCCTTACATGGATACAATGGTTCAGGCCCGTATGGATGTATATGCCGGATCTGACGGACATTACTACGGCGCTCCTTATCATGTAGGCGCGTTCGTTATGTACTACAATGTAGCTGCAATGTCCGAGGCTATGGGACTTACGCAGGATGAAGTAATCGCCAAGATTGATTCCGTTGTAACATGGGATGATTATGCAGCGCTTGGCCAGGAATATGTAGACGCTATCGCAACAGAAGGCAAATACTGGACGTCTGTTGATACGGGCGGCGTTGACTGGCAGTGGATCGCAATGGCTGAGTACGGCGAGGACTGGACAGGCGGCTTCGACGGTACTGCTAACGTACAGCTTGATTCCGTTAAGACCATGCTGACCATGGAGCAGGATTGGCTGAACACCGGCCTTGCAGAGGTTTCTCCTGACGGACACGTTGACTTGGAAGCTGGCTTCCAGAATATTCTGGATCACAACATCGTATCCTTCCCGAAGGCTATGTGGTATATGAGCCGTTTCACCAACTATATGCCTGAGGAATCCGGCAACTGGTATATTGCAAAATGTCCTGTATTCGAGGAAGGCCAGATCTGTTCCGTTGGTGTAGGCGGTACAGGTACGGTTGTAACACAGCAGTCTGCTAATCAGGAGCTGGCAGCAGAGTTCCTTTGCTGGGCTAAGATGTCTGAAGAGGGCGAGCAGTTAATCTGGGATAACCTTGGATTCGACGTATGTAACACCGCGCTTTGGAATGACGACGCGTTCGCTCATGACGACAGCAACCAGTACAACCAGTTCTTCATCAATTATCCTTATGATGTACTGTATGAAATCAAAGATGATATCGGCACGATTTACACCGTAGCAATCAGCCCGACCATTAACGAGCAGATGTGTAACGTAACGCTGAACGATATCCTTGAGAACGGTATGGATGTAGATGAGGCATTACAGGCAGCTCAGGATGTAGTAGACTTAGAGCAGTAATTTATAAAGCAATTTAATAGAGGGGATTGTACGCAATCCCCTCTATCTTTTTCAAAAGGCATCATAAAACATATGTGTTTTGGGTAAGGAGTGTGTGTATGAGCAAATTTAAGAAGTTTTTCTATTCACAGAAGGCAGCGCCTTATGTGTTTGTACTCCCCTTTATTTTGAGCTTTGCATTTTTCTGGATTTATCCTCTCTGCAGCACGATAGTCATGAGCTTTCAGAACATTACGGCTACCGGGACAGAGTGGGTAGGACTCGACAATTTTATAAAGCTGACGAAGGATACGGTGTTCCATACCGCCATACTGAACAGCTTTGAATATATGATTCTGACGCTGGTATTATTGATTCCGTTCCCCATGTTGTTCGCGGTGCTGATGGATTCCAGGCTGGTTAAGGCGAAGGGCTTCTGGAAAGCCTGCCTGTATCTTCCCGCTTTGACCTCTGTAGTAATTTCCGGTACCCTGTTCCGTCTGATGTTTTCCGAGTATTCCACGGGACAGATGAACCTGATTACCTCAGCGTTAGGCCTGGGTACCTTTAAGTGGCTTAAGATGAAAGCGACCGGTCTTGCGGCGTTATTGATTGTCTGCTGCTGGAGGTGGACCGGCGTTAATATGCTTTACTTTATTTCCGGTTTGAAAGCTATCGATACTTCCCTGTATGAATCCGCCGATATTGACGGCGCTTCCGCATGGCAGAAGTTTCGGTATGTTACAATCCCATTATTAAAACCGACTACAATCTATGTGCTTACAATCAGCGTATATGCCGGACTGGCAATGTTTATGGAATCCTATATGTTATGGGCAGGCCCCGATTCGCCGAACAATATCGGTCTGACCATCGTAGGATATCTGTATAAGCGCGGTATTGCCAAGAACCAGTTGGGTTATGGCAGCGCGGTAGGTATTGTACTGCTTGTAATCGCATTAGCTATTAATATAGTTCAGTTAGTCCTGAACGGAACATTTAAGAAGGAGGAAGACTGATATGGCAAAGAGATCCTCTGTAAATGATAAAGTAGAAGGCGGCATGAGAGCCAAGAGAAATGTCCTGACTGTTCTGGCTACCGGCTGGTTCGCGATCTTATCCCTGATTATAGTCTTTCCGCTGTTTGCGGGGCTGATCGCTTCCTTCAGGCCCGGTACCGAGCTGATTCGGAAGGGCTTGAGCATAGATCTGGATTTTAGTACCATGACGCTGGCGAATTATACATACCTGTTTGGCGGCAACGCAGATTCCCAGAAATATTTTATGTGGTTTAAGAACAGCCTGATCCTTACCTTTGTATCGGTGGTTCTGACGCTGATTGTCTGCTACATCGTCGCTTACGGATTATCCATGTATAACTATAAGCTGAAGAATTTTCTGTTCTTCCTTGTAATTGCAACCATGATGGTGCCCTTTGAGATTCTGATTCTTCCTCTTTACAAAGAGATGATCTCCCTGAATCTGATCGATACGACGGCGGGCGTTGTGCTGCCGGGTATCTGCGGCGCGTCCACGATTTTCTTTTTCAGACAGTATATGACGGGTCTGCCTAAGGAATTGCTGGATGCAGGACGTATCGATGGCGCTACCGAGTACGGTATCTGCTTTAAGATTATGATGCCGATTACGAAGCCGGCGTTTGCGGCAATGTCTATCCTCTGTGCCATGGGCGCCTGGAATAACGTATTGTGGCCCATGTTAGTGTACAGAAGCGCGGAGAAATTTACGCTTCCTATTGGCTTGAATACTCTGCTGACGCCTTACGGTAATAATTACGATGTTTTGATTGCCGGTTCCATGTTCGGCATTATCCCGGTGTTTGTTGTATTCCTCTGCTTCCAGAGATACTTTATAGACGGTATGACGGCTGGAGCGGTTAAGGGTTAATGAATTAGGGCATACACTCCATTGCCATAGGCTGCTGCAATTACTGCTTCGGCAGATAAGAGCGGCAGCCTTTTTTTAGATGACAGAGGGTTTTGTGCGTTCCCCTGTCAGTTCAGGTTTTACGCGCAATCCAAAAAGTGTTCCACAGGTATAAATATATGAATGAAAGCTTTTCTGATTTAGTACAAGAGCATATCAGTGAAAAAAATATCGATTACCTTACGAGCCTCATTAATAGAAGGGGGCTCTATGAGGTGTGGAAATCGATACCTGAGAATACAAAGGTGCATTGTATCTATCTGGATATTGATAATTTCAAGCTGGTCAACGATATCTATGGACATTCCAGAGGCGATGAACTGTTGGAATTTGTCAGCCGGATTTTACGGGAACAATTTCCCCGGCAGCTCGTGGTACGCATGGGCGGAGACGAGTTTGTCGTGGTCTGCTGCGCCGCGCTGGAGGTGGCGGAACTGGAATGGCAGCTCCAGGAGCTTCAGGGAATCATCAAGGAAGAGTTTGACGAGAGCCTGAGCGCCCTGTTGTCTTTCAGTATCGGCCTGACTGTGGATCAGCCGGTATCCATAGGAATTGCCGTGATTCTGGAACAGTGCGATGAGGCCATGTACCATGTGAAGAAGAATGGCAAGGGCAGCTATACGAACTATGATGATATTAAAGAACAGTTGATTGAACAGAAGGCCATGAAGGACAGGGCGCTTACCGCTTTGAACGGAAATGAGATTGAAATGCTGCTGCGCCCTGTTATCTATATGCAAAATTCCGACGTATATGCGGCGGAGGTGGTGACGCGCTGGCATTTCCCCGGTCTGGGTATCCTGCCGGAAGAGAAATTCCTGCCCGTGTTCGAACAGTATGGCGTGATCACCATACTGGACGAGATTACCTTTGAACAGGTATGCAAATGGAAGCGGCAGTGGAAGGGAACCGTATTTGAACATATGGAGATCTATGTCCGTATTTCCGGCCTCTATATTTTACAGATTAACGGTGTGAATTACCTGAGGAATTGTCTGCAAACCTATCAGATATCGCCGGGGGAAATTAAGCTTTGTATTGATGAAAAAGCCTTTCTTGGCAGAAATGAGAAGATGGGGTATGCGATTGAACTTTTGACGGAAATCGGTTTTGAGATTACCATTCAGAATTTCGGCTCCGCTTCCTCGTTTATGGTATTGCAGAATATTCCGGCGGATATTTTAAAGCTGGATCAGACGTTGCTTCCCCATGAGGTTGCAAGCGAGTGGAAAAAGGTAAACATTCTGCGCAACGTGATCAGTATGGGCAGGGATCTGCGCTTTATGATCGTGGCGCAGGGAATCGAAAATTCTTCTCAGGCGGAGATGCTGGCCAATTACGGCGCGCAGCTCGGGACGGGCGACTTTTACGGGGCGCCCCAGACTTCGGAGGAGTTTTGCAGAAATTATCGAAACCGTTATTTCTTTGTGGGAAACACGAAGCCCACCGTATATGCTTTCCGGGAGAGCCTGGCAGATGAAGAGGGAAGAAACCAGGGCGTTTATTCCGGCGAAGGGCTCTGCTACGACGTGGGCGTGGTGCAGAAACAGGCCGCGCTGCATCTGCCGGGGGGCAGGGTCAAAGAAAATCTCGTCAGACTGCCAAAGTCGGTTATGTACAGCGAAAGCTATACCATATGCCTCTGGGTCAACACAGACGCCGTGCAGGCATGGACCAGTATTATCTACATCACCTATCTGGACGGCTTTATGAGCCTGGTTCCTTCCGATGGAAGAGGAAGCTGCGTATTCCGCATGAAGGACGACAGAGAGCCTAACGAGTGGTTTGACGTCTGGTGCCGCGGCGCCGTGCCCGGCCAATGGGCGTATATCTGCATTTCCTATGACGTGATTACCGGGGTGGCTAAGCTGTATTTCAACGGACTGTTAAACAGCAGCAGAGATCATGCGCCTAATCTGAAAGTGGCGAACCAGATCTGTCTGGGCGGAGACGAGTATCAGGAATCTTACCGGGGCAGGCTTGCCGGGCTGGAGATTTATCATTGTGTGCTTCCGGCGGAGGAAATCGAGCGGAAATTTCAGGAATATCAGAGCGATCCCACCTTTATGGGTACGGAGGGACGCAAGTAGAGGTATTATACCATGCAGGCGCGTTCGGAATTAAAAATTGGGAAGCCTTACCAATAAGGCCTCCCAATTTTTCGCTGCTGCGGAAGATGGGACTTGAACCCACACGACCTTGCGGCCACAAGATCCTTAGTCTTGCTCGTCTGCCAATTCCGACACTTCCGCTTACGTTTCACAACGCAAGTAATATAATACTGTTTTGGAGAAGAAAAGTCAATAGTTTTTCTGATAAAATCCTGTATAAATTGTAACAATTTATCTACTTTACATGGCTGCGATTTGATTGTATAATCTTTTAAATCAATAGCAAAGGCATGAAATAAGGAGTGAGGAATATGTATCAGTTTACAGATGACTGCCTGATCGGCGTAAAGCAGTTGGATAATGAGCACAGAGAGTTGTTTCGTATTATTAATGAGGCCATGAGCCTGCTGGGGAATGAATGGAAAGAGGATAAATATGATGATCTTGTACAGATTCTAAAGGAGCTGAAGGAATATACGCAATATCATTTTCAGCATGAAGAAAAATATATGGAAGAGATTCACCATCCGGAATTGCCGGTTCAGAAACGGCAGCACAGGGAATTTACAGCCAAAATCAACGAGCTGGATGCGATTGTGGATTTTCGGGAGCAGCAGGAGGTGCTGGATGAACTGTTAAAATATCTCGTTACGTGGTTGTACCGTCATATTCTTGGAAGCGATATTATGATTGGCAAGATGGAACCTGTAGAGAATTGGGGGCGGGATCGCAAATTTGTCCTGCCGGAAGAGTATTATACAGGGATTGATTTTGTAGATGAGGAGCACAAAGAGCTTTTCCGGATTATCGACGACGTCAATCATGTGATTATGAACGATTATGTTCATGATAAATATGATGAGATTGTGCGCCTGCTGGAAGAACTTAAGAATTATACGCAATATCATTTTCAGGACGAGGAGAAATACATGGAGCAAATCGGATACTCCGGGCTGGAAGCCCAGAAACGGGCTCACAGCGCATTTATCAGCCGTCTGGAGGAATTGGATCTGGAAGAGGCGGACGATCATCAGCAGCAGACGCTGGAAGGGCTTATGGAGTTTTTGACGGAATGGCTGGTCAACCATATTTTGCATATGGATAAGAAGATAAAAGGAGCTTGAAAATAAAGGGTATCCGAAAATGAAATTTATTAAAAATAAAAGTTAAAAAATGGGCTTGACATACGAATCAAAAGAAGATACAATATCAGTTGTTCGCAGAAGTGGCGGAATTGGCAGACGCGCACGGTTCAGGTCCGTGTGGTGGCAACACCATGAGGGTTCAAGTCCCTTCTTCTGCATGAAAGAGATAATCGAGAGGTTATCTCTTTTTGTTTTCTTAATATCCCTTTTGGGCGTTTGCTTTTTGGGAAAGAGTATGTTAGAATATAACCCAATTCAGAACGGTTGTGAAAAGCGCCGCAGCGCCTGGTCGCGCAAGGCAGATAGGTTTCGCAGCCAATCGCTTGGGGATGGATGGCTATTATGAAAAAGAAAATAGGGATAACAGCGGCGGCTGTGGCGTTAATGCTTGTGCTTGCCGCCTGCGGCGATACCGTGGAGACCGTGACGGCGGAGGAGAGCGGAGTGCCGGAAATGTCCTCCGGCGAGATGCTGGTGGACGGTTTAGAATATTTGTTAAGTGAAGATAAGGAAGATGTGATTCAGATTCCCAATGCCGGAGAGGAGATTTCCGGCGTTCAGGAGGAGACGGAAGGCGCGTCAGGGGCGGAGGATACCGCTTCTGATTCTGCGGGGACGGATACAGAACCGGTGGAGATGGTTCTGTATTATAGCAACGGAACCTTCGACAGCCTTGATTCGGAGACTCTGGAAGTGGAGAAAATCACTGCGGACGTGATTGTATCGGCGCTTGCCAGACATAATATCGTATCCATAGATACCAAGGCGCTTTCCCTGGAGGAAGAGGAAACAGAAGAGGGGAAGCTCTTATATCTGGATTTATCAGAGGCGGTCAATGGGTATCTTCGCACCATGACCAGGGAGGCGGAGAGTATTATTATCGCGTCCATTACCGATACTTTTTTAGAGAACTATGAGGCTGACGGCATCTATCTTACGGTAGAGGGCAAAGTCCTCAAGACCTCTTATGCGGTATATGATGAGATGCTGGAATGGTGTCTGCCGCAGGATCTGATAGATGCAGGACAGGAGGAATAGGAAAGGGCTTTAAAAATGCAGGCGTCTGCGCACTTCGTTGCGCAGGCGTTTTTTGGCGAGAATCGTGATCAGGGCAATATCAATGATTACGCATACGGTCAATACCACCGCGGACCATGTGACTGCGTAGGGCTGGCTCAAAAGATGTCTGATGAGCAGCTCCAGGGACAGGCAGAACACCGGAATTTCTACGAATAGATAGAGAGCGCCGGACAGAATGGTAAAGGGTAAAATCTTAGCGAACAGTGTATAAAGCTCCATCATAGCGGTCAGGAGGACGGCAATGGGAAGCCCGAGCTGCCAGAACCATGTGTCAGAGGCTGTCAGGCGGCTGATTAAAAACAGATAGACCGCCACCGCCGCTCCGTCTGCCAGCAGGGAAACGAAAAGGGGGGTCTTGCTGTAAAACACAGCCGGAAAGGTAAAAACGAACAGGCAGATACAAATACCGATTACCAGCAGAGACCATAGGGAACTCTCAAAGACCAGCAGATTTAACAGGAGACAGGTTGCGCTGGTGGCAGTCAGCACCACGGAGAGCAGAATCCCTAAATCCCTGCGCTTGACGCTTTCCACCTGCCCTTTGTGGGCAGGATAAGGGGAGGGCGGTATTTCCTGATTCCTTTCGTTGGAATTCATAACAGGTGTATTGCATAACGGACAGACCTGTAAAGTGGGTTCCAGTTCGACGCCGCAGTTGACACAGTAAGACATAACGGACTCCTTTCTTTCCATAGGTTGGTTGAAGAGGTTAAAGGCTTTCGTAATCGCGGTTGCTTTCGATTCTGACATGAATACCGTCCTGTACCAGCTTGCGGAAAAAGAAGCGTTCCACATCGGCTTCCACGATACTGCTGGCAAAGTTGACAGTCAAGATGTCTTCGAAGCTGATGACCGCGCAGTTGGTGCGGGAAGAAAAGGGCTGTCCCATATAGATATCGAAGCGTTCCAGGAAGGGCTTCATGTCCTCCGGTACCCAAAGGGCTCCCATGTTGGTAAGTCCCGCGGAGGAATTTTTATCCTGTACTCTGGAATAAAAGGCTCGAACCACCAGATCCTTGATAAACAGTGGTACGACGCGAACCAAAGGGTTGCGCTGCGTGGCGGCGTTGGTGGTGATATCGCCGCGGAGAAATTTTTCGTTAATGTAATAACGCATGTAATGATGAACCTGCGTCACAATTTCTTCAAAGGTATATTCTCCAAGACGGGGGTCTATGGAGGGATAGATCATGGTGATGAAATTGCGCAGCGTTTTGGAGGGGAAGAAACGGCGCAGATTGACCGGCATAGCGATCCGTACCGGGCGCAGCTTCCAGTGAAATTCCCGGGACTGCTTTTGCAGCAGGGCGTACAGAAGCGCCGCGTTGAGGTATTCGGTGATGCTGACGCCGTATCCTTTGGCGACTGCCATGACTTCGCGGACGGACATAACGCCGTCTATGATATTGAGGGTATAGAAGGGCTCCTTGGTGCCGCGTATGCGGTAGGTCTTTTCCGCCGGACGGGGCGGCCGCACCTGGGCGTTGGCGTAGCGCATATAGGCGTCCTCCAGTTCTTCGGGATCGGGTTGGCTGTGAAGATCCAGTACGAAGCCGGAGGGAGCGACAGCATGTCCCTTTAATCCCAGATAAGCGGCGGTCAGGGTCTGCAGCAGGCACATACCGCCGGTGCCGTCTCCCAGACAGTGATGGGCTTCTAAGGAAATTCGGTTTTGATAATAATATACCCTGATAAGATAACGATTGTTACTCTTGAAGTCCATAGGCATACAGGGATTTTTAATATCCTCTTTTACATAAGGGCCGGGTCGGTTATTGGGTTCCAGATAACGCCAGAATACACCCTTACGGATTGCCACCTTATAGGTGGGAAAGCGGGGAAGGGTCTGATCCAGCGCCTGCTGCAGCAGGGCGGGATCGATTGCTTCCGTCAGCGCTACGGACAGGCGGTAAACAGAGGAAAAGTCGCGTCTCTGCAAGGTGGGGTAGACAATGGCGGACAGATCCAGCTTGTACCAGACGTCCTTTTTGCCCTTAGCGGATGATTTCGTTTTTGGTTTTGAGGAATGTTGTTTTGCCATGGACTGTTCCAAGCTCTCCCGTGAATTTTCCATTTTCGCTCATTATTATACCACAGTTTTGCAGGTTTATGGTAAAATATAAAAATCGATAGGCAGTATAGGATATGACAGGGAATTGCCTGGCGGCAAAGGAGAGTTTGATGGCAAAAGCAGACCGGACGAATACCAATTTGATGAATCTGATTAAAAGGGTTCACGGCATCGTAGAGAATACGGATATTGAGAAGCACAGGCAGTCCCAGGATCATTTCGGAGCGCTCTTAGGCACAGGCAGAGATGTGATTGTGGAGGAGGTGGAGCTTCCGGCGGCGTCGGGGAGCGGACTGACGCCGG
The DNA here is from genome assembly GCA_021199255.1 of Clostridiales bacterium. Lineage (GTDB taxonomy): Bacteria > Bacillota > Clostridia > Lachnospirales > Lachnospiraceae > UBA3282. The sequence goes on along the minus strand of JAJQIK010000052.1, from coordinate 89,127 downwards.
AAGGCGGCAGGCGGATTCATGGGGAATGGACTTATGTAAACCGAGCCCATATGAAAAAATATGTAATCCTGTATTGCCATGGCGGCGGATATTCTACGGGAAGCAGCCTGTATGCGAGAACGCTGACAGGTAAGCTGGCGGCGTCCACCTCCATGGACGTATTGAGCTTTGATTACAGGCTTGCGCCGGAGCACCCTTATCCCGCGGCGACAGAGGACGCCATGCAGGTGTGGAATGATTTGATGCTTTTAGGCTACGGGGCGAGGGATATTATTGTGGCGGGGGATTCCGCGGGCGGTAATCTGGCGCTTGCGCTGACCCTGAAGCTCAAGGAGGAGGGACGTCTTTTGCCCAGGGGACTGGTGCTGATGTCTCCCTGGACGGATTTGACCTCATCGGGCAAATCCCATCTTACCAGAGCGGAAATCGACCCGGTGCTGAACGCTTCTTATCTGGAGGAGATGATTCGCAATTACGCGCCGGGGAAGGAACTGACAGACCCGTTTATTTCGCCGCTGTTTGGCCAGTATAAGGGCTTTCCTCCGGTCTATCTTCAGGTGGGAGGCAATGAGATTCTGCTGGATGATTCGGTGAGGCTTTATAAGAAGCTTCTGAAGGAAAATGTGTCCGTGAAGCTGGATATTTTTCGGGGAATGTGGCATGTATTCCAGATGTCGCCCTTTAAAACCGCCTATGAGGCGATGGATCGAAATGCGGAATTTATCTATGATATCTGTCGTTAAAGGCTGCCAATCCCCCTCTGTACGGAGAAAAGATCGGGGAAATTTTGAAAAAGAAAAAGGATTTTAGCCATCGAGAGCGAATAATAGAATTAGAGCGGTTGTTTTTTCCGCAAAGAAAGGCATGGCTATGAATATACGAGAGAGTTTGGAGCAGTGGGAGAAGGAATATCTCAGCCCCTATGCGATGCTCAGTATGAATTCTAAAGGAAGGCTTAAGGAGGAAGAACAGTGCGATATCCGTCCGGTATTCCAGAGAGACCGCGACAGGATTTTACATAGTAAATCTTTTCGCAGGCTTAAGGATAAGACGCAGGTATTTTTGACGCCGGAGGGGGATCATTACCGAACCCGCCTGACCCATACTCTGGAGGTCAGCCAGACTGCAAGAACGATTGCTAAGGCGTTACAGTTAAATGAGGATTTGGTGGAAGCCATTGCGCTGGGGCATGATCTGGGGCATACGCCCTTTGGACATGCCGGGGAGCGGGCTCTCGACAGGGTTTGCCCCTATGGCTTTCGTCATAATGAACAGAGCGTGAGAACCGTAGATCTGCTGGAAAAGGACGGGCAGGGCATTAATCTGACCCATGAGGTAAGAGACGGGATTCTGAACCATCAGACTACCGGTATGCCTGCCACATTAGAAGGTAAAATTGTCCGTCTGGCGGATAAAATCGCTTATATTCACCATGATATGGACGACGCCGTCCGGGCGGGGATTTTAAAGGAGACAGATGTGCCTGAGGAAATTTGCTCGGTCATCGGTTATAGCTGCGGACAGCGGCTGGATTTCTTTATCCATAATATCGTGATCAACAGCAGGGATAAGAACGATATCTGTATGTCGCCGGAGGTGGCGGAGGCGATGCAGGATATGCGGAGGTTCATGTTTCAGAATGTGTACAGGAATCCGCTGGCCAAGAGTGAGGAAGGGAAAGCGGAAGGGCTGGTGGTGACTCTGTATGAATATTATATGGATCATACGGAGAAGCTGCCGGGGTTCCTTACGAAGCTGCTGGATGCGGGAGAACCGCTGGAAAAGATTGTATGCGATTATATCAGTTCCATGACAGACCGTTTTGCCATCGCCCAGTACCAGGAAACTTATATTCCCAAGACGTGGCACGGATAGAAGGAAGAATAGATCAATGTATTATCCGGATGAGCTGATTGAAGAAGTCAGAATGAAAAATGATATAGTAGATGTGATTTCAGGGTACGTCCGGCTTCAGAAGAAGGGAAGCAATCATTTTGGGTTATGCCCCTTTCATAATGAGAAATCGCCCTCCTTTTCCGTATCGGGGGTCAAGCAGATGTATTACTGCTTCGGCTGCGGTGCGGGAGGCAATGTGATTACTTTTTTGATGGAATATGAAAATATCGGCTTTCAGGAAGCGGTCAAAATGCTGGCGGATCGCGCCGGTATCAGGCTGCCGGAGCCGGAAACCTCCGGAGAAGCCCGCAGAAAAGAGAACAGGCGCGGAAAGCTTCTGGAAATCAATAAAGAGGCCGCCAGATATTTTTATTATATGCTGCGTTCCCCCAAGGGACAGGCTGGGTACCGGTATCTGGCCGGCAGGGGGCTGTCGGAGGAGACCATGAAGAAATTTGGCCTGGGCTTCGCGGACGGCGCAGGCTCTGATTTGACCGCTTATATAAGGTCTAAGGGCTATGCCGACGACTTGATCAAGGAATCCGGGTTAACCGGGTTTGACGAGAAGAGAGGGCTGCACGATAAATTCTGGAACCGGGTGATGTTTCCCATACAGGACGGCAACCACCGGGTAATCGGATTCGGCGGCCGGGTGATGGGAGACGCCAAGCCCAAGTATCTCAATTCGCCGGAAACCATGATATTTGATAAAAGCCGTAATCTGTATGGGCTTAATTTCGCCAGAACCGCGCGGAAGGGCAATATTATTTTATGCGAGGGCTATATGGACGTGATCGCCATGCATCAGGCGGGCTTTACACAGGCTGTAGCCTCCCTTGGCACCGCCTTTACGGAGGGACAGGCCGGGCTGCTGCGCAGATATACGGAGGAAGTGCTGCTTGCTTATGACAGTGACGGGGCAGGCGTTAACGCGGCGCTGCGCGCCATTGGCATTTTAAAGGGGGCGGGCTTAAGAGGTAAGGTGATTACCATGCGGCCTTACAAGGACCCGGACGAATTTATCCAAAATCTGGGGGCGGAAGCCTTTCAGGAGCGGATTGACCAGGCGGAGAACAGCTTTTTCTTTGAACTGAGGATTCTGGAACAGAATTATCATATGGAAGACCCTGAATCCAAGACCGCGTTTCACAGAGAGGTGGCCAGGAAGCTGTGCGGCTTCGAGGAAGAGGTGGAGCGGGAGAATTATATAGAGGCTGTGGCGGAAAAATACCATATCGGCTTCGAGAATCTCAGAAAGCTTGTCAACGGATATGCGGCCAGAACCGGTCTGGCGCAGCCGGTGGCAAGACCCAGGGCCACCGTGACCCGCCGTGATACGCCGGAGGAAAACGCGAAGAGATCCCAGCGGCTGCTGCTTACCTGGATTACGGAGGAACCGGAGGTATACCAGAAGCTCAGGCCTTATATCAGCGCGGAGGATTTTACGGAGGAAATGTACCGGAATGTGGCGGACAGGCTGTTTCTGGATCTGGAACAGGGGAAGTTCAATCCGGCGGCCATTATCAGCGCCTTTGAGGAAGAGGAGGAGCAGCGGGCTGTGGCGGAGATTTTTAATACGAAGCTTGCCGAAATTACCACGCCGGCTGAGCGGGAGAAGGCTTTGCATGATATTCTTTACGCGGTGAAAAAGAACAGCTTTGAGTATTATTCGGCCCGTATGGGAACGGATATGGACGCCTTAAAGCAGATGATCGCCGCAAAAAAAGCGCTGGAAGAACTGGGGAAAACGCATATTTCCCTGTAATCAGGGCAGGCTATTCGCAAAAAGATTTCATATGCGGACAGGCTATAGAACTTGAAACATAGGAAGGATGGACCAAGTAATGGACGAAAATGTACAGGCAAAGTTTGAGGAGCGGTTAAAAGAACTCCTGGCTGTTGCGAAGAAGAAAAAGAATGTTTTGGAATATCAGGAAATCAGCGATTTCTTTCATGATTTATCGCTGGAAGAGGAGCAGTTTGACCGGATATTGGAAACATTAGAGCAGAACGGCGTGGACGTGCTTCGCATCACGGAAGAGGATGATGTGGACGACGAGGAGATCATGCTGGACGATGAGGAAGAGGTCGACGTTGAAAACATTGACTTATCCGTGCCGGACGGAATCAGTATTGAAGATCCTGTGAGAATGTATTTAAAGGAAATCGGCAAGGTGCCGCTGTTGAGCGCAGAGGAAGAGATTGAGCTGGCCAAGAAAATGGAAATGGGCGATCTGGAGGCCAAGCAGCGCCTGGCGGAGGCCAATCTGCGTCTGGTGGTCAGCATTGCCAAGCGTTATGTGGGGCGCGGGATGTTATTTCTGGATCTGATCCAGGAGGGCAATCTGGGCTTGATTAAGGCGGTGGAGAAGTTTGACTACCGCAAGGGCTATAAATTTTCTACCTATGCTACCTGGTGGATTCGTCAGGCGATCACCAGGGCCATCGCCGATCAGGCGAGAACCATTCGTATTCCGGTGCATATGGTGGAGACGATTAATAAGCTGATTCGTGTGAGCAGGCAGCTTTTGCAGGAGTTAGGCCGCGAACCTACGCCGGAGGAGATTGCCGAGCAGATGAATATGCCTGTGGAGCGTGTTCGCGAGATTCTCAAAATCTCTCAGGAGCCGGTGTCCCTGGAAACGCCTATCGGAGAGGAAGAAGACAGTCATCTGGGCGATTTTATCCAGGACGACAACGTGCCCGTACCGGCGGACGCGGCAGCCTTTACGCTGCTGAAGGAACAGTTGGTAGAGGTGCTTGGTACCTTGACGGAGAGAGAGCAGAAGGTGCTGCGGCTGCGCTTCGGCCTGGACGACGGGCGTGCCAGGACGCTGGAAGAGGTGGGCAAGGAGTTTAACGTAACCCGTGAGCGTATCCGTCAGATCGAGGCCAAGGCTCTGCGCAAGCTGCGCCATCCCAGCAGGAGCCGCAAGCTTAAGGATTATCTGGACTGATGAAGCCTTTGGTATTATCGAAAAGATTGCAGGCTGTGGCGGATATGGTATCCTCAGGCAGCCGGGTCTGCGATGTGGGCTGCGATCATGGTTTTGTGTCGGTCTATCTGGTAGAGCAGGGCGTCAGTCCAAGGGTTCTGGCGATGGATGTGCGCCGGGGGCCGTTAAGCGCCGCCGCGCGGCATGTGGAGGAGCATGGCCTTGTCTCCCGGATTGAGACCAGAATATCGAATGGTTTACATAACTATAAGATTGGGGAGGCGGAAACGCTGATCTGCGCCGGAATGGGCGGAAAGCTGATGATGCGGATTTTGTCCGAGGAACGAGACAAGGCCGATTCCTTCCGGGAAATGATTTTACAGCCGCAGTCGGACGTAGAAGCGTTCCGTCGTTTTCTCTATCGGCGCGGATATTCGATCGCGGAAGAGAATATGATAGAAGAGGACGGCAAGTTTTATCCTGTGATGCGCGCGGTCAGGGAGGCGATCCCCCCTGCCATGCCGGATACGCTTGCGCTTCGTTATGGCCCGCTTTTGCTAAAAAATAAATCACAAGCGTTATTAAAATTCCTGAGGCGGGAAGAACGAATCTACGGGGAAATCCTTGAGAATCTGCGTCTCCGGGGACTGGCCGATAAGAAAAGACAGGAGCGGTTCGCGGAAGTAGAGGGACTGCTGCTTGCGTGCCGGAGCGCCATTGCCATAGCGGCGTCCGGGGAAGGCCAAACCGATTGAGAAAGCCGCTGCGGCTGACTGAATATACCAAAATAACGGAAGAAGAAACAAGAAGGAGGGCGGTCTGTGGTTACTATTACAATCGACGGAAAAGAGAAGTTATACGAGGATGGCATTAAGTACGAGATTATAGCAGAAGAATACCAGAACCATTTTACAAGCCCCATTGCGCTGGTTACGGTCAATGGCAAGATACGGGAATTGATGAAACGCGTGGATCGGGACTGCGAGCTTGGCTTTATCACTTATGAAAACGTGATTGGCCATAAGACCTATGTGCGTTCCGCAATCATGCTGATGCTGAAGGCTGTCAAGGACGTGGCGGGAATGGAAGCGGCTGCCAATGTGAAAGTGGAGTTTACCATCGGGGCGGGATATTATTGCAGCTTCAGGAATGGGCTGAAGCTGGATGATAAGACCATCGACCGAATCCGCGACCGTATGGGGGAGCTGGTGGATATGGATTTGCTGGTTACCAAGAAATCCTATCCGGCAGATGAAGCGGTGGCGCTTTTTGAGGAACTGGGAATGAAGGATAAGGTATCCCTGTTTCGGTACCGCAGAAGCTCCAATATTAATGTGTACTGCCTGGGCGATTATTATGATTATTTCTACGGCTATATGATGCCGAGCACGGGATATGTCAAATATTTTGATTTGTTCGCCTATGAGGAAGGGATGATCCTGCTGCTTCCTGAGCGGGAGGAGCCGGAGAAGCTGCCGGAATTTGTACCCCGTAAGAAGCTGTTCCATACGCTGATGGCGAGCAATCACTGGGGCAGGGAAATGGGAATCGATACGGTAGGCGACTTAAACGACCAGATCTGTCAGGGGAATATTTCGGATATGATTCTGGTGCAGGAGGCTCAGCAGGAGAGGCGGATCAGCGAAATCGCCAGGGATATTGCCAGACGCGAAGGCGTGAAGTTTGTTATGATCGCGGGGCCCTCCTCCTCCGGGAAGACGACCTTTTCCCATCGGCTGTCGATTCAACTGCGCACCTATGGCCTGAAGCCCCACCCCATCGCCCTGGATAATTATTATCTCAACCATGACCAGACGCCCCTTGACGATGCGGGCAATCCGGATTATGAATGTCTGGAGGCTCTGGACGTGGAGCAGTTTAATCAGGATATGAGCGAGCTTCTGGCAGGCAGGAGCGTCCGGCTGCCGACCTTTAACTTTAAGACCGGCAGAAGGGAATATATTTCCAGGCCGTCTACCCTTGGGGAAGAGGATATTCTGGTGATTGAGGGGATTCATGGACTGAACGAGAAGATGTCTTATTCCCTTCCTGCCGAGAGCAAGTATAAGATCTATATCAGCGCCCTGACGGCCTTGAATATTGACGAGCATAACAGGATCCCTACCACGGATAACCGTCTGCTGCGCCGTATCGTCCGGGACGCCAGGACAAGAGGAACCTCCGCGGAGCGGACGATTGCCATGTGGGATTCTGTCAGGCGGGGGGAGGAGCGGTATATTTTCCCCTATCAGGAAGAGGCGGACGCGATGTTTAATTCCGCGATGCTGTATGAGCTTGCCGTCATTAAGCAGTACGCGGAGCCCCTGCTCTTCCATATCCACAAAGGAGATCAGGGCTATTATGAGGCCAAAAGGCTGTTAAAATTTTTGGAGTATTTTTTGGGGGTCAGCAGCGAAGAACTGCCCGGCAATTCCCTGTGCAGGGAGTTCGTCGGAGGGAGCTGTTTTGACGTCTAGCACAGCGTTGGTCAAATGAGAGGATTTTATTTGGGAACGCGGCAGTAAGGAACGCTAAGTAGAATAAATGATCGCGGCTGCACAGACGAAAGGGTGCAGGTGAGGAAAGTCCGGGCTTCACAGGGCAGGATGCCGGATAACGTCCGGTGGAGGCGACTCCAAGGCCAGTGCAACAGAAAAGAAACCGCCGCTCCTGGGGGCGTATCCCCTCAGGGGAAGAATGTCAGACATTCTGGGCAGGAGCCGCGTCAGCGGAGCCTGTCAGGTAAGGGTGGAATGGCAGTGTAAGAGACTACCGCTGTGCCGGTAACGGCACGGGCTGTGTAAACCCCATCCGAAGCAAGACCAGAAGGAAAGCGACAGGTCGGCCCGGCCTGCTTTCAGGTAGGTCGCTTGAAATTACCGGCAACGGTAATTCTAGATAGATGATCATTCACGACATAACCCGGCTTATCGTTCTGCTTAGTATAAAAAGTGTAAGGTCTTTGATCCTTCAACAGACTTTACACTTTTCTTCTATATAGGCCAAAGGACAGGAAAATGAATCGAAACAGATATAAAATAACAGGCGTTTTAATAATGCTGTTCAGTATGCTGCTGCCGCCCATGCAGGGATATGCTAAGGACAGCCTGAGTATGCCGCCGCATTTGATCCAGTCGGTCAGGGAGCAGGATATCTATGAGGGTCTGCGGGTCTTAGGACTGCTGGAATGTCCTGTGCTGGATTCCCTGGATTCCCAGCAGGCATATGAAAATGCAAAACAGTGTGTGGTAAGGCTGAATATGGGGAATGCTTATGGCAGCGGCATTATCTGGCAGCTTACCTCTGACGCCGTGGTGATAGCCACCAATGCGCACGTATTGGAATATTGGAATGAGGAGACCGGCTTCGTTTATTTCTCCCAGGGATATTATGCCAATGCCAGGGTACTGGGGGTTTCCCAGAATCTGGACGTGGGATTTTTGGCGGCGGGAAATGACAATTTCAGCTATGAAGAGCTGGCGGAGCTGCGCTATGCCTGCGTCGATGGCTCCGTCTATGAAAACCTGGAGCAGGGCGACGCCATGTTCTGCATTGGAGCGGGGCGAGAGGTGGGGGAAATGGAATTTCACGAGGGAACGGTGGGAGAGCTGTGGAAATATATCGACCTTTTCCAAAATGAGATGCTGTATAGCTATGGATTTGCCAAAGAAGGAATGTCCGGAGGAGGCGCTTTCGACGGATATGGACATTTGATTGGCATGGTCGCCGGAGGAACCTGGCAGAATGAAACCGCCAGCGTGCCCCTTCCTTCCATTATAAAGGCGTATGAGGAGATTACAGGCGTGACGGGGCGTTAACAGGGTGCAAATAGTCGGGAGAACAGGAAATGCCGGAAGCAATACAAACAATGCAGGAAAAAGAAGAACCCCATACCGTCTGGCTGCAGGTGAAGGAGCACTGGATCGTATCAGCCGGAGGCGCTTTGATTATTCTTTTTGCGCTTTTTATCGCGGTGATGGGTTGGAAATATCCCTCCTCTGAGGAGAACGGGTGGATTTTTTACGGCGGGCTGCTGCTTCTGCTGGCGGCGGGGATTGCCTGCTGCGTCGGCGGGAGCCTGCGCCGTCTGACGGTGGAGAATATGGAAATGTGTTATGTCAACCGAAGAGGAAAAAAGAGCTTCTTTACACTGGATGATATCGGCTATGGGAGGCTGGCAGGCAGAGGGGATAATGGTTCGCTCCTGCTGTATGATCTTCTTGGGGATAAATTATGTAAACTAGATTTCGCCATGCGGGGCAGCGGGGAATTTTTACAATACCTTCTGGACAACCAGGTGAGAATCCAGTGGGGCAAAAGCGCGGGGAACAGGCCTTTGGCGGAAGGCGTTCTGGGAGAGACGGCGATTTGCCCGGAGGAGATCGGCAAGTGTAGCGGGAAATTCTATGATAGGGTAAAAGCGCTTGTACGGGAGTGGGAAAAGCAGAATCAGTCCTTAGGAGCCTGCTGGGAAATGGGCTACGGAGAGTTTTCGGCGGCTGACCTGAAGGCTGGGGGCGAACTGTGGAGCTGCACACGCGCGCTGCCTCAGGAACTGGCAGAGCTTCCGGAGGATTATCTGTGTATGCTGGAACTGTATCTGAAAAAGGATCAGGAATATGTGTTGGATCGCAGGAATGAGCCGGTCTGTTTTCTGCTTCCTTATCTGGAACGGGGAGCCTCCTATCAGATCGGCGAACGGCTGCGCCTGAGAAAAAGGAATGAAGAGGAACTGCTTAGCTGGCTGGAAGAGCGCCTGGGGGCGTTGGCTAAAACGCTGCCCAGACGCCGGTATCATACAGAACCCTTGCTGGTAAAGCATGAACTCAGGGAGCGCGCGGGAATCCGGGTCAGGATGGGAAGCTGAATCTGGAAGAAAGCGCCTGCCTGCTCCTTTTATGATTTTTTTTGATTTTCAACACAGAATTTTCACAGTCTCCTGCTATATTCAGAATCGGATTATTTATTAATCGTACGAAAGTCTACAAAATCGGAAGCAGAGGTAGGACAATGAAGGTGAAAGCATTTCTAGTGAAGGTGAAGGAATTTCTGAAGAGGCGCAGGAAGTGGTGCGTCATAGGAGTGATACTGGTGGCGGCGCTGGCGGTCGGCGCTTCCTTCGTCAGCAGGGCGAGGAAGGCTCAGGCAATGCTCTCCATGGCGCCCACGCAGGAAACGGCGGAGGTAGAGAGACGTTCCCTGATGGAGACGGTATCCGCCACGGGTACGGTTACCAGCGCCCAGAGCAAGAGCGTCAGCGTGGCGCTTTCCGGGGTGGAAATCCTGGAAATGAATGTGAAGGTAGGAGACAGCGTGGAAGCCGGGGATATCATCTGTGTGCTGGATTCCAGCGATCTGGAGGAGGATCTGGCGGACGCCCAGACGACCCTGAACGCCACCTCAGGCAAGACCGCCATCGAACTGGCCAGCGCGGAGCGGGGACTGTCCGAGGCGGAGACTACCAGGGATATTGAAACCGCCCGTGCTTACGAGGATGAGGACGAGGCTTATAACGATTATCTGAAGGCCGTGACCGATGAGGAAGAGGCGGAGGACGAATATCTGGAGGCTCAGGAAGCCACGGTGATTAAGAACGGCGAGTGGGAAGCAGCCCAGGAGGATCTGGAGGATCTGGAGGACGAACTGGAGGAAGCCGAGAAGGCTCTGGAAGCGGCGCAGAAGACGGTGGCGACACTTGAGGCGCAGGTTAGCAGCGCAAGTAGTGGCGCCAGTGCAACTTCCCTGGAAACGGAATTTGCCAGCACGGTAGCTGAAATCCAGAGTCTGGTCAGCGCTTCCGGCAACTCCGGCAGTAAGGACGCCAGCAGCTATCTGTACATAACCAACAGCAGCCTGGGCAGCTACAGCGCGACAGATTTTGTGGGAGCGGACGCGACAGAAGAGACGGTGAAATCTATTAATGAGAAACTGGCGACTCTGGAGGGTCTGGTAGTGGTTTATGCGGAGGAAGCAGGTGGTACGGAGGCGACGACAGCGGCCTATAACGCGGCTGTGGCGGCTTATGACGAGGCTTACGCTTATTATCAGGAGGTCTATGCGGAATATCAGGAGGCCGTGCAGGCGGAAGCAGAGTGGGAATCTAAATATAATTCCGCCAAGAGCAGTGAAAACAGCTACGAAAGCGCCTATGAATCGGCGATTAAGAACACAGACTCTTACAATGATACCTACCGGCAGAAGGTCAGGAGCACGGAGGATACCATCCGAAGCAACGACAGCACGGTCAGCGGTAAGGAGGACAGCCTGGCGACCTCCCAGTTAAGCGCGACCACCGCCGATTTGTCGGAGAAACAGCAGATTCGCGAGCTGGAGAAGCAGATTGAGGATTGTACGGTTACGTCGCCCATTGCCGGTGTGATTACCTCCCTGAACTTTGAGGAAGGGGATACCTACAGCACCGCCAACAGCGCCATCGCCGTAATTGAGAATACCGCCGCCTACGAGGTAGAAGCGGAGATCGACGAGTATGATATCAGCCTGATCGAGGTCGGGCAGCAGGTGGTGGTCAAGACCAACGGTACCGGCGATACGGAATTAGACGGTACGGTTACGGAGGTGTCGCCCAGGGCGTCCAGCGACAGCAGCTCAGACGTGGTATACCAGATTAAGGTTTCCATCGATACGCCCTGTGAGGATCTGCGGCTGGATATGACGGCCAAGCTGAGTATTATTATCGAGAGTAAGGATAATGTCCTGACCGTTCCCTACGATGCGGTACAGGAAGAGGAAGACGGCACCTATTATGTGGAGGTGGTAGAGGATAACGCGGCCTCCGGGGAGACCGGGGATACGCAGGCTGCGGAAGCGCCTGTGACGGAAGGAACGTCCGAGGAAGAAACAGCGCAGGAGAGTGAAGAGACGCAGGAACAAGCTAAAGCAGGCGAAGCGCCGCAGGGCGGCAGACAGCCCGGCGGAAACGGAGATGCGGGCGGAGCGGCCGCCGTCTCTTCCCGAAAGATTACGGTGGAAAAGGGTATAGAGAGCGATTATTATATCGAGGTCATCAGCGATGAAATCACAGAGGGAATGCAGGTAATCGTACCCGCAACCGAGGACAGCGGAACAGATTTCGGCGGTATGGTTGGTAGGCAGGGACCGATGGGAGGATTCTAGTATGGAGCGGAAACCAGTAATTCAGCTGCAGGACATTTATAAGCGGTTTTATATCGGGACTCCTAATGAACTGCAGGTGCTCAACGGAATCAACCTGACGGTAGAGGAAGGAGAGTTTGTGGCGATCGTGGGGCAGTCCGGTTCCGGTAAATCCACGCTGATGAATATTATCGGCGCACTGGATCGTCCCACGGAAGGAGAATATCATTTGGACGGGGTGGACATGATAGCCGCCAAAGACGGGGAACTGTCCCAGATACGCAATAGAAAGATCGGCTTTGTATTTCAGACTTATAATCTGATTTCCAAGACCAACGCCATTAAGAATGTAGAGATGCCCATGCTGTACGCCGGCGTATCCGGCAGGAAGAGAGTAGAGCGGGCAAAGGAGCTTCTGACGCTGGTGGGGATGGAGGAACGGATGCGCCATCTGCCGGAGGAGCTGTCCGGCGGACAGAAACAGCGTGTGGCGATTGCCAGAGCCATGGCCAATGACCCGGCTATTATCCTGGCAGATGAGCCTACCGGGGCGCTGGATTCCGCCACTGGCCGTCTGGTAATGGATATTTTTCACCGTCTGCACAAGGAGCAGGGCAAGACCATTGTGCTCATTACCCATTCCCCGGAGCTGGCGGAGGAGACGGAGCGCCTGATTACCATCAAGGACGGTAATATTACGGGTGAAAGGAGCGGCAGAAACGGACAATGATCATCTATGAAAATATCAGACTGGCTTTATTCAGTCTCAAGGCAAATAAAATGCGTGCGCTTCTTACCATGCTGGGAATTATTATCGGAATCGCTTCCGTCATAGCCATTATGACGGTGGGAAATTCCATGACCACCTCCGTAACCGACTCCATGGAATCCATGGGAGCCAACAATATTACGGTAGGCCTGCAGCAGAAGGAAGACGAGGAGGAGAGCACGGAGGAGGGTCTGCAGTTTGGCGGCCCCGGCAGAATGAAAAGCGCCACAGATGACGATGGCTTTACCTATGAAATGCTGGAAAATTACTGCGAAACCTATGCGGATTCCATACAGGCGATCTCCGCTTCTGAAAACGTAGGAAGCGGGCAGATTTTGGACGGCAGCCTTTACGCCAATATTTCTGCTACAGGCACCAGCCTGGGTTATTTCCTGGCCAATAGCGTGGATATCCTGTCCGGCAGATTTTTCCGGGAAAGAGAGTTCGACGACGGCTCCATGGTGGCGTTGATCTCCGACCTGGCGGTGGATAATCTGTTTGACGGTGATGATGAGGAGGCGGTAGGCAGCCAGATTCAGGTCAATATCGGAGACAAATATTATAACTTTACGGTGATAGGCATCTATGAGTACGACCAGTCCTCGGCGGGCTTTTCCTCCACCTCCACCAAGGATACCACCACAACTCTGTATATGCCGTTGAAAACGGCCAAAGAGCTGACCCATACGGAAAACTATTTACAGTTTACGGTGGTAACTGCCACAGGCGTGGACACAGATGAGTTTGTGGAGACTACGGAGGAGTTTTTTGCCACCTATTACCGAAACAACCGCGATTTTGAGCCTTCCGCCTATAGTATGTCTTCTATGGTGGAAGAGATGACCTCCATGCTGAGCACCATTACCATGGCGATATCGGTCATCGCGGGCATTGCGCTGCTGGTGGGCGGTATCGGCGTAATGAACATTATGCTGGTGTCCATTACGGAGCGTACCAGGGAGATTGGTACCCGTAAGGCGCTGGGCGCGCCGAACAGCTCTATCAGGCTACAGTTTATCGTGGAGTCTATTGTGATCTGTCTGGTGGGCGGCTTCATCGGAATTGTGTTAGGGGTGGGGCTGGGAATCGGTCTGGCCAATGTTCTTGGTACATCGGCGACCCCTTCGGTGAACAGTATTATATTATCGCTGACCTTCTCTATGGCGATCGGTGTATTCTTCGGATATTATCCGGCTAACAAGGCGGCGAAGATGGATCCGATCGAAGCCCTGCGGTACGAATAAAAGGAGCAGTGCAAATCAGTACAAATCAGGCAGACTGCCTATTGACAGAATCAGGAAAAAGGAAGAAAATATAGGATATGCATATCCATGAAAGAGATATGATATATTATCAGAAGACAAGGCCGGGCGCATATTGCGCATCGGCCTGTTCTGGCAAGGAGGAATATCATGACTAAAATCGATATTGTTTCCGGATTCTTGGGAGCCGGAAAAACAACATTAATCAAGAAGCTTCTGAAAGAGGCTCTGGCGGACACGAAGGTTGTGTTAATAGAGAATGAATTCGGAGAGATCGGCATTGACGGGGGCTTTTTGAAGGACGCCGGTATTGAGATCAAGGAAATGAATTCAGGATGTATCTGCTGTTCTTTAGTGGGAGATTTCGGCACTTCCTTAAAGGAGGTACTGGATACCTATGCCCCTGAGAGAATTTTGATCGAGCCCTCGGGCGTGGGCAAGCTGTCCGATGTGATGAAGGCGGTACAGGGCGCCATGACGGATCGGGAGGTGGAGTTTGGCAGCGCCGTGGCTGTAGTGGACGCCTGCAAGTGTAAAATGTATCTCAAGAATTTCGGCGAATTTTTTGCCAATCAGATTGAACACGCAGGAACCATTATTTTAAGCAGGACGGATAAGCTGAGCGAAGAGAAGCTGGCGGCCTGCGTATCCATGATCCGCGAGCACAATGAAAAGGCCACGGTCATTACTACCCCCTGGGAGGAGCTGGAAGGACAGGATATTCTGGCAGCCATCGAGGGCGCTAAGGATTTAGAGGCGGAGCTGATGAAGGAAGTGCTGGCGCACCATGAGGAGCATGAGCACCACCACGACCACGAGCATGGGGAGCATGAGCACCACCACGACCACGAGCATGGGGAGCATGAGCACCATCATGACCATGAGCATGAACATCATCACGATCATGGCCCGGACTGTACCTGTGGCTGCCATGACCACGAAGGACATCACCATGCAGATGAAATCTTTACCAGTTGGGGCTTGGAGACGCCGGCTGTTTACAGCAGAGATGAGATCGAGCATATCTTGAAGGAACTGGATCAGGACGAGGTATACGGCACGGTGCTTCGCGCTAAGGGCATGGTTCCGTCTGCGGACGGCGGCTGGATTTATTTTGACTATGTGCCGGAGGAGAGCAATATCAGAAGCGGCAAACCGGATGTGACAGGAAAGTTCTGCGTGATCGGTTCCAGGCTTCAGGAAGACAAGCTGGCGGAATTGTTCAGAAAATAGTGAAACAGGAAGGATGTGCACATACTGATGAAACCGGTCTATATGATTAATGGTTTTTTGGAGAGCGGCAAGACGGAATTTATTACCTACACGCTGGCTCAGCCTTATTTTCAGATCAGGGGCAAAACCCTTCTGATTCTCTGTGAGGAGGGTGAAAATGAGTATGATCCGAAGCTTTTGCGGGAAAGCAGGACACAACTGGAGCTGATCGAGGAGCAGGAGGATTTTACGGCGAATAAGCTGATCGAGCTGGAGAAGAAGCACAAGCCGGAGCGGATTATTATTGAATATAACGGTATGTGGAATTATAAGGAGATGAAGCTGCCCTGGCACTGGAAGATCGAACAGCAGATTACGACTATAGACGCCTCCACCTTTCCGATGTATTTTACCAATATGAAATCCCTTCTGGCGGAACAGATCCGCAAGTCGGAGCTGATTATTTTTAACCGGTGCGACGGCGTGGAGGATCTTAGCAGCTATAAACGTAATATCAAGGCGATTAATCCCAGGGCGGAGATTGTATTCGAGGATTCCAACGGAGAGATCAATGAGATTATGGAGGATGACCTGCCCTATGATTTAAAGGCGCCCATTATCGAATTGAATAATGAGGGTTATGGAATATGGTATTTGGATTCTCTGGATCATTTAGAGCGCTATGAGGGGAAAACGATACAGTTTGTTGCCATGGTTTTAAAGCCCAGCCAATTTCCCAAGGGCTATTTTGTGCCGGGGCGCATGGCTATGACCTGTTGCGCCGAGGATATGGCATTTCTGGGATTTGCCTGCGAATATAACCAGGCGGATTCCCTGACGGACAAACAGTGGGTTAAGGTTACCGCCAGGGTGGCTAAGGAATATTTCGCGGATTATGACGGGGAAGGGCCGGTGCTGCACGCGGTCAGCGTGGAGCAGGCCAGGGCGCCGAAGGAGGAAGTAATCAGCTTTACGTAGCCAAAGCGAACAGGATGAGAAGCGTTAGATCAAAGGCACATAAACTCAATTTATGTGTCTTTTTGGCACACGGAAAACAGGGCGGGGGAACTATGACGGAGGAAAAGGAATTACAACAACTAAAAAAGCGCCTGATCGAGCTGGCGGATCGTTCTTATCGCGATAATATTTATACCTTTACCCCCTTCTTAGGGCTGGCGGGGCAGCAGATTTTCTATGAGCTGCAGCCGGAGCTGGCCTATGCAGGCTGGGGAATGGAGGGAGGAAGCCCTCTATGCGAGCGGAAAATCATTCGCTTCGGCTCGGAGGTCGCGCTGGGCTATGAGGAGCCCTATCCTGTGGCCTGCCTTAAGGTGGAGCCTCTGACCCCTAAATTCGCGGAGCCGCTTACGCACAGGGATTTTTTGGGAGCCATTATGAATCTTGGCATGGAACGGGATCGGATAGGGGATATTTTTGTCCGGGAACAGGCGGCGGTTTTCTTTTGTCAGGACGTTATTGCGTCCTACCTGATGGAAAATCTCCAGCAGGTAAAGCATACGAGGGTCAGGTGCTTTGGCGCTGAGGAGGCGGAGGAATTGTGCGCTCCCGTATTGGAGAGCGTTTCGATATCGGTGGCGTCGCCCAGAATTGACGGCGTAGTCTCAAAATTGTATAATATTCCACGTAGCCGTAGCCTGGAATTATTTCGTGCCGGCCGGGTTTATGTAGATGGCAGGCTGGCGGAGAATAACAGCTATTCCCTGAGGGAAGGGGATACGGTAACGGTAAGGGGCTTCGGCAGGTTCCTTTATACCGGGGAGCAGGGAGAGACCCGGAAAGGGAAGGTTCGCATCGGCGCAAAGTTGTATCGCTGAAGGGTTAGAGGAGAAAGCGCCGCCAGAGGCTGTGGCGGAAAAGCATACGGCCATGATACAGACAGAGGAGAGAGCTTATGACGCACTATACGATCGTTCACTGGTTGTTTTTCTTTTATCTTTATTCTTTCTTTGGCTGGTGCTTTGAATCCGCCTATGTGTCGATCAAAGCCAGAAAGCCGGTCAACCGCGGATTTATGCGGGGACCCTTCCTGCCGTTGTACGGCAGCGGCGCCATGATGATGTATATTGTGTCCCTGCCCGTTCAGGATAACCTGCTTCTGACCTATATAGCGGGTGTAATCGGCGCTACCGCGCTGGAATATGTAACGGGCGTGACCATGGAAACGCTGTTTAAGGTCAGATATTGGGATTATTCCTCCCAACCCTTTAATTTCCGGGGGCAGATCTGTCTGGGCTCCTCCCTCGCGTGGGGCTTTCTGACCATTTTGATGACGAGGGTGATCCATAAGCCTATCGAACAGGCGGTTATGTCCATTCCCGCTTCTTATTTGCTGTATGGAACCATTGGGATTACGGTTTATATGGTGGCGGATTTCACCTTATCCTTTAAGGCAGCCCTGGATCTGCGGGATATGCTGGTCAGAATGGAAGCGGCCAGAGAGGAGATGCTGCGTATGCAGCGCCGTCTGGACGTACTGATTGCGTTTACGAATGAGGAAAAGGAACAGAAGCGGCAGGAGAGAGAGGTGCGTATCAGCGAGCTGGCTGCGGGCATCGAACAGCGCTTCGCCAGATTGAAGGAAAATGCCCAGAAGCGGCCGGGTATTTATGGCGAGAACGTCCGGGATGAAATTGCCGAGCTGCGCGCCAGATATAATCTTTATCTGGAGAAAAGGGGTCACTATAAAGAGCTGCTTGGCTTTTATAAAAGGGATATGATTCGCAACAACCCGATGGTATCCCATAAGTTTAAGGACGCTTTCGAGGAATTAAAAAATGCGGCCAGCAACAAAAAAGACCCCCAATAGACGGTTACTGGGAATCTTTTAAGGTGGTATAACGGGATTTGGCGTGCTGATTGGCTCTTATGGCATCTATGATATGATTTTCCATCAGCTCAAGATTTCGGGCTTTGCGCCGCAGGCGTGACAGCGTTTTGTTGTATATCCAGAAGCAGTAGATCAGGACATTGTTGATTTTGCCGAGTTTTTCTTTGGTGGTGTGGGCGTAATGCCTGCCGCCTACCAGAGTGGTTTTGCCGGATAAGATATAATTGATCAGGTCGGTCTCGGAGGTAATATCCTCCTCCAGAATCGTATAACCAAGCCCGGCGCAGTCCGCTTTATGGGAATCGCTGCCCCCGAAGCAGGGCAGCCCGAACTTATCGGCGATAGCCATGGCGCGCATATTGGAATCCGCGTCTTCGCAGGCGTTATAGCCTTCGATGAAATCAAATTTCTGATAGATGTTTTCGGACATTTTGCCCCGCAGAGTATTACAGATGCTTAAAAACTTCTCCCCGCAGGGATGGGCGGGGCCCAGGATGCCTCCGTAATAATGTACAATTTCAATCAGCAGCGCCACGGGAAGTCCGCGCAGCTCTAAGATGGGAAGCTTGACGCCTGTGGGCATGACCACCAGCATATGGCCGGCGTCTATGGTATCGTATTCAATTCCCTTGAGGACTAAGAAGTCCTCCGGCTTATCCGTAAGCTTCTGGTAATAGCGGTATGCCTTGTAGGAGTCATGGTCTGTAAGCAGCATACCCTGATAGCCTTTTTCCTTTAATATTTCAATGTTTTCCAATAGTTCCAGTTTGCCATCCGGCGAGCCTTCCCTGGTATGGCAGTGCAAGTCCAGTTTCATGAGTAACTCCTTCGGTCTTTATGTCTTATATCGAATAGGATGCCCTGATTCCAGATTTATTTTACCCTGTTTTCCTGAAAAAAGCTATCCCTGAAAAATTTTTTACATAACTTATATATTGACAATTCCTTTTAGATAGATTAAAGTATAAGAAATTAAAGGCAGAAGCAGTAATAAATAAAACCTGTGAGAAAGAGTAGTAGGAGCAGTCAGATTGTCACAGAGAGCCGCGGCAGGTGGAAAGCGGTACGGAGACTGTTGTGAATGGACTTTCGAGGCCGGCCTGAAATCAGGAATCGCCTGATAGTAGGAGTCGGCGGGAACCGCACCCGTTATCCAAGCGGCATATATCCTGTGTATATGTAATGAGGTGGGCGTGATGTTGCATCCGTCAATTTGAGTGGTACCGCGATAATAAGTCAGTTTATTACCGTCTCAGGCATAGGCTTGAGGCGGTTTTTATATTTATCATCTTTTAAGGAGGAGAATTTATGAAAAAGAAAACAGTAGCAGTATTCATGGCGGCTGCCATGACGGCAGCCCTGGTAAGCGGCTGCGGCGGCAGTGACGCTGCAGGAAGCGGAGAAGCTGTCACAGAAGAGACGGCGCAGGAGACGTCCGGGGAAGAGGCTTCCGGGACAGAAACAGCCGAGGCAGAAGAAACGGCGGCAGCAGAAAGCGGCGCAGAGGAAGGAGCAGTTTATAAGGTGGGCATCGTACAGTATGTGGACGACGCTTCCTTAAACCAGATCGAGGCGGCGATTGAGGCTGAATTAGACGCTAAGGCGGCGGAGCTGGGCGTGACCTTTGATTATAGCGATTATACTTACAATGGCCAGGCGGATTCCACAACCCTGAACCAGATCGCCACGGAGCTGATTGCGTCGGAGGTAGACGTGATTGTCCCGATTGCGACGCCGACGGCTATGATTATGCAGAATGCCACTGCGGATAATCAGATTCCGGTAGTGTTCTCCGCGGTATCCGACCCGGTGGGGGCGGGACTGGTGGCAAGTCTGGATTCGCCCGGTTCCAATATTACAGGTACTTCTGACGCTTTGAATACAGAAGCGGTTATGGATTTGATGTTTGCGGCTGATCCGGATATCCAGAAGGTCGGTCTGTTATACAACAAGAGCGAGGATTCCTCCAAAGCGCCGATTGAAGAGGCAAAGGCTTATTGCGAAGCGAAGGGCGTAGAGGTTCTGGAGAAGACCGGCACCACCAACGATGAGATTTCCCTTGCGGCGGACGCCCTGATTGCGGGAGGCGTGGATGCGGTATTTACGCCTACCGATAATACGGTTATGACGGCGGAGTTGGCTATTTACGAGAAATTTATCGACGCCGGCGTTCCCCATTATACAGGGGCGGATTCCTTTGCGTTAAACGGCGCTTTCTTAGGCTTCGGTGTGAATTATGTGGATCTGGGTACGGCTACGGCGGATATGGTAGTGGAGATATTGGTAGATGGCGCTGACCCCGCAGATATGGCGGTCGTTATGCTGGATAACGGTATCGCAACCGTGAATACCCAGACGGCGGAAGCCATCGGCCTGGATTACAGCGTGTTTGAGGGTATGTGCGCAGAAGTAAAGGAAACTGTTACGGCGGAAGAGTTTGAATAATTCCACAGATGCCGCCGCTTTGCAACAAGTTGCTCAGCAATGAAGATTAGTGAGGAGAATATGAGTTCCATATTTACGTTATCAATCGTACAGAGCGCCTTGGAATTAGGCTGCATTTATTCTTTAGTGGCCTTGGCGTTGTTTATATCCTTCAGCATTTTAAATATTGCGGATTTGTCTACCGACGGCTGTTTTACCTTAGGCTGCGCGGTAGGCGCCATGGTTACGATCGCGGGGCACCCGTTTCTTGCCTTTCCGGCTGCTATGGCGGCCGGAGTGGCCTCCGGGTTTATCACAGCCTTTTTACAGACGAGAATGGGGGTGCCGTCCATACTTGCCGGTATTATCGTCAATACCGGATTGTATACGGTTAATATTGCCGTTATGGGCTTTTCCTCGAATGTCAATCTTTTTGCCTGCGATACGATTTTTAGCCTGGCGAAGGATCGGCTTGCGGCGGATTGGTATAACGCCTGGTATAAAATTATCCTTGTGGTGGCGATTGTTCTGTTAGTCAGCGTGATTCTTGCCTGGTTTCTGAATACGAGGCTGGGCTTGTCAATCCGCGCTACAGGCGATAACGAACATATGGTAAGGGCTTCCAGCATTAATCCGGTGTTTACGATTACGGTAGGGCTGTGCCTGTCCAATTCGCTGACCGCGTTATCCGGCGCGATTCTGGCGCAGTATCAGAAATCCTGTGATATTAACTTGGGTACCGGTATGGTAACCATTGCGCTGGCAAGCCTGATTATCGGGGAGACTATCATCGGCAAGGGCGGTATGTTCAAAAAAGTAATAGGTGTTATTCTGGGAAGCTGTCTCTATCGTTTTATTGTAGCCATCGCCCTTCGGTTAAGCGTTCCGGCGGAGTGCCTGAAGCTGGTGTCGGCGCTGATTGTAGCGATAGCCATTGCGTTTCCGTACCTGCGGGGGCAGGCGTCTTTTCTCAGAATGAGAAAATCGCTTGAGAAGGCGGGAAGAAAGGATGGTGGAAGCGTATGCTGAGCTTAAAACAGATTTCCAAGACCTTTAATCCGGGCACTGTTAATGAGAAGCGGGCGCTGGATCAGGTGAGCCTGGAGCTTGCGGACGGCGATTTCGCGACGATCGTGGGAAGCAACGGAGCGGGGAAATCGACCCTGTTTAATGCAATAACAGGTGCTTTTTATATAGACGAGGGACAGATTATTCTGGCGGGAGAAAATATTACTTATCGTAAGGAGCATATCAGAAGCAAAGTCATCGGGCATTTATTTCAGGATCCTTTAAAGGGTACGGCGCCCCACATGACCATTGAGGAAAATATGGCGTTGGCATATTTGAGGGCGTCTACTTCCTCCCATGCCTTTTTCAGCCGTATCAGCAGCAGGGAAAAGCAGATGTTCCGGGAACAGCTTTCACTTCTGGATATGGGGCTGGAGGATCGGATGAAGCAGCCGGTGGGTCTGCTTTCCGGCGGGCAGCGGCAGGCATTGACGCTTCTGATGGCGACCATGGTGACGCCTAAGATTCTGCTGTTAGATGAGCACACTGCAGCTCTCGACCCGGCTACGGCGCAGAAGGTATTGGAGCTGACGGAACGGATTGTATCCCAGCGGCGGATCACCTGCCTGATGGTTACCCACAATATGCATCAGGCTTTGGCGTTAGGCAATCGTACCCTGATGATGGATTCGGGACGCATCGTGCTGGATGTCAGCGGCCGGGAACGGTCTGCTCTGACGGTGGAGGATTTGTTAGAGCGGTTCCGTATGCAGGCGGGCAGACAGCTGGATAACGACAGGATACTGCTCTCCCAATAAAGGAAAATAATGAGAAAATTCTTGAAAAGTCGGTCGAAAGGCCGGCTTTTTTTGCGATTTTTCAGACCCATGATTTCCGGGGGAAAATTGGAGTCATAACTTGGACAACGGTTCATATATTGAGGTAAGGGGGAATACACATGTTGCAGGAAGAGGTGTTGCATCTGTTTCCGGAAGCCATGCGCGGGCGGTGGAGGAAAGTGGCCGGACAGGCGGAGGGGCTGCAGGAGATCCGTCTGCGTACGCAGGCGCCGGTAACCGTTCTGATCCGGAACAGGGAGTGGTTTGTCAATCAACAGGGAGAACTGATGGACAGGCAGCCCGTGGAGGCGGGCAGCAGCCCGGAGGAGTTGGAGGAGGTCTTGAAGCATCTGTGCCAATATTCCATTTACGCTTTCGCGGATGAAATCAGGCAGGGCTTTCTGACCATTCAGGGCGGACATCGGGTGGGGCTTGCCGGGCAGGTCATTTTGGAGGAAGGGAACAGAATACGCAATATGAAATACATCCGTTATTTAAATATCCGTATCGCCCATGAGCGAAAAGGCGCGGCGGATTCGGTGATTTCCTATCTGTATGAAAAGGGGCGGGTGCTGAACGCTTTGCTGATTTCTCCGCCTGGCTGCGGCAAGACTACCATGCTCAGAGATATTATCCGTCAGATATCGAACGGAACCGCATATGGCAGAGGCGTCAATGTCAGCGTGGTGGACGAACGTTCGGAAATTGCGGGAAGTTATCTGGGAGTAGCGCAGAATGATGTGGGGATTCGCACGGATGTATTGGACGGCTGTCCCAAGGTGGAGGGCATGATGCTTCTGATCCGCTCTATGGCGCCTCAGGTGCTGGCGGTGGATGAGCTGGGCAGCGAAGACGATATTCAGGCATTATTACGGGCAAGCGGCTGCGGCTGCAAGCTGATTGCCACGATTCACGGCAATTCCCTGGAGGAAGTGAAAAATAAAAAATACATGTGTTATGCAGTAAATAACGGGCTTTTTGACAGATATATTGTGCTCGGAAAGCGTCAGGAGCGCTGTGAAATAGAGGGGATTTATGACAGAGAAGGAAGAGCATGTTTAAGCTGATAGGATTCTTATGCATTATGGTCGGGTGTATGGGCTGGGGAGAGGGAATGGTCAGAGAGGAGAAGAACCGGGTGCGGCATCTTGGGGAACTGATACGGATTATTGGAAGAATCCAGGATGAAATGCGGTATGGCAAGCGTACGCTGCCGGAGATTTGCCTGATTCTTTCGGAGTACGGCGATTCCTGGTACGCAGATCATTTCCGCCAGATGTATGAACAGCTTCGGAGACAGGAGGGTACTGACCTGGAATCGGTGTGGGGCAGGCAGATGGAGCTGTGTTTTCAGGGAGTGCCGCTGCATGAGGAGGAGAAGGATGTGCTCAGGCGGCTGCCGGAGAAGCTGGGGCTGCAGGAGGAAACGCTGCAGGCGGCTGCCATCGGACAGTCTGTGGATATGCTTGTCAGAAAGTGCAGACAGGCGGAAGAGGCCTATGCAGGGAAAGTCAAAGTAATACGCAGCGTAAGTATTCTGACCGGCCTGTTTCTGACGATCCTTCTGATATGACCGGCTGCCATGAAAGGTATTCTGGCAGACCGGATTGAGAGAAAGGCATGAGTGTTACAATGAGCGTAAGTCTTATTTTCAAGATAGCGGCGGTCGGTATCTTGGTTACGATATGGAATCAGATTTTGAAGCATAGCGGCCGGGAGGAACATGCTTTTCTTATCAGTCTGGCCGGATTAATTCTTGTTTTAACATGGATGATTCCTTATATATACGACTTGTTTGTTATGATACAGGATCTATTTACTTTGTAGGCCGTATCTGGTTAAAGCGCCGCGGGAACAGAGGAGGGCTGTTGATGGAACTGGTTAAAATCGGTCTGATTGGCATTGTGGGCGTGCTGCTGGCGGTGGGACTTAAAAATTACAAAGGGGAATATGGGGTCTATATCGGGATAGCGGTCTGCCTGGTTATTCTTGGATATACCACCCGTTATTTTACACTGATTCTGGAACGGATGGAGCAGTTGCGGGGATATTTGAATGAAAACTATCAATATCTGACGGTGCTGTTGAAGGCGGTAGGCGCCACTTATGCCTGTGAATTTTGCGCGGGCATCTGTAAGGACGCGGGATATGGAGGCATTGCCGGGCAGGTTGAAATGCTGGGAAAGCTTTATATTCTATTAATGGGTATGCCGGTGCTTCTGGCATTAATGGAAAGCATACAGACCATGGCGGGATAGCGATATCAGCGCTGAGTGGTATCTGAGGGAGAGGACAATGGGAATGACGGAAAGCGGTTGGGTGTGGAATGAAATGGATATGGACGCGGTATCCCTGGATTTTACCCGTCTGTTTCCAACGGTTAGCTTTGACGGAGAAGCTGTGATGGAGCTGATTGTGCAGGGCAGGCTGTGGGAGGCGCTGCAAGAGCTGGGGCGGGGGATTCTGGGAATGATGGGCTCGCAGCTTGGGGAAATCCGGACGCTGTTTGTCACCATTCTGGTTTTGGGAATCGTGGCCGCCTTATTTACCGATTTTGCCGATCTTTTGCAGGATCATCAGGTGTCGGATTTGGCCTTTTATTTTGTCTATCTGCTTTTGATAGCGGTGCTGCTGAAGGCGTTTGTCAATGGGGCGGACATTGTGCGGGAGATTCTGGGGACAGTCACTACCTTTATGAAGCTTTATATCCCGACCTATCTGGTGGCGGTGGGAAGCGCCTCAGGCATTGCCTCCGCTTCGTCGTATTATCAGATTTTATTGCTGGTGGTTTATCTGGTCGAGTGGGGGTATCTGTCCGTGCTGCTGCCGGTGGTATACAGTTATGTCCTGCTGACAGTGATTAACGGGGTATGGATGGAGGAGAGGCTGACTATGCTGCTGGAGCTATTGGAGAAGGTAATCGGAATCAGTCTAAAGGTCACGCTGGGCATTATCACGGGCTTCAGCCTTTTACAGTCTATGATATCGCCTGTTCTGGATTCCCTTCAGGTTGCCGCGTTTAAGAAAGCGGTAGCCGTCATACCGGGAATCGGCGGATTGACGGAGGGAATGTTTGAAATGGTAATCGGCTCCGCGGTGCTGATCAAAAACAGCATCGGTATTTACATAACACTTGTTCTTATTATGCTGTGCAGCATACCGCTGATGAAAATGCTGCTGCTCTCCTGCGCCACCAAGCTAAGCGCCGCCCTGATCGGCGTTGTCAGTGATAAGAGAATAGCCAACTGTGCCGACCGGGTAGGCAATGGCAACTGGATGCTGCTTAAGCTGGCGTTGGCTTCGGTGGGCATGTTTGTGATACAGATCGCGATTATTACCTATACGACGGGCAGGGGGCTATAATGGGGACAATCCTTGGGAATATCAGAGAAATCGGTATCTTTATGATAGCGGCGCAGGCGGTGATGCATTTTGCCCCCGGCAGGCAGTATGAAAAATATATTAAATTAGTAGCGGGTGTTATGATTCTGCTGCTGTTTGTCAGGCCGTTTCTGTCGGAAGCGGAGGATATTACGGAGGAATGGGTCTATGAGACGGAACAGATAACCCGGCGGCTGGAGGAGATGGAAACAGGACAGGACGCGCAGAGCCTGTGGGAAAACGCGGCGGTAAGGGATACCGCAGTGCAGCAGATCGAGGAAGAACTACAGTCCCGCCTGAATCAACTGCTTCCGGAAGAGCCCTATCAGGTGGCGGAGGTGGAAATACAGATGGAAGAGGGGACAGGAGAGGGAATCGGCGAAGAGGAATGGTCGCTGGAAAAGATACTGGTCGTGATGGAGAAAATAGTCCCGTCTGATGAGGGAGCAAAGGGAGAGGCAGCCCGGTCTCCTATTCAAATAGAGGACATTGTCATTGCCTCCGGGACAGATTCTACGGAAGACACGGCAGATGCGGCCTCATACCGACAGTTGTTCGCAGACGCCCTGGAAATAGAGGAGAGCAGAGTGGAGGTGGTGTGCAGTGGAGGCTGGTAAGAAGCTGCTGGAAAAGCTGACCGGGGGCGGAAAGCTGAGAAAGGATCAGTGCCTGATTATTATTTTGACCGGGATATTGCTGTGCGTCATCGTATGGCCTGTCAAATCCACAGAGACAAAGTCCGGTCTATCGGACATCATGAATGATACAATAGAAACACAGGAGGAAGATTCCCAGCCTGCCGCTTCCCCGACGCTGTCGGAAAGCGGGACGGAAGCGGCGTATACCGGTTATTGGGAAGACAAGCTGGAAAATGCCCTGAGCTGTGTGGAGGGAGCCGGGGAGGTCAGGGTTCTGATTACCCTAAAGGCGTCTGAGGAAAGGATTGTGGAAAAGGACGGGCCGGAGGAATGGTCCGATACAGTGGAAAGCGACGCGGCCGGGGGGAGCCGCAGGGTGGAGGAGAGCCGGAACGAGGGCGCTACGATTTATACCGTAGATGAGAATGGAAACAGCGTTCCCTATGTGGTCAAGACCCTGCCGCCTGTGGTGGAGGGAGTGGTAGTGATTGCCCAGGGAGCCGATGAAATCCTGGTAAGGCAGAATATAATCGAAGCAATTCAGGTATTATTTGATATAGACATGAATAAAATAACAGTAGTTAAGATGAAAAATAATAATCAGTGAAGGGGAGAAGACATTGAAAAATATGATCAAGAAGAATCAGATGATGATTACCGCCCTCGCGATCATGATTGCGGTGGCGGGTTATCTGAATTTCGCAGGTACTAAAGTAACCGATGAAGAAATCATGTCCGTGAACGGAGAGATTGCAACTGATGATTTGGGGAATTTGGATTATGCGGCGTTGGAGGATTTGTCTGAGGAGGATCTGGAGCAGGCGTCAGGAGATATCGAGAGCTTGGACAGCGACGTGACTATGGCGGAAAGCGGCAGCGTGGACGAAGAACTGGAGGAAGCGCTGGCGGAGGAACAGATGGAAGAGGTGCCGGGGGAAGCTGTCTTTACATCCGCCGGCGCGACTTCGGCTTTATCCGGCGCGAAGCTGGAAAAAGAGCAGACCAGGGCGCAGAACAAGGAGACGCTGTTAGAGATTATCAATAACGCTAATATCAGCGAGACCCAGAAGCAGGAAGCGGTTGACAGCATGATTTCCATGACGGATATCGCGGAGAAGGAAACGGCGGCGGAGATTCTGCTGGAAGCCAAAGGGTTTGAAGACGCCATTGTCAGCATTGACGGGGACAGTGTAGACGTGGTGGTTAATACCACGGAATTAACGGAAGCCCAGCGCGCCCAGATTGAGGACATTGTGATCCGTAAGACCGGCGTCAGCGCGGACGCCGTTATTATCAGCACCGTCAGCGCAAATTAGGTGCACGGCCACAAAATTTATGATAAGATATCCCTATGGTATTGTGGGAAGGGCGTCTTATGACAAGGCGCATCATGAGCGCGGGAGAAATGGAGGCAAAGGATGAAAAGGGTTTTTTTAATCGTTTTGGATAGCTTTGGTATCGGAGAAATGGAGGACGCGGCAGCCTATGGCGATCAGGGCACGAATACGCTGAGGTCTGTGTCCTCAAGCTCTGCGTTTTATATGCCTTATATGAAGCAGATGGGATTATTTAATATCGACGGAGTGACCTGCGGGGCGGGCGTGGAGACGCCGACGGCAAGAATCGCCCGTATGAAAGAGGCGTCCAGAGGGAAAGATACGACTATAGGGCACTGGGAGATCGCGGGAATCTGCTCCAGACGCCCCCTGCCGACCTATCCCAAGGGATTTCCGGAAGAGGTTCTACAGGCGTTTCGCAAGGCTACCGGCAGGGGCGTGTTGTGCAATATGCCTTATTCGGGTACGGAAGTGATTCAGAAGTATGGCGATGAACATCGGAAGACGGGCGATTTAATCGTTTATACGTCTGCCGACAGTGTGTTTCAGATTGCCGCCCATGAGGAGGTTGTGCCGGTGGAGACGCTATATGAATATTGCAGGCAGGCAAGGCGGATTTTACAGGGGGAGCACGCGGTTGGGAGAGTGATTGCACGTCCCTTTGTGGGAACAAGCGGCCATTATACAAGGACGTCGAAGCGTCATGATTTTTCCCTGGAGCCGCCGGGGACGACGATGCTGGATCAGTTGAAAGCGGCGGACAAGGCGGTGATCTCTGTGGGGAAGATTCAGGATATCTTTGCGGGGAGAGGAATCACGGATTTCGTGTATACCCAGGGCAATGGCGAGGGGATCGAGAGAACCTTAGATTATCTGGCTCAGAATTTTGAGGGATTATGCTTTGTCAATCTGGTGGATTTTGATATGCTTTACGGGCATCGCAATGATATCGACGGATATGCGGGGGCTCTTGCTTATTTTGACCGGAAGCTGCCGGAAATATTGAAGAAGCTGAGAGAAGATGATATTCTGATGATTACGGCGGATCATGGCTGCGATCCCGGCTATACGGTATCTACCGATCATTCCAGGGAATATACGCCGTTTCTGATGTATGGCAGGAAGGTAGTTCCCGCGAACTTGGGCACACGGGAGACCTTTGCGGATATCGGGGCGACCGTGCTTGATTATTTCGGCATCAGGCCGGAGTTCGCCGGCGCTTCCATGCTGTAATGAATGGAGAGGAAAGATTTGAGTTGGAGGATAAAAACGTGAGTAATTATGCGGATGAGATTAACAAAAGAAGAACCTTTGCGATTATTTCGCATCCCGACGCGGGCAAGACGACTTTGACCGAAAAGTTCTTATTATATGGAGGCGCTATTAATCTGGCGGGCAGCGTCAAGGGGAAAGCGACGGCCAGACATGCGGTTTCCGATTGGATGGAAATCGAGAAGGAGCGAGGGATTTCCGTCACCTCCTCCGTCCTGCAATTTGAATATGACGGCTTTTGCATTAATATTCTGGATACGCCGGGACATCAGGATTTCTCGGAGGATACTTACAGAACGCTGATGGCGGCGGATTCGGCGGTAATGGTGATCGACGCGTCCAAGGGCGTGGAGGCTCAGACGCGCAAGCTGTTTAAGGTATGCGTGATGCGGCATATCCCTATCTTTACCTTTATCAATAAGCTGGACAGAGACGCTAACGATACCTTTGAATTGTTAGATGAAATCGAAAAGGAGCTGGGAATCGCCACCTGTCCTGTCAACTGGCCCATCGGCTCCGGTAAGAGCTTTAAGGGAGTCTATGAACGCGCCGGACAGTGCGTGATTACCTATTCCGATACGGAGAAGGGAACCAAAGAGGGACATGCCACCCGGATTCCGATTACAGAGGAAGAGCTGCTGACGGAGTATATCGGCGAAGCGGGCAGGACGCAGCTTTTTGACGAGATAGAACTGTTAGACGGCGCCAGCGCGGAATATGATTTGGAATTGATACGGGCGGGAGAACTGACCCCTGTTTTCTTTGGTTCGGCGCTTACGAATTTCGGTGTGGAGATTTTTCTGCAGCATTTTTTGAAGATGACTACGCCGCCGCTTCCGCGCAAGGCGGATATAGGGCTGATCGACCCGGTGGAGCATGATTTTTCCGCCTTTGTCTTTAAGATTCAGGCGAATATGAATAAGGCGCACCGCGACAGAGTGGCGTTTATGCGTATCTGCTCGGGAAGATTTGACGCCGGAGCCGAGGTGAAGCATGTGCAGGGGGGCAAGGTCATGAGGCTGTCCCAGCCGCAGCAGATTATGGCAGATGAACGTAAGATATTGAGCGAGGCCTATGCGGGAGATATTATCGGCGTATTTGATCCGGGCATTTTCTCCATTGGGGATACGATCTGTATGCCGAAGGAGCAGTTTGAATATGAGGGGATTCCTACCTTTGCCCCGGAGCATTTTGCAAGGGTAAGGCAGGTTGATACCATGAAACGAAAACAGTTTGTGAAAGGAATCACACAGATTGCACAGGAGGGCGCAATTCAGATATTTCAGGAATTTCATACCGGTCTGGAAGAGATTATTGTAGGAGTGGTGGGCGTATTGCAGTTCGACGTGCTTCAATATCGTCTTGAGAATGAATATAATGTGGAGATTAAGCTGGAGCATCTTCCTTATGAGCACATTCGCTGGATTGAGAATCAGGATCTGGATCTGGACAAGCTGACGGGCACTTCCGATATGAAGAAGATTAAAGATTTGAAGGGAAATCCGCTGCTGCTGTTTGTGAACCAGTGGAGCATCGGTATGACGGTAGAGAGAAATGAGGGACTGATCTTATCTGAGTTTGGCAGAAATTAAAAGAACCGTGCGGAATCTGCGGTGATGAGGATATTGCCTATGAAAAGAACAGGAATGTTATTGGCCGGTATGTTGTTACTGTCCGGATATCTGGCTTATGCATGGCATGAATTGCCCCATGAGAAGAGCGATACCTATCAGCAGGCCGATTTGGGAGCGGCGCAGGAGGAGTATGGGCTGTCCGAGCAGGTATTCCAGCAGGAGGAGCTTCTTACTGAGACAGATCTGGAAAACGCCTATGCCTACCAGATGCTGTCGGAGGAGGAGAAGACATTATACAGAGAGATTGCCAACGCGCTTCTTTCTTTTCAGCAGGACGTGACGCTGTCCAGTTGTGATAAGGAAGAAATATCGAAGGTCTTCCAGTGCGTTCTCAACGATCAGCCTGAAATTTTCTATGTAGACGGGTATACGTATACAGAATATACGCTGGGAGATGTGCTTCGTAAGATTACCTTTACCGGTACCTATCAGTTCAGCCAGGAAGAGGTGCAGGACAAGCAGGAAGCGATCGATGATTATGTCAACCAATGCCTGGCGGGGATTCCGGAGGACGCAGATGAATATACCAGGGTAAAGTATATCTATGAATATCTTATTCACCACACCGAATATGACGCTACAGCGCAGGATAACCAGAATATCTGTTCCGTGTTTATCGAAGGCCGTTCAGTCTGTCAGGGATATGCGAAGGCCACCCAGTATTTGTTAAACAGGGCGGGAGTTTTTGCAACGCTGGCGCTGGGGCGTGTGATCGGCGGCGAAGGGCACGCCTGGAATCTGGTCAGAATCGACGGGCAGTATTATTATGTGGATACGACCTGGGGCGACGCCTCTTATCAGGCGGTGGAAGGCTCCGTCTCATATCCCGATGAAAAAATTCCCACAATCAATTATGATTATTTATGCGTAACCACGAAGCAGTTGGAGATTACCCATACCATTGACAATGTAGTGGAGCTGCCGGAGTGTACGGCGATGGAAAACAATTATTATGTGCGCGAGGGCGTGTATTTTACACAGTGGGACGAGGAAAGGCTGGAGCAGATTTTTCAGGAGGGCTATGAGAAGGGCAGTACCTATGTAACCTTAAAATGTGCAGATGCCAGGGTATATGGGCAGATGAGGGACGCGCTGATTATTCATCAGGGAATCTTCCGCTATCTGGACTGTCCGGACGGAGTGATATCCTACACGGATAACGAGAAACAGTACAGTATGAGCTTCTGGCTTTGACGGAATAGGACTAGGCAAGAATCAGAAATTTTGGTATACTTATTCAGAATCAAGGATGGAATGACAGGAGATTCACAGATTGTGGGAAAGGCATGGTTATTGATATGGAACAGGAATTAGCTCGAAATACCTATGTATTACAGGAAGACGGAAATCTGGGAACCGTGAAGATAGCGGACGACGTAGTCGCTATGATTGCGGCGCTTGCCGCAGCGGAGGTGGAAGGGGTAGCCGCCATGGGAGGCACCGTGTCCAATGAGCTTCTTAAGAAAGTGGGGATGAAGTCTCTTGCCAAGGGAGCCAGGGTGGAGGTGCTGAATCAGAAAGTAAAAGCAGAGCTTTCCATTACCATGGAGTACGGCTTTAATATTCCGGCGACCTGCCAGCAGGTACAGAATAAGGTCAAAAGCGCGATAGAGAATATGACGGGGCTGGAAGTCACAGACGTCAATATCCGTATAGCGGGTATTCATGTGGCGAAAGAGAAATAACCCTTGTTTGCGGACACGAGAGAAAGGCGCGGTTACAATTACGATGAGCAGACGAGAATTACGGGAACAGATTTTTAAATTGCTGTTCCGCGTGGAATTTAACGCAATGGAAGATATGCCGGAGCAGGAGCGGTTCTTTTTTGAGGAAGAGGGAGCGGCCAGGGAAGACGACGCTGCGTATGTTTCCGACAAATACAATAAAATTACAGAGAAGCTTGCGCAGATAGACGCTTTGCTCGATGAAAAGGCGGAGGGGTGGAACACCGGAAGAATGAGTAAGGTGGATCTGACGATCCTGAGGCTGGCAGTCTATGAAATTATGTATGATGAATCCGTACCGACGGGCGTCGCTATCAATGAAGCGGTGGAGCTTGCCAAGAAGTTCGGACAGGACGCTTCCTCCGGATTTGTAAACGGCGTCCTGGCGAAGTTTGCATAAACGGACAGGTGTGGTTATGCAGAATGTATATACAGTTGCACAGGTCAATTCTTATATTAAAAATATGTTCACGCAGGATTTTATGCTGCAGTCCATTCGGGTAAAAGGCGAGGTGAGTAACTGCAAGTATCATTCCTCTGGACATATTTATTTTACATTAAAGGATGCGAAGGGAACCATAGCCTGCGTTATGTTTGCCTCCAACCGGGGCGGCTTATCCTTTCGGCTGTCGGAGGGACAGCAGATTATTGTAAACGGCAGCGTGGATGTCTACGAGCGGGACGGCAAATACCAGCTATATGCCAGACAGATTCGGTTAGACGGCGCTGGTGCGCTCTATGAGCGGTATGAGCTGCTGAAGCGGGAGCTGGAGGAGCGGGGAATGTTTGCGCCGGAATACAAGCAGCCCATTCCCAAATATATCAGGACGCTGGGGGTAGTCACGGCGGCCACGGGCGCGGCGGTCAGAGATATTATGAATATCGCCGCCAGAAGAAATCCTTATGTGCAGATTATCCTTTATCCCGCCATCGTACAGGGAGAGGCGGCGGCGCCCAGTATTGTCAGAGGGATTCGGGAGATGGAACGCATAGGCGTGGATACCCTGATTGTGGGCAGAGGCGGCGGTTCCATAGAGGATTTATGGGCTTTTAATGAAGAAGCGGTGGCGCAGGCGATTTTCGACTGCCCGATTCCCATTATTTCGGCGGTGGGGCATGAAACGGATACAACGATTGCGGATTACGTGGCGGATTTACGCGCGCCGACTCCCTCCGCAGCGGCAGAGCTGGCAGTTTATGATCTGGAACAGCTACAGGATAAGCTGGCGGAGTATGGCGGCACATTGCGGCAGATGTGTCAGAGGACGGTACAGCGCTGCCGGAAAGAGACGGAGCAGTATGGCCTGAGGCTGCGTTATTTAAGCCCTCTCAACACGATCCGTATGAAGAGGACGCAGGCCTTATCTCTGGAAGAACGTTTGCAGAATGTTATGGACGGACAACTGTCTGACAGGAGGCACCGGCTGGCGCTTTATGTAGAACAGATGAAGGGCTTATCCCCTCTGGATAAGCTGAACCAGGGATATTCCTATGTGGCAGATGAGGCCGGGAAGACCTTGTCGTCTGTCGAACAGGCGAAGATCGGAGAGATGGCTGCGGTTTATCTGAAGGACGGGCGGCTTAAGGCGCGGATAGTGGAAAAACAGGCGCAGGTATGGGAGAATTAGAAATGGAATATAACAATCAGGAGCAGCCCAGGGAACAATGGGGTGAAGGGCAGGAGCCGGAAATGTCTCTGGAGGAGGCGTTTGAGCGGATTGAAGAAGTGATCGCCCGTTTGGAAACGGACGAAATTACTCTGGAGCAGTCCTTTCAGCAGTATCACGAGGGAATGAGGCTGCTGCAATATTGCAATGCGACAATCGACCGGGTAGAGAAAAAGGTACTTCAGATCAATGAAGACGGTGGCTTAGATGAATTTTGAGGAAGAATTATTACAGAAAACCAAATGGGCGGAAGAGACTTTACAACAGTATCTTCCGAAAGAAGAGGGCTATGCCCGGACGGTGATCGAGGCAATGCGCTATTCGGCGTTAGCAGGCGGGAAACGGCTGCGCCCTATTCTGATGTGGGAGACCGCGGTTTTATTCGGCGGAGCCGGGGAGACGATCAAACCGTTTATGGCGGCGTTGGAGATGATTCATAATTATTCTTTGGTGCATGACGACCTGCCTGCCATGGACAATGACGAATACCGCAGAGGAAGAAAAACGACTCATGTAGTATATGGAGAAGGAATGGCGGTGCTGGCGGGAGACGGATTGTTAAACGATGCCTTTGAGACGGCTTCGGCGGCTTTTGATATGGCGGAGAGCTTGGAGGAGTATCGCCGCATTGGGAAAGCGCTTCAGATTTTAAGCCGGAAGGCCGGCGTACATGGCATGATCGGCGGACAGTGCGCGGATTTGAATGCGGAGGAAATGGGAGAACAGGTTTCTGAGGAGATGCTGCTTTATATTCACGGGCATAAGACGGCGGCGCTGATTCAGTCCGCCATGATGATAGGCGCGGTGCTGGCGGGCGCTTCTGACGAGGAGGCCGGGCTGGTGGAAAAATGCGCTTACAATATCGGCGTAGCCTTTCAGATACAGGACGACATTCTCGATGTGACAGGGAATCAGGAGATCCTGGGCAAACCCGTGGGAAGCGATGAAAAGAACCATAAGCTGACTTATGTGTCCTTAAAGGGGCTTGAGGAATCCGAAAAGCAGGTAGAGGCGTTGTCCAAAGAGGCTGTGGCGATTCTGACTTCTTTTCCCCGCCGTAATTTCTTCTTAGAGCAGTTGGTGGAGCAGTTGATTGACAGAGAGAAATAGAAGAGCTTGCGGAAGAGAGACAAGCAGGGAATCATACATAGGGATCGGGTGAATACGATGTTTCTGGAAAAAATTAAAAAAGCGAATGATATCAAGCAGATCGGGGAGGAGAATTACGCTGCCCTTGCGGAAGAAATCAGAGAATTTCTGATTCAGACCATCAGCGTGACGGGAGGACATCTGGGCTCCAATCTGGGAGCGGTGGAGCTGACGATGGCGCTTCATTTGTTTTTAAATCTGCCGGAGGATAAGGTGATCTGGGATGTAGGGCATCAATCCTATACCCATAAGCTGCTGACCGGCAGGAGAGAGGGATTTGTAAATCTGCGCAAATTCGGGGGAATGAGCGGTTTCCCAAAGCGCAAGGAGAGCGACTGCGACTGCTTTGATACGGGACACAGCTCTACCTCCATTTCCGCCGGGCTGGGTATGGTGAAAGCCAGGGATATTAAAGGGGAAAAGAACACCATTGTAGCGGTTATCGGCGACGGCTCCCTAACAGGCGGCATGGCATATGAGGCGCTGAATAACGCTTCCCGTCTGGAGACGAATTATATTATAGTGCTCAACGACAATAATATGTCCATCTCAGAGAATGTGGGGGGCGTTTCCAAATATTTGAACAGTATCAGAACCGCGGACAAGTATCTGGACTTAAAGGAGGGTGTATATAATTCGCTGCACGGTAAATCCAGATACGGCGATAAGGTAGTGTCCCAGATCCGGCGTGCCAAGAGCAGCTTTAAGCAGCTTGTGGTACCGGGCATGTTCTTTGAGGATATGGGTATTACTTATTTAGGGCCGGTGGACGGCCATGATATTCAGGCGATGGTACATATGCTGAAGGAAGCGAAGAAGGTGAAAAGGGCGGTGCTTCTGCATGTGATTACCCAGAAGGGGCGGGGCTATGCGCCGGCGGAACGCCACCCTGCCAGATTTCACGGCGCAGAGCCCTTCGATATTGAGACGGGGATTCCGAGCAAGCCGAGAAACAAGGCGAATTATACGGATATCTTTTCTACTGTCATGTGTAAGCTGGGGCAGCGGGACGATAAGGTGGTCGCAATCACGGCCGCCATGCCCGACGGCACCGGGCTTAAGCGGTTCCGCAATATCTATCCCGACCGTTTTTTTGATGTAGGGATAGCGGAAGAGCATGCGGTAACCTTTGCGGCGGGGCTGGCGGCAGGAGGGCTGAAGCCGATTGTAGCGATTTATTCTTCCTTTCTGCAAAGAGCCTATGACCAGATTCTGCATGATGTGTGTATTCAGAATCTGCCGGTGGTTTTTGCCATAGACAGGGCGGGGCTGGTAGGCAGCGACGGAGAGACGCATCAGGGAATTTTTGATTTATCCTATCTGTCCTCTATTCCCAATATGCATATTATGGCGCCCAAAAACAAATGGGAGCTTTCCGATATGATTAAATTCGCGGTTGCCTTTGAAGCGCCGATTGCCATTCGCTATCCGAGAGGAGAAGCCTTTGACGGTTTAAAGGACAATCGTTCCCTTATCGTGTACGGCAGGAGCGAACCGATCTATGAGGAAGAGGACATTATCCTCATGGCGGTGGGCAGCATGGTTAAGGTCGCTTTGGAAGTACGGGAGCAATTAAAGGAACGGGGCTATGCCTGTTCGCTGGTCAACGCCAGATTCGTAAAGCCCATCGACGAGGAAGCGGTTAAAGAAGCGTGCAGGGAGCATCAATTGATCGTGACCATGGAGGAAAATGTATTAAGCGGCGGTTATGGCGAGAAGGTCAGAGATTATGTGGATTCTCTCGGAGAGTCTGCCAGGGTACTGAATATAGCCATTCCCGATGAATATGTGGAACACGGCAATGTGG
Organism: Clostridiales bacterium; assembly: GCA_021199255.1. Lineage (GTDB taxonomy): Bacteria > Bacillota > Clostridia > Lachnospirales > Lachnospiraceae > UBA3282. The sequence goes on along the minus strand of JAJQIK010000052.1, from coordinate 52,211 downwards.
AGCTGTTAAAGCAGGAGATTGGCATAGACGCCGATTCTATTGTCAAGCGGGTGCTTACCGCGTATATCTCGTTGGGCGGCAGGAAGCAGGGCATATGAAAGAACGTTTAGATGTGATTCTGGTGAAACAGGGCTTCGCCCAGTCCAGGGAGAAGGCCAGGGCAATCCTTATGGCGGGCAATGTGTTTGTGAACGGACAGAGGGAGGATAAGGCGGGAACTGCCTTTGATGAGAGCAAAATCCATATAGAGGTTAAGGGGAATCCCTTAAAGTATGTGAGCCGCGGCGGGCTGAAGCTGGAAAAGGCGATGCAGCAGTTTCCTGTTTTTCTTGCAGATGCCGTATGTATGGATATCGGCGCTTCCACAGGCGGCTTTACCGACTGTATGCTGCAAAACGGAGCCAGACAGGTCTTTGCCGTGGACGTGGGGCACGGGCAGCTTGCCTGGAAGCTCAGAAACGACGGGCGGGTGGTTTGTATGGAGAAAACCAACTTCCGTTATGTGACGCTGGAGGACGTGGGGGTCAGGATTGATTTTGCGTCTGTAGATGTGTCCTTTATCTCCCTGACGAAGATATTGATTCCTGCCAGGAATCTGCTGCGGGAGGAGGGCTGCATGGTGTGCCTGATCAAGCCCCAGTTTGAAGCGGGCAGGGAGAAGGTTGGTAAAAAGGGCGTAGTGCGGGATCCCGACGTGCATAGGGAGGTCGTGCATAAGGTCGTTGATTACGCGGATTTGGTTGGGTTTGAGGTCAGAGGGCTGACTTATTCTCCCATTAAGGGACCTGAAGGAAATATAGAATATCTGGCGTTTCTGGAGAAGAGGAGCGGTCTGCCGGAAGAAATACTGGGGTTGACAGAGGCGGAGGCTGAAAGTCTTCTACAGGAGCAGATTATGGCAAAGAGCGGAAAATCATGGCTGCGGGAGCAGGAGGCGTTGATCTCACAGATTGTAACGCAGGCGCATGGGGCGTTAGACGAGGCGAATTAAGCAGATGAAACAATTCTATCTGATTACCAATGAGGGAAAAGACCCGGAAGGAAGTTGTACCGGAAGAATAATGGAATATATTCAGGCACATGGGGGCAGCGCCCTCTGTGTGGCGGGGGAGAGCCTGGCGGACGGGCGGCTGCGGGAAAGCGGCGTGGAATGTGTTCTGGTGCTGGGCGGAGACGGCACTCTGCTTCGGGCAGCCAGAAATATGATTGATGAGGATATTCCGCTGATCGGAATTAATCTTGGCACGCTGGGGTATCTGGCGGAGGTGGAAAGCGCCAATCTGGAGGCGGCGCTGGATCAACTGCTGAGGGACGATTATATCCGGGAAGAAAGAATGATGCTGGCGGGCAGGGTGAGCGGCCGAATCGGGGAAGAGGAAAGCTTCGCCCTGAACGATATTGTGATCTCCCGATGCGGTTCCTTGCAGATGCTGGCCTTCCATATCTATGTCAACGGCAGGCTTCTAAACAGCTATAGCGCGGACGGTATCATTGTGGCGACTCCCACAGGATCTACCGGTTATAATATGTCGGCGGGCGGCCCTATTGTGGAGCCCAGCGCCAGATTGCTGCTGCTGACGCCGATCTGTCCCCATACGCTGAATACAAGAAGTATTATTCTGGCTCCGGAGGACGAGATCAGAATCGAAATACCGACAGGGCGGGACGGCGGTTTACAGACGGTGGAGGCCAATTTTGACGGCAGCCATCAAATCCCGATGCAGACGGGGGATTATATTGTCATCGGAAAAGCGGCTAAAACCACGGGCATCTTGAAGCTGAATACGGAAAGCTTTCTGTCTGTGTTGCATAAGAAAATGAGCGAGTAGCCTGCTTAGGCAGGCGCGCCCGCAGGGTTCAGGGCTGGCCTTGGCGCCGTCTCTTGGCAGGAATCGTTTAGACATGGAGGATTCGCATGAAAAAAGCCAGACAGGATAAAATCATAGAGCTGATTGAAAAGTATGAGGTAGAAACCCAGGAGGAGCTGGCGGATTATCTGAGCCATGCCGGGTATCAGGTCACGCAGGCGACTGTTTCCAGAGATATCAGGGAATTAAAGCTTTCCAAGATTCCCAATGGCAAGGGCAAACAGAAGTATGTGGCCTTTACGCAGGAGGAACCCCATCTGGGCGACAAATATATCCGGGTGCTGAAGGAGGGCTATGTATCCATGGCGCTGGCGCAGAATCTGCTGGTTATAAAGACTGTATCCGGCATGGCGATGGCGGTGGCGGCAGCCGTAGACGCCCTGAACCTTGAGGAAATCGTGGGCTGCATTGCGGGGGATAATACGTTGATGATCGCCATGCGCAGCGTGGAGGATGCCGAGAACGTGATGGAACAGATCGGCAGAATGATCATTTGAGTGTCCGTTCAAACGGATAGATGGGGATCGATATGTTACAGAATTTACATGTAAAAAATCTGGCGCTGATCGATGAGACAGAGGTCTTTTTCGGAGAGGGGCTGAATATTCTGACCGGGGAGACCGGAGCCGGCAAGTCGATTATTATCGGCTCCATCAATCTGGCGCTGGGAGCCAAGGCGGATAAGGATATGATCCGTGCCGGAGCCGAGTATGCCCTGGTCGAGCTGGTCTTTCACATCGAGCAGCCCCGGCAGTTGGAGGCGGTCAAGGCGCTGGATCTGCCGGTAGAAGATGGGCAGGTCATCATACAGCGCAAAATTATGCCGAACCGCAATCTGTGCAAGGTGTGCGGCGAGACCGTTACCGCAAGACAGTTAAAGCAGTTGGCGGGGATTCTGATCGATATTCATGGCCAGCATGAGCACCAGTCTCTTTTACAGGCGGCGAAGCAGTTGGAGCTGCTGGACGCTTACGCGGGGGAAGAGGCGCAGGCATGCAAAGAGCGGCTGCGGGAGAGTTACCGGCAGTACAGACAGGCGGCGGAAGAGCTGGCCGGCCAGGAGGTGGACGAGGAAACCCGCAGGCGGGAAAGCGCGCTGGCGCAGTTTGAATGTCAGGAGATTGAGGAAGCGCAGCTCATGCCGGGAGAAGACGAGGAAATGGAGAAGGCTTACCAGAAGCTGGTTAACAGCCGGAAAATCAAAGAGGCGGCGGGCGCGGCCTATTCCCTGTGCGGTTATGAAGAGGCAGGCGTCGGCGGCAATATCGGGCGCGCACTGCGGGAGCTGCGGGGCGTCTCCGCCTATGATGAGCCTTTGCGGGAATTTGAGAAGCAGTTATTGGATATCGACAGCCTTTTAAACGATTATAACAGAGGAATGGCGGAGTATTTATCGGGGCTTGAATTTGATCAGGAAGAATTGGAACGGATAGAAAAACGTCTCAATCTCATTAATCATTTGAAATCGAAATACGGCAATTCCATAGACGATATCCTGTCATATCAGAAAAGCGCCGGGGAGAAGCTTGCCCGGTATCAGGATTATGACGCCTGGCGCATGGAATTGATGGAAAAAGCAGATACTTTCAGAAACGAGGTATTGAACCTCTGCGGGGAATTATCCGAAATCCGCAAAGCCAACGCCCTGCGTCTGGCCGATGAAATCAAACGGGCGCTTCAGGATTTGAATTTTGAGAAGGTTGTCTTTGAGATTCGGGTTACCGGAAGCGAGGAGCAGATCAGCGCCAACGGATATGATAAAGCGGTCTTTCTGATTTCCACGAATCCGGGCGAGGAACCAAGAGAGCTGGCGCAGGTGGCCAGCGGCGGCGAATTATCCCGTATTATGCTGGCCTTTAAGACGGTGCTCGCCGGCAGGGACGAGATAGAAACCTTGATTTTTGATGAGATTGACGCCGGCATCAGCGGCAGGACGGCATGGAAGGTATCTGAAAAAATGGGTATCTTAGGAAGGGAGCGCCAGATCATCTGTATCACCCATCTGCCCCAGATAGCCGCTATGGCGGACGTACATTTCTGTATTGAAAAAAAGGTGGAACAGAACCGTTCCATCACAAGCATCAGACAGCTTCAGGAGGAGGAAAGCATCGAAGAGCTTGCCAGAATGCTGGGCGGAGCCAGCGTTACGGAAAATGTACGCAATAACGCAAGAGAAATGAAAGATTTGGCAAGAAAAACAAAATAATCTTAAATTAAAATGTGAGATTTTTCACATACTAGAAAGGACATGCTTTGTGCGTGTCCTTTTTTCAGATTTTGTGGAAAGATGAGGGTGTGATTAATTGAGCAGATTAGTATATATGACAAAGCGGCAGGAAAGAAAATATCGGGGTTTCCTCTGGTTCCTCTTAATGATGTCAGTGATCGCTCTCACTTTTACCGTTTATTATATCTATTGGGATAAGATTCCTTCTACTATTAAAATCCGGGCGGGGGTGGAGCAGGAACTGGATTTTAAGGTGCCGGTGTCAGGGGAAATATATAAGGCCAGGGAGGATGCGGCGCAGGTGTCTTCGGTGTCGGAGACTGCCCTGACGGAGGAGGGAGAGCAGGCGGAGGAAAGTATGTCTGACGCCGTAGAAAGCGTGCATGTAGATTTTACACATACGGTAAAGGTCAAAGCCAATGAGATTGATACTTATCAGATGGATCTGAAGCTGTTCGGTATTCTTCCTTATAAGAATGTGGATATACAGGTCATTCAGGATAAAATGTTAATTCCATCGGGAATCCCCATCGGCATTTATGTCAAAACTCAGGGCGTACTGGTGGTGGGAATCGGAGAATTTGAGAACCCGGAAGGGGAACAGGTATCGCCCGCCAAATATATTTTACAGAAGGGCGATTACATTTTGCAGGTAAACGGGGAAGAAATCGAGAATAAAAAGCATTTTATCACCATGATAGAAGAATCTGAAGGAGAAGACCTGGTGCTGACGATTAAGCGGAATGATGAAACCACGGACGTTCTGATTACGGCGGCCAAAAATCAGAATCAGGAATGGAAGCTGGGCATCTGGATTCGCGACAACGCCCAGGGAATCGGCACCATGACCTATGAGGATACGGATCATACCTTCGGGGCGTTAGGGCATGGGATCAATGATGTGGATACCTCGCTGCTGATGAATCTGGAGGAGGGGACGCTTTATAAAACGGAAATCGTAGGCATTACCAGAGGTTCCAATGGGTCGCCGGGAGAATTGACGGGCTATATCGAGTACGACAGCGATAATGTCATCGGGGAGATTACGGAGAATACGACGGAGGGAATTTTTGGGGTGTGCGATGAAGAACTGGTGGAGAACGCCAGCTACGAGCCTATTCCCATCGCCTTAAAGCAGGAGATAGAGCTGGGGCCGGCGCAGATTATCTGTTCCGTAACCGGAGAGCCGGAGTTTTATGATGTGGAAATTGTGGAGGTCAATCTGGAGCAGGAAAATATTAACCGTGGAATCGTCATACAGGTGGTAGATGAGAAGCTTCTGACCCTGACGGGGGGGATCATTCAGGGAATGAGCGGCAGCCCGATTATTCAGAACGGGAAGCTGGCGGGCGCGGTTACCCATGTGCTGGTGCAGGACTCTACCAGAGGATACGGTATCTTTATTGAGGAGATGCTGACCCATTAAATGGGCGGAAACCATGCGATGACTAAAGGTTCCATAGGCTGTTTACTTTGTTTATAATAGGGAGAGACCAACCTAAGGTTTTATGCAAATAGTAAGGGGAATTTTATAACGGAGGAAGACTATGGAAACATTAAATGTGACAGCATCACGAGATCAGGAGCAGTTTTACCGGATTTTAAATAATCTGATCAGCGCCAATAAGGAATTTCAGATCATGATCACGGTTCCCTCGGGCAGCCCGGAGGAGGACATGCAGGGGCTGGAAGTGGTAAGGACGCCGGTCACCCATGATCTGGAGAAAGATGTGACCGATATGATCCATGAGATCGGCGTCCCGGCGCATATCAAGGGTTACCAGTATCTGCGGGAGGCGATTATGATGTCGGTGGAGGACGTGGAAATGCTTGGTTCTATTACGAAGGTGCTGTATCCCACCATAGCCAGAAAATATCAGACGACGCCCAGCCGGGTGGAGCGTGCCATCCGCCACGCCATCGAGGTGGCATGGTCAAGAGGCAGGATGGAAACGTTGGACGCACTTTTCGGGTACACCATTAATACGGGGAAGGGAAAACCCACAAATTCCGAATTTATTGCCCTGATTGCAGATAAAATCCGCCTGCAATATCGTTGTTAATTTTCAAAATAATCCTTTTATTGCCAGTTAAAATATTGTATACTATTCCTTGAGAATATTTCATTCTTAAGCGGAAAGAGGTTTTCGGCCATATTTCCGGTATGTATTTTACAGAGGTAATAAATCTTGGAGGGTTAGCATGAAAAATATTTTGTTTGTGGCGTCGGAAGGCGTGCCGTTTATTAAGACGGGAGGTTTGGCGGACGTAGTCGGTTCTTTACCCAAATGTATTGACAGGGAATACTTTGACGTCAGAGTGATTCTTCCTAAATATACCTGTATGAAACAGGAGATGAATGATAAGCTGACCTATAAAACCCACTTCTATATGGATTTTCACTGGAAAGAAGAATATGTAGGCATTATGGAAGCGGAAGTGGAGGGCGTAAAATACTATCTGATTGATAACGAAGCCTATTTTGGCGGCTTTAAGCCCTATAGCGACAATGCGCTGTTTGAGATTGAGAAATATGCGTTTTTCTGTAAGGCGGCGCTGTCGATTCTGCCGGTAATTGGCTTTAGGCCGGATCTGATTCACTGCCACGACTGGCAGACTGGCCTGATTCCCGTTTATTTAAAAGAACGGTTCCAGGGCGGGGATTTCTATCGGGGCATTAAAACCGTTATGACGATCCATAATCTGAAATTCCAGGGAAAATGGAGTGTGAAAGAGGTCAAGGAGATTACCGGGCTGCCGGATTATTTCTTTACCGCAGATAAGCTGGAGGCCTATAAGGATGCCAACCTCTTAAAAGGCGGTCTGGTATACGCGGACGCGATTACAACCGTGAGCGATACCTATGCGGAGGAGATTAAAACGGCGTTTTATGGGGAAGGGCTCAACGGCCTGTTATGCGCAAGGGCCGGAGATTTAAGAGGAATTGTAAACGGCATCGATTATGAAGAGTTTAACCCGGAGACGGATCAAAACATAGAGTACCGATATAACGCGGTTAATTTCCGCAAGGAGAAGATTAAGAACAAACGCGCCCTACAGGCGCAATTGGGGCTGAATCAGGACGATAAGGCCATGATGATCGGCATTGTCTCCCGCTTGACGGGGCAGAAGGGATTTGACTTAATCGCCTACGTCATGGACGAATTGTGTCAGGATAATGTGCAGATTGTGGCGCTGGGCACAGGGGAGGAGCAGTATGAGAATATGTTCCGCCATTATGACTGGAAATATCATGGCAAGGTATCGGCGAATATTTACTATTCCGACGCCTTATCCCATAAGATTTATGCGGCGAGCGATGCGTTCCTGATGCCTTCCCTGTTTGAACCCTGCGGCTTGAGCCAGTTGATGTCCCTCCGGTACGGCACGGTACCCATTGTGCGGGAGACAGGGGGGCTGAAGGATACGGTGCAGCCCTATAATGAATATGAAGGCGTAGGTACCGGCTTCAGCTTTACCAATTATAACGCCCATGAGATGCTTGGAACAATCCGCTACGCAGAGCATATCTATTATGATAAGAAGCGCGAGTGGAATAAGATCATTGACAGGGCGATGGCGGCGGATTTCTCATGGCATGTGTCAGCTAAGAAGTATCAGGAGATGTATGACTGGCTGATTGGTTAAATGCGGCAGAAGGAACGTTAAGAAACGGAAATAATCCGAAAGGGGTTATTTCCGTTTTGTTGCGAAGCCTGTTCCTGGTTGTAGAATGGATAGGCATGATGAAAGTATCGAACGGGAATACAAAGGAAAGGAGGCGGCGATAAGGCATGGAGAGCAGGCGGGAAGAGCATAAGCGGACAGACAGCTTCGTATTGCAGGCGGGGATTCTGGCGGCAGCGGGAATGATCGTCAAGGTGATCAGCCTGATTTACCGCAGTCCGCTCCTGAGTATTATAGGGCTGGAGGGAAACAACTACTATAGCGCCGCGATTAATATCTATACGATTATCCTTCTGATTTCGTCCTACAGTATTCCCTCGGCGATCTCCAAGGTAATTGCCCAGCGCCTTGCGTTCAAGGAGTATCGGAATGCCCAGAGGGTGTTCCACTGTGCCTTGCTTTATGTCTTTGTTGTGGGCGGTATTGCCGCCATTGTCACCTTTGCGGCAGCCCCTGTTTTGGTCAGCAAGAATCCCAACGCGGCGGCGGCGCTCAGGGTGCTTGCGCCTACGATTTTCTTTTCCGGTTTCTTAGGGGTGTTCCGGGGATATTTCCAAGCGCACAACTCCATGGTGCATACCTCTATTTCTCAGATTTTAGAGCAGATCATGAATGCCGTCGTCAGTATTCTGGCGGCCTATCTGCTGATTCATTACGCGGCGGGGGAGGATTCCACCAGACAGGCGGTGTATGGTTCCGCCGGGAGCGCAATCGGTACCGGCGCGGGCGTTTTGACCGGACTGGCGTTTATGCTGGGGATGTACAAGCTTAACCGCGGATTCCTTCATAGGAGAATAAAGCGGGATCGTTCCGGGCATGAAGAGAGCTACCGGGAGATCATGAAGGTCGTGCTTACGGTCGTTACGCCTTTTATACTGAGCACTTTTATTTATAACTGTTCCACCGTAGTGAATATGTATATTTATTATTATGTGATGGACTATAAGCAGGTGGACACGGTGGTGTACGGCAATCATTACGGGATTTTCTCTACGCAGGCGATTGCCGTGGTCAACATTCCGATCGCCATCGCTTCCGCCATGTCCTCCGCGACGCTGCCCGGAGTGTCCGCCGCTTTTGTGCGCAGGGAATATGCCCGCACCAGGGAGCAGGTTACGAAAGCGATCCAGATGACGATGCTGGTATCCATACCGGCAATGGTGGGCATGGCGGTACTGGCAAAGCCCATTATGCAGTTTATCTTTCCCCAGAAGGATTCTCTGGATATGGCATCGGGATTGTTGGCGGTTCTGTCGGTTACCGTGGTGCTGTACGGGCTGTCTACGCTGACCAACGCCGTATTGCAGGGAATCGGCAGAGTGAATACGCCGGTAATCCATTCGGCGGTTGCCCTGATGATACAGGTGGCGGGGCTGATGGCGCTGCTGTTCTATACGCAGTTGGATACCTACGCTTTAGCCTGCGCCAACATCATATATTCTCTGGTGATGTGCCTGCTGAACCAATGGTCTGTCCGTAAGCATCTGGGGTATCGGCTCGATTATGTAAAAATATTCGTAAAGCCCGGATTTGCGTCCCTGATTATGGGCGTTGTCGCCTATGGCGTATATCACGGATTATATCTGCTTCTTCCTGTCAGCAGGCTGGTGCTGCTGATTGCCATCGCCATAGCGGTCTGCGTATACTTTGCGGTTCTGCTGTTAATAGGCGGTGTGAGCGAGACGGAGCTGAAAGCCTTTCCGAAAGGAGCCATGCTGGCGCGTTATGCCAGAAAATTTCATTTGTTACATGAATAAATGATTGTCCAAACAAGCATACTGTTAAGGACAATCATTTTTTGTTTGTATCAAATATAATCAGGAGGTAATACTATGGCAAACTTATCGGAATTGGACTTACAGAATCTGCGCCACCTTATGGGAGGATACGACGTAACCCATTGCAAGATGAAGGAGTATGCACAGTGCGCGTCCGACATGCAGGTGAAACAGTTTTTTGAAAAGGGCGCCCAGTCCGCGATGCAGAATAAGCAGCAGCTTATGGAGTTTTTGCAGTAATCAAGTGAAATGGAAGGAGTAGACAACAATGCAGATGGAAGAAAAGACAATGGTAGCGGATACCCTGACCGGTATTAACGGGGAATTAGTGCGTTTCGGAGAGATGATCGCACAGACGGAAAATAAAGAGCTGAAGCAGACCCTAAAGCAGTTTCGAAACGCCTGTGAGCAGTCTCAGGAGGAGCTGTACCAGATCGCCCGTGAGAAATCCTACTATGTACCGGCGGCAAAAGCCACGCAGGCGGAAATCGATCATGTGAAATCCCTGTTCTCATCGAATACCTTATAAGCTATAATAGGAAAGAAAGCTGCTCTCAGGCGGTATGATAACTGCCTGAGAGTTCCTTTTTGAAGGCGGACGGCTTTTGGCTTTACAAAAAATCCGCCCAAGCATATGATAGACAAAGATTTGAGATAAGGCAGGTAGCGTAATGAAGAGAAAAATCTGCATGGGTATTTGGGCGGCAGCAATGCTGGCGGGACTTACGGGCTGCGGAGACACAACGCCCCAGCCTGAGGAATCGGTTTCCTCCTTAGCCTCGCAGAGCCGGGAGGGCGGGCATCTGCAAATGACCTTCCTGAATACGGGAAAATCCGACTGTATCATTATAGATTTGGGGGAGAGCGTGATTATCAATGATACCGCTGACGCGGACGATTATGGAGCGATCAGCTCTTTTTTAGACGAAAGGCAGATTACGGACATCGACTATCTGATACTCAGCCATTTTGATAAGGATCATATCGGCAGCGCGGCGGAATTAATTACCCATTATGAGGTAGACTGCGTGCTGATGCCGGATTATGAGGAGAACTCCGTTTACTATGCAGCGCTTATGGAGGCGCTGGAGGAGTCGGGGACGGAGAGTGTAAAGCTGCAGGAGGATTACAGCTTTACGGCGGCGGGAGCGGAATTCTATATCAGCGCGCCCGAACAAGAGGAATATGGAAATGATAATAACTATTCCCTGATTACGGCGGCCGTCTATGGAGAGAACCGCTTTCTGCTGATGGGCGACGCGATGAAGAAACGCACGGAAGAATTTCTGGAGACGGCGCAGGGAGCGGAGCAGTATGATCTGATTAAAATACCTCATCACGGAGATTATAATAAGAAGCTGGAGGAGCTGATAGAGTCCGCAGAGCCGGTGTGGGCGGTTCTGACGGCGGGGCAGGAGCGCGCGAGGCTGGAGGAAGAGACGCTTCAGATGCTGGAGGAATATGGCTGCAAGGTATACGATACGGCGGACGGCGATATTCTGGTGGAAGCCGATGGGATAAATATGACGGTCACACAGGGCGGCAGGTAGAAGAGACGCCGCCGGGCTTCTTTGCCTGCCGCTAGAGCTGTCGGATATCCGAGATATCAGAATCGATGGTCATGGAATAATTCGTGTAATAGACCACGAAGCCGGGTTTGGCGCCGGCAGGTTTCTTCACATGCTTTTTCTGGATATAATCGATTTCTACTTTATCCTGTTCCCGGCCTTTGGAATAGTAGGCTGCCAGACGTGCCGCTTCCTCAAAGGTGCGGTCGGGCAGTTCCTGCCCCTCGGTCTTGACAACCACATGGGAGCCGGCGATTTTCTTGGCGTGGAACCACCAGTCGTTGCCGGTGGCGAATTTAAAGGTCAGTTCATCGTTCTGATAATTGTTTTTCCCTACGTACATATGGAAACCGTCACTGCTGATATAATGGAAGGGCCTGCTGGTGATTTTAGCTTTCCTGTCGCCGCCCTTTCTGCGAATATAGCCGCTTTCCACTAACTCTTCCTTGATCTGTACCAGATCCTCCTCCTGCATGGCAATATCCAGCGCGGCGGAAATGGACTCCAGATGATCGATTTCTTCTTTGACCTGAATAGTCAATTCTGACAGAGCCTCATAGGTTCTCTTTAATTTCCCGTATTTATCAAAATATTTTTTGGCGTTTTCCTGCGGCGTGAGCGTGGCGTCCAGCGGAATGGTAATCATTTCGTTGGTATAGTAGTTGAGCGCCTCCAGGGATTTGGCTCCGGGGGGCAGATTGTAGCCGTAGGCGTTTAACAGTTCTCCGTATACCTTGTATTGCTCCCGTTTCTCTGTGTCCCGCATCTGCTTTCTCTGTAGGTCATATTTTTTCACATTGCGTTCCAGGGCGGTCTGTACAATCCGGCGAAGATCTGCGGACTTCTGGCGGATACGGGTTATGGCGCTGCGCTCCGCGTAGTAACGCTCCAGCAGGGCGCTGATGGAGGAAAATTTCTGTATCTCCTTATCTCCATACAGGGTCAGCGGCAGCGCGCAAAATTCTATGGGCTCCTTGTGGTCGTAGACGATGGCGGGAGCGAAAGCGCCTGTCACAACGTCGTCCATCAGGGCGGAAAGGGCGCGGTATACACGGAAGAGCGGCTGACCGGAGGAACCGCCGGGCAGCCCGTCAGAATCGCCGTCCGCCAGTACGTTGGCAGACAGATCCCCCTCTGTCCCGGCGCGATAACAAATCTCCTGGGCGATGATGGGGGAGAGTCCGGTGTAGGAGGTATAGAGCGCTTTATAAAGAGGCATGGGCTTTGCCCGCATCTGCCCTTGAAAATCCTCATAAGAGATTGGAAGCATGTCCTCTTCCCTTTTCTGAAAGCAGGGCAGGGAAACGGCGGAAGCTGTGTAGCGTGACGAAAAACGCAGCGGATTTAATTTCTCCTGGGTCTGCGGAATAAAGTAGTCCCTGCCCGGCAGCACCTCCCGGACAGAGCTGACCATTCCGGAAATATGTTTAATGCTGTCGATGATTTGATCTTCGTCGTTGCAGAAGATAATATTGCTGTGTTTTCCCATGATTTCAACCACCAGCTTCTTGCGGCATACATCGCCCAGTTCGTTTAGGTGCTCTAATTCCAGACAGATGATCCGCTCCAGGCCCGGCTGGGTGATGCCTGTGATTTTAGCGTTCTGCAGATGCTTACGCAGCAGCATACAGAAGCCCGGCGCCGTCATGGGGCTGGGCTTATTGCTCCCTGTCAGATAGACGAAGGGCAGGGAAGCGTCTGCGGACAGCAGAAGCCTGTACTGCGCCCCGTTGTTTTTTACGGTAAGCAGCAGCTCGTCGCTTTCCGGCTGGGCGATTTTATAGATACGTCCGCCTGACAGTTCCTGATGCAGTTCTTTTACGATATTGGAAATGGTAATGCCGTCAAATGCCATAATAATAACCATGCCTTTACTTTTGTGGTCATTATTATACAATATGCGGAAGGGCTTTTCAATGAAAAGGTTTCCCCGGGAAACCTCTGAAAAACTTTTCAGGCGACCGGCGCTTCTTGACTACTTCCCGCGATTATTTTATAATACAAATTGTATGCGTGGCTCTATGCGTGTGAACCTACAATCGAAGAAGGAAGAATACGACTATGATAAAAAGTATGACCGGTTTTGGAAGATGCGAGGTGACAGAGGGAGAACGGAAGGTAATCGTTGAGATGAAATCCGTCAATCACAGATATTTGGATGTGAACATCAAGATGCCCAAGAAGCTGAACTTTTTTGAAGCGGCGATCCGTAGTGAACTGAAGAATTATATTCAGCGGGGCAAGGTGGATCTTTTCATTACCTATGAGGATTATACGGAATCAAATGTGTGTGTGAAATACAACAGGGAACTGGCCGCGGAGTATATGAAATATCTCTCCCAGATGGCGGAGGATTTTTCTCTGGATAATGATATTCGCGTATCCGCTCTTTCCAGATATCCGGAAATTTTTACCATGGAAGAACAGACCTTGGACGAGGAAGAGCTGTGGCAGCTTTTAAAACGGGCTGTGAAGAGCGCGGCGGAAGAATTTGTGGCGGCGAGGGTCAGAGAAGGCGAGAACCTGAGGAACGATCTGCTTGCGAAGCTGGACGGTATGCTTACCCATGTGGATTATATTACGGAACGTTCTCCGCAGATCATAGCGGAATATAAGCAGAAGCTGGAAGATAAGGTGAAGGAACTGCTCGAGGATACCAAGGTAGATGAGAACAGGCTTTTAATGGAAGTGACGATTTTCGCCGACCGGGTGTGCGTAGATGAAGAGCTGGTTCGTCTCAGGAGCCATATTGAGACGACTAGGGACAATCTGCTCCAGGGCGGCAGCGTTGGACGTAAGCTTGACTTTATCGCCCAGGAGATGAACCGCGAGGCCAATACGATTTTGTCTAAGACCAGCGATCTGGAGATTTCCGCCCATGCCATCGAGTTGAAGACGGAAATAGAGAAGGTACGGGAGCAGATTCAGAATATTGAATAGGAAGAGGATATGGGCAGACTGATTCATATAGGATTTGGCAATGTGGTAAATACGGGGAAGATTATAGCGGTCGTCAGTCCGGATTCCGCGCCGATTAAACGTATGGTGCAGAAAGCGAAGGAGACAGGAATGGCGATTGACGCCACGCAGGGACGTAAGACCAAGGCGGTTTTAGTGATGGAGAACAGCCAGATTGTCCTGTCGGCGCTTCTTCCGGAGACCATAGCAGGCAGAGCACAGGCGGAAGGCGGGGAGACAGAAGATGCGTAAGGGTATTTTGATCGTGGTTTCCGGATTTTCGGGAGCGGGCAAGGGTACTTTGATGAAGAGACTGGTGCGGGAGTATGACAATTATGCGTTGTCAATCTCGGCGACCACCAGGGCGCCAAGGCCGGGGGAGGAAGACGGCAGGGAATATTTTTTTCTTCCCAAAGAAGAATTTGAACGGAAAATTGCCACAGGCGGATTGATTGAATACGCCTGTTACTGCGACCACTATTATGGGACGCCCAGAGCCTATGTGGAGAAGCAGCTTGCCGATGGCAAGGACGTTATTTTAGAGATTGAGATTCAGGGAGCCCTGAAGGTCAGAAAGCAGTATCCGGACGCGCTTTTGCTGTTCGTTATGCCGCCCAGCGCAGGGGAACTCCGCCGCAGGCTGGAGGGCAGAGGAACCGAGACGAGAGAGGTAATCGACAAGCGTATGCGCCGCGCCATGGAAGAAGCGGAGGGCATAGAGGAATACGAATATATTGTGGTGAACGACGATTTGGAGGCCTGCGTCAGGGAGCTTCACTCCATTATCGCGGCGGCTCATAATACTCCGTTAAGGAATAAGGATTTTATAGATAAAATGAGAAAAGAATTGGAAGGAGAAAAAAATGTTACATCCATCTTATGCAGAACTAATTAAGGTAGTAAACAGCGAGGTAGAGGAGGGAGAAGATCCTGTAGTAAACAGCAGATATTCTATCGTAATGGCTACCTCCAAAAGAGCCAGACAGATTATTGCCGGCGATGAAACGCTGGTGGACGGTAAGGGCAGAAAGGCTTTGTCTGTGGCCGTGGAGGAACTGAATGAGGGAAAAGTCAGGATTCTGACCGAGCAGCCGGAGGAAGAAATCGAAGAAGTGGAAGAGCTTGAAGAGGTAGAGGAAATCGAAGAACCGGAAGAGGAGGAAGTGTCTTCTGAGGAGATAACGGAATAATAGCGGAAAAAGGAAAGGTGTGGTGTGTCAAATGAAGAGTGCAATTAAAGCGGTAAGCGAAGGGAAGAATTTGTCGGTAGAAGAAGCGGCAAGAGTGATGGACATTATGCTGAGCGGAGAGGCGACGCAGGCGCAGATCGCCGCGTATCTGACGGCTTTGCGTATGAAAGGCGAAACCATTGATGAGATTATCGGAAGCGCCAGCGTGTTAAAAGAGAAAGCGGAGCATATTCACCCGAATCTGCCGATGTATGCGGATTTTGTGGGTACCGGCGGAGACTGTACCTATACCTTTAATATTTCCACCACGGCCGCTTTTGTGGCGGCGGCAGCGGGACTTCCCATCGCCAAGCATGGCAACCGGGCTATTTCTTCCAAATCCGGGGCGGGTGATGTGCTGGAAGCGCTGGGAGTCAATATTACGCCGGATATTGAAGTAGTAGAAAAATCCGTAGAGGAAGTGGGAATCGGTTTCATGTTTGCCCCTGCCTTTAATAAATCCATGAGATTTGTGGGGCAGGTGAGAAATGAAATCGGTATCCGTTCTATTTTTAATATTTTAGGGCCCATGGCAAATCCTTCCGGCGCTAAATGCGTCGTGATAGGCGTATATGACCAGAAGCTCTGTGAGCCCATCGCCAATGCGCTGATGCATCTTGGCGTGGAAACAGGCATGGTAGTTTCGGGAGCCAATGGCATGGACGAGGTGTCTACCGTCTGTGAAACCACCATTGCGCAGATTAAAGATAATGTGGTAACGGTCTATACGGTTACGCCGGAGCAGTACGGCTTTAAACGCGCTTCCGAGGAGGATATCAAGGGCGGCGATGGAGAGGCCAACGCGAAGATCACCAAGGATATTTTGAGCGGCGCTGACAAGGGGCCGAAACGGGATATCGTATTATTGAATGCCGGCATGGCGCTTTATGTGGGCAAGGTAGCGCAAACCGTTGAGGAAGGGATTCAACTGGCAGCCGGAGCCATTGATTCCGGCAAGGCCATGGACGTCCTCAATCAATTAATAGAATATTCCAATCAGTAAGCTGTTGGGATTACTGGAAGAAAGAACCGTAATAAGATATGAGTAAAAAAATATTGTTTGTTTCCCTGGGATGCGATAAGAATCTGGTGGATTCTGAAATGATGCTGGGGCTTCTGGCGCGGGGCGGTTATGAATTTACCGACGACGAACAGGAAGCAGATGTGGTCGTGATCAATACCTGCTGTTTTATTAACGACGCCAAGGAAGAAAGTATCCAGACCATTCTGGAGATGGCGGAGCTTAAGAAAAGCGGCCGGATTGAGGCGCTGATTGTGGCGGGGTGCCTGGCGCAGCGTTATCAGGAGGAAATCCAGACGGAGATCGAAGAGGTGGACGCTGTGATAGGGACGATGGCGATTGACGAGGTGGTGCGAACCATTGGCGAAGTGCTGCAGGGCAATCGTGCGAACCATTATAAAAGCTTAGATACCCAACCCCTTACCGGCGTAGAGCGGGTGGTCACCACGGGAGGGCATTACGCCTATTTAAAGATCGCGGAAGGCTGCGATAAGCATTGTACCTACTGTATTATCCCCAAGGTGCGGGGCAATTACCGCAGCGTGCCCATGGAAAGCCTGCTGGAAGAGGCGGGGCGGCTGGCGGAGCAGGGCGTCAGGGAGCTGATTCTTGTGGCGCAGGAGACGACTCTTTACGGCATGGATTTGTATGGACGCAAGATGTTGCCAGAACTGCTTCGCCGGCTTTGCCGGATCAGCGGTATTTACTGGATTCGTATTTTATATTGCTATCCGGAAGAGATTGACGACGCGCTGATTTGTACGATAAAGGAAGAAAAGAAAATCTGCCATTATCTGGATTTGCCGATTCAGCACGCTTCTGACAGGATTTTGAAGAGGATGGGGCGCAGGACTGGCAAAGAGGAGCTGATGCGCAAAATCCGCAGGCTGCGGGCGGAGATGCCGGACATTTGTCTCAGGACTACGCTGATTACAGGATTTCCGGGAGAAACGGAAGAAGATCATGAAGAACTGATGGCGTTTGTACAGGACATGAAATTTGACCGGCTGGGGGTCTTTCCCTATTCCCAGGAGGAAGATACGCCGGCGGCGGAGATGCCGGATCAGATACCGGAGGAGACGAAGGAGGAGAGACAGGCGGAGCTGATGGAGCTGCAGCAGGAGATTGCGTTTGAGGCGGCGAAGACCATGAAGGGCAGAATTGTGACCGCCATGATTGAAGGCAAGGTCGCCGATGAAGACGCTTATGTGGCAAGAACCTACAAAGACGCGCCTAATGTGGATGGCTTTCTGTTCCTGAATACGTCCAGAGAGCTGATGACCGGAGATTTTGTAAGGGTAAAAATAACGGGCTCATATGAATATGATCTGATAGGAGAATTAGAAGATGAATCTACCGAATAAACTGACAATGTTCCGCGTGCTGTTGATTCCTTTCTTTGTGGCGTTTATGCTTGCGGATCTGACGGCGTATGATAAATGGATCGCACTGGCGATTTTCATCATCGCCAGCCTGACAGACCTCTTAGACGGCAAGATTGCCAGGAAATATCATCTGGTGACTAACTTTGGCAAGTTTATGGATCCTCTTGCGGATAAATTACTGGTCTGTTCCGCTCTGATTTGTCTGGTTGCGCTGGAGAAGATTCCGGCATGGATTGTGATTGTTATTATTGCCAGAGAATTTATTATCAGCGGTTTCCGTCTGATTGCCTCGGATAACGGCGTGGTGATTGCGGCAAGCTACTGGGGGAAATTTAAAACGACCTTTCAGATGGTGATGATCTGCCTGATGATCGCGGATCTGGGGGCGCTCAGTCTCCTTACGGCCATTGTGATGTGGGCGGCGCTGGCGCTGACGGTGGTATCTTTGGCGGATTATCTGATAAAAAATAAAGATGTTATGAAGGATACAAAATAGAACGATTGATATCATTCGCGCCTGCACCCGAATTGGCGGACTGAGAGAAAGGGCATGATTACGAATATGGTTGTAGAGTTGATTTCAGTTGGAACAGAAATATTATTGGGCAACATTGTGAATACCAATGCTGCCTATTTGTCCGAAAAGTGTGCCGGACTGGGACTATCCTGTTACTATCAGGATGTGGTGGGGGATAATGAGGAAAGGCTTTCCGAGACGATTCGTCTGGCCTTATCCAGGGCGGATATTCTGTTGCTATCAGGAGGACTTGGCCCTACGCAGGACGACCTGACGAAAGAAGCGGCGGCAAAGGTTCTCGGCAGGAACCTGTACCTTCATGAAGAAAGCAGGGCGGCTATCAAGAGCTATTTTGAACAGCGAGGCCTGGAAATTACAGAGAATAACTGGAAACAGGCGATGGTGCCGGAGGGTTCTGTCGTGCTGGATAATCCAAACGGTACGGCGCCGGGGATTATTATGGCGGAGAACGGCAAACATATCATTTTGATGCCGGGACCGCCGGGAGAATTGATTCCGATGTTTGAGGCTTCAGTTATGCCGTATTTGAGCGCGCTGCAGTCCTGTGTGATCTATTCCAGAACCGTGAAAATGTGCGGCGTGGGCGAGAGCAGGGCAGAGACAATGGTTGCGGATCTGATTGAAAAGCAGACCAATCCGACGATTGCCACCTATGCCAAGACCGGCGAGGTACATCTGCGCGTAACGGCAAGGGCGGAAGATGAGAAAGCGGCCAAAAAGCTGGTGAAGCCGGTTGTTCAGGAACTAAAGAGCAGATTTGGCGATTATATTTATACTACCGAGGAGGGCGTAACGCTGGAGAAAGCGGTGGTGGATCTGCTGGCGGCCTATGGTATGACGGCAAGTACGGTAGAATCCTGTACGGGCGGTATGCTGGCGGCGAGGCTGATTAACGTGCCGGGAGTCTCCGACGTCTTTAAATCAGGATATGTAACCTATTCCAATAAATCCAAGAGAAAATTGCTGGGAATCAGGAAGAATACCCTGTTAAAGCATGGAGCAGTCAGCGAGGAAATAGCGAGGGAGATGGCGAAATCCGCCGCGTTCCTTGCCAAGACAGATGTATGCGTCTCCACAACGGGGATTGCCGGGCCGGACGGCGGAACCGACAAGAAGCCCGTTGGGCTGGTGTATGTCGCCTGTAATGTGCGCGGACAAATTACGGTAAAGGAATATCATTTCAGCGGGAACCGCGCCAAAATCCGGCTGCATACGGTTTCGGCAGCGCTGGCTCTGATGAGGAATTGTATCCTGCAGTATGACAGCGATGCGGATTTGCATAAAAAGCAAAAGTAACGGCTCGTCGGCGTTCAGGATAGGCGGAAGCGGGTAAGAGGAGAGAAACGAATGAACGATTGGGATAATGAAAATAAGGAATCTATTTATCAGACGCCGGATATTTCCGGACAGCCGGAGGAAGATGCGCCCGCAGGAGAGATTGTGGAGCAGCCATCTGCGGCAGCGGTGGATACAACAGATATGATAGATACCAGGGGCGTATTCTCAGGCAACCATCAGAATGACCATTCCTATGGGAATAATAGTGATTACGGTTATGGGAATCCCTATGCCAATAATGGCTATCAGGGTTACGACAATAATCCCTATCATAGTTATGGGAACCCGCAGGGCGGAAATCCTTATGGAAATAACGGCTATCAGGGTTATGGGAATCCGCAGAACGGGAACCCCTATGGAAATAACGGCTATCAGGGTTATGGGAATCCGCAGAATGGGAACCCCTATGCCAATAACAGCTATCAGGGCTATGATAATAATCCCTATCAGAGCTATGGGAACCCGCAGAATGGAAATCCTTACACCCCCTATGCCGTACCCCGGAAAAAATCGAATACCGGTTTGATCATTACCATTGTTGTGGTACTTATCATTCTCTTACTGGTAGCTGTTTTTGCGCTGGCATATAAAGCGGTGGATCTGATGTACGAGCAGAAGCGGCAGGAACAGTATGACCAGTATGATTACGGCTATTTCGATTATGACGACGATTCTTATGGTTACGATGATGACGATAGCTTCGATGAGGATTATGATTATGACAGCGACGAGTATTACACGCTGCATAATGATCTCAAGACTGATTTGTCCTATTCTGTAGATTTTGAAAATTATGAGTACGATACGGATTATGAGAACGTTTCCATTATGGTTTCTTATCCTGTTATTGAAGGTGAGGAGGTACCTAATCTGGAAAAGCTCAATGAAGAAATCCAGAATGAAATTTCTTTTTTTACGGAATATTTTGAAGAAGAGTACGAGGGATTTATAAAACAGAATGAGGAAAGCTACTTTTTCGCGGACTCTACCGGTTATGTTGCCTATATGGACGAGGATAAGATGAGCGTTGTGTTTGAGGAATATATGTATTCCGATTATTTCAGTCAGGCATATCTGTATTGCATTAACATCGATATGGAAAACGGAGTGGTGTTGGATAATGAAGATATGCTGTCTGTAGACGACGCTTTTTCGGTAGATTTCAGAACCAGAAGCGACCAGCAGAATGGAGAGATTTCATATCTCACAGCCATGACCGACCAGCAGATTACGAAATACTTTAATTCCTCGGATATTATCGTGTTTTATACTCCCCAGGGCATGGAGATCGGGTTCAACTATGAACAGGGATGGGTGACGGTCACCTATGACGAATATGAGGAATATCTGAAAGTGTTCTAATCCTGCCGCCGGAGGCGGAAGGAAGGGCTCTTAAAAAAGCATGGACGTCCTGAAAAGGACATTCGTGCTTTTTGCGTGTCTGGCGCGGGGGCGGTTCCTTTTGAACCGCAATATTGCTTTGCAAAAGATACGGATTCATTGAGGGATCCTATTGCGCAAAAGCTTATTCTCTGCTACACTTGTCTTATCTGAAGAAATGGAATCTGTGATACATATCCGGCATTTCGCCATGATTTCCATTATTTCATATTTATGACAGGAAGGGAGGGCAGAGTGTCGTTTATTGGACATATAAAATAATAAGATAAATACGAAAACAGCATTGACAAAACCGAACATTTGTTTTAATCTGTTAACAGAACAGATGTTCTGCAAGAAAAGGAGAACCAATTATGGAAAGAGAAGAAAAATTAAAGGCATTAGATGCGGCTTTAGGACAGATAGAAAGACAGTTTGGCAAGGGAGCGGTCATGAAGCTGGGCGATCCGTCCGTACAGATGAATGTGGAGACGATTCCCACCGGCTCCCTGAGCCTGGACATCGCGTTAGGCTTAGGGGGGATTCCCAAGGGAAGGATTGTGGAGATTTACGGGCCGGAATCCAGTGGTAAGACTACCGTTACGCTGCATATGATCGCAGAGGTGCAGAAGCGCGGCGGGATTGCGGGCTTTATAGATGCAGAGCACGCGTTAGACCCTGTTTATGCGAAGAATATCGGAGTGGATATTGACAATTTATATATATCCCAGCCTGACTGTGGGGAACAGGCGCTGGAGATTACTGAGACAATGGTGCGTTCCGGCGCGGTCGATATTATTGTAGTAGACTCGGTTGCCGCTTTAGTACCCAAGGCGGAAATTGACGGCGATATGGGAGACGCCCATGTGGGATTGCAGGCGAGGCTGATGTCTCAGGCGCTGCGTAAGCTTACGGCAGTCATCAGCAAGTCAAATTGTACGGTTATTTTTATCAATCAGCTTCGTGAAAAGGTAGGTATCCTGTTTGGTAATCCGGAGACCACGACGGGCGGCCGTGCGCTGAAATTCTATTCCTCCGTCCGCCTGGACGTTAGAAGGATAGAGTCTCTGAAGCAGGGAGGCGAAGTGATCGGCAACAGAACCAGAGTCAAGGTCGTCAAGAATAAGATTGCGCCGCCCTTTAAAGAAGCCGAGTTTGATATTATGTTTGGCGAAGGCATATCCAGTGTGGGCGATATTCTGGATCTTGCGGCGGAGAATAATATCATCAACAAAAGCGGCGCGTGGTATGCGTATGAAGGAAATAAGATTGGCCAGGGCAGGGAGAACGCAAAGCAGTACCTTAAGGACAATCCGCTTATGTGCGCGGAAGTAGAGAGGAAGGTCAGAGAGCTGTTTAATCTGGAGACCGATAAAGAGGAAACGGAGACACCGGCAAACAATAAGGCGCCTAAAGAGACGGCTAAGGAAACGAAAGAATGATGACCGTAACGCAGGTGGCAGAAGCGTCTGGATCGCGACGCCGGGTTTATCTGGACGGCCAGTTTGCCTTTCTTCTGTATCAGGGAGAGCTGCGCCGGTTTCATATCGAGGAAGGGCAGGAACTGTCGGAAGAAAGCTATCAATGCATTATGACGCAGATTTTGCCTAAGAGGGCGAAGCTTCGCAGTATGAATCTACTGCGGTCTAAGGCC
This sequence comes from Clostridiales bacterium, assembly GCA_021199255.1. Taxonomy (GTDB): domain Bacteria; phylum Bacillota; class Clostridia; order Lachnospirales; family Lachnospiraceae; genus UBA3282. The sequence continues at coordinate 29,580 of JAJQIK010000052.1, read as the reverse complement.
TATACCCGCCGACAATTAGAGGATAAGCTGAGACAGGGGGAATATCCTCAGGCATGTATAGAGGAGGCTCTTTCCTACGTGGAATCCTATGGATATATTGATGATGGGCGCTATGCCAGAGACTTTATTGAAGCGCATCTTCAGGATAAGAGCAGAAGCCGGATTAAAACGGATCTTATGAAAAAGGGAATCGATAAGGATACGATACAGGAGGCGTTTGAAGCGCTTGGGGCGTTGGGCGTGGAACAAGATGAGATGGAGTTAATTCTAACGCTTCTTCGCAAGAAAAAATACCGTCCGGATACCGCTACGAAACAGGAACAGCAGAAAATGTACGGATTGCTATATCGCAGGGGATTTCCCTCAGATCTAATCTGTAGAGCACTTTCACTTGACATAACATCTATTTCAGTATAGAATTGAAGTGTTGTAATTTTGCTAATTATAGAATGTTGGAATTAAGAGATGTATGTCAACATGCTTAAAACATTCTAGAATAGATTATGTACAATGAAAACTAAATAAGGAGGTGCTCCTGTAATGTGGCAAGTTGTAGTAGCAGTAGTCATCACGCTGGTAATCGCTATTCCGGTATCCGCATTAGTTGCGATCAACTATCGTAAGAAGGTTGTGGAAGCTAAGCTGGGTAACGCGGATGAGAAAGCCAGAGAAATTATTGACGAAGCTCTCAAAACTGCTGAGGCGAAGAAGCGCGAATCTTTGCTTGAGGTCAAGGAGGAGTCCATTCGTACTAAGAATGAACTCGATAAGGAAATCAAGGAACGTCGTGCAGAGACGCAGCGGTATGAACGCCGTGTCCAGCAGAAGGAAGAGAACATCGATAAGAAAGCCGATGCTATTGAGAAGAAAGAAGCGGGTTTGGCTAAGCGGGAAGAGGCTTTAGCTAAGCAGCGTGAAGAAATCTCCAAGCTGAATGAGCAAAGATTACAGGAACTGGAACGAATCTCAGGTTTAACCTCCGAACAAGCAAAAGATTATTTGTTGAAAATTGTTGAAGATGAAGTAAAGCATGAAACTGCTGTCATGATCAAAGAGATGGAGAGCAGGGCAAAGGAAGAAGCAGATAAGAAAGCGAAGGAATATGTCGTAACGGCGATTCAGAAATGTGCCGCCGATCATGTATCCGAAACTACAATATCTGTAGTACAGCTTCCGAATGATGAGATGAAAGGCAGAATCATTGGTAGAGAGGGACGTAATATCAGAACTCTTGAGACCATGACGGGTGTAGATCTGATTATCGACGATACGCCGGAGGCAGTCATCTTATCAGGATTTGATCCGATTCGCAGGGAAGTAGCCAGAATTGCGCTTGAGAAGCTGATTGTGGATGGACGGATTCATCCGGCCAGAATCGAGGAAATGGTTGAAAAAGCGCAGAAAGAAGTAGAAGTAATGATTAAAGAGGAAGGTGAAGCCGCTACGCTGGAAGTAGGTGTGCACGGTATTCATCCGGAACTCGTAAGATTACTTGGTAAGATGAAATTCAGAACCAGTTATGGTCAGAACGCATTGAAACATTCGATTGAGGTAGCTCAATTATCCGGCCTGCTCGCAGCAGAGATGGGACTGGATGTGAGAATGGCGAAGCGGGCAGGTTTATTACATGATATTGGTAAGGCTGTCGATCATGAGATGGAAGGTTCTCATATACAACTGGGTGCTGAACTTTGTAGAAAATACAAAGAAGGGCCGGTTGTCATCAATGCTGTTGAGTCCCATCATGGCGATGTGGAGCCTCAGAGCTTGATCGCGTGTCTGGTGCAGGCTGCCGATACCATTTCTGCGGCAAGACCCGGAGCCAGAAGAGAGACATTAGAAACATATACAACAAGGTTGAAACAATTAGAAGACATTACAAACAATTTCAAAGGTGTTGACAAATCTTTTGCTATTCAGGCAGGTAGAGAGATTCGTGTTATGGTAGTTCCAGAACAGATTAACGATTCTGACATGGTATTGCTTGCCAGAGATATTTCCAAGCAGATTGAGGCTGAGTTGGAGTATCCTGGACAGATCAAGGTGAATGTGATTCGTGAAAGCCGTGTCATTGACTATGCTAAATAGTAGGAAAAGCTCTATAGAGAAATCTATGGAGCTTTTTTAATACGTGGAAATCTTATTCTGTACATATTTACCATAAGGAGAGAGGATTTTCTTTGAAAATTATCTTATCTTCATACTTGTGAAATGATAAAAACTGTAGTAGAATAGTTAGCAGTGTATGATTGTATACAATTATTCAATACGTGTGGGATAGAAGGCTGAATCAATTTTTTGACGAATAATTGATTCTATCAGGAATTTGTGCCGAAGCGTCACAAATTCTGTTGATTACAGGGCAGAATCTGGAATTTTGCCCGCAATCCCCAGCGTAAACGCTTCGGAATGGAGAAAAAGATGAAACCATACAAAGAGATGAACAGGGAAGAACTCACATCGTTGAAAGCCGAATTAGAAAGGCAGTTTGAAGATGCAAAGGGAAAGGGTCTGAAGCTGGATATGTCCAGAGGAAAGCCCACGCCGGCACAGCTCGATATGGCCATGGATATTATGAATGTTCTGGATGCTGAATCTGACATGAAGACAGAGTCAGGCGTCGATACGAGAAATTACGGTTTGCTGGATGGTATTCCGGAGGCCAAAAGGCTGATGGGTGAGATGATGGGCGTTCCGGCGGAGAATGTAATTGTATACGGCAACGCAAGTTTGACGATTATGTACGATACGGTGGCGCGTGCCATGCTTCACGGCGTACTGGGCTCTACTCCGTGGTGTAAGCTGGATCAGGTTAAATTTTTATGCCCGGCGCCGGGATATGACAGGCATTTTAAGATTACGGAGTCTTTTGGCATTGAAATGATTACGATTCCCATGACGCCTACGGGGCCGGATATGGATCTGGTAGAGAAGTATGTATCGGAAGATCCCGCTGTCAAAGGTATCTGGTGTGTTCCGAAATATTCCAATCCTCAGGGGATTTCTTATTCTGACGAGACGGTGAGAAGATTTGCCGCATTGAAGCCGGCGGCTGAGGATTTCCGTATTTATTGGGATAATGCTTATGTCATTCACCATTTGTATGAGGATCAGCAGGATCAGATATTGGAAATTTTAAGCGAATGTGAAAAAGCCGGCCGTCCGGATATGGTGTATGAATTTTGTTCTACCTCCAAGGTCAGCTTCGCAGGCGCCGGAATTTCCGCTTTTGCCTCATCTAAGGCAAATCTGGAGGAGGCTAAGAAAACCATGACGATACAGACCATCGGGTACGACAAGGTGAATCAGTTGCGTCATGTAAGGTATTTCAAGGATCTGAACGGCATGCTTGCGCATATGAAAAAACATGCTGATATTATGCGGCCGAAGTTTGAGGCGGTTCTGGACGTGCTGGATCAGGAGCTGAAGGGGCTGGAAATCGGTTCCTGGAGCAGACCTAAGGGCGGCTACTTTATTTCCTTTGAGGCAATGGAGGGCTGTGCCAGAGCGATTGTGGCGAAGTGCAAAGAGGCGGGGGTTGTTTTAACCGGCGCGGGCGCTACGTTCCCTTATGGCAGGGATCCAAAAGACAGTAATATCCGTATTGCGCCTTCTTACCCTACCCCGGAGGAAATGGCGGAGGCTACGGATCTGTTTGTCTTATGCGTGAAGCTGGTCAGCGTAGAGAAGCTGCTGGCAGTCGGCGATGGCATTTGCCCAACGTATACGGCATCATGAGCAGGTTTTCCCAATGGCCTGATATCATGGCGGAGAAAGGAGCTGAGGAGAAGATGGAGAAATATGAACGGATAGATAGAAAACTGGTGCACAAGGGCGCTATCATAGATTATTATCAGGATACGGTTAAGATTCCCAATGGACGTACCGCCGTATGGGATTTTATACAGCATAAGGGAGCGGCGGCGGTCATAGCGGTAAAAGACGACGGAAGGCTGTTGATGGTCAGGCAGTACCGCAACGCGCTGGACAGAGAAACGCTGGAAATTCCGGCGGGCGGCCTCAATAGCGTTGAAGAACCCACCGATATTGCGGCTGCCAGAGAGCTGGAAGAGGAAACTGGTTACAGGGCGGGCAAGCTGGAGCTTCTTCTTTCGCTTCGTACCACGGTGGCATTTTGCAATGAGAAAATCGACGTCTATGTGGCCACTGATTTAAGCCCTGCCCAACAGCACCTGGATGAAGATGAATTTCTGGCTGTGGAAAGCTATGAGCTTGATGAATTGATTCGCATGATATATGATTGTACCATTCAGGACAGTAAGACGGTGTCCGCGCTTCTGGCATATCAGCATAAATATGGCAGGTAATCCTTCTCCCGAACGTTCCTTGCGGCGTTCGGGAGATTTTGTCTTATGATATTCTGAAAACAGGTATGCGTTGTCCGTTTTCGGCATATATATAGTGCAGTACAGACCGCCTCCGGCCTGCACTGCGTCCCCCCCCTGGCGGAATAATCAATGAACTGGAAACGGAAGGAGCAGCGGTGCCTAATCAGTCCTTTACCAAAAAGTGTTATTATATGTTGTATTTGTTTATGCTGGGATTGTTTATCGGAATCCTGATTGTTAATATGGGACATGACGCATGGATTGGGGAAAGCGGATTGTTGGGAATCGGGATGATGGAAAAGCTGGAGACCAGCACGCTGGAAGGTGGGAAATTGTTTGGCTATATTCTTAAGCACAGGCTGTCCACGCTGTGTATGCTGAGCCTGTTGGCCACTACGATGTTCGGGATATCGGCCATATGCTGTTATATCTGTTATATGGGGCTTGCGGCAGGCTGCCTGGTATCCGTGGCGGTGATTCGCTATGGTATCAGAGGGCTGATTTTGATGATGGCGGGTATTTTTCCCCAGGGTATTTTATTGATTCCCGGATATCTGGCGCTTTTCTTATGGGCGGCGGGTATTCACAGGGTTCTGTATGCCAAGGGCGCTTATATGGACAGTCTGGAGAAATACAGCAGGCAGTTTTACCTGAAAAAAGCTGTTCAGATGGGTGGCATTATGATAGTTGTCATAATTGGCTGCCTGCTAGAAAGTTATGTAAACCCAAAAGTATTACATTTGGTGTTAACTATCTTTTGAAAAAATTTTTTCATGCGTTTATTACCAAGATATAGTAGACATAAATAATAATTCCGGCGATATGTTGTGCTTTCTTTTTGAGATCGCTGAAATGCCCGTAAAATCGGGGAAAAATCTATTTGCTTTTCTGAAAAATTCTGATTATAATGATAGGCGTACGGTCGTTTGATTTACATAAAGATTAATTGCAGGGAAGGATTTTCTCATTCTATGGAAAAAGAGATCAGTGCGTTTATTCTATATTTACATAATGTCAAAAACACCTCCCGTAATACAGAACTATCTTATAAAAGGGATTTGGAGAAAGTGGAGCATTTTATGGCGGCTCGGGGGATTACTGAGACGAAGGATGTGTCTGACGGAGACTTAAGCGATTATGTGAAATATTTGGAGGACAATCATTTCGCGGCGGCCACTGTCTCCAGAAATATTGCGTCCCTGAAAGCGTTTTATCATTATATGGTGCAGGAGGGGCTTGTGGCGGAGGATATTGCCGAGCCGCTTAAGGCGCCGAAGATTACGAAGAAGATTCCGGCGATTATGTCTCCTGATGAAGTCGTCAGGCTTTTGGAGCAGCCTTCCGGGGACAGCCCTAAGGAAATCCGGGACAAAGCCATGCTGGAGCTTTTGTACGCTACGGGGATTCGGGTAACGGAGCTGATTACATTAAAGCTCTCCGATATCAATATGCAGATGAGCTTCCTGTTATGCAGGGATCGCAATAAAGAAAGAATGATTCCCTTCGGGGCGGCGGCGAAGTATGCCCTGGCAAGATATTTAAACGGGATCAGAGAGGAAATGCTGGAGAATAAAACGTCGGACGTATTATTTGTCAACTGCTCCGGACAGCCCATGAGCCGTCAGGGATTCTGGAAACTGATTAAATACTATGCCAGAAAAGCGGATATCAAGGCGGATATCACGCCCCATACGCTGCGACATTCCTTTGCGGCTCATCTGGTAGAAAACGGCGCGGATCTTAGGAGCGTACAGGAAATGCTGGGACATTCCGATATTTCCACGACGCAGATTTACGCCAATTTGAACCACAATCATATTCGAGAGGTATACGCGAAAGCTCATCCGCGAGGGTGAGCTTATTCATATTCTGCAATATCATAGATTAACTGTTCGGAGGCTTCCCAGCCCAGACAGGGATCTGTGATGGATTTCCCATAGACGCCTTCGCCGATTTTCTGGCAGCCTTCCACAAGATAGCTTTCAATCATAACGCCCTTGACCAGACTGTGGATGTCCCGGTTCAGCCTGCGGCTGTGCATGACCTCCTTGACAATACGGATCTGCTGCTCGAACTGCTTGTTGGAATTATTGTGGTTGGCGTCAATGATGCAGGCGGGGTTCTGTAAATCATAACCCTGATAAAGCTCATACAAGGTAGAGAGGTCTTCATAATGATAGTTGGGCAGGCTGCGCCCGTGTTTATTGACGGAGCCGCGGACGACGGCGTGGGCAAGGGGGTTGCCGTTCGTTTCTACTTCACAGCCTCTGTAAATAAAGGAATGTTTATGCTGCGCCGCGTAGATGGAATTGAGCATGACGGAAAGGGCGCCGCTGGTAGGATTCTTCATACCGGCGGGCACATCAAAGCCGCTGACGGTCATACGGTGCTGCTGATCCTCTACGGAACGGGCTCCGATGGCCACATAGGATAAGATATCCTCCACATATCCCCAGTTGTCAGGATAGAGCATTTCGTCGGCGGCGGTCAGCTCTGATTCTTCGATGGCGTGAATATGCATTTTACGCATGGCAATCAGACCGGCGGTAAAATCAGGCTTTTTCTCAGGATCGGGCTGGCTGACGATGCCCTTGTAGCCTTCTCCTGTCGTGCGCGGCTTGTTGGTATAGATTCGGGGAATCAGAATCAGCTTGTCCTTTACTTTTTCATTGACCTTGGCGAGGCGGTTCACATAGTCGCATACGGCGTCCTCGTTATCCGCCGAGCAAGGGCCTATGATTACCAGAAATTTATTGCTCTTGCCGGTAATGACGTCTTTAATCTCAGCGTCGCGCCGTTTTTTGATCTCGGCAAGGCGTGCCGGTACAGGGAATTGTTTTCTGATTTCTTCCGGTGTGGGAAGTGTTGTTACAAAATGAAAAGACATTACATTTTCTCCTCTTAGCGTATAGTTGTTTATAGGATTTGCGCAATTTCAAAACCAATCGTGAGTTTCGCAACCGCCTTCATATTTGTTCTGGCAAAAACACCTATATTATAGTATATTGTTTACAGAACCGCAAGTCTTACGGGTGATATGCAGCGCGGATACGGTGCATAACAGCGTCTGTAACAGTTGGCTTGCCAGCATACCCCAGAGATAGCCTTTGATCCCATAGACGGGAATGGCGAAGAACACAAACAGCAGCCGGAACAGCAGGCTGATTACGCTGTAGCAGAAGGTCTGCGTTGTTTTGCCCAGACCGTTTAGAATACTGCCCAGCGTACTTGCTATGTACAGGAAGGGGCACATAAAGCTGAGCGTCAGAATAAAGCTGCCCGCCAGCTCCGAATGGAATAGAAGGCGTCCTGCCGTCCGCCCTGAGAGCAGGAAGAGCGCCGTACACCCAAAGCCCAGGAGCAGGCAACAGCGAATGGAGGTCATAATGGCGCGTCTGACGGCAGGATAATTGCCGCTGGCGTCGGCTTCTGACACAATGGGAAGCAGCAGCACGGAGATCGAATTGGTAAGGGCGGAGGGAAACAGAATGAGGGGGAGACTCATACCGGTCAGCACCCCGTATACGCCCAGCGCGTCCGCGTTATTCAGCCCATAGGCCATCAGACGGTTCGGAATGTAGACGGATTCGATGCTTTGCAGGACGTTGATGACCAGACGGTTGGCGGACAGGGGAACCGCCAGCCGCAGGAGCTGTCCCATAATATGCCGGTACTGGCCGCCCAGGCGTGCCCTGCGGACAGCCGGATATTCCCGCTCAGGGCAGGAGAAACAGCTTTGCCGGGGGAACAGCCTGTGGGCGCGGGATAAGATGGCGAGGATGGAAACCATCATGGAGGCGCTCTCCCCGATGACCAGCCCTACCACAGCAAAGCTGATCGTAGGCTCCATCTGCCGTTTCTGACAGAGGTAATAAATCAGATAGACGGAACCCACGCGGCAAATCTGCTCCGCCAGTTGGGAAACGGCGGGAACCGCCGTTTTGCGGATTCCATAGAAATATCCGTTGATACAGGAATGTACGGTAGCCATGGGGATTGAGAAGGCAATGATGCGAAGAAGGGGAGCGGTGCGTTCTTCCATCAGGAACGAGACTGCAATCCAGTCTGCCCCGATATAAATAGTCATGGCGCACAGGACAGACAGAGTCATGGCAAGCAGAAAGCCTGCCCACAGGGTGCGGAAGGAACGCCTGTAGTCCCGGGTGCTGGTCTCGCTGGCCACATACTTGGAGATGGCGGTCTGAATACCGGATACGGTTAGGGCGAAGGAAAGCGCCAGTACAGGAGAAATAAGCTGGTAGATTCCCATTCCCTCCGCGCCGAATACGTTGGATAGAAAAATGCGGTAGAAGAAGCCGATTAAACGGCTTAACAGTCCGGTCAGAGTCAGAATTACGGTTCCGCTGACAAGCGGGTTTTTCCATTTCATAGATGCACCATTCCACAATCAATATGGTTACAGTGTATGCGGCGCATAAGACGCACAGAACCGACAGGGACAAAGAAAAGATAAGATCATATTCCGGGAGACAGGATATGACGTTAAAGGAGCATAAAGAATGGCTGAAAAGGTAGTGGTAGGTATGTCCGGCGGCGTGGATTCCTCCGTGGCAGCTTACCTGTTAAAAAAGCAGGGCTATGACGTGATAGGCGTTACCATGCAGATCTGGCAGGAAGAAGACCGGCAGCAGCGGGAAGAAAACGGCGGCTGCTGCGGGCTGAGCGCGGTAGATGACGCAAGACGGGTGGCGCAGCGGCTGGATATCCCTTATTATGTAATGAATTTCAAACAGGAATTTAAACGCCGGGTTATGGATTATTTTGTGGAGGAATATCTGGCGGGCAGAACGCCCAATCCCTGTATCGCGTGCAACCGTTATGTCAAATGGGAGTCGATGCTGAAGCGAAGTATGGAGATCGGCGCGGACTATATCGCTACGGGACATTATGCCAGGATTGCCAGGCTGGACAACGGCAGATATGCCATTCGCAATTCCGTAACGGCCAAGAAGGATCAGACCTATGCCCTGTATAATCTGACTCAGGAGCAGCTTGCCCATACCCTGATGCCGGTGGGGGAATATACCAAGGAAGAGATCCGGAAGATCGCGGAGGAGGCGGGACTGCCGGTGGCTCATAAGCCGGACAGTCAGGAAATCTGTTTTATCCCGGATCATGACTACGCGGCTTTTGTGGACAAAGAAGCGGGAGACAGGGCGCCGGGGGCAGGCAGCTTCGTGACAGCGCAGGGGAGGGTATTAGGCGAGCATCTGGGGATCACGCATTATACCATCGGACAGCGCAAGGGCTTAAACCTGGCCATGGGACATCCCGTGTTCGTCACGCAAATCCGTCCTCAGACCAACGAGGTGGTCATCGGGGAGGCGGAAGAGGTCTTTGCGGATACGCTGTATTGCGACCAGATTCATTATATGGGAATGGAAGAGCTGACTGCCCCCAGAACGGTGCTGGCTAAAATCCGGTATGGCCATGGGGGAGAGCAGTGCCTGATTGAAAAAGCAGGGGCGGACAGGGTGAAATGTACCTTTTCCCGGCCGGTGCGCGCCGTTACGCCGGGACAGGCCGCGGTATTCTATGAGGATGGTTATGTGCTGGGAGGCGGCAGGATTATCGGCGTTTCCCCTGCGGAGGAATAGCGGTCTAAAGGAAATCTTAAGAAATTCTACAAAAATACTTCACGACATTTTCACAGGCTGTGTGGTAGGATAAATATTCGTAAGCGGCGAAGCTTTTTCGCTGTCGTCTGTGTCGGAACAATGTGTCCGCTTTGAGAGCCGTGCGTCATAAGGGTACGGTGGAAAAGAGGTTGTGATGGTAGAATCGAAATTGACAAAAGTAAAAGTGAATAACGAGATTGAACTCTGCGAAGTATATGACGGCGCCACAAAAGAAAGAATCAAAAAGGTTTTCTTCCGGGAAGGAATCTCCTTCTTTATCAAATTTAAGAAAAAATTCGGAATGGCGGGATTGGCCGCGGTGAATCTTGCCAACGGGGGTCAGGAGGATAAAGCGGAGCGTAACAATATAGGGCTGGAGAAGAAAGAGGGAAGATATATTATCTGCGTCAACCAGAGTCAGGAAAAGCTGGCGAGAAGCTCTATTATGCGGGTCGTGCCGGATTATCAGGGCAGAATCCGATTTATGGACGAGGACCCAAAGCATGAGGGCAGTCAGTTCTCCTTCCTGGAATTGCTTGCCCAGATGCAGTAGTCCCAGGATTGAGAACCGCCTGTGCGCATTTCCCATCCCGTGTCATCGCAGGAAACGCCCTGACATGGAGGATTGGCGTTTGTTATAATTTATGGAACGAGGGGCTTCGTCTTTCAAAGGTCGTATAATACCGGAAGCCGCAGTCCTTTAGAATATCCGCCGCCCGGTCAAAGGCGTGGGCGATTTGCGCTGTAGCGTGGGCGTCTGAACCTACGGTGATGATTTCTCCGCCTAATGCCCGGTAGCGTTTTAAAATGCCGGCGCAGGGATTGGGCTCCCTCATGCCCCTGGCTAAGGCGGAGGTGTTGATTTCAATCCCTTTTTCCATCTCCAGAAGCTTATCCAGAATCCGATCCAAAATCTCACGATACAGTTCATAAGAATACCCTTCCTCTCTGGAAGGGCCGTAACGAACCACATAATCCAGATGGCCATAGACGTCGAAATTGCTGAAATGCTTCAGGTTCTCCAGAATGGACTCAAAGTATTCCCGGTAGGCGTCTTCCTGGCTCCTGCCCTCGTAGAAGGCGGGATAGTAGGGGTCCTTACCGTTGCAGATATGGGAAGAGGCGATAATAAAATCATACTCGCAGGCTTTGGCAAAAGCGGCGTTTTGTCTGGCAAGATGAGGCTGTAAGCCCAGCTCCACGCCAAAGCACAGATGGATTTGCTCCTGATACTTTTCCTTACATTTGATCCATTCGTACAGGTAAGAGTCAGGATTTAACTCGAAAAGCCCGGCAGGGGTGGCGTCGGTCACAGGATAATCGAAATCGTTGTGCTCGGTGAAGCACATCTGGGTAAGCCCTAAGGCGATGCCCTGACGGATCATATCCTCCATAGGGGTGTCCGAATCGCCGGAGAAAGAAGAGTGTAGGTGATAATCTGCTGTAATAGACATAGGTTTGCTTCCGCTCCTTGTTTTGGCGCCGCAGTCCGAGGGAACGGCGGCGGCCTGAATTGGTAAATTTCAGTTCCAGTATATCTGTTTTCTCCGAAAAACACAATTTATAAATATTTTTCGATTTACGTCTTGAATTTTTGGGACAAATTAGGTAAAATAAACCTGCTGACAAAATTTTGTCAATCTCGTTTTGCGGGCTGGCAAAATTATATAAAAAATCATTATCTAGGAGGAACTAAAAATGGCAGTAAGAGTAGCAATTAATGGTTTTGGCCGTATCGGTCGTCTTGCATTCAGACAGATGTTTGGTGCAGAGGGATATGAAGTAGTAGCAATCAACGACTTAACAAGCCCCAAAATGCTGGCACACTTGTTAAAGTATGATTCTTCTCAGGGTAAATACGCTTTGGCAGATACCGTATCCGCTGGTGAAGATACAATCACAGTTGATGGAAAGACTCTGAAGATTTACAAAGAGCCCGATGCAAACAACTGCCCTTGGGGTGAGTTAAACGTAGACGTTGTATTAGAGTGCTCCGGTTTTTATACAAGCAAAGAAAAGGCACAGGCACATATCAATGCCGGCGCAAGAAAAGTTGTTATCTCCGCTCCTGCGGGAAATGACCTTCCTACGATTGTTTACAATGTAAACCATAAGACCTTAAAGCCGGAAGATACCATTATTTCCGCAGCTTCCTGTACAACCAACTGCCTGGCTCCTATGGCTAAGGCATTAAATGATTTAGCAGGCATCAAGTCTGGTATCATGAGCACCATTCATGCTTACACCGGCGATCAGATGATTCTTGACGGTCCTCAGAGAAAGGGCGATTTAAGAAGATCCCGTGCAGGCGCTGTAAATATTGTTCCTAACAGCACAGGCGCTGCAAAAGCCATCGGTTTAGTTATTCCTGAGTTAAATGGTAAATTAATCGGTTCCGCTCAGCGTGTTCCTACCCCTACAGGCTCCACCACGATCTTAGTGGCAACTGTTGAGAAGTCCGTAACAAAAGAAGAGATCAATGCAGCTATGAAAGCAGCAGCTACAGAGTCCTTCGGTTACAATGAAGACGAGATCGTATCTTCCGATATCGTAGGTAGCACCTATGGTTCTATCTTCGACGCTACCCAGACAATGGTTGGCGAGGACAACTTAGTACAGGTTGTTTCCTGGTATGACAATGAGAACAGCTACACCTCTCAGATGGTTCGTACAATCAAATACTTCTCTGAGTTAGCATAAGCCGAACAGGTTTGACTGCTGAAAAGCTTGAGTGAATGAGATAGGTTATGAAAAGAGGCTCGGCCGTTGGGCCGGGTCTCTCTTTTTTAAAATCATATTATAGGAGGACAGACAAATGTCATTAAACAAAAAAACCGTAGATGATATTAACGTTAAAGGAAAACGCGTTCTTGTAAGATGTGACTTTAATGTACCCTTAAAAGAAGGTAAGATTACCGATGAGACCCGTATCGTAGCGGCGCTTCCTACCATTAACAAGCTGCTGGCTGACGGCGGTAAGGTAATTCTCTGCTCTCATCTTGGCAAAGTAAAGAATGGCCCTAACGAGGGCGAGTCTCTTGCGCCGGTAGCAGAGAGACTGTCTGAGAAGCTGGGTAAGCCCGTTCAGTTTGTAGCGGATTACAACGTAACAGGCGAGGCCGCTACGGCTGCTGTCGCCGCTATGAAGGAGGGCGATGTGGTTCTGCTTCAGAATACACGTTTCCGCGGCGCAGAGGAGACAAAGAACGGCGAGCAGTTCAGCAAGGAGTTAGCAGATCTGTGCGATATTTATGTATGCGACGCATTTGGTTCTTCCCATAGAGCCCACGCTTCCGTTGCAGGTGTGACGGACGTTGTACGCGCGAAGGGCGGCGAGTGCGCGGTAGGTTATTTAATGCAGAAGGAGATCGACTTCTTAGGCAACGCGGTAGAGAATCCGGTAAGACCTTTCGTAGCGATCTTAGGCGGCGCTAAGGTAGCCGACAAGCTTAACGTAATCAATAATCTGCTGGAGAAGTGCGATACGCTGATTATCGGCGGCGGTATGGCGTTTACCTTCTTAAAGGCGCAGGGAATGGAGATCGGTAACTCCTTAGTAGATGATGAGAAGCTTGATTACTGTAAAGAGATGATGGCTAAGGCTGAAAAGCTGGGCAAGAAATTACTGCTTCCTGTGGATACCACGATAGCAGCCTCTTTCCCGAATCCTATCGACGCGCAGATCGAAGTTCAGGTTGTAGACGCCGATAAGATTCCTGCCGATATGGAAGGCCTTGATATCGGTACTAAGACCGCTCAGTTGTATGCGGACGCTGTTAAGTCTGCTAAGACAGTCGTATGGAACGGTCCTATGGGCGTATTTGAGAATCCGATTCTGGCAAAGGGTACGATCGCAGTAGCGCAGTCTCTGGCTGAGACAGAGGCTACGACGATTATCGGCGGCGGTGATTCCGCGGCTGCGGTTAACCAGCTTGGCTTTGCCGATAAGATGAGCCATATTTCCACCGGCGGCGGCGCATCCTTAGAGTTCTTAGAGGGCAAGGAACTGCCGGGCGTTATGGCAGCAGATGATAAATAAAACGGATATTGTATAAGGAGATTAAGGTCATGGCAAGAAAGAAAATTGTAGCCGGCAACTGGAAGATGAATATGACTCCCAGCGAGGCGGTAAAGTTATGCGCTGAGTTAAAGGATCTGGTAAAATCCGACGAGGTAGACGTAGTATACTGCGTTCCCGCTATCGACATCGTACCTGTTGTTGAGGCGGTAAAGGGTACGAATGTGGAAGTAGGCGCAGAGAATATGTATTTCGAGGAGAAGGGCGCTTATACAGGCGAAATCTCCGCAGCTATGTTAGTAGACGCAGGCGTTAAGTATGTGATTATCGGCCATTCTGAGAGACGCGATTACTTCAAGGAAGATGACGCGCTTTTGAATAAAAAGGTGAAGAAGGCTTTCGAAGCCGGCCTTACGCCGATCCTTTGCTGCGGCGAGTCCTTAGAGCAGAGAGAACTGGGCGTTACGATGGACTGGATCAGACTGCAGATCAAATCTGACCTGGCGGATATCACCGCAGATCAGGTTAAGAGCATGGTAATCGCATATGAGCCGATCTGGGCAATCGGAACAGGCAAGACGGCTACATCTGCCCAGGCGGAAGAAGTATGTAAGGGTATCCGTGAGTGTATTGAAGAGATGTATGACGCGGCTACAGCGGACGCAGTCCGTATTCAGTACGGCGGCTCCGTCAATGCGGCCACAGCGGCAGAGCTGTTTGCACAGCCTAATATCGACGGCGGCCTGGTAGGCGGCGCGGCGCTTAAGGCTGATTTTGGCAAGATTGTAAATTATAAGTAGGATCAACGTACAACCGATGCTTCCAAGGGAGAGTTTTACTGCAGAGGGTTCTCAGTAAAACTCTCTTTTTGCATCTGCCGCTTGAGGATTGGAGGCGAAAAGCCGCAAGGGGAGGCCGCTTAATGCACTAGACAAATATCCATAAAAACGGTATACTAAAAAAGGTTTTTAGGCTATATATTGATATTGGGGATAAGAGAGGTTGCGCAGAATGGATTACAAGGCAGTTCCATTTGAGAAGAGAATCAAGGAAAATATCAGAAATTATTCACTGGATCATCTGTATCATATTGATACCCTGACAGAATATTTAAAGGCATTGTGCGAGGTGGCTGATCTGGAGATTTTGCTGACGGAAAGGCATGGGGAAAAGGTTGTTTCCGTGGGCGGCTTTGCAGGATTTACGCCAGATGTTGTGGAGGAGCCGGGGCGGAAGGTCAGAGTCTATGGCAGGACAATCGCCCATCTGTATGCCAAGACCGGCAAGGTATCGGCGCAGAAGCTTTCAGCGGTGGAGAGGCTTCTCGACGAGCTGACCGCCACCTTGTCCCAGTGGGCGGAGGAGGCTTATTTACATACGGAATCTTCTATCTATCTGGATGAATTGGAAGAAAAGATGGGCGTGCAGCACGTGCAGACAGCCAGGGGGGAGAAGGAAGACGCCCTGACAGGCGTGTATCATAAACTGTATTTTGAAGAACGTATGAAAATAATCGACCGGGCGGAAATTGCCCCGGTGGCGGTTATTAATGTCAATATCAACGACTGGAAGTTCGTCAATGATCATTTCGGCGATGAGGAAAGCGACAGGCTGATTAAGACGATCGCGGATATTCTGAAGCGGGAGGCCAAGCCTGATTATGTGATCGGCCGTGTGGACGGGGACGTATTTATCACGCTGATTCCCATGGCGGAGGAAGGCGAGGCGGAGGAATACTGCGATAAGGTTCAGAGCGCATGTCTGGGTTACGAGGATTCTATTCTGGCTCCTTCCGTGGCGTGCGGAGTCGTCTATAAGACGAACGTGGAAGAACTGCTGGAGGATAAGCTTCCGGACGCGGAGTACGAAATGTTTCATCATAAATTCGAAGTAAAAAACGCGGCCGGATACCGGGAGCGGCTGGAGCATGGCCTGAAGCGGCAGGAAGCCTGAGCATGAAAATACATAGAATCAGTAAGGGGGAAAGCGGTGCCTTGCGGCGCGGCTTTCTTTTTTTTAAATAAATCAATTCTAAAATAAATATTAAATCCCTTATTCTGGATGAAAACGAGATAAAGTGAGTAAAAGAGAGATAAACAGAGAAAACAAGATATATTGTTTGATATAAAACGATAAACCAATTTGCAAACACCTGCATATGAAGATAATATATGTTTTAGTGATTAGCACTCAAAGAGGTTGAGTGCTAACAAAACAAAATGCGAGCAGTAAAATATTCTATATAAGGAGGCAATTATCATGAAGTTAACACCACTTGGCGACAGAGTCGTATTGAAGCAGTTAGTTGCAGAGGAAACTACCAAATCCGGGATCGTATTACCGGGACAGAGCAAAGAGAAACCGCAGCAGGCAGAGGTTATTGCGGTAGGCCCGGGCGGCGTCGTTGACGGCAAGGAAGTGAAGATGGAGGTCAAGGTCGGAGATCAGGTAATCTATTCCAAATATTCGGGCACAGAAGTGAAGCTTGAGGAAGACGAGTACATTATTGTAAGGCAGAATGATATTTTGGCAGTCATTGAATAAAACAGAAATTTTTTCAAGGAAAAATAGACAGGAGGAAATCAATCATGGCAAAAGAAATTAAATATGGAGCAGAAGCCAGAGCAGCTTTGGAGTCTGGCGTAAATCAGTTAGCAGATACCGTCAGAGTTACATTGGGACCGAAAGGAAGAAACGTAGTATTGGATAAGTCCTACGGGGCTCCGCTGATCACCAACGACGGCGTTACGATTGCTAAGGAAATCGAGCTGGAGGATGTGTTCGAGAACATGGGCGCGCAGCTTGTAAAGGAAGTAGCGACCAAGACGAATGATGTGGCAGGCGACGGCACCACAACCGCTACGGTTCTGGCACAGGCAATGGTTAACGCGGGCATGAAGAACCTGGCTGCCGGCGCTAATCCGATTATCTTAAGAAAAGGTATGAAAAAGGCAACAGATACGGCAGTAGAGGCGATCGCTAAGATGAGCGCCAAGGTAAACGGCAAAGAGCATATTGCAAGAGTAGCCGCCATTTCTGCTGGCGATGAAGAAGTAGGCCAGTTAGTGGCTGACGCTATGGAGAAGGTATCAGGCGACGGCGTTATCACCATCGAAGAGAGCAAGACTATGCTGACGGAGCTTGATTTAGTAGAGGGTATGCAGTTTGACAGAGGCTATATTTCAGCATATATGGCTACAGATATGGATAAGATGGAAGCCAATCTGGATAATCCCTATATTCTGATCACAGATAAGAAGATCTCTAACATTCAGGAGATTCTTCCGCTTCTGGAGCAGATTGTACAGTCCGGCGCTAAGCTGCTGATTATTGCAGAGGACGTAGAGGGCGAGGCTCTTACTACGTTGATCGTCAATAAGCTGCGCGGTACGTTCAATGTGGTTGCCGTTAAGGCTCCGGGATATGGCGACAGAAGAAAGGCAATGCTTGAGGATATCGCGATTCTTACAGGCGGCCAGGTGATCAGTTCCGAGTTAGGCCTGGAATTAAAGGACGCTACCATGGATCAGTTGGGACGCGCTAAATCCGTTAAGGTTCAGAAGGAGAATACCGTTATTGTGGACGGCGAAGGCGACAAGGAGGCTATTCAGGCAAGAATCGGCCAGATTAAGAAGCAGATTGAGGAAACCACATCTGATTTTGATAAAGAGAAATTACAGGAGCGTCTTGCAAAACTGGCAGGCGGCGTTGCCGTTATCCGCGTAGGCGCCGCTACGGAGACAGAAATGAAGGAAGCGAAGCTGCGTCTGGAGGACGCCCTTGCAGCTACGAGGGCAGCCGTAGAGGAAGGCATTATCTCAGGAGGCGGTTCAGCCTATATCCATGCTTCGAAAGAGGTCGCTAAGCTGGCGGACAGCTTAGAGGGCGACGAGAAGACCGGCGCGCAGTTGGTATTAAAGGCATTGGAAGCGCCTTTGTTCCACATCGCTGCCAATGCAGGTCTGGAAGGCTCCGTTATTATTAATAAGGTCAGAGAGTCTGAGGTTGGCGTTGGCTTCGACGCGTTGAAGGAAGAGTATGTCAACATGGTAGACGCAGGAATCCTTGATCCCGCTAAGGTGACCAGAAGCGCATTACAGAACGCTACAAGCGTAGCTTCTACCTTGCTGACCACAGAGTCTGTTGTGGCCAATATCAAGGAGCCTGAACCGCCAATGCCCGCAGGCGGCGGAATGGGCGGCGGCATGATGTAAATGCCTTAATCCACGCTGCGCATTTGGCAGGGATTGCGAATCATAAAAAATAGTTTTCTATAAAAGACACCGTATGTTTCATGCATATGGTGTCTTTTTTTAGGGAAAATCTTAGGTATACGCAAATTATTTTGACTTGCATATCATTTCCTATTATAATAAGTAATATTGATATCATAATCAAAGCAAAGCGGCTGGTGAGAGAAACATGACAGAAGAAAAAAGAGAAGTTGTTTTTGATGATGGAAGAATCGAATCAATTGAGGAATTTCAGTCTCCTGAGACTCTATACGAGGAGCTTATTGCCCGTGTGCGCAAATATCATCCGTCCGATGATATTTCCCTGATCGAAAAGGCCTATAAGACGGCTTACGAGGCGCATAGGGATCAGGTGCGTAAATCAGGAGAGCCTTATATCATTCATCCGCTGTGTGTGGCGATTATTCTGGCTGATTTGGAGCTGGATAAGGAAACGATTGTGGCCGGGCTTCTGCATGATGTGGTGGAAGATACCATTATGACAGACGAAGAGATCAGCCAGCAGTTCGGGGCGGACGTCGCCCTGCTGGTGGACGGCGTCACGAAGCTGGAGAAGCTCAGCTTTCACGGGGAACACGGCGGCTATGACAAGGACGCGGAGAAGCTGGAACGGCAGGCGGAAAACCTTCGCAAGATGTTTCTTGCCATGGCGAAGGATATCCGGGTCATCTTGATTAAGCTGGCCGACAGGCTGCATAATATGCGTACTCTGCAGCATATGCGTCCGGAGAAGCAGCAGGAAATTGCCAGAGAGACCCTTGATATTTATTCGCCGATTGCGCAGCGGCTTGGCATTTCCAAGATTAAGGTGGAATTAGACGATTTATCTTTAAAATATCTGGAACCGGAAGCCTATTATGATCTGGTAGATAAGATTGCGGTTCGTAAAAGCGTACGGGAGAAGTACATTCAGGCGATTGTCGACGAGGTGAGCGAGCATATTCAGAATGCGGGGATTAAAGCCCAGATAGACGGTCGAATCAAACATTTTTTCAGCATTTATAAGAAAATGAAGAATCAGAATAAGACCATAGACCAGATTTATGACCTGTTTGCAGTGCGTATTATTGTGGATACGGTAAAGGACTGTTACGCGGCGCTGGGCGTGATCCATGAGATGTACAAGCCCATTCCCGGACGGTTCAAGGACTATATCGCCATGCCGAAGGCGAATATGTACCAGTCGCTGCACACCACCCTGATCGGCAGCAGCGGACAGCCCTTTGAGATACAGATTCGTACCTATGAGATGCACAAGGCGGCGGAATACGGTATTGCCGCCCACTGGAAATATAAAGAGGCCTCGGATGGCAAGAAGGTGGAGACCCAGGAGGAGGAAAAGCTTGTCTGGCTGCGGCAGATACTGGAATGGCAGCAGACTGCGGAGGACAATCAGGAGTTCATGAAGCTGTTAAAGAGCGATCTGAATCTGTTTTCCGACAATGTATACTGCTTTACTCCTACCGGCGACGTGAAGAATTTGCCGGCGGGCTCTACTCCCATTGATTTCGCTTATAGTATTCACAGCGCCGTGGGGAATAAGATGATAGGCGCGCGGGTCAACGGCAAGCTGGTCACCATTGATTACGAGATCAAGAACGGCGACAGAGTAGAAATCATGACCTCCCAGAATTCCAAGGGACCCAGCCGGGACTGGCTGAATATTGTCAAGAGCACGCAGGCCAAGAATAAGATCAACCAGTGGTTTAAGAATGAATTAAAGGAAGATAATATTGTAAAAGGCAGGGAGATGGTTCAGGCTTATTGCAAAGCCAAATCCATTCATATGCCGAATGTATTTATTCCGCAGTATGAAGAAGCCGTTATGAAGAAATACGGTTTCCATGACTGGGATTCTGTGCTGGCCGCCATCGGCCACGGCGGTCTCAAGGAAGGGCAGATCGTCAACCGTATGCAGGAGCTGTACGATCAGGATCACAAGCATGAGATGTCTGACGCCGAGATTATGGCGGAGATTGAGGAAAGCGCCCAGCAGAATCGGGGCAAGGAGAAGAAAAATACCAGCGGCATTGTGGTGAAGGGCGTTCATGATGTGGCGGTGCGTTTTTCCAAATGCTGTAATCCGGTGCCGGGCGATGAAATTGTCGGCTTTGTCACTAGGGGCAGAGGGATTTCCATTCACCGGACGGACTGTGTCAACGTATTAAATCTGCCGGAAATCGACCGCCACAGAATGATCGACGCGGAATGGGAGCACACAGAAGAAGCTGACAGCAAGTATTTTGCGGAAATCAGCATTTATGCCAATAACAGAAACGGGCTGCTGGCGGATATTTCCAGAGCCCTGACGGAAAAGGGCATTGACATTATGGCGCTGAATACCAGAACCAGCAAGCAGGGCACGGCGACGATGTCTGTCAGCTTTGAAATCCGCAGCAGAGAGGAATTACAGCGCATTATTGACAAGATCAGAACCATTGAAAGCGTTATTGATATTGAGAGAACAACCGGTTAATATCATAGCCTGCGCATAAGCAGGCGGAACCATAGAAGAGAAAGGCGGTGGCTGCGATGTCTTCCATTAAAATCGGCAGGCTGATGCTGGGGATTGCCCAGACCAACTGTTATTTTGTATACCGGGAGGGAAGTCGGGAGGTGATTTTCTTCGACCCGGCGGACAAGGGCGACTATATTTATGAAACACTGAAGGAAAAGGGCTTTCAGGTAAAGGGGATTTTACTGACCCATGGGCATTTCGATCATATCTGGGGCACCAATAAGCTGCGGGAGTTATCCGGCGCGCCTATTTATGCCTACGAGGAGGAAAAGGCGCTTTGCGAGGACGCGGCCGTCAATGTATCGGAACAGGTGGGAAGACCCTATACGGTGATTCCCGACCGCTATTTAAAGGACGGCGAGGAGATTACCATAGCTGGAATCACCTGCAGGCTGATTGCTACGCCGGGGCATACGGTGGGAAGCTGCTGCTATTATCTGGAAGAGGGCGGGCTTCTGCTTGCGGGAGATACCCTTTTCGCGGAATCGGTCGGCAGGACTGATTTGGCCACGGGAAGCATGAGCGCTATTGTCAGGTCTATTCGGGAGAAGCTGTTTGTGCTTCCGGAGGAGACGAAGGTATATCCGGGGCATGGGGACAGCACCACAATAGGGCATGAGAAACAATACAATCCCTTTGTACAGTAAATTGGCGGAGTAATTCGATACCAAAGACAGGCTTTTGAGAGAACAGACTTCAAGAGTCTGTTTTTGCGTAGGGGCTTTGGCCTGTGGCGGCAGTGCGCTGTGGAAATGCCGGAGAATGGAGAAGAGGAAAGGAAACGGTATGAAGGAAAGAGGGATCAATCGTGATGTCGTCAAGTACATAGCCATGTTTACGATGCTGCTGAATCATATCGCCCATATTCAATTGCTTCCGCTGCCTGCGGGGGTGTACGAGGCCTTTCAGGATATCGGTTATTTTACGGCGCCGGCGATGTGTTTTTTTCTGGTGGAGGGCTTTTATTATACCAGTTCCCGGAAGCAATACGGACTGCGGCTGCTGTTGTTTGCCATCGTATCCCAGATACCCTATGAACTGGTATTTCACAATGGAACACTGAATATGATCTTTACCCTGTTTCTGTGTTTCCTGATTTTGACCGCCATGGAGAGGATACCCGACGCGGGCGTCTGCCGCGTGGTTTGTATGCTGCTTGTCCTGGCCAGCGGGATAGGCGATTGGGCGTTCTTTGCGCCGCTGCTGACGATCCTGTTGTATCGCAGCGCGGGCGACCGGAAGCAAATGGCCTTTAGCTACGGATTGATCTGTTTGCTCTTTGTGCTGCTTAATATGGTAAGCTACAGGACGCTGGAGCCGGAGGCGCCGGCAGGGGAGATCGTCTGGCGCGGCGCAGCGTCCGGTCTGGGAGTCCTGACGGCAGGCTTTACCGTTCTGGTGCTTTATAACGGCAAACGTACCCAAAGAGGAGCAAATTTTGCCAAATGGTTTTTCTATCTATTTTATCCCCTGCATTTGCTCATACTTTATTTGTTGAAGACATTTGTATTGGTATGGTAGAATAAAGGGCATGAAGAAACAATTGACGGACAGACAACTGCAAATCAATGGAATCGCCGCGGAAATCATGAGTCTGGCGCATGACGGGCTTCTGGTTCATATGCGTTTCCTTGACGCGGCTCTTGCGAAGCTGAAGCTGGAGTGCAGGGAAGGAATGGGAGCCCACTGCTTTGACGGGCTGCGGCTGTTTTATGATCCGCTGCGGCTCCTGCGGCAGTATCAGGCGCAGCCGAACTATGGTGCGAGGCTATATCTGCACACGCTTCTGCATTGTATTTTTTACCATGCCCTGGAGACGGACAGGCTGAATCCCGCGTATTGGGACCTGGCCACGGATATCGCGGTGGAGAATACCATTCTGGAGCTGGACCTGTATATCACAAGATTATCTTCCGATGATGCCCTGCGGGGCAGGCTGGAAATCATCGGAAAGCAGGCGGGCGGCCTGACTGCGGAGAAGCTTTACAGGCATTTCCGGCTGGAGGAGCCTTCCCGGAAAGCGCAGGAGGAATGGTATCGGCTCTGTCATTACGACGAGCATATCTTCTGGGATAAAAAGGAGGAGCTGGAGTTGTCGCAGGGCGAATGGCGTAAGCTCAGCGAACGGATCAGAGCGGATTTGAGGAGCTTTAGCAAGGGCGCGGAACATATCGGGAGCATGGAGCAGAATTTGAAGGAAGCCGCCAGAGAACGGCATGACTACACTGCTTTTCTGCGGAAATTCATGACGCCGGGGGAGACGGTACAGGTCAATGACGAGGAGTTTGACTATATTTATTACACCTATGGACTCAACGCCTACGGTAATATGCCTTTGGTGGAGCCGTTAGAATATAAGGACAGCAACAGGATTAAGGATTTTGTGATTGCTATCGACACATCTGCTTCCTGCCGGGGGGAACTGGTGCAGGCGTTTATACAGAAGACGTATCATATCATGCGGCAGAGCGAAAACTTTTTTAACAAGATTAATGTGCATATTATCCAATGCGACAGCAGGGTGCAGCAGGATATTAAGATTACCCAACCGCAGGAGCTTGAACATTTCCTGCGGGGCGGCAGGCTGACCGGATTCGGTTCCACGGATTTCCGCCCGGTTTTTGCGTATGTGGAGAAGCTCAGGGAAGAAGGGGAGTTCGACGACCTGAAAGGATTGATTTACTTTACGGATGGATATGGCATTTATCCGGAAACCATGCCGGATTATAACGTTGCGTTTGTATTTCTCCAGGAAGATGAATATGCGCCCAGGACGCCCCCTTGGGCGATTCGGCTGATTCTGGAGGAGGAAGAGATGGAAGCAGGGCAGTCCTATGAATATTAAAGAAGCGAAAAATTATATCAAAGACACGGTCAGAATCTATTTAAAGAAGGACGAAGAGGGGGAGTACCGTATTCCCGTGGTACGCCAGCGTCCGGTTTTTCTGCTGGGCGCTCCGGGAATCGGCAAAACCGCCGTTATGGAACAGATCGCCCAGGAGCTGCGGATTGCGCTGGTATCCTATTCGATGACCCATCACACCAGACAGTCTGCGCTGGGGCTTCCTTTTATCACCCATAAGGAATACGGGGAGCTGTCCTATGATGTGTCGGAGTACACCATGAGCGAAATTATCGCGTCCGTTTATGAGGTGATGGAGGCAAGCGGCCTGAAGGAGGGAATCCTGTTTCTGGACGAAATTAACTGTGTTTCAGAGACGCTGGCGCCGTCCATGCTGCAGTTTTTACAGTACAAGGTGTTCGGCAGGCATCAGGTGCCGGAGGGATGGGTGATCGTCACTGCCGGGAATCCCCCGGAATACAACAAATCTGTGAGGGAATTTGATGTGGTCACCCTGGACCGTATGAAAATTCTGGAAGTGGAGGCGGATTATGGCGTCTGGAAGGAATATGCCGCAGAACGCGGTATCCATACGGCGATTACAAATTATCTGGATTTGAAAAAAGAGGATTTCTATCAGGTAGAAACCACGGTAAGGGGCAGAAACTATATTACGGCCAGAGGCTGGGAGGATCTTTCCCAGATGTTGCTTCTCTATGAAGAAGAGGGGATTGCGGTAGAGGAGTCCCTCGTAGGGCAATATCTGCGCAACGAGCGTGTGGTCAGGGAGTTTACGGCGTATTATGATCTGTTTCAGAAATACCGGAATACCTATCGGGTGGAGGATATCCTGTCCGGCAGAGCCGACGAACAGGTGAAGGAGACGGCGGGCAAGGCCGACTTTGACGAACGCTTATCCCTGATGGGGCTGCTGCTGGACAAGCTGCAGCAGGAGATTCGGGAGAATATACAGACCTCCGAGATGCTGGGCGAGCTGATGAATCCTTTAAAGGCGCTGAAAGCCGAAGGGGAGTCCGGCAGCAGTACGGACGAGCTGTTATCGCTGCTGAAGCGACAGTCGGAGGGCAGGCAGAAGGCCATGGAGTCTCTGCGGAAAGCAGGCGCCCTGTCTGCGCAGGATAAGGATAAGAGCCGTGCCGTTGTGAAATTTTTACGGGAATGTGAGAAGGAGATCCAGACAGAGTGTGCGCCGGAGGCTTCCGCCGCCTTTGCCCGGATCAAGGACAAATTTGACGCACGGGTGGCGCAGTACAGGCAGGATACCGAACGGGTAAAGGAGAGGCTGCACTGTCTCTTCACCTTTGTGGAGGATACCTTCGGTTCCGGCAATGAAATGCTGATTCTCGTGACGGAGTGTACGGTGAAGCCGGACTGCGCCAGATTTATCAGTATGTACGGCTGTGAGGATTATCAGCGCCATAATGAGGAGCTGATGCTGACGGAGCGGGGCAACAGACTGCTGGAGCAGATGAAGGAGCTGGAACTATAAGGGAGAGGGAAAGGCACACAGATTGCTATGGAGATCAAAGAACTGGAGACTTCACAAGGCGCGCTGCAATACAGAATAGTCGATGGCCGGGCTGAAATTACCGCCTATCGCGGCAGGGATACAGAGCTGGAAATACCGGACAGGATTGAATCCTGTCCGGTGACCGGTGTTGGCAGGAAAGCCTTTTTGAGCAATAAAACCATCAGACAGATCGCGCTGCCGGACGGCCTTGCGCGCATTGACGACTGGGCTTTCGCTTACTGCGCAAAGCTGACCCGTATTATTCTGCCTTATCACAGAATGGAAATCGGACGGGGAATCTTTAAGGAGTGCGACAGGCTGGAGCAGATTGTTGACCGGCAGGGAGACAGGACGGCTCCCCAAACCGTCGATACCGCCTGTCTGCTGGCGGCTGTCATGAACCGTCTGGACGCCTTCTACCTGTTTGACTTTGAGAATGTGGGGACAGAAAGCTGGCTGACGCAGTGGGACGCAAGAATGAAGTACCTGATGGCCTTAGAGGACGACGAGGGCTTCTCCCAAATGCTGTTGTGCGGCGAGGAGGACTATGGCAGCCGGGAGAATCATCTGGACTATTATACGCAGCAGCGCAGGAAGGAAAAGGTTCGGCTGGCCATGCTGCGGCTGATGCATGACTATGGGCTGGCGGAGGATACGGGAGAGGCTTTAAGGGCGTACCTGTCAGCCCACAACAAGGGGCAGCCCACAGAGGAAACCTGGCTTGTGGTGCTGGAGGAGCACCCGGATGAACAGGAATATTATCAGCTCCTGATCGATCTGGGCTGTGTCACCGAGGAAACCTTTCAGGGCATGATGGCGGATATGGGAGAGAACCATACGGAGATGAAAGCCTTTCTGATGCGGTATTACAGCGGCCTGTCCGGGCAGAGGGACGCTTTTGCGGCGTTCGCGTTATAGAAAAGCCGTTGGCGGCGGTAAATTTGCCGCTTTTGCGAATTTCTTTGGTAAATTTCAGGCTTTTGATATTGCGCAAGAGGACTTTGTGTGGTAAGATAAATTCTGTTTGATGAGACTGGGAAAGGAGTGGATTCACGGAATGGGAGTACTCAGGATTATATTGACGGTTGTTTATATTCTTATTTGTATAGCGCTTGTGATATTGGTATTGATGCAGGAAGGCAAGTCGGCGGGCTTAGGAGCGGTGAGCGGCGCTGCTGAGACTTATTGGGGCAAGAACAAAGGTCGTTCCATGGAAGGTAAGCTGGTTAAGATTACCACGGGATTAGCCGTTGGCTTTATGGTATTGGCGATTGTTTTGAATCTGGCCATATTTTAGATGGAAAGCACTCTTGCGTAAGGGTGCTTTTTTACATGATGGGAAACGAGTAAAATTCCGTGAGATGGGAAGGTTATAATGTGGTGACTTCTAATAAAAACAGAGAACAGGACGGGCAATTGGAAAAACGGAAAAAATTGATCTGCGAGCTGGTAGCCGACGAAATGTATGTCCCCATGAAGGAAAAGGAACTGGCCGCCTTTATGCAGGTGTCCAGAGAGGACAGAGAGACTTTTCGGGCGGTATTGCAGGAGCTTCTGGCAGAAGGGAAGCTGCAGCTTTCCAGACAGGGCAAATATATCCGGCCGGATGAAAATCAGATGACGGGCACCTTTATCGGCAACGCGGGCGGTTTTGGCTTTGTGGAGGTCGAGGGGCGCAGGGAGGAGCTTTATATTCCGGAGAATCAGGTAAACGGCGCTTTCCATCAGGATACGGTTATGGTCAGGCTTTTGCCCGGGCAGCGTGGGAAACGGCAGGAGGCGTCGGTGGTTAAGATTCTGGAACGGGGCATGAAGCAGGTGGTGGGCACCTACGAGCAGTCCCAGAACTTCGGATTTGTTATCCCCGATCATACCAAAATCGGCGTGGATATCTTTGTGCCCAAGGAGTATTCTAAAGGAGCGGTCAACGGGCATAAGGTAGTGGTGGAGCTGACCTCCTACGGTGATGACCGCCATAAACCGGAAGGCAGGGTCATAGAGATTTTAGGGCATAGCAATGATCCTGGCGTGGATATCATGTCTATTGTCAGGGGATACGGCCTGCCGGTGGAATTTGGCGATAAGGTTATGAAGCAGGCGGAACGCGTGCCCACAGAGGTGCAGGAGGCCGATAAGGCGGGGCGGTTGGATCTGTGTGATTTGCAGATGGTAACGATCGACGGAGAGGACGCCAGGGATTTAGACGATGCGGTCAGCCTGTATCAGGACGAGGAAGGCCTGTATCATCTGGGGGTGCATATCGCGGACGTCTCCAATTATGTGCAGGAAAATTCCGCGCTGGATTGGGAAGCGCTGGAGCGGGGCACCAGCGTTTATCTGGTAGACCGTGTGATTCCCATGCTGCCCCATAAGCTGTCGAACGGAATCTGTTCGCTGAATCAGGGGGTGGAGCGTCTGGCGCTTAGCTGCCTGATGACCATTAACGAAAAGGGAGAAGTGACGGATTACCAGATCGCAGAGACGGTGATCCGCGTAGACCGCAGAATGACCTATACTTCTGTAAAGAAGATTCTGGAGGATCAGGACGAAGGAGAGATCGCGGAGTATGAAGCCCTGGTGCCCATGTTTCGGCTGATGGAGCGTCTGGCTATGATTCTTCGCAGGAAACGGCACCAGAGAGGCTCCATCGACTTTGATTTTGCAGAGAGTAAAATTCTGCTGGACGACAAAGGACATCCGCTGGAGATTCGGCCTTATGAGCGGAACGTAGCGACCAGGATGATAGAGGACTTTATGCTGATTGCCAATGAAACGGTGGCGCAGCACTTCTTCTGGCAGGAGCTTCCCTTTGTGTATCGTACCCATGAAAAGCCCGAACCGGAGAAAATCCTGAAATTATCCGCCTTTATTCGTAACTTTGGCTATCAGATCAAGCTGACGGGAGAAGAAATTCACCCCAAGGAGCTGCAGAAGCTGTTAGACAGAATCGCGGATACCGATGAAGAGACTCTGATCAGCAGGCTGACGCTGCGCAGCATGAAGCAGGCCAGATATACGGTGGAATGTACCGGCCATTTCGGCCTTGCGTGCCGATATTACTGTCATTTCACATCGCCTATCAGACGGTATCCGGATTTGCAGATTCACAGGATTATCAAAGAGCAGCTGCGCGGGAGGCTGAAGGAAAGCCGTATCGGGCATTATGAGGAAAAGCTGCCTGGCGTGGCCAGGCATGCTTCTCAGATGGAACGCAGGGCGCAGGAGGCCGAACGGGAGACGGATAAGCTGAAAAAGGCGGAATATATGTCCGAGCGGATTGGAGAGACCTATGAGGGCGTTATTTCAGGCATCACCCAGTGGGGGCTTTATGTGGAGCTGCCCAATACCGTAGAGGGACTGGTGCATGTGGCCGCTCTGCCGGGAGATTACTTTTATTATGATGAGAATACCTATGAGATGGTAGGGCGCGATACGGGCAAAACCTATCGTCTGGGAGAGAAGCTGAGGATTATAGTGCAGGGGGTAGACAGCCTGACCAGGACGGTGGATTTTCGGCTCGCCTGAGCAGAGAAGCCTTGAAGGGCGGTATTCTCGGAAGGGAGGTTTCAAGTGACGAAGGAAACGATGAAACTGGTGGCGAACAACAAGAAAGCATACCATGATTTCTTTATTGAAGAAAAATACGAGGCAGGGCTTGCGCTCCATGGGACGGAGGTGAAATCTCTCAGAATGGGTAAGTGCAGCATCAAGGAGGCTTTCGTGCGGATTGAAAACGGGGAAGCGTTCGTATACGGCATGAATGTCAGT
This sequence comes from Clostridiales bacterium, assembly GCA_021199255.1. Lineage (GTDB taxonomy): Bacteria > Bacillota > Clostridia > Lachnospirales > Lachnospiraceae > UBA3282. The sequence goes on along the minus strand of JAJQIK010000052.1, from coordinate 662 downwards.
CCTTATGAGAAGGGCAATATCTTTAATAAAGACCCGCTGCGGGTCAGAAAACTGCTCCTGCACAAAACGGAGATCAGAAAGCTTGCCGGCAGGATGTCCGAACAGGGATATACCATCGTGCCCCTGCAGGTTTACTTTAAAGAAGGCAGGGCGAAGATAGAGATCGGGCTGGCAAAGGGCAAGAAGCTGTATGACAAGAGACAGGATATTGCCAAAAAGGATCTTAGAAGGGAGCATGAGCGGGAATTTAAGATTAAAAATCTGGGATAGACATATTGTCTAACCTCAGGGAAGTATGTTATAGTGATAAAACAGAAAGCAAAACAAGGGCCAGTCAAGGTTTCGACAGGGGTTCTGCAGCTGGAGAAGCTATCCGCAGGCTGATGCGTCAAATCGCAAATCTAAATATAAACGCTGAAGATAATTTAGCATACGCTGCCTAAGGGCAGCTGTCCGCCTTAGTGCACCTACACATTAAGAACCGGGCATCGACTATGTAGGAAACGACGCCGGGGACGCCTCTTACCGGCGGGCGTATCAGAGGCTACTGAGCACACCAGGGTGTCTGTTTCCTGATGCGCGAGGGAACGAGGAGTAATCCGCAATGACAGACTATGATAGTAGAAGGACAGGGAATGGGCTTTTGGACACGGGTTCGACTC
>JAJQIK010000054.1 GCA_021199255.1 Clostridiales bacterium | reverse complement strand
TATACTTCATAGGATTAGTCTTATTCATTTCAACTGACAATTCCTTTACTTCATCTCAAGTCAGATAGGATATTGAAAATAAGTGTTTGGTATGGTATAATCTAGGCAGATAGAGGAACAATATTAATGGATTTTTGCAGTTATACTGCTTAAATTTTTGGCTGACAAAGCCATGACACGAAAGGATTAATTTGACCGGCGAGGTCGCTCTGGTTTTCAGAGTAGGGTATAGCTAAGTCTATACCCTTTTTTCGTACATAAGTGAATGGAGGCGTTCTAGTGAGAGAATACATAAGAAATATTACCAAAACGAATGATTTGATTTTAAATGGAACCCTAGGAAATGATGAGATTGACAGATTTTCAAAGTCAGATTATAGATGGGCAGATAATAAAGGAAAGAACTTTCAAACACGAAAAATAAAAAAGGGAGAAATATATCAGTTTGAATTTGGGAAAAATTTTGTTCCAGAGATGTCGTATGAACATAGGGGGCTGGTAATAGGTGTTAATAAGAAACTAGTATAGAACCATGTTTAGAGCGGATTATAGTTTGGCGTTGCTGTAACCCTTTGGAAAATGAATAAAGAAAACAGAATAGATAATTTTATAAAAAAGAACCCAGGAGACCAGAACCAATGAAAGATAAAGCTTATCAGGCATACAGCCAGTTTTTTGCGAGCATTGTAGAACAGGACAACTGCGCTGTCGTGATCTGTAATATGGAACATGAAATTATATATATGAATCCGGCGGCGGTTAAGAATTATGAAAAGCATGGCGGAGAACGGCTGGTGGGCGCATCGATTTTCGGGTGCCATAATGAACGCTCATCGGAGCGGATCAGAAAAGTTACGGAGTGGTTTGCGCAATCCCCGGCTCATAACAGGGTGCACACCTTTTTTCATGAAAAGCAAAACAAGGACGTCTATATGATTGCGCTGCGGGATACAAGCGGAAAGCTGATTGGATATTACGAAAAACACGAGTTCAGAACCAGGGACAACACGCCCTTTTACGAGATGGGTGAAAATTTTTAGAGGAAAAATCTTAAAAAGCCCTAAAGAAAAATGCAAATCGCCCGATATATATTACAAGTAAAGGAAATACTTACTTAATAACCAAAAGTAATGGGAACGCTGGTAGCGTACGAATCAGCGGAACCATTACACGAACAAGAAAGCGGCATGGATGCCGTGTTAAATTCAAGGAGGAATATAGTATGGTAGTAAAACACAACATTACAGCAATGAACTCTAACAGAATGTTAGCAGCAACGACTTCTTCTGTAGCTAAGTCTACAGAGAAACTGTCATCCGGTTACAAGATCAACCGTGCAGCAGACGACGCAGCAGGCCTTTCCATCAGTGAGAAGATGAGACGTCAGATCAGAGGTCTTACGCAGGCATCTGCTAACGCAGAAGACGGTATCTCCTGTGTACAGACAGCAGAGGGCGCGTTGAACGAAGTACAGGATATGCTGCAGCGTATGAACGAGCTGGCAGTTAAGGGCGAGAATGGAACCCTTACCACCACAGACCGTTCTTACATCCAGTCTGAAGTAAGACAGCTGATGAGTGAGATCGACCGTGTACAGAGTACCACGACCTTCAACGAGATGAACCTGTTAGACGGTTCCTTTATTAAGGGTCTTCAGGTAGGCGCAGAGGCAGGTCAGCACATTGACATCTCTATCAAGAACATGAGTATGGCTGGTTTGGTAAGTAATATCGGCAATCTGTATACAAAGGTTACCTATAATAACCTGACCAGCAGTACGTCCAGCTACACAGCAACGACCTATACGGCTACTACAGTAGGGACGCAGACTGTTATGATCGGTTCTACAACATCTACAGAAAGTGTTACTTATAGCACTGTTAACAGTAGCACAAGCCATTATAACAGTCAGGTAATGACTTCCAGCATTGCCAGTGCAGTTGTTAGCAAGTTCATGAAGTTAGAGACAGGTGCATCTTCTTCTGTTGCTACGGCACAGGATTTCAACTCCTTAAATGCATTCATTAAGGGCGCGTTGATCTTAGTATCCCAGCAGAGATCTGACCTGGGTGCTATCCAGAACAGATTAGAGCACACCATCAGCAACTTGGATAACATTGTTGAGAATACCACATCTGCAGAGAGCGCTATCCGCGATACAGATATTGCTACAGAGATGGTTACCTACTCCAACAACAGTATCTTACAGCAGGCAGGTACCTCCATGTTATCTCAGGCAAATCAGTCCAATCAGTTGGCATTGTCCTTACTTGGCTAATAGCGGCTTGATTAAGACGGAACATTGCAAAGTAAACTACCAGAACCCACTCCGAAAGGAGTGGGTTCTTTACGTTTTATCTATGTTATTTCCGGTCAGAAACAGGTTTATTTCAAATTTCTATGTCTTTCATTATCCTTCTGACAGCTGCTTCAGTCTCTCCAGCGCCGGCGGATAGTTGCCGCACTTCTCATAATGGCTTCTGGCGATATCGATCTGTCCGAAGCACTCATAGATATATCCGATATGGTAGGAAGGGATTTCCCTTCTGGCGTCGGGAGAACCATAGACAGGGGCAGCAAGCGCTTTGATATATTCGGGCAGCGCGCGCAGCGGCTGGTTCAACTGGGTGTATACGTTGCCAATCATGCACAGGTAATCCGCGTAGTTTTCATAGGCGGAATAGTAAGACAGGAGAGACAGCGCCTCCTGCGGCCGGTTAAAGGTCAGGAGCATTTCGCCGTAATTGACGACCAGGACCTTGGTATACTCAAATTCCGTGGAAGGGTTATGCTTCATGGCCTCCGCAAAGTATGGAAGCGCCAGATCTTCCCGGCGCATGACCATATAGCTTTGGGCGACCTGAAAATAAAGGTAAGGGTTGTCCTTTTCAATTTCCAACTGCTTTTCCAACAGGCGGATATCGCGCATGGCTTTGGCGTTCAGCGCGTCCTGGGAGCAGATGTAGCCTACATGGTCGATGGTCACAGGCACGTGGTAGGACTGGGAGGGCATATGTTCGTCGATAGGATATACACATTCGTGGATGGGATTGTCATATTCGTAATATTTCCTGTTGAACAGCCGGTCTACCCAGACCTCCTGTACCCGGCGGACGCCATTAGCGTCGAAGTAGTCCAGCCGTTTGACTAGTCCGATAGCTTTTGGATTTTCTTCGATTAAGCGATACATCTCCTCCAATTCCAACTGCCGGATAGATTCATCTGTATCCAGCACCAGAATCATATTATGGGACGCCTTGGAAATGGAAAAATTTCTGGCGGCGCTGAAATTGTCGATCCACTCGAAGTCAAATACTTTATCGGTATATCTGCGCGCCACTTCTTTGGAATGGTCGGTAGAGCCTGTATCCACTACGATGATTTCAAAGGGATAGGGTTTGAGGGATTGCAGGCAGTTTTCCAGATTGTCAGCCTCGTTTTTGGTAATAATGCATACGGAAATGGGTATCATGTGTTCTCCTCCTGTGTGAGATGATGTAAAGCTGCCAGCCGCTGTCTGGCGGGGGCGAAGCTGCCGCACTGGCTATAGCACGCGCACGCGCTGGGGTAGTCTCCCAGCGTCTCGAAAATTTCGCCGGTCTGATATGCGGGCAGGAAGCTGTTGGCGCCGTTGAGCCTGCAAAGGGGAATATCGACGGCTTTCTGATATTGCTCCAGAGCCTGCTGATACATTCCGTTGGCTTTATAGATATTGCCCATGAGATAGACGAAATCCGCCAGGACGGAAAATTCTTCATAGATTCCTTCAAATCCCAGGGCGGTCTGCGCCTGCCCGGTTCGCAGGAGCGCGTTGCCGTAGGAAACCACCATCGCCTGCACATAGGCAAGCTCCGGGTCCAGATCGTATTCCAGCCCGCTGCTGTAATAAGTACAGGCATGGTGATAATCTCCGATCATTTCACAGGTTTTTCCTAATTGATAGTATAGATAAGGGTTATCCCGGTCGCTCTCCAACTGCTTTAAGAGCAAGGTATAATTGCGGGCATGCTTGGCGGCCCGCTCTTCGTCGGTCATGTCGTAGCCGCTGTGCCCAAGGGTGGTGTTTAAAAGGTAGCTGCTGATTTCTTTGCCGCGGACAGGAGTAAGCTGTTCGTGGATTGTGCCCGTATAGCGGTATAGCCGCCGGTCAAAGAAGCGTTCCGTATAGTCGGTATTGTTCAGAACCTGGACGCCGTTTTCCGTGACCAGATTTTGACGGCTCACAGAGCCGGCGCTGTCGGATAAGTGCTTGCGGAAATAATCCAGCTCTTCTACATCCATCTTCTGAATCCATTCGTCGCAGTCGATCATGAAAATCCAGTTGTTGGAGGCGGCGCGCAGAGAGAAGTTCCGTGCGGCGCTGAAGTCGTCGCACCATGGGAAATCAAGTATCCGGGTCGCGTACCGCCCGGCGATTTCTTTCGTGCGATCCGTGGAGCCTGTGTCTGCCACGATGATTTCGAACCCATAGGGCATGAGAGAAGACAGACATTTTTCTATGCGGCGTTCTTCATTTTTGGCAATAATACAAACAGATATCGGGTACATATGTTTGCTGGCCGCTCCTTTCTTTTCTGGTTTATTGTATCCCTAACGCCCGCAGTCTTTCCTGCGCAAGGCTGTAATCTCCGCATTTGCGGTAAAATTGAATGGCGTCGGGGACATTGCCGAGCATTTCGTTAGCCAGCCCTATATTATAATAGGGCAGGTAAGTGTTGCTGCCTTCGTCGTTCACCACAGGACACTGGATCGCCTTGACAAATTCCAGCATGGCTTTCAGGGGCTGGCTGGCGTTCAGGTACGCCACCCCCATACTGTTAAAGAAGCTGGCGCTGGTGGCAAAGTCCTGATAATAGGGTTGGAAGAAAGCAATCGCCTCTCCGGCTCTGCCGGTATGGGTCATGGCGTTGATGTAGCTGATGGCCATGGCCTGCACCCATTCCTGTTCGGGAATCAGGGGGAGCGAAAAAGCCTTTTGATAATAGTGATATGCGTTTTCATAATCCTTGATCATGTTGAAGGACTGTCCCACCTGAAAATAGAGGTAAGCGTTCGACGGATCTTTTTCGATTTCCCGAAACAACAGGGCATTGTTGCGAAGCGCTTTCTGCTTCAGTTCCTCAGGAGAACCGTTATACCCCACGTGCTCCACTGCCAGAGGCAGGTCGTAGCGTTCATAGATTGTATTGTCGCTGGCGATTTCCGTCACCTGTTCATGGATAGGGAATTTATAGGTATAATATTGTCTATGGAAAAGCCGTTCCACCCGGTCGGTGTATTTGTTGGGAGTCCCCTGGGAATCATAATAGCTGTTCCGCAGCAACAGTCCCACCGCCCTGGGATGGGCTTCGATCGCCTGGTAGACGCCCTCGATATCGATCTGGGTCAGAAATTCATCGGAATCCAGTACCAGAATATAGTTGTGGGAAGCCTTTTGTATGGAAAAATTTCTGGCCGCGCTGAAATCGTCTACCCACTGGAAGTCATAGACCTTGTCTGTGTACTGCAAAGCGATTTCGCGGGTACGGTCTGTAGAACCGGTGTCCACCACGATGATTTCGAAGCCATAGGGCGTCAGAGGCGCAAGGCACTTTGCAAGATTTTTCTCTTCGTTTTTGGTAATGATACATACGGAAATGGGAACCATGGGCGTCTCCTTCTCTCAGCCATAATGACAGATTGGTTATTTTGTGATATAATCCTCACTATATGATAGGCATTGTGCAAATTGCGTCGCCATAAATGCTGCAATGAATAAGTTTCATTCATAAAATGATTATATCATAAGGAGTGGGGGAAGTAAACGAATGAACGTACAGGAAATACGGAGCGAAGTCGATCAATGCCTGGCGCGGCGGGAACTGGATAAGGTGATGGATATTCTGGATCGTAATGCGGACGTCGCCAAGAAAGATAACGAACTTTTTCTGGTGCCCTTTGCCTGTCAGATCAGCGCACAGGAGGAGCAGGCGGGGGTACAGCCTCTTTTGTTTAAGGTCTCCTCGCTGGAAGAATTAAAGAACCGTGCCGTCAGGCTGCAGTTTTATCTCAGAAGGGTTGAATATGACGCGGCAGGGGAATGTATAGAAGAAATTTATGAATTTCTGACTAAGAATCAGGTCTCCGTATATGAATTGATCAGTACGATTTATTCCGCCACCTTCCACCATGACAAGATGCTGGCATGGCTGCAGGGAAATATACAGAGTGGAAAGCTGCGGTTGTAGGCAGAGGGAACCGGCGCCCTGAAGGAAGCCGGAACAAGAGAAAGGGAACCTGTTGTGATGAATGATAAGAAGATATGCTTTATCCTGTGCAGCAATCAGGAATTGTACTTGGACGAATGTCTGTTTTGGATTGGCAGGCTTGAGGTGCCGGAGGGATATGAGGTAGAGCGGCAGATTATCACGGACGCCCGCTCCATGACGGAGGGATATAATCGGGCGATGCGGCGTTCCGACGCCAAATATAAGGTCTATCTGCATCAGGACACCTTTATCTTTAATCCTCATTTCCTTACGGATATGCTGGCTGTATTTGCGAAAGATGCGGGCATTGGCATGATAGGAATGATCGGCGTGGAAAAGATGCCGGAAAACGGTGTGATGTGGCAAAGTAATCAAAGAGTCGGAATGTTGTATGAGCATCGGAATTATCAGATTCTCCGGCTCCAGGAAAAGAAAATGCCGGAAGAAGCGGAATATATGCCGGTGGAGGCGATCGACGGCTTTCTGATGATCACGCAGTACGACCTGCCGTGGCGGGAGGAGCTGTTCGACCGGTGGGATTTCTATGACGCTTCCCAGAGCATGGAGTTTATTCGGGCAGGCTATCAGGTGGTAGTGCCTGGCATGAAGGAGCCTTGGTGCCTGCACGACTGCGGAATCATCAATCTGGAACATTATGAGCAGGAGCGGGTTAAGTATGTGCAGGAATATCTGTCGTAGCGCCCCTTCCTTCACAGTCTGGCAAGCATCTCCCGCACCCGGTGGCGGTAGGTGTGCCGGCTGTCGATCTTAGCGTGTCCGCTTTGGGCGATGGCCGCCCGCTCGTCGTCGTGGGTCAGATAATAATCTGTCTTGGCCAGCAGATCCTCCGTACTTTCATAATAATCAAAGTCTTCCCCCGGAATAAAATACTCCATAAAATCATTCTGATAGTTGCTCAGCAGGAATCCGCCGCTTCCCATAATATCAAAGGCTCGCTGCGGAATCCCGCTTTTAATGCTGCGCAGGGAAATATTCAGATTAATGCGGCTTCGTTTAAACACCAGGGGCATTTCGGTGATATTGTCCACTGACCCGTGGTTAGTCAGCCCCGGCAGCTGAAAGCTTCTGTCATGGGTGAAAAGGTCTACGGGGTGGTGGGCGGCGGCTGCCTGTAGGATACGGGCGCGCTCCAGCCCGGTGATTTTGCGGTTGATGACATATTGGGCATAGAGATATTCCCGGCTTTCCACACCGTCAGGATTAGGGTCCATGGGGAGCGCCCGGTACAAGTCTTCCATTATGGGAGACAACGATTCCTGAATAAAGTTGTAACCCTGTATATTCATTTGTGCCGACATTAAGGCGTCCAGATATCCTTTGGCGTAGTCGCTCAGGGAAGTCATGCGCTCGAAAAAATTGTGTTTTTCCGTGTACAGGGAACCGACAAAGGAAATATCGTACCCAAAAGGCGGCAAAGCTTCCCCGGAGCGATTCGTATCAGCCGGACAAAGCCGATCCAGCCGCCCGGTGTTAGCAGCCATAGGCAGGTAATGAACTGTAGAAATCCCGGCGCGCTGAAACTCCATGCACAGCTCTTTGTCAAAGACATAGATTGTATTGCAGGGATTGATGGTCGTGTAGGAATAGAGCATTACATAAGGGCTGTCGTAAACCCAGGAAACGTAGCGGACGGCTTCCTTCTTACAGACATTGGAAACCAGCGGGAAATAGTTGAAGGAGAACACAAGATCCGGCGCTTCCCGGCGCAGGGCTTCGGCAAGCCGTTTCTCGGCGGCCGTATCCTGACGGGTCTCTTTATTGGAAAAGGGAAAGGAGACAAGGCTGTGCCCTTCCGCGCGGAAAGCCTCCTGCATATCTTCGTTGCCGAAGCTTGCCCATTCTAAAAATAAAATTTTCATAGCTACCTCATTTCTGCGCTGCCCTTTGCAATTACCTATGCAGGAACGGATATGCGCCCTTCTTTTCCAGTATAGCATAGTCGATTTTTTTGGACAAGCCGCCAGGAATCCTGTATACTAGAAGGAAAGTTTGATAGCAAGGAGCAGAACATGGACATTATTCTAAAGCTGAAAGAAGAACTGAAGGTAGAAAAATGGCAGGTAGAAGCTGCCGTGAAATTGATTGATGAAGGCAATACCATTCCTTTTATTTCCCGTTACCGTAAAGAGGCCACGGGTTCCTTAAACGACGAGGCGCTGCGCAATCTGCATGAGCGTCTGATTTATCTGCGTAATCTGGAAGAGAAAAAGGAGCAGGTACAGAAAAGCATAGAAGAGCAGGGAAAGCTTACGGAGGAATTGAAGGAAAAGATTGCGGCGGCGGAAACGATGGTGGTAGTAGAGGACCTATACCGCCCTTACCGCCCGAAACGTAAGACGCGGGCGAGCGTGGCGAAGGAAAAGGGGCTGGAAGGGCTGGCTCAGTTTATTCTGGCGCAGGAGACCACAGAGCCCATCGAGGCGGAGGCCGGCAAGTATATCAGCGGGGAAAAGGAAGTGGCGACCGCCGGGGAAGCGCTGCGGGGCGCTATGGACATTCTTGCCGAGATGATTTCGGACGAGGCGGATTATCGCATTTATATCCGCAGGATCACCATGGAAGAGGGCAGGCTGACCAGCGCCGCCAGGGACGAAAAGGCGGAGAGCGTCTATGAAATGTATTATCAGTATGAGGAGCCGATAGGGAAGGCTGCGGGGCATAGAATCCTCGCCCTGAACCGGGGCGAAAAGGAGAAATTCCTTACGGTCAGGATTGAGGCGCCCAGGGAGCGTATTTTACAGTATCTGCGGACGAAGGTCATTACCAGGGACAATCCTGTTACCTCTCCCATTCTGGAGGAGGTGATTGCGGACAGCTATGAAAGGCTGATCGCGCCGGCTATTGAGCGTGAGATTCGAAACGAGCTGACGGAAAAGGCGGAGGACGGCGCGATTCTGGTGTTCGGTAGGAATCTGGAGCAGCTTTTATTGCAGCCGCCCATTCAGGGTAAAGTGGTGCTGGGCTGGGATCCGGCGTTCCGTACAGGCTGTAAGCTCGCCGTGGTGGACGAGACGGGCAAGGTGCTGGATACAAAGGTCATTTTTCCTACGGCGCCCCAGAATAAGGTAGAGCAGGCCAAGGCGGAGCTTAAGAAGCTGATTCGGAAATATCATGTTTCCCTGATTTCCGTGGGCAACGGAACCGCCTCCAGAGAGTCCGAGCAGGTGATTGTGGAGCTGCTGAAGGAACTGGATACCCCGGTGCAATATGTGATTGTCAACGAGGCGGGGGCTTCCGTTTATTCCGCCAGCAAGCTTGCCAGCGAAGAATTTCCGCAGTTTGACGTGGGACAGCGCAGCGCGGCGTCTATTGCCAGAAGATTGCAGGACCCTTTGGCGGAGCTGGTTAAGATCGATCCCAAATCCATCGGCGTGGGACAGTACCAGCACGATATGAACCAGAAGAAGCTGAGCGACGCCTTAAACGGCGTGGTGGAAGACAGTGTGAACAAGGTGGGCGTGGACTTGAATACGGCCTCCGCTTCCCTTTTGGAATATGTATCCGGGGTGACAAAGGTCATTGCCAGAAATATTGTGGAATACCGGGAAGCCAACGGCAGATTTACCAACCGCGCCCAGCTTCTCAAGGTGGCGAAGCTGGGTCCCAAGGCTTATGAACAGTGCGCCGGGTTCCTGCGGATCAGCGACGGCGATAATCCGCTGGACGCCACCAGCGTACACCCGGAATCTTACGAAGCGGCGGAAAAGCTTTTGGATAAGCTGGGGTTGACCATGGAAGATGTGAAGGCAGCCCAGAAAAAGGCCGCCGCAGAGAGAGCCGCCGGGAAGAAGAGCCCTGTGAAACCGAAGCAAAAGTCCTCCAGGCAGATCGTTATCCGCAATACCGGTACGGCTATGGGCAAGGCGCTGGCGGCAGCCATGGGAGAAATGGCACTGGCGGAACCAGATAATGACACTCGTGTCACAAAAGGAAAGGCGGAGGGTACAAAGGAAACGGCGGTCAGCAGTCTGGAAAAGAGGATCAAGGACAAAAAGAAGCTGGCACAGGAGCTGGGAATCGGCGAGATTACCCTGACAGATATTCTCACAGAGCTGGAAAAACCGGCCAGGGATCCCCGTGACGATATGCCCGCGCCTATTCTGCGAAGCGACGTTTTGGATATGAAGGATTTGAAGCCGGGCATGATTCTGAAAGGCACCGTCCGCAATGTTATTGATTTCGGCGTATTTGTGGATATCGGGGTACATCAGGACGGACTGGTGCATATTTCCCAGATTACGGACAGATTCATTAAGCATCCCCTTGAGGCGGTGAGCGTGGGAGATATTGTGGACGTACAGGTGCTGACGGTGGACGCGGCGAAGAAACGGATTGGGCTGACCATGAAAATCAGGCGGGAAGGGACGTGATTTTTTCGTGAGAGAACATAGCGCTCGGTATTTCAGCAATAAAGACTGCGCCTATTACCCTTGTCATCAGGTGGAGAATCAGGAGGATTTTAACTGCCTGTTCTGCTATTGTCCCCTCTATGCCCTGGGCGAGAGGTGCGGCGGCAATTTCCGCTATACAGACCGGGGAATTAAGGACTGTACGGACTGCACCCTGCCCCATGCCGCAGGCGGCTATGAGCATATTATGTCCCATATTCAGGAGGTGCTGGCACTAGGGAAGGCGGCTCCGTAATTTGCGGCTTGTAATTTAGGGCGTATAATGATATATTGTATACAGTTTAGCCGGAGGGCTTTCGCGCTGCGGCTTGACCATAACCAAATAAGAAAACAGCCGGTGCCGCTAGCGTACCGCGACGGTCAGCTTCCCAAAGGGCTGATACGGAGCGTGCGGATAGAGGGTAAAAGGGAAACAGGTGTAAGTCCTGTGCGAACTCGTCACTGTAAGCAGGGAGGATATCGTCAGCGTGCAAAGCACAGTCACTGAGAAATTGGGAAGACGATGATATGCGTTGATCTGTAAGTCAGGAAACCTGCCGGCTGTTGGTACGGGAATATAGATTCCGAATCACGAGTGCCTGATTGTGCCGGTTGTAAGCTAATTTCCCCATGTCCCTTTTGCGTGAAAACGCGTATGCGGTATGGGGTTTCTTTCTGTATGTCGTGTTTCCGATTCTTTTCCCGTGCAAAGTAGCCAAACGCATACTCATAACACTGCAGGAATGAGTTTTGCGAACGTTAATACCTAGGAAAGAATGGAGGAGACATTATGAAAAACAGAAAACTTACGGCTCTATTGGCGGCAGCAGCGCTGACGGCGTCCCTGCTGGGAGGTTGCGGAAGCGCAGAGGCGGAAACTGCGGAAGCGTTGGAAACCACAGAGGAAGCCGCAGCGGACGAGACGACGGAAGCCCCAGAGGAAGCAGCGTCGGACGAGACGACGGAAGCCCCAGAGACAGAGGCGGCCGCAGAAGAGGAAGACGAAGAAAATTACGAGACAGGAGACGCTTCTTTGGACGATCCCAGAAACGCCGACGGAATCGGCGAAAACGAACTTATGGTGATCAGCTTTGGCACCAGCTATAACGACAGCAGAAGACTGACAATCGGCGCTATTGAAGGTGCTATGGAAGAGGCCTTTCCCGACTGGTCGGTTAGACGGGGCTTCACAAGCCAGATTATCATAGATCATGTAAAAAGCCGGGACGGCGTTGTAATGGATAACGTAGAAGAGGCGCTGGATCGTGCGATTGATAACGGGGTCAAGAACTTAGTCGTCCAGCCCACTCATTTGATGGACGGTTTGGAATATAACGATGTGGTGGACACGGTAGCGCAGTATGCCGACGCTTTTGAGCAGGTTGCCATCGGTAAACCCTTATTGACCTCTGATGAAGATTTTCAGACTGTTATGGAAATCATTACCGCTGAGACTGCCGGGTATGACGACGGCAATACGGCGATCTGCTTTATGGGTCATGGCACGGAAGCGGAGTCCAATCAGGTATACGGTAAAATGCAGGAGCTTCTTACAGAGGCAGGATTTGAACATTATTATGTGGGCACCGTAGAAGCGGAGCCGTCTCTGGAAGATGTGCTGTCGCAGGTACAGGACGGCGCGTATACCAGAGTCGTACTGATGCCTTTGATGATTGTGGCAGGCGACCATGCCAATAATGATATGGCGGGGGACGAAGAGGGCTCCTGGAAGACTACTTTTGAAGCGGCAGGCTATGAGGTAGTGCCCCTGGTACAGGGACTCGGCGAATTAGAGGGGATTCAGGAGCTGCTGGTAGAGCATGCGCAGGCGGCTATTGAAGAAATCGACTGAAATGAAGATTGACAGATTGGGAAAGGCATGGTTATGAAGAGAGAGAAGAAAAAACGCTGCGGCGTTATAATAAGCGCACTGCTGCTGGCGGGACTGTTGTTTACGGCCTGCGGCAGCGAGGAAACCGCGGGCGATGAGAATATCGCAGCGGAGGCGGGAGAAGAAAATGCCGCGGCAGCAGATGCAGAAGACGCTGCGGCTTCCGCAGACGATACGGACGGAAATGTGACAGGCGTGTCAGAAATGGAAGATGGAGACAGCGGAACCGGCCAGGTTGCCACCGCAGAGGATATGGTGACGCCGGAGGAAGTCGTAGAAGAGGGAATGGAGCCGATCTATGGCGATGCCGTTCAGGATGGCGTCTATGAGGTGGTCGTGGACTCCAGCTCTTCTATGTTTAATATCGAGTCCTGCACTCTGACTGTGCAGGAGGGCGAGATGAGCGCCGTCCTGACCATGGGCGGTACAGGCTATCTGCACCTGTACATGGGTACGGCGGAGGAAGCTGCGGCCGCGGGAGAAGCGGATTATATTTCCTTTGTGGAGAACGAGGAAGGGCAGCATACCTTTACGGTGCCGGTGGAGGCTCTGGACGCGGGAATCGACTGCGCCGCCTTTAGTAAGCGGAAGGAATTATGGTACGACCGGGTGTTATGTTTCCGGGCGGATTCCCTGCCGCTGGACGCTATGGCTAAAGGCGCTGTGGCGACGGTAGAAAGCCTTGGACTGGAAGATGGAGAGTATACCGTGGAGGTGAGTCTGGAGGGCGGCTCCGGCAAGGCCGGCGTAACCTCCCCCACCCGGCTGACTGTTGAGGGCGGCCAGGCCTATGCGGTGATTATATGGAGCAGTCCCAATTATGATTATATGAAGGTGGACGGCGTGCAGTATGATTTGGCCAATGAAGAGCTGGGATTACAGGGCAATTCCGCTTTCAGGATTCCGGTCGGCGGTTTTGACTGGAAAATGGCGGTGAAAGCGGACACTACAGCCATGAGCGAGCCTCATGAAATCGATTATACGTTATATTTTGATTCGACAACGATTCTCTTGCAGCAATAGTTTGTCAAATGGATCGTTACGAAACTTGCTTACAAGGCGATATTCATTGTGCAAATGATATCACCATAAGCAGGCCCTTTGGAAACGGAGCGCAAGCGCGTCTGCGTTGGTGATACCATTTGTACAATTTATTGTTAAGCACAGGTTTCGCAATGATATGAGTGGAAAGGGGCGGTATAATGGAATCAGCTTCGGCGCAGGTACAACTGGAATCAATCAAGGAAATTATTTTGGAGGCGAGCTGCCTTTTGGCGGACAGACAGGCCGCCGGGCACAGGAAGACCAAGGGCGTGGCGGATTATGTGACAGAGGTGGACTTTTCGGTGCAGAAATTTATCCGGGAGAGTCTGGAGAAGCTCTATCCCGCTATTCAGTTTATGGGGGAAGAGAAGGATAATGCGGAGATTGACATGGATGGAACGGTATGGGTGCTCGATCCGGTGGACGGCACGACCAATCTGATTCATGATTATCACGCGAGCGCTATTTCCCTTGCGCTGCTGGAACGCCGCGAACCGGTTCTCGGCGTCATATACAATCCTTATTTACAGGAAATGTACTGGGCGCGAAAGGGAGAGGGGAGCTTCTGCAACGGCGAACCGATTCATGTCAGCGAGGTAAAGACCATGCAGGAGAGCCTGATTGCCATTGGGACGTCGCCCTACTATAAGCACATGGCGGCTTGCCTTTTCCCGGTATTCCAGAGAATCTTTGAGGATTGCCAGGACGTCAGGAGAAGCGGCTCCGCGGCCATTGATCTGGCCTGTGTGGCGGCGGGCAGAGTGGAAGGATATTTCGAAAAGGATTTGAAATTGTGGGATTTCGCGGCAGGAATGTTGCTGGTGCGCGAGGCCGGCGGCAGGGTGCTGGGCTATGACGGAGGGGAACTGCAAGCGGAGATGATGGCGGGCGTAGTGGCGGGCAATGCCTCTATTGCGCAGATATTGGCTGAGGAATACGTAAAGAATGTATTCTAGAATGTATTCTTTTTGTAAAAGGGCTTGCATTTCCTGTGGAAATACGCTATACTTCCTTTCGTGAGAGATCACAGTCACTTATTCATTAATATTTTAAGAAAAAGTTCTTCGGGGCAGGGTGCAATTCCCTACCGGCGGTTAAAGTCCGCGACCCGTTGCAGTACGGCGTTTGTCCATAAGCTGCTGCGGCTGATTTGGTGAAATCCCAAAACCGACAGTAAAGTCTGGATGAGAGAAGAAAAGCAGAATGACATATGTGTCAGATTTCAAGACACCCATTGGCGTGGGCTGGGAATCGGACGCAGGGAAGCTGCTGAGATTGCATAGTACCCCGGAACGATTTGTTCCGGGGTTTTTATGTGATAAGAGAGTAAGAACTTTTTCCTGCAAATCCATGAAGCATGGCTTCGGAAAGAGAGGAAAAGAAACATGGGTAACGGTTTATTACAAAGTATTGCGGACAATGTGATTTTCGTACTGGTCTGCGTGGTCATTGCGGCGGCGCTGTTTATGGTTGCATATGCGGCGGAGAAGTACGTGTACAAGAGGGACGGCGTCACAGAGCGTATTCTGAGCACCAGAAAGATCGCCATGATCGGGCTGTTCTCCGCGCTGGCGGTGATCCTGCATGTGCTGGATTTCCCGGTTCCCTTTGCGCCGCCCTTTTATAAGCTGGATTTCAGCGAGATTCCGGCATTGTTAGGGGCGTTTGCCTTTGGGCCGGTGGCAGGCGTTATGATTGAATTTTGCAAGATTTTGTTAAAGCTTTTGTTTAAGGGGACCAGTACGGCTTTTGTGGGCGACCTGGCCAATTTTGTAATCGGCTGCAGCCTGATCCTGCCGGCTTCCATCATCTATATGTTCCGGAAGACCAGGAAAAGAGCGGTGATATCCTGCGTTGCGGGCACGCTGATTATTACGGTATTCGGCACGGCGTTCAACGCCTTGTATCTGCTTCCGGCATTTTCCAGGCTGTACGGTATGCCGTTGGAGGCGATTCTGGCCATGGGTACGGAGATCAACGGAAGTATTACCGGCATCGTATCCTTTGTATGCTTCTGCGTGGCTCCCTTAAATCTGTTGAAGGGCTTTGCCGCTTCTCTGGTATCGATGCTGGTTTATAAGCCGCTCAGCCCGATTCTGAAAAACGCCCATGTGACCGTGGGGAAGCGCGCAAAGCAGGCGCAGTAATCGGAGGGAGCAGGTTTTCCCTTGCACTTTGCGCAAAAGTCAGTATAATAGAAACAGTAGAGAAAGCACCCTCATGGGAGTGTAAAGCGCCTACGCCGTAGGCGCTTTTTTTAAAAGACAATCGGGGAACAGAAAGGTCTGGTCATTCATGGAAATCGAATTTGACGTTCGGATTACGCCGGGAATTTTGTATGATTATATGCTGCATCACACCTACAGCCATATGGCGGGGCTGATGGGCTCTCTGGTGGGCGTGTTGATGCTGATGCTGTTTGCCTCGAACCGGCAGCCCATTGCGCTGATTATCGGTTTGGTTATTTTACTGTATCTGCCCTGGACTCTTTTCTTAAAATCCAGACAGCAGATGTTGAATACGCCGTCGTTTAAAAAGCCGCTGCACTATAAGCTGACCGAGGAGGGGATTCAGGTGTCCCAGGACGATACCACGGAGCAGATGGGCTGGGATCGCATGGTGAAGGCGGTTTCCACATTCCAGAGTATTGTGGTTTATACGACGCCGGTGAATGCCTGTATCTTTCCAAAGAAGGATTTGGGCGAGAGCAAATATAAAGTGATCGAGATGATTTCCACCCATATGCCGCCGAAGAAGGTCAGAATCCGCGGCTGATACGGCGGGTTCTCTGTGACAGGTGATGCGATATGAGAAAAGTAATAGAAACATTTAGCGCGCAGGAGACATATACATTAGGGAAAGAGATCGGGCAGCAGGCGGAGCCGGGGCAGATTTATACGCTGACCGGGGATTTGGGCGCGGGCAAGACGGTTTTTACACAGGGAGTAGCGGCCGGTCTGGGGATTCGGGAGCCCGTTAACAGCCCGACCTTTACCATTGTGCAGATTTATGAAGAGGGCAGAATCCCTTTTTATCATTTTGACGTATACCGTATCGGCGATGTGGAAGAGATGGAAGAGATTGGATACGAGGATTATTTCTATGGCGGGGGCGTCTGCCTGATTGAGTGGGCCGATCTGATCTGGGAGCTTTTGCCGGAACATTATACGCGGATTACCATAGAGAAAGATCCGTCGAAGGGATTTGACTATCGCAGAATTATAATCGGAGGGACAGGAGATTGAAACTGCTTGCATTAGACAGCTCCGGGCTGGTGGCTTCCGTGGCGCTGGCGGAGGATGACCATTTAATCGCGGAATATACCATTCAATATAAAAAGACCCATTCCCAGACGCTGCTTCCGATGCTGGAAGCGATTAAGAATATGGTGGAACTGGACTTATCCACTGTGGACGCCATCGCGGTAGCTGCAGGCCCCGGTTCTTTTACCGGGCTGCGCATCGGTTCCGCGACGGCCAAGGGGCTTGCCCTGGCGCTGAAGAAGCCTATAGTGCCGGTGCCTACCGTGGAAGGATTGGCTTATCAGATGTATGGTACGGACGCGTTGGTGTGTCCCATAATGGACGCCAGAAGAGGGCAGGTATATAGCGGTATTTATGAGTTTATCTTTGAAAAGGATCATTATGACATGCGTGTCATTAAAGAACAGTGCGCGGCAGCCTTTGAGGAGATTGTGGAGAAGCTTAACGGTTTGGGACGACAGGTGATTTTTCTGGGAGACGGCGTGCCGGTTTTTCGGGAGCGTATGGCGGAAGTGATGACGGTTCCCTATCTGTTGGCGCCGGCTCATCGCAGCAGACAATCCGCCGCCTGTATCGCGGCGCTGGGAAGCGTTTATTATGCACAGGGCAGGCTGGAAAGTGGCGAGGAGCATGCGCCGCAATATTTAAGGCTGTCTCAGGCGGAGCGCGAGCGCGCAGGGCTGGAATAGGGCTTTGGAGGAGCGGAATGATTACATTCAGGCAGATGGTTCCCGCGGACGTACCCTTTATCAGCAGACTGGAGGAGCAGGCTTTTTCCATGCCATGGTCGGCGGAAGCTTTTCTGGAAATGATAGCAAAAGAGGACGCCAGATATTATGTGGCGGAGGAGGAAGGGCGGCTTCTCGGCGGCTGCGGGGTGCTGATGATTCTGGGGGAAGGTGATATCACCAATGTGGTGATTGCGCCGGAGGCCAGAAACAGGGGCATAGGAACCGGGCTTTTACAGTATATGATGAGAGAAGGAGAACGGGAAGGGCTGACCGCCTATACGCTGGAGGTTCGGGTCAGCAATGCGCCGGCGATTCATCTCTATGAGAAATTGGGATTTGTATCGGAAGGAATTCGCCCCGGCTTCTATGAAAAACCAAGGGAAGATGCTATAATAATGTGGAAGAGATAGGAAGTGCATGGAAGAATTACCACTGTTGTTATTTGTTTTATTTGATATGATGATGATACACCTAATCAAAGAACCTGCCGCGGGAATCGACGGACTCCCATACGCTGGCGGGATTATCACACAGCAGGAGGTTTGTTATGCGCATTTATTCAGATGAAACAAGAACAGAATTAGTCGCGGTCGTTTGTAATAGTTGCAGTAAAGAATTGTTGGTAGAAAACGGAATCCTGAAAGAAGAGTGCGTTCCGGTAGAGCACAGCTTCGGTTTCTTTGGTTTAAGAGACGGGGAATGTGATAGATTTGATCTCTGTGAGGAGTGCTACCAGAAAATGATCTCCAGATTTCGGATTCCCGTTGAGAAATGGGACAGAAAGGAACTGCTCTAGACTATCCGCGCCGGACAGAATGGAGTACACATGTTAGATATTTGCTTACTGGGAACAGGGGGAATGATGCCCCTGCCTCATCGATGGCTCACATCATTGATGGCAAGATATAATGGCAGCAGCCTGTTGATTGATTGCGGCGAGGGCACGCAGATAGCCATGAAGGAAAAGGGCTGGAGCCCCAAACCTATCGACGTGATTTGTTTTACCCATTTTCACGCGGATCATATCAGCGGGCTGCCGGGCATGCTTCTTACGATGGGCAATGCCGAACGGGTCAAGCCGCTTCTTTTGGTGGGTCCCAAAGGGCTGGCCAGGGTGGTGCAGTCCCTGCGGGTGATCGCGCCGGAGCTGCCCTTTGAAATCAAATATCTGGAGCTGACGGAAGCGGAGCAGTCTCTTTGTATGGACGGCTTCAGGATAGAGGCCTATCGAGTCCATCACAATGTGGTCTGCTATGGCTATAATATCGTGGTAGACCGGATTGGCAGATTCGATGTAAATAAGGCCATGGAATTGAAGATTCCCCGTAACTGCTGGAATCGTCTGCAAAAGGGAGAAAGCATAGAGACAGAGACAGGAACCTTTACGCCGGATATGGTGCTGGGAGCGGCCAGAAAGGGACTGAAGGTTACTTACTGTACGGATACCAGACCCACGGAAAGCATTGTCAGGAACGCGGCGGGCGCGGATCTTTTTATCTGTGAAGGCATGTATGGCGAGCCGGAGAAGAAACAGAAGGCCAAAGAGTACAAGCATATGACCTTTTATGAGGCGGCGGAGCTTGCGAAGAAGGCAGGGGTAAAGGAAATGTGGCTGACCCATTACAGTCCTTCGCTGATCCGCCCCGAAGAGTATATGCCAAAGGTGCGGGAAATTTTTCCTCACTCCATTGCGGCGAAGGACGGCAGAAGCGTCGACCTCTTATTTGAAGAAGATTAACGGGAAGGAGCATGGAGGAAAGAGCATGAATAAATCCAGAACCATTAAAATCGTTGCTGTTGTACTGATTCTCGCGGTGGCAGTTTTGGGATATTACTATTATCTGAGCAATCAGGCGAAGAAGGAGACGGAGGAAGCGGTGGTGGCCACGGCGGTGCAGAATATTCTGCTGAAGGACTGGGAGCGCAGTTATCCGCCTACTCCGAAGGAAGTGCTGAAATGTTACAGTGAGATTACGGAATGTTTCTATAATGAGGAATATACGGAAGAAGAGCTGGAAGCTTTGGCGCTGAAGATTCAGGAATTGTATGATGACGAGCTGATCGCCAATAAGACGCAGGAAGAGTATATGGAAGACCTTCGCAGCGATATTGCTGAGATGAAGGATAATAATTATACCATATACAGCTATGAGATTTCTGCGAGCACAGACGTGGATTATTATACGGAGAACGGATACTCCTGCGCCAGAATGTACTGTACCTTTAACCTGAAGCAGACGGGAAGCAGCGGCGTGACCGCTTCCATGGAACAGTTTGTGCTGCGTCAGGACGAGGACGGCCATTGGAAGATTTTGGGCTGGGAATTGGTGGAATGAAGATGAAGAGGAAAGATGCGACGATTCTGGCGATCGAAACCTCCTGTGATGAGACTGCGGCGGCGGTTGTCCAAAACGGCAGGGAGGTTCTGTCTAATATCATATCGTCTCAAATAGACTTACATACCCTATACGGCGGCGTAGTGCCGGAGATTGCGTCCCGCAAGCATATTGAGAAAATCAATCAGGTGATTCTGGAGGCGCTGCGGTCGGCGGACAAAGAGCTGCAGGAGATGGACGCCATTGCGGTGACTTACGGCCCCGGTCTGGTGGGGGCGCTGCTGGTGGGCGTTTCTGCGGCGAAAGCGATCAGCTTCGCGTCGGGCGTCCCTCTGGTGGGCGTACATCATATAGAAGGACATATCAGCGCCAATTATATAGAAAATAAGGATTTGGAGCCGCCCTTTGTGTGTCTGGTGGTGTCGGGAGGACATTCCCATCTGGTAGTGGTAAAAGATTATGGCGAATATGAGATTCTGGGGAGAACCAGAGACGACGCGGCCGGCGAAGCCTTTGATAAGGTGGCGAGAGCGATCGGGCTGGGATACCCCGGCGGGCCGAAGATTGACCGAGTATCCAAAGAGGGCAATCCTGACGCGATTTTCTTTCCCCGCGCGAAGGTGGCGGACGCGGCTTATGATTTCAGCTTCAGCGGATTGAAATCCGCGGTGCTCAATTACCTGAACTCCTGTGAAATGAAAGGGATAGAGGTCTGTCAGGCCGATGTGGCGGCTTCCTTCCAGAAAGCGGTGGTAGACGTGCTGGTGGAACATTCCATGCGGGCGGTGGAAGAGTGCGGCATGAAGAAATTTGCCATAGCCGGCGGCGTGGCGTCTAACTCGGCTCTCAGGAGCGCTCTCAGGGAGGCGTGCGAGGAGAGGAATCTTCTCTTTTATTATCCGTCCCCGATTCTGTGTACGGATAATGCGGCTATGATCGGCGCGGCAGGCTATTATGAGTACCTCAAGGGAGTGCGTTCGGGATACGATTTGAACGCGGTGCCGAACCTGAAGCTTGGAGAACGATAGCCGGATAGAGGGAAGAACCTATGGAGAAAAAAAGATGCACCGCTATTCTGCTGGCGGCGGGAAGCGGCAGGAGAATGAAAAGCGGCGTAGCCAAGCAGTTTATGATCTTAAAGGACAAGCCGCTCATCTGGTATACGCTGCGCACGATAGAAGAATCTTCTATTATAGATGACTGCGTCTTAGTGACCGGCGCGCAGGACATTGCCTATGTGCAAAACGAGATTGTCAGCCGATATGCATTTCGTAAGGTGGAAAGGATTGTGGCGGGCGGCGCAGAGCGGTATGATTCTGTCGCTCACGCCTTGAAAGCTATGGCTGATGGAACCATGAGTATACCCAATCAAGACGGGTATGTGTTTATTCATGACGGGGCCAGGCCCTTTCTGACGGAGGCCATGATAGAGCGAAGCTATCAGGCCGTGGCAGAGACGCGCGCCTGCGTGGTGGGTATGCCGGTGAAAGATACCATTAAGCTGGCAGACGAGGAGGGATATGCCGCCTCAACGCCGGATCGCAGCAGGGTGTGGCAGATTCAGACGCCGCAGGCGTTCGACGTGAAATTGATTACAGAAGCCTATCGTCAACTGATGGGACGTAAGGAGGAGCTGGAAGGCAAAGGGATTAAAATTACCGATGACGCCATGGTAGTGGAAACGCTGTTGGGATATCCCGTGAAACTGGTAAAAGGCTCTTATGAAAATATAAAAATTACTACGCCGGAGGATTTGTTCATAGCGGAAGCTTTATGTGAAAAGTTTTCACTGAAAAAATTCAATGAAAATTTAGTTAAAAAATGTTGACACTGAAAATCTTTTTTGCTAGAATAATCCTTGCGCTGACCGAGAGGAAGCGTGCAACGAACCCGGAGAGGTATCGAAGTGGTCATAACGAGGCGGTCTTGAAAACCGTTTGTCCGCAAGGGCGCGTGGGTTCGAATCCCACCCTCTCCGCTGGAGATCCCTCTCCGACCGAACCTTTTGGTTTGGACAGTTTAAAATAAGAATAATAGTGATTGATTAGCTTTGTTTGGAGAAGTACCCAAGATGGCTGAAGGGACACCCCTGGAAAGGGTGCAGGTCGTTAATAGCGGCGCGAGGGTTCAAATCCCTCCTTCTCCGTTGCTGCCGGATTGATGATGCGGCAGGCGTTTGGCTTTTGATATGATGATGCAGATTCCTTGATAAAAGAGGAATGTTCCCGGAGAAGATTGAGGAAGAAGCCAGGCAACCCAGCACCTTGACAACTAAACAGTAATGCAACCCTGAAAATTCAAGA
>JAJQIK010000019.1 GCA_021199255.1 Clostridiales bacterium | reverse complement strand
ACCCACGTATCCAGCTTGGAAGGCTGGTGTTCTACCATTGAACTACACCCGCATATATTATGATAACTGCGTATCTCTACGCGGCGCCGTAGGAATGTCTCCGATTCTCCCGACTGTAATCCTGATCTTGCGTCGGGGTGACAGGATTCGAACCTGCGACCTCCTGGTCCCAAACCAGGCGCTCTAGCCAAGCTGAGCCACACCCCGAAAGGCGTGATGCGTCTGATTTCTTCACAACGCAAGTAACATTATATAATACGAATATTTGTCTGTCAACCGCTTTTTTGGGCTTTTTTCATTTGCCGCTACAGATAGTTTAACGTATAGTGCGCATCTCCCTGGGCGTCGATTTCCATCAGGATATAGCTGGGTTTCCGGTTCTCCTGTCTTGGATAACTGATGCTGCCCGGATTAATCAGGGTCAGATCTTCCTCCACGTCAATAACAGGCTTGTGGGTATGTCCGCACATGACGATATCCACTTCCCTTTCCCTGGCTTCCCGCTTAATAATTTCATTGTTCATGGAAACATAATAATGGTGCCCGTGGGTGAGCCACACCTTATACTGTTCGATCATAAATTCCTTTTCTTTGGGAAGCTCGGAAAAAAAATCATTGTTTCCCTGCACCATTTCTATCGGACACCCGGCGGCCTCGCCGATCACATACTCGCTGCCCTCCACATCTCCACAGTGCACCACCAGATCCAGGGGGCCGACCTTTTCCACCACCTGCAGGAAATTCTCATTGTGCCGATGGGTATCGCTTACTATCAATATCTTCATCATAATCATACTATCCTTTTCTTCAGTTCTGCTTTCATAGCCTCCAACGCCCTGCCCCGATGGCTAATCCTGTTTTTCTGCTCTTCGCTCAGCTGCGCCGTGCTGCAGCCATACTCAGGCACATAGAAAATAGGGTCGTATCCAAAACCGTTGCTCCCCTTCTCTTCATATCCGATCCTGCCCTCAATCGTGCCATGCGTGGTAACCACTTCCCCATCGGGAAATACCGCGGCAATAGCGCAGACAAACCTGGCCGTCCTCTGAGCGTCCGGCACGCCCGCGAGCCTGTCGATCAGGTTTTGGTTTTTGACCGTATAGGGAGTGTCCTCTCCCAGATATCTGGCGGAATAAATACCCGGTTCCTTATTCAGATAATCGATTTCCAACCCGGAATCATCTGCCAGCACCACGGCGTCCGTCATGGCCGCCACCGCCTTTGCCTTGATAACGGCGTTTTCCTCGAAGGTTTTCCCATTTTCTTCAATATCCGCCTGAATCCCCGCCTCCTTCATGGAGAGGAGCTCTGCCTCCATATCGCCCAGTATATCCCTGATCTCACGCATTTTTCCTTCATTGCCCGTGGCAAAAATAATCCTTGCTTTCATGAAAATCCTGTCCCTCTCGTCCCATTCTGCTTCCACCGCGCCTCTTAATCCAGATACTGCTCATACGCTTTCAGTACGGCCTGATAAATACCGTCCGCAATGCGCTCGATATAATCCTGTCTCTGGAGCAGAATCAATTCCTGTCCATTGGTCAGATATCCCACTTTGATGGCCGCCGCGGGCACGGTGGCTTCCCCAAGCACTCCGTCCTCCTCGGCGGCTTCCACAAGCCCATTGGCCTTTCCGCTGATCGCCGTTACCACTTCGCGCTCTAACAGATCCGCCAGCTCCACGCTGCCAAAGCCGGGAATAAAAAATCTGCTGTTGTAAACCGCTTCCGTCCCGTAGGTCTTGCTGCTGTCCGCGCCGCCCACTTCGATTCTGACCAGCATATCCGCCTTCGTGGCCGCCGCCAGCTTCACCCGGCTCTCATCGGCAGGATTACTGTCGTCCATTCGGGTATAATACACCTTGATATCGGTATCGTCCAGTTTGGCTTTCAAAGCCCTGGCAATTTCCAGCGTAATATCCTTCGCCTGTACTCCCTCCGCCGTGACGCCGTTATCCTCCCCGCCATAAGCGGGATCAATCACAACAATCTTATCATAAACCTCCTTAGGAGGCACAAATGCAATATAAAGGGTATTGTTTTCAAAAATGCTCTGATACTCATATACATCATTCAG
Source organism: Clostridiales bacterium (assembly GCA_021199255.1). Classification (GTDB taxonomy): domain Bacteria; phylum Bacillota; class Clostridia; order Lachnospirales; family Lachnospiraceae; genus UBA3282. The sequence goes on along the minus strand of JAJQIK010000019.1, from coordinate 20,432 downwards.
CGCAAAGCGCAGGCAGAGCCGTTCCTTCTCTACCTCGAAATGTCCGTTCAGCACATTTTCACAGTTGCCATAGACGCTGTGGCTTTCGTAGAACTGCTCCTGCTCCCTGATCTCCTTCGGGGCGATGCTGACCCACAGCTCCTGATCCATGTAGTGATTTTCAATCGTGACCTCCTCTGCTTTCACGGTATCCGGCAGGGGAATGCAAAAATAATTTGTGTTTTGACTGCTTCGGTCAATTTCAATATGGTTCTTATCCGCAGCCTCTGTTTCCGTTCCAGTGGCGCCTTCCTGGGACTGCACCACTTCATCCTGCGCCACATCCGCTACCACGATAATCTTATTGGCAGAATAGTAAAGCATCACTCCCATGGCAGTAAGCGCAAACAGAATACAGTATATGGCTGTTCTTCTCATAAGATTCTTCTGCTGCATCTGTTATCTTCCGCTCCTGTTTGGCTTCGGACCCATGAACTGATAAAAATAGGTTTTCATCATTCCATTGTAAATTTTTCTGTTTTTATCCGCTTTCCTGCCGATGAACTCCTCCGCCCTGTCATATGCCGTGATCAGATACAAGGACCAGGCGTCCAGCGCCCTGTAACGCTCCCCAATCACGCGATATAGCTCCGGAAGATTTTCCTTATCCTCCAGCCGTTCGCCATAGGGCGGATTGGTAATGATAAAGCCATATTTCTTTGCATGGCTCAACTGTTCCATGCTCCTCCGCTGAAAATGAATCATGTGCTCGACTCCCGCCAGCTTCGCATTCGCCCTGGCCGCCGAGACGATCTGGTCGTCGATATCGTATCCTTGTATATCCGTTTCCACAGTGGTATCCGCCATGGCCTCCGCCTCGTCCGCCGCCCGATACCAGCATTTTCTATCGGCGATATGCTCCCACTCCTCTGCCAGGAAGCTGCGGTTAATTCCCGGCGCAATATGCGCCGCCAGCATAGCCGCCTCTATGGGAATCGTACCGCTTCCGCAAAAAGGATCTACCAGAATACGGTTTCCCTTCCATGGGGTCAGCATAATCAGCGCCGCCGCCAGATTCTCCGCAATGGGCGCCTTGGCCGTCAGCTTGCGGTATCCCCGTTTATGCAGAGACTCTCCTGTGGTGTCAAGTCCCACCGTCACCTCATCCTTCATCAGAAACACCCGCACCGGGTAAGCCGCGCCGCTCTCTTCAAACCAGTCCGTCCGGTATACGCCCTTCATACGCTCCACCATGGCCTTTTTCATAATAGACTGAATATCGGAGGGACTAAAGAGCCTGCTCTTGACGCTGGCGGCCTTGGCCACCCAGAATTTACCGTCCTTAGGTATGTATTCTTCCCAGGGCAGGGATTTGGTTCCCTGAAAAAGCTCTTCGAAAGTCTCCGCGTGAAAACTCCCTACCTTAAGAAGCACTCTCTCCGCGCTGCGCAGGAAAATATTGGCGCGGCACAACGCCTGCGCATCTCCCGCAAACATAATTCTGCCGTCTTCCACCGACAGGATTTCATATCCTAAATCTGCGATTTCTCTTTTTAAAACTGCCTCTAATCCGAAATGACAGGGCACAATATACTCTAATTTATCCATGGATTTATTGTAAAATGGATGGGCGCACGCGTCAAGAACTTCTTCATATTATAATTAGGATGGTAGTGTGCAGACGAGAAACCGCTTTCGCGGATTTCTCGCCGCCGCTTCGCAACAAGCTGCCCAGAAATGGGGATTATTATAAGAAGAGGGAGCATCGCTGCTCCCCCTTCCCCGGTAATCATTTCGATTCTGAAATTCTCTGTCCTCAAACTACTGATTGTTATTCTTCTGATTGTCCTGAGAATTGTTGCCGGAACTGTTCTTTGTGCTGTTCTTAGAATTATTCTGGCTGCAGTTGTTGTATTTGTCCTGCTGCTTCTCATTCTGGTTGTTTTGATTGTTCTGGTTATAATCGTTTTTAGACATCTTCCATACCTCCTGATTGTTTTCATGTTACAGGAATAGTATTAGAAAAATGCTGCGAACTTATTCAAACGCATTATGGGACTTTAGTACCAATTTTTTATTCAAATCTACCAAAACCAAGGTTGGTACTTTGGTACTATTTTTAGTTGCTTTTATAAATAAAACGTTTATAATAAGAGTTGTAAACAGAGACACCCCTTCATTCTCAGTTTACAGACCCTTATATTATATTTATACTCCCCTCAAAAGACCATTTACCCGAATGGTCTTTTGTTCTGCCCGGACCGCCTCCTTACCTGCCGTCTCCCCGGAAGACCCATACCAACAGAATCGCAATCAGAACCGGGATCATAATAGGCGCCAGCACGGAAATCAGCGACAGGGCAAGACCGATGACCAAAACAACCGCCACGGTGATAATCAGCAAAATCAGCCAGCCCGGCACGCGAAACACCCGATTGGCGGAAGGATTCCGGGAATATACTTCCTCAGCGCGGTTCCCGTCATAAGCGTCGTCCTGGCCGGAATGTCCGTAGGCTCCGCTGTAAGGATTGCGATAAGCGCCGCCCGCCATCTCCTCATCATAGGTACGATTGCTGCCCTCATTGACGCCGGAGCGCTTACTGGCCTCGATAATACTTTTGGCTAACAGCCTCGGATCTCCCAAGCCCGCCAGCACTTCCGCCTCACTTCTGCCTTTCCCCATTTCCATACGGATATATTCCTGATAATAGCGCACATGCTCCGCCACCTGGCCGCTGCTCAGGCTGCCGGCAAGCGTACGCCGCAGCCTCTCTATAAATTCGATTTGATTCATGGTTCCTCCGTTCTGAATCCCGCTTTCCAAGCGTCCGTCCTGTAAGGACAGTATAGCAGAATCTAATTTCGGTGAAAAGCATTTTATAAAAGACGCCTGCGGAAGCTCCCACAGGCGTCTTTACTATTATTCGGATAACCCTTCATTCTCTTTTCTTTTATTCCTTTACACCGCCCAGGGCAACACCTGCAATGATGTACTTGGAAAGCAGGAAATATACCACGAAAATCGGCATAATACACACTACCAGGCCTACATAAATGATACCGTGGTCAGAACGGAATCTCTCGCCGCGCATCATCTGTACGAACATAGGCAGCGTATACTTCTTCTGGGAAGAAAGCAGCATGGAAGGCGTATAGAAGTTATTCCATGATGCGATAAATGCGAAGATACACTGGGTTGCCACAGCCGGCTTCATCAACGGCATTGCGACTACGTTAAAGGTATGGAACTCTTTGGAACCGTCAATCCGGGCTGCGTCCACAATCTCAAGGGGCAGAGCGCTCTGCATATACTGTCTCATAAAGAATACGGTAGCAGGCGCTGCAACCGCCGGAATAATAAGGGGCAGATAATTATTTCCCAGTCCCAGTCCATACATAAAACGGAAGAAACCGATGGAAGATACCTGTGCCGGAATCATCATGATCGCCATAATAAACGCCCACGCGAAACCAGCGCCCTTGAATTTATATACCGTCACGCCGTAAGCCGTCATTGTGGAAAAATATACAGTCAACACTGTGGAAAATACCGCGATTGTTAAACTGTTGGTCATATATTTCCATAACGGCACCTGCTCGCTGCACTGGTACAACAGCTTCTCCCAGTTCTCCATAAAGTAATGGGAAGGAATCAGGGATAAGCCCTGCTGAATATCCACACTCGTTCTGGTTGCGTTCACAATCATGATCCAGAATGGAATCAGGCTCAAAAAGCAGAGAAAAATGCAGACACAGTTTCTAAATATCTTCGCTCCAAGAATTCTGGCGTGTAATCCGCCTTCCATTTCGTTATTCTGTTTCGCCATGATTATTTAGCCCCCTTTCTTGCTTTTTCCGCCGCCTTAATCGCCTTCTTTTCCTTAATCGCGTCCTTATCTCTCATAATGTAGAAGAGAACCAGACTGAAGAATAACGTTACTACGAACAACACAAGGGACGCTGCCGCCGCCTTACCCATCTGTCTGGAACCGGTGAAGGCAAGATCTCGGATATACATCGTCATGGTTCTGGTAGTATAATCCGGGTCTCCATAACCGCTGGTTGTCAACAGCTTAGGAATATCGTACATCTGCAAACCGCCGATTGCGGAATTGACTAAGGTAAACAACAGAATCGGACGAAGCATGGGCAGGGTCACGCTCTTAAAAATCTGCCAACTGCTTGCGCCGTCTACCCTGGCCGCTTCAAACAGGGAAGGACTGATACCCAGCACGCCTGCGGTCAGCACAATCATTGTATTTCCATACCACATCCAGAAATTGATAAAGGAAATAATCCCTCTCGTCGCCCATTTACTCTGGAAGAAATTATAGGGTTCGCTTAAAACGCCCCAACTGGTAAGCACCTGATTGATAGGGCCGTTGGGGAAATCAAACAGCTTGTAGAATAATACGGCAATGGTTGCCGCCGTAATAATGTTCGGCATAAAGGTGAGGATCTTGTACGCGCCCTGCGCCTTTAACTTCACTCTTGTGTCCGTAAACCAGACGGCAAGCAGTAAGGCCAGTAAAATCTGCGGCAGGAAATTCATCAGCCACATAATAATCGTGTTCCACAACGCCTGGAAGGTATAAGTATTAAACAATCTGCCGTCATTTCCCACAAAAACTGTTGAAAAGTTAGCCAGTCCGTTAAAATATGGGCCGACCTCCGTATTAAACATCGTATCTGTATAATTCTCACAGAACGCCAGGCCAATCGTGTAAATCAAAGGCCATAGCTGAAATATCGCAAATACAATAAAGAACGGCGCGATAAAGAAATATCCATAACGGCCATACTCTACTGTTTTGTTCTTTTTCCTGGTATTTGCCATCTTCCACATCCCTCTCTAAATATTTCTGCCTTCGGCCGCGCCACAGGCATTTGACAATTCTCCCTATCCGGAACCCTCTCAAATATCTGTGCCGCGGTCCCATCTGCTATTTTAAATATCTCTTTATAATATCTGTACCGGCCGCAAGACCGGTACAGACTTATCATAAATCGTTATTTTAATTATTCTACCGTAACAGCCGGATAAGCGTCAGCTACTGCTGCCTTGAAGTCAGCGATTGCCGTCTCTTTATCCTTCTCGCCGTTAGCGTAAGCCGTTACCTGTGTATCGAGCAGCTCGTTAACCTTCTGGTCATAAGCGCACATCCAGGATACATCTACGTCATCTGCAAGAGGGGAGAATACTTCGATGAAGTCCTGGCCGCCTAAGAAGTCGTAAGCACCCTTACCAGCGTCAGACAACGTCTGCATTGCTGTCTTATTGTTTACATAGTCTAATGTTTCTTCAGACATCTTGGTCATGATATCGGTATCGCAGCAAAGAGCTCTCATGATGGTACCAGCCATCTCTGTATCAGAACATCCAGCCGTTGCGCCTAACCATGTACCGCCCCAGTAATAAGGAGCAGGACCCTGGCACATATTCCAAAGGCCATATGTACCTTCTCCTACAGCTTCGCCGCCGCAGTTAGCCTTGATGGTCCAGTGTAAGAACCATGTACATCCGAAGTAACCGAATACAGCGTCTGTGGAAGGACCAGCGTTCCACTCGTCAGACCACTGTGTCGTCTTCTGTGTTAAATCTTCCTCTTCCAGAACCTTAACAACGTCCATGTACTCTTCCATAGCGGAATCCATATGGAACACGCCGTCAGAAGTTACCCAGGGCTCTGTCTTGTTGGACATAAAGGTGTTTACAACGTCGCCGTTGGAAGAAAGAATTCTGGTAGCGTCGCCGGAAGCTTCCTTAATCTCTCTTGCCGTGTCAAGGAAATCATCCCATGTGCTGATCTTAGCCTGCATTTCCTCAGGACTTGTTACGCCCAGCAGACTCTCTGCAAGATCGGTTCTGTAGATAAATGCGCCGGGACAGGACTGCCAGGAAAGACCCTTTAAGGAACCGTCTCTCTGGTCTGTTGCAATGGTGATGGTGTAAGGATACATCTCAGCCAGATCATCATCTGTAATACCGCAATCTGTTACGGAAAGCGTATAATCAGAGTTTGTATACTTCATGATGTAGCCTGCCTCGAAGGCGATCATGTCAGGATAATCCTCTGCGTCAGGATTCTGAAGGAGCTGGTCGATCTTCTCCTGATAAATAGCGGAGTCGCCGACATTGACATACTCGATTCTGTCAGCCAGTTCAGGATAAGCATCTGTCACATATGTCAGTCTTTCCTGTAACTCTGTGTTCCATGAGTAGATGTAGAATTTGTCTCCGGACGATGTTGTTTCAGTCGTCTCCTCTGTTGCAGTTTCCTCTTCTGCTGCGTCGTCTGCAGAAGCCTCTTCTGTGGTTGCGGCACTATCGTCTGCTGTAGACGTTGTGTCGCTGCTGCTACTGCCGCAGCCTGCTAACAGGCTTGCTACCATAGCTGTAGAAAGAAGTACGCTAACTACTTTTTTCTTCATTGAAATTTCCTCCCTTGTTTTATTGATGTTGGTACATCGTTTTTGGTTTTATATAAAATGCGTAACCGCATTTCATAACATAACTGACAGAGATTGTTCTATATCTATATAGATATAGAAGAAAAGGGCTAGCCCTTTTCGGAGTTTTTATTACCCGCTCCCCTGCCTGGCGTTGAGATCCGCTACGGAATTGCCTTCATACACATATCCGCCTACGATGATCTGCTCGATCAGGGTCGTCTTGGGGTGCTCAATTAAGCTAATCAGCTTCTCTCCCGCTTTCTGCCCCAGTTCTTTCGTATTTTGGCTTAAGGATGTCAGCGTAGGCTCGATATGTCTCGCAATCCTGATTCCATCATATCCCACTACCGAAATATCTTCCGGAATCCGAAGCCCCAGTTCCTTGATGGCATTAATGCCGCCGAATGCTGCGAAATCGTCGGGATACAGAATACAGGTAGGTCTTTCCTTTAAATGCAGGAGCCTTACCGTCTCCTCATAGGTTTTCTTCGTATCACGATATGCCGCAACGCTTATGTATTCCTCCGGAACTTCCAGCCCTAACTGTGCCGCCGTCCTGTAGAAGGAAGACAGCCGGCTTCTGGTAACTGACGAATCAGCGCCGTGGATATAGGCAATTCTGCGGTGCCCTTTGCCATAAACATAAGTTAAAAGCTCCTGCATCCCCTTCACATTGTCCGACATAATGGCGCAGACATTGTTGAATAAATGGTCAATGGTCACGGTGGGAATGTTGCCCCGGACCAGTTCCAGTACCTCCGGTGTGTAGAAATCCGTACACACAATGGCAATGCCGTCGAATCCACGGTATCTGCAATGTTCCAGATAGGACATCCGTCCGGGCCTGGACTTACAGTCGTTGATAAAGGTGATGTCATATCCCGCCTTCTCCACCGTGCGTTTCAGGCTGTCCAGTACAAAAGAAAAATAATCGTGGGTCAGTCCGCTGTAATCCTCTTCCGCAAACAGAACCCCTATATTATAGGTACGGTTCGTCTTCAGAGCCTTTGCCGCGGAATTAGGGAAATATCCCATTTCCTTCGCCACCTGTTTGATATGCTCTTTTGTCTCTGTCCCGATATCCTTGTGATTATTCAGCGCCTTGCTTACTGTGGCAACGGATACGCCGCAGGCTATCGAGATATCTTTCATGGACACCATTACCGCCAGCTCCCCTCTAGTTTCCCTGGTTCACGAAATCGGCCACTGTTGGATGAGCCCTAACTGCTTAATCGTTTTCGTAATGTTAGTGTACATCACATTTTATAAATTTGCAACATAAAATTCTCTTTTTTTGTGAATTTTTTAGTATTTTGTTGAATTTATACAGTTTCAAACCACCTTTTTATGTACTTTTGTACATAGTTTGTTCATATTTTGCTCACATTCTGTCTCAAAATAAAGTAAACGGTTTCGTAAAGAATCTAAAGTATTTTAGATAAATATATTCCCGGCTTTTCCCTTTCCCTTTTTCTGGAAAATAATTAAAAAATATACAATTTATATTGCATTTTAAGCATTTCTTCTGTATAATTTTTTTAATCACGTCTGTCTTTTTTGACGAAATGGAGAAAAGGCTCCCTGTACCACCCTTTCCGGGTTTGTCCTACAACGCGTCAACTTAATCGTTTTCATGTTTTCGTAATAACTATAATGAATTATATAAGAATATAATTTAAAATTGAAAGCTTTCCGCGTCCCAGCGTCCGCGCTCATGGGTGCACGGAAATATTAATTAAAAGGAGAATTACGCTATGAAATTCGGTTACTTTGACGACGCCAACCGCGAATATGTCATCACCACCCCCAAAACGCCTTTGCCGTGGATTAACTACCTGGGCTGCAATGATTTTTTTACTTTGATCTCCAACACCTGCGGCGGCTATACCTTTTATAAGGACGCGAAGCTGCTTCGCATGACGCGCTACCGCTATAACGACGTGCCGGGCGATATCAACGGCAAATACTTCTATATTAAAGAAGGCAATACCGTATGGAACCCGGGCTGGAAGCCTACCCAGACGGACTTGGACAGCTATGAATGTCGCCACGGCATCGGTTACAGCCGTTTTACCGGTAAGAAAAACGAGCTGGAGGCCTCCGTGCTCACCTTTGTACCTATGGATGAAAACTGTGAAATCAGCCAGGTTCGCTTAACCAATCAGAGCAATGCTGCCAAGAGCGTATCTCTCTTCTCTTATGTAGAATGGTGTCTCTGGAACGCGGACGACGATTCCAGAAACTTCCAGCGTAATTTAAGCACCGGCGAGGTAGAGGTGGAAGGTTCCACCATTTACCACAAAACCGAGTACAGGGAGCGCCGCAACCACTACGCGGTTTACTCCGTCAACGTGCCGGTGGACGGCTTTGATACCAGCCGGGACGCTTTTCTGGGCGCATACCGGGGAGCCGCTAATCCGGAAGTCATCGAAAAAGGGCAGGCTTCCAACTCAATCGCCAGCGGCTGGTCGCCCATCGCTTCTCACCAGATCAACGTAACCTTAGCGCCCGGCGAGAGCAAATCCTTCGTCTTCGTATTGGGATACATTGAGAATCCGGAGGATCAGAAATGGGAGGCGCCCGGCGTTATCAACAAGAAACCCGCGAAGGCGATGCTGGCCAAATATCAGTCCGACGCCGATGTGGACAAGGCCTTTGCGGCACTGAATACCTACTGGAACGATCTGTTATCCAAATACACCGTTAAATCCTCCAATGAAAAGGTTGACCGCATGGTAAATATCTGGAACCAGTATCAGTGTATGGTAACCTTCAATATGTCCCGTTCCGCCTCCTATTATGAGTCAGGCATCGGCCGCGGCATGGGCTTCCGCGATTCCTGTCAGGATCTGTTGGGCTTCGTACACCTGATTCCCGACCGTGCGCGGCAGAGAATCATCGATATCGCCTCCACCCAGTTCCAGGATGGCAGCGCTTATCATCAGTACCAGCCCCTGACCAAGAAGGGCAACTCCGATATCGGCAGCGGCTTCAACGACGATCCCTTATGGCTGATCGCCGGAACCTCCGCCTACGTCCGGGAAAGCGGCGATACCGGTATTCTGTCCGAAATGGTTCCCTTTGACAACGATATGTCCGTGGCTCAGCCTTTGATGACCCACCTGAAACGTTCCTTTGATTACATTGTGACCCATAAGGGTCCCCACGATCTGCCCCTGATTGGCCGCGCCGACTGGAACGACTGCCTGAACCTGAACTGCTTTTCCGAGCACCCGGGAGAATCCTTCCAGACCTTCGGCCCCTCCGAAGGACCTGTTGCGGAATCCGTTTTCATCGCGGGAATGTTCGTAAAATACGGAGAAGAATACGCTCAACTGTGCGAATTGACCGGCGATCAGGCGGAAGCCGATTACGCCCGCGCCGAGGTGCAGAAAATGTACGACGCGGTCTTAAAAGACGGCTGGGACGGCGAATGGTTCCTGCGCGCTTATGACGCCAACGGCCAGAAGATCGGTTCCAGGGAATGTGAAGAAGGACAGATTTATATCGAATCCAACGGCTTCTGCCCCTTAGCCGGTATCGGCGTAAAGGAAGGACTGGCCAGGCAGGCGCTGGATTCCGTAAAGGAAAAACTGGATACCAAATACGGCGTAATGATCTTACAGCCCGCCTACACCCGTTACCATCTGGAGCTTGGCGAAATCTCTTCTTATCCGCCGGGATATAAGGAGAACGCCGGAATCTTCTGCCACAACAACCCCTGGGTTTCTATCGCGGAAACTGTAATCGGACGGGGCGACAGAGCCTTCGAAATTTACCAGAAGACCTGTCCCGCTTATGTGGAAGAATTCAGCGAAATTCACAGGACAGAACCCTATGTCTATTCTCAGATGGTAGCCGGCGCGGACGCCAAGTTCCACGGGGAAGCCAAGAACAGTTGGCTGACCGGTACGGCGGCATGGACCTTTGTCAACGTATCCCAGCATATTCTGGGCGTATATCCTACCCACAAGGGTCTGAGCATCGATCCCTGTGTGCCGAAGGATTTCGGAGACTTTGAACTGACCAGAAAATTCCGCGAAGGCACTTACCACATCAAGGTCGTAAACCCTGACCATGTGGAAAAAGGCGTGAAATCGATCACCGTTGACGGCGTCACCCTTGCCGGATGCGTGGTTCCCTACGAAAAGGGCAAAACCGAATATCAGGTAGTTGTGACCATGGGTTAACTCCTGTTTTGCCATTCTATCTTAAATACCAAATAAAATCCGCATACAGAATCCTGTATGCGGATTTTATTTTGCAACAGTTCCCCAAAAAAGGCTTGTTTCCCAATGCAAAATATGTCAAAATATGAGGTAGTAACTCTTCCCTGATGGTATGGTTTAATTTTGGAAAGGCACGGTAATTCCCATGAGTCAATATCTGTCTATCGGCAAAGTATCCAAACTGAAAAACGTGAGTATTAAATCCCTGCGTTACTACGACCAGATCGGGATTCTAAAACCCGCCTTTGTCAACACGGAAACCAATTACCGCTATTATACAGAGGAACAGCTCTATCTTTTGGACGCCATTACCGTCTGCGTCAGGCTTGGTATTCCCTTAAGAGACTTAAATCATTATGTAGAAAACAATTCCATCAATCTGCAAAAGCTTCTCTACGACGGCAAGATTCTGGCGGAGCAGAAGATCATGGAAATCCACAACTGCTTAGGCGCTTTGCAGGAAACCCTGCAAAATATGGCGAGCCCTGCGACCGGCCTTGCCAGAATACCGGAAAGCCGAAGCGGTATTATGCTGCCGGACGGCTTCTATCACAGTGAAATCAAAGAGCGTACCCTGCTGACCGTCCCGCTGGAAGAGGACGATACCCCGAAATATTACGGCCAGTATATTCTCAAGCTGTTCGTTACCGCCCAGCAGAGAGGGCTTGCCGTTTCTTATCCATCGGGTATCCTGCATCAATATCTGCACGGCTCCTATCAGCGGCGCATGTTTCTGACCCTATCCGGCGACATCGCTAAACCGGCGTCTTCCGCCGCTGAAGGGGTGCAAACCATCGCCGCCGGTGACTATGCCTGCCGGAGAATCTCTACCCATATAGCAGACTTCCCCTCTCTGCGGAACGAGATGAAGGAGGTCTTAAAAGAAGAGGATTTCTGTATCATGGAAACCGATACCCTGTCGGAACAGAATAAGAAGGACGGGTATCCCTTTGAACTGGAATACTGTCTCAGTCTTCCCAGGGCCTGATTCGGTAGGTGACTCCCAGCCTTGCGCAAATCTCCGCGCACTGCGCCTCTTCTTCCTTCGTCAGCGTAGTGTCTACCGTAGACAGCACCACGTTGGGCACATATTTGCTCACATTTCCCGCAAAAGTCAGCATGGCGTCAAAAGAGCCGATACCAAACCTGCTTCTGGTCAATTCATAGTACCGTTCCTTATTCGGCGTATTCAGGCTGATAGAAATCGTATCCACCAATCCTTCATACATTGGCGCGGTATTCTTCTGCCAGATCAAATCGGATAATCCGTTGGTGTTGATTCTGACAGGCTTCCCAAACTGCTCTTTTACATAAGCCGCCACCTCCAGCAGATCTTCAAGGCGCTCCGTAGGTTCTCCAAAGCCGCAGAATACCACCTCCTGATATTGTTCCATGGAAAACCTGCCAAATTCCGCTTTGATTTCCTCCACGCCGGGTTCCCTCTCCAGCCACAAACTGCCGGAATGATTCATTTCATCTCTGGTCTGCCGCAGGCAGAAGGTGCACGCGCAGGGACACCTGTTTGTCATGTTGACATATAGATTTTCATGAACTTCATATAATATTACCATCTTTATCTCCATTCCCGCACCCTTGTCCGGTGCTAATCCCTTTTCAGCTGATACAGAATTTCCTCAAAACACACGCCGTCCGTCTTAGGAATCTCCAATTCAATGGACTTGAGAATACATTTCTTCACAAAGCCGGAGGCCTTGCGCACCGACCGTTCAAAGGGAATCCCCTTGACGCAGTCCGCCGCTATAATCGAAGCGAACACGTCGCCCGTGCCGGAGCGTTCCGTTCCCACCTTGTGGGTTCGGATCAGCTTGGGCTCCTTCCCCGCTTCATAAATATAATTGGCAATAAATTCTCCCTGTACAATCCCCGTAATAACCACCTTGGAGGGGCCAAACGCCGCCACCTTCCCGGCCATGGCCAACAGCTCTTTCCTGCTCCAGCCCGTATGCTTATAGGGCGTCTGGGTTAAATGACAGGCCTCCGTGAGATTGGGCGTCGTAATATCCGCCAGCCTGACCAGCTCCCTCATCTCCTCGCATAACGCTTCCGTATAGGTAGAGTATAATTGGCCGTAATCTCCCATCACAGGGTCTACGATGACCTGCGTATCCTCCCTGGAAAACTCCTGAATAAACCGCTTTACGATCTGAATCTGTCTGGCAGAACCCAGGAATCCCGTGGCAATCCCCTCAAACCGCAAATCCAGCTTCTTCCAGTTGGCAATATACTCCTCCATGCGATCCGTGTAATCATCAAAAAAATACTGAGGGAACCCGGTATGATTGGAGAAAATAGAAGTAGGCACCGGACAGCACTGCACTCCCAGATACGAAATAATCGGAAGCGCCACCGCCACGGAACATCTTCCAAAGCCTGATATATCATTAATTACCGCTATTTTTTTCTGCATATCAACCCTCCACGCTGAGCATAAAAAGCATTCCAAAAACGCATACGAAGCCCGCCAAATCCCATAAGGTGAAGGGCGCGCCAAGCCACAGGGCGGACAAGGCCGCAGCCATAACCGGCTCGGAAAAGCCATAGAGAATCGCTTTCTCCGGCCCAATCAACTGCACCCCCGCCATATAAAGATTAAAGGCCAGCAGATTGCCCACCGCAACAACCGTAAAAATCCCCGCCACGATCCGCCAGTCCGTAGAGGAAAAGATCCATACAATCTCTTTTGTTTTTCCATGGCTGCACAGAGGTCTTAAAATCCTTGCAGAAGCACCATGCCAATAAGAGTATCCCCGCAAGAAACAGCCTGATCGGCGTCAGCCACAGGCAGGATAATCCCTTGCGCGTAAAAAGGAACTGCCCGCAGGTGCCGGAGACGCCCCACATGGCGCCGCCCGACACCGACAGCACAGCTCCCAACAGATATTTATGCCGGTCTGTCCAAGCCTGTACCTTCATAATGCCTTGCTTCCATCCTTCTTGATACCCGATTCCGCGGCGCAGCCTCCCAGACTGCCGTGCCACCCGTATCATTATAGCCTCCTCAAAGGATAAAGTAAAGTACGAAGCGTCAGAATCCTTATTACGCCCTACCGGGAACGAATCTCCTGACGCATAAAGAACACGTAGGAAATGGCAAAAGCAATCAGCATAAGCGCCGCCATAGCCGTCAGATGAGGCCATACCAGCAGCATACTCTGTCCCAGGGATAGATTGCTGGAAAGCGCACCGTATAGCTGATCCACCGTGACGGCATTAATCGTCCTGACGCCCGGGTTGAGCACCGTAGAAGTCGCCTCGCCGAACAGATAATAGGGGGAAAGCCTGTTCAGGTTCAGCTCGCAGTTATAATTACTCAGCGCGTTCATGACCGCTTCCATATCCTGTCCGCTGGTCGGATAAAGCGCGTCCGCGATAATGCCCGCCAGCAGGCTGATAAAAATGGCGCAGAACAGCCACACCGCAATACACGCCATAGCGGAGGTGGCGGCGTGTTTACAGACAGTAGAAAACAGAATTGCCACTGCCAGCCAGAAGCCGATATAAATAACACAGAAGCATAGATAGATACACAATCTGCCCAGCTCCTCTCCCGTAGGAATCAGGCCTGTGGTAATCAGCCCCACCGCCGCCGTCAGCAGGCCGGAGGAAAATACCATAACCGCCGTCATAAAAATACCTGCCAGAAATTTACTGATAATAATATTGTCCCTGTATAAAGGCTGGCTCACCAGACGATTCAGGGTTCCCTCCGTCCGCTCGCTGTTAATAGCGTCAAAGCCCATAAAAATACCGATAAAGGGTCCCATCAACGCCATCAGGGAATTGTAAGAAGGAATCGAATTAGCGCTTACGGTAAAAAGCTTCAGAAACAGGAAATCCGTAGACGAACTGCCGCTCTCTATCGATTCCGCCAGCCCCGATACGGCCGCATACAATCCGGTCACAGTAATCAGCACGATTAACAGGACAAACAAAAGCATCCGCTTGCTGTTAATAAAATCCGCCGTTTCCTTTTCAAACAGCACTCTGAGGACGTGATAATTTCTTGTCCCGCTTTTTTCCTTCTCGATCGTCTTCTCCATCTTTACCTCCATTTTTTTCAAAATATTTGCGATAGATCTCGTCGAGATCGCTGCCCGCCTGACGAAGATGCATGATGGTATATCCCCTCTCCGTCAGCTTTTTGGACAAAGCCCTGCGCAAATCATAGCTGGAACGGATAATATACAGATCACTGTTTTTCTCAATTTCCATCACGCCGTTTATCTCTTTTAAAATATCCAACAATTTAATATTATCAGGATATGCGGCCAGTTCTACCGTATTGACGCCGCTGCTGTTAATCTGCTGTCCCAGCTCTTCCAGCGTACCGCAGGCAACCATCTGTCCCTGGACGAAGATGCCCATTCTGTCGCAGACCCGCTGAACCTGATATAATTGATGGGAGGATAGCAGTATGGTCTTACCATCGCTGTCCGCCAAATCCCGAATCAGCCACATCAGCTCTCTGACGCCCTCCGGGTCAATCCCCAGCGTAGGCTCGTCCATAATGATGATATCCGGCTCCTTCATCAGCACATCCGCAATCCCCAGCCGCTGACGCATACCGCGGGAATAGGCGGACGCCTTTTTATCAGCCGCCTCCGTCAGTCCTACCCGCTCCAGCAGCCCGTCGATCCGATTCTCCAGCTCTTCCTTCTCCAGCCCGTTGATTCTACCCATAAAACGCAGATTCTCCCGTCCGGTCATGGAACCGTAGAACCCTACGTTATCCGGCAGATAGCCCACCGTTTTCTTTACCTCAATGGGATCTCTGGTGCAGTCTAAGCCGTTGATTGTGGCCACGCCCTCATCGGGCTGCGTCAATCCCAGAAGCATCAGAGTGGTAGTCGTCTTACCCGCTCCGTTTGGCCCCAACAGCCCGAAGATTTCTCCCTTGCACACTTCCATATTCAGATGGTCTACGGCTGTCAGTTCTCCATATCGTTTCGTCAGCCCCGCGGTCTGAATAACCACCGAGCCTTTGTTTTCAGAAAATGCCATACGCTACCTCCTGCCGTATTTTTTCATCACATAATAAAGGCCTCCCGCTACGGCAATAATAATAATTACGGCAAAAATACCCCAGCCGGTCTGTGTTTTTACAGTAATACGAAATTCCGCTGATGCAGACTGGTTATCGCAGGACGCCGTCATAATCGTCACATAATCGCCGGTCAGCGCGTCGTCTCCGGGCGTCACATGGGCGGTTACCTCGGTGGACGCGCCTGCCTCCAGCAAGTCAATCGTTGTGGTGTCAAAGGACACTTCCCAGCCGCTGGGGGCGGAGGAGGATAAGGAAATATTCTCCAAATCCATATTGCCGTTGTTGGTAATCTTCAGCGTCACATCTGATTCCGTATTGGCGTATGCGTCAAAGGACAGCTTTTCATCTACCGTAGACAGAGACATATCATAGCTGCCCAGAATCGTCACATTCAAGGTCGTAGATAACTGCTCCTTGGCAGAAGTAGCGGCGCACTCAATCTGATATTCTCCGGCCTCCGTATTGTTCGGCGCCGTCACAGTAATGGTTACGCCCGCGCTGCTGCCAGATTCGATTTCCAGGCTGGAAATCTGCGTGGAATCGCTTGTAAAAGAAACATTCCATCCGGCAGGCGCATTAGATGAAAAGTTATAGTTTTGTGTATTCAGGGTATTGTTGGCAATCGTCGTGGAATAGGAAAAAGAAGCGCCGGAAACTCCCTCCTGATCAGGATACTCCACGTAGAAATTACTTTCACCCGCTTTCAGCTCGCTGACTGTCAGCGATAAAGTCAGCTCGTCTTCATATCCGGAATCAGAAACCGCCCGCAGGACGATCTCATGCGTACCGTCCTCCGCTTCGGAAGGCACCGTTACCTGAAAAGAAGCCGCCGACTCCGTACTGTCTCCCCTGGCGTGTACTTTGGAAACCTCATAACTGCCGCTCTTAAAATATCCGGTAAAGCCGTCGGGCATGGATACCACCGACAACGCCACATCTGTATCGGCCGCGTTGCTTCCGCTCAGATACAGATCAAAGCTGACAGAATCTCCCGCCGTCACATGGATTCCCGGATTGTCCGCGTATAATTCGAAGCCCTCTGCGGCGGAAACCCGCAGAATCCCCGAAAACAGGCACAATAGCATCAAGGCGGCCGCGAATAATATGTAATAGTGGGGTTTTAATATTTTTCTCTGAATCATTGCTCAATAACCTCCTATGTCTTTTGAATTTACATAGAGATTATAAGAAAACAGTGAAAAAAATATGGGAATTTTGTGAAAATAAAATGAATTTGCAAAATTTTATGATACAGAAAACAAGATTTGTCCTATAACAAAATAAGCCACCGCATACGAAATATCCGAATGTGATGACTTAAACCGTGCTTGCGCACTTATTACTGTGTGCAAGCGCACTCATTACGTGCGCTAGAGGATTCGAACCCCCGACCTTTTGGTCCGTAGCCAAACGCTCTATCCAGCTGAGCTAAGCGCACACATTTACAACAAAAATTATTATATAAATTTTTATTCCAAATGTCAATAGGGAATTTTGTGTCTTGGTGATTCCGCCGCCATCTGCTATAATAAATAATACAATCAAGCTATCATCTCAGAAAGGAAAGCAATTTCATGAACTTACTCACAACAGCGCCCATTTTTCAGTCTCATATGGTTCTACAACGTGATAAACCTATGATAATCTGGGGACAGGCTCCCGGCAAAACTTCTGTAACGGTATGTCTGCGTATCCCCAGCGCCGCTCCCCAGACGGCCACGGCTTCTCCGGAAGGCGCTTCCGCCCTTTCCGGTACATGGAAGTGTACTCTGCCGCCTCAACCGGCCTGTGAAAATGCTTCGATCACAATTACCTGCGATCACCCTTCCTGTGAAACCATTACGCTGACGCAAATTTCCATCGGAGACATCTGGCTCGCCTGCGGTCAGTCCAATATGGAATTTTTTCTGCGCTATGACACGGACTGGGAGCACGTCAAGGCTTATGATAAAAATCCCAAAATTCATATGTATAACGTACCGCAGCTTGCATTTGAGGGGCAGCAAAGAGACACTACCGGATATGGCTGCTGGTTAGAGGAAGGCGATATCGGCTTCGACTCCTTTTCCGCTCCCGGCTATTCCTTTGCCAGAAATCTCCAGCCGCACATCGATGTTCCCATCGGCATCATCGGCTGCAACTGGGGCGGCAGCACCGCCGCCGCATGGCTGGACGAATCCTGTCTGGCAAACGAACCTCTGGCAGTCTATCTGCGGGAATATCAGGCAGCTCTGCAGGAATATCCCACGGAAGAAATGACCCGCCGCAGCTTAGAAGCATGGGACTTTGAAATATCCGAGCGACACACGCAGGAGTTTATGCCTCTTCTCTACGGCCGGAACCGGGCATGGCAGGAACGCTACATGAAGGAACACGAAAACGATCCTTTTGTACCTATGGGGCCTTACAACATCAATCGCCCCGGCGGACTCTATCATCAGATGCTGGAACCGTTAATTCCCTTTGCCATAAAAGGCGTACTCTGGTATCAGGGCGAATCCGACGCCTGTCACGCTGATCTCTATGACAAGCTGATGACTTCCCTGATTACCTGGTGGCGCGGCAAATGGCAGGACGAGCTTCCCTTCCTTTTCGTACAGCTCGCCCCCTTCGGCGTCTGGCTTGCCTGCGACTCCAAGGGTTATGCCATTGTACGGAAAAAACAGGAGCTTGTGAGCAAAACCGTTCCCCATACCGGTATGGCAAGCATCATGGATATCGGCGCCTACTATGATATTCATCCCAAGCAGAAAATGGAAGTGGGAAGACGGCTCGCCCTGCTCGCCAGAGGAAAAGTATATGGAGAGGATATTTTATGCGAATCCCCCGAATATCTGTCCGCTGTCCGGGAGCGGACAGAGAGCGCAAAGTCCTCTGCCTTAATCACCCTTTCCTTTACAAATTGCGGCAGCCTGCATCGCAAAGAGCTTGCCGCAGACGACATCAGCGCCGCCCCCAAATCAATCGTCTCAGACGGAACCCATGCTTCAATCAACTGTACGGACGGCATCACAGGATTTGTCCTGCTGCAAGAGAACAGGGAAATTCCTATTACTTCCATCACCATAAAAGGAGCGTCCGTCGCACTCACGGCGGAGGCTTTGACGGACGCTCCCTGTACCCTGCAATTCGCATGGGCAGACTATGCGGTTGTCAACCTGTGCAACGAGGCCGGGCTGCCCATAAAGCCTTTCCAATGCGAAGTGTGAAGAAGGTTTGTATAGCAAACCCTTCTTCACACCCTGCCATCATCTCCTGAAATTCCCTAATCCGTCGGTTTCTGATAAAACCGCCCCCACAGCCCTTCTGTCTTCACCTCATTGATAAAAGCTTCCGAATCTACTGCTTCTACCGCCCTCAGTACCTTCTTGGCCTCTTCCCGGGAAACCACGGAATACACCACATTACGCTCACAGTGCTCATAAGAACCCCTGCCCTCCAGAATGGTAGCCCCGTGATTGCTCACCTCATAAATAGCGTCGCAGATTTCTTCCGCCTTCTCTGTCACGATGAAAAAGGTCTGTTTCTGATATCTCTTATATAGCATATGCAAAACCTGTGTGGAGGCATATTGAAAAATAATCGAATACAACGCCTTGTCCCAACCGAACAAAATACCAGCGATACATAGAATCACAATATTCAGCGCCAGAATCAAATTCCACGCGTCCATACCCTTTTTCTCCGACAGGTAAATTGAGATAAAATCCGTTCCGCCCGTTGTCGCATTCATCATCAGGCACAGGCTGATTACAAACCCATTGATAATCCCGCCAAAAATACTAATCAACAAAATATCATAGGTGATGACATATCCTGGTATGATATCCGTCAGAAAGCTGGTGCATACAATCATTACACAGGAATAAACAGTAAACTTTTTGCCGATAAACCGGAATCCAATATACACCGGAACCGCATTTAATATCAGGTTAATCGCCGTATAGGGAACCCTGATTTCCAGAAATCTCTCAAAAATAGTCTGCAATAGGATCGTCAGACCGGTTGCCCCGCCGGGATAGAGTCCGCCGGTTCTGACAAAGGTTTTAATATTGAGCGCCATGATAAATGCCGCCGCCAAAATCACAATAAACCGCTGACTATCCTGTTTCCAATTTAATTTCATTTCTACTCCCTTGATTCTTCTGATTCATTCTCCTGCTTAAATAGAATTATAACAAAAAGAACCCTGCAAGCAAGGTTCCTTTTATAATGCCGGCGACCGGAATCGAACCGGTACGGGGGGTTAGCCCCGCAGGATTTTAAGTCCTGTGCGTCTGCCAGTTCCGCCACGCCGGCATAATCAATATGAAATTGATTAATGGGACCTATAGGGCTCGAACCTATGACCCTCTGCTTGTAAGGCAGATGCTCTCCCAGCTGAGCTAAGATCCCAAGTTAAGCTTAATCTACAAACAAAATAGAAATACTCTGTAATAATAAAACCAAACGACCCGGATGGGACTCGAACCCACGACCTCCGCCGTGACAGGGCGGCGCTCTAACCAACTGAGCCACCAGGCCAAACCGCTTCGATTACTTAATTATACATCCAGAAGCAACCTTCTGTCAATGGACCTTCGGGGACTCGAACCCAGGACCGACCGGTTATGAGCCGGTTGCTCTAACCAACTGAGCTAAAGGTCCGTAAAAATGACTCCAACGGGAATCGAACCCGTGTTACCGCCGTGAAAGGGCGATGTCTT
>JAJQIK010000038.1 GCA_021199255.1 Clostridiales bacterium | reverse complement strand
CGATTACGGAGCGTCAAGCAGTACAGGCTATTGCGGAGCGTCAAGCAGTACAGGCTATAAAGGAGCGTCAAGTGCTGGCAATCCCGAAAGCATAGCAGTAGCATGGGGCTATAAGTCAAAAGCAAAAGGCGTAAAAGGTGCATACCTTGTATTTGCAGACTGGGAAGGTGACGAAAATGAATATTGGCAACCTGATTCATGGACGCTCAAAGGGGCAAAGATGGTTCGAGTAGATGGAGAAAACATCAAAGAAAACATATGGTATCGGATTGAAAACGGCGAGGTTATTGAAGACACTAGAGAAAGCGAGGGAAATTGATATGGCAGAAAAAACAGAGTTGGCAGAACAACCAAAAACATTCAGTGTGGCACTTGCGGACAAATTAGACAGCGTGCAGGAAGCACTGCCAAAGGATTTTAACAAGGCGAGATTTGTACAAAATGCACTTGCACTTGTAAATGACAACAAGGACTTGCAGAAATACGGACAGGCACAGTTAATGAGCGGATTGCTTAAAGGTGCATACTTGGGTTTAGATTTTTACTCGAAAGAATGTTACCTCATTCCTTATGGGCAGCAGCTGAATTATCAGACTGATTACAGAGGTGCAAAGAAACTGGCTAAGAAGTATTCAATCAGACCGATTAAGGATATTTACGCAAAACTTATCCGAGAGGGCGATGAATTTGAAGAAGCAGTTATCAATGGAGAGCAGACGTTCAATTTCAAGCCAAAGTTCTTGAATGACGGAAACATTATCGGCGCGTTTGCAGTTGTTCTTTATCAAGACGGTGGTTTGTCGTATGACGTGATGAGCCTTGCAGATTTGGAAAATACGAGAAAGCAGAGCAAAGCAAGCAACTCTCCTGCATGGAAGAATTTCACAGGCGAAATGTACAAAAAGACCGTGCTTCACAGGTTGTGCAAACACATCGAATTGGATTTTGAAAATCCAACACAGACATCTCTGTTTACCGCAGGCATGGAAATCGAAACCGACACAGAGAAGATTGTTGAAGCTGAGATTGCTGAGAATGCGAACAAAACCGAATTTCTGACGGACGCTGACGGGCAGATTGAAGCACCGTTTATGGGGGAGTGATACTATGGTTTGCCATTGTTTATTTGAACAGTCTGGTACATTTAAGAACGAGTTCAAGAAGTTAGGATATGAAGCATACGACTATGATATCCAGAACAACTTCGGGCAAACTGATTACGTTATAGACCTCTTCCGAGAAATCAGGGGGGGGTTATGACGGCAAGCCGAGTATCTTTGACAAGATAAAAAAAGATGATTTGATACTTGCGTTTTTCCCTTGCACGAGATTTCAAGAGAACAATTTCTTGTTTTGTCGAGGTTTGGCTGCGCAGAACAAGCATAGACCATTGGTTGAAAGACTTGAAATGGCAATGAGATGGTTTAGTGAAATAAATGATATGTATACGCTCATAAATAAATTAACTATCGTTTGCCTACGAAAAGGCTTGAGGCTTGTTATTGAGAACCCTGCAACAATGCCACACATACTAACGCTCTTATGGACACCTTGTACATTTGTTGATAAAGATAGAACGAAAAATGGAGATTTTTACAAGAAACCCACACAATACTGGTTTTTCAACTTTGAGCCATATAACAACTTTGTTTTTGAACCTATCGAATATGTGGAAACGAAAGTAATTAACAGAGTAAAAGGTAAGGATAGGCAAGTGCAACGGTCAATGATACACCAGCAGTACGCAGAGAGATTTATAAAACAATATTTAATACCATATGAAACAAGGATTGAGAAATGAAACCTGAATCGGTTTGGATTTCGAGGAAGTGAGGTGGAAACATGAATGAGATAGAGATTTTTAAAAATTCAGAATTTGGGGAGATAAGGACAGCTGTAGTCAATAATGAGCCTATGTTTTGCTTATCCGATGTTTGCAAGATACTTGAGATTAAGAATGTATCAGATTGTAAAAGCAGATTGAAAGAGAAGGGTGTCGTTACTACCGATACCCCTACGAAAGGCGGCATACAGAAAATGACATATGTTAATGAGAGCAATTTATATAAAGTCATTTTCCAAAGCAGGAAAGAAACTGCTGAACAGTTTACAGATTGGGTAACTTCCGAGGTTTTACCGTCAATCAGAAAACATGGAATGTATGCAAAGGACGAACTGTTGGATAATCCAGATTTGCTAATCAGTATTGCTACAGAGTTAAAAGAAGAGAGGGAAAAGCGCAGAAAACTTGAATCAGAGGTTGTTGACCTTAGCAATACGATTTCGGAATTAGAGCCAAAAGTGAATTACGTTGACACAATCCTTAAATCAAAGGAAACAGTAACAACAACGCAGATAGCGCAAGATTACGGAATGTCGGCAAAAAAGTTTAACAAGCTACTCTTTTCACTTCACATTCAGCACAAGGTAAATAACCAATGGATTTTGTATAAGGATTATTTAGGGCAGGGATATGTCCATAGTAAAACTGTGAATATTACACGGTCTAACGGTTTGGCAGATACGGTTATGAATACGGAATGGACACAGAAAGGAAGATTGTTTTTGTACGAAATTCTGAAACATGAAAATATTGTGCCGGAAATCGAAAAATGAAAGTGAAGTAAGAAAGCGAGGTGGTTTAAATGCTCTTGAAATGTTTTGGAAGCGGAAGTAGTGGAAATTCGTATGCCTTGATGAATGAAAACGAGATATTGATTTTAGACGCAGGAATTAAATATAAACAAATTCTACAAGGAATTGATTACAGAATTTCAAGTGTTAAAGGCGTTCTGATAACTCATGAGCATACTTAATTGACCATAGTTTGAGTGCAGATACGTTTTTCAAATATGGTGTTTATGTATTTGAGCCATACAAAAAAGCAAGCCAAAAGGCACAGTTAGGCAACTTCAAGATATACGCTTTTCGAGTGCCGCACGACAATACAGAGTGCCGAGGATTTTTAATTGAGCATAAGGACATAGGCAAGTTGCTATACATGACCGACCTTGAGTATTGCCCTTATAACTTCAAAAAGCACAAAGTAAACCATATGCTGATTGAAGCAAATTACTCAAAAGAATTTGTGTCAGACGAAGCGGTCAAAAGGGAACACGTTCTAAGAGGGCATTGCGAGCTGCAAACAACGTTAGGCATTATCGAAGCAAACAAAACAGAAGCCTTGCAGAACGTCATATTGTGCCATTTGAGCAGAGAAAGCGCAGACCCGATAGAATTTGTCGAACAGGCACAGAAAGTCGTAGGAAATGGCGTTACAGTCGATTATGCGGCGAGTGGAAAGCAATGGGAACTAACCAACGGCGATAAATGCCCGTTTATGTGAGGTGTACATGGGAAATTTAGATAAATTAGATTTCGATTCCATAAGGCGGTTTGAAATGATGGCAGAACGCTATATAAAAGGTTCGCAGTTAGAAAGACAAATCATATTGTCGTTCTTGAACGAAACGGAAAAGAAAACATTCCTAGAGGGAGTTGGATTTATTCGCCTGTTTACAGATGAATATTTTTACAAGAGCGTCAGGGCGGCAGTTTGTAAGCAACTGTGGAAATCTACACATAAGGAGGTTCTTGAATGAAATTAACATTAGAAATGGCAGAAAAGCACATAGGGGAATACATCGACAGTTACAAGCGAAAACCAGTAAGCGGTTATTACCCGAAACAAATCATAAGATTTAATGGCTTTCTTGCCTTAAAAGACCCAACAGGAACTTGCACAAAAATACTTGATGAAAGTAGTAATTATCAAGATTTTGATTACTTCATTCATGGGAGAGTCGAGGAGGTATCGGAAATTGAAAGGCGATGGAATTGCAAAACTCGTTGAACTTTGTCTGAGAATAGCAAACATTGTTGATGATAATGGTGGCTATTGTAATGGGGAACAATTCAATGAAGATATAGGACTTGGATATAAAGCGTTTACAGGATATCTTCGGAAAGGTGCAAAAGCTGTGATAGATTTACAGGCAAGTTATTACAGTGCATTAGATTTGAAACGCTATGCAGAAATTGGCGAGAAAGAAGCCTTGGACTTGATAGAAGATATTTTCGGGGACAGGGATGCCGTAACTCTACCCGACAGTTACAAAGAAGAATTTCGGGCACTGCTAAAGAAACTGGACGAAGATGATAATGAGGAGGTGCATTAAATGGAGTGGAAACTTATTGAGGACGGTTTACCGCCAATAGGAGTACCGATTATTTGTACGGTAAAAGACCATTTTGCAACAGCAAATGTAATGGACAAAAAGCCAGTATATCAACTTAGATACCCTTGTTATTACATGAAAAATCGGTTCACAGGGTGCTATGAATTTTGTTTTGAAACAGTCGACAATGTGCTACTAAAGGAAGTTAGCGAAGTAATTGCATGGACGGAATTTCCATATCCGTATGAGGGAGTGCCTGTGCAATGAGCGACAGGGAAGAATATTACGCAATCCCCGATTGCAAGCCGCCTAATTACACCGAGGAAGAAAAAGAGCAGATACGTCAATTTTGCGAAAGTAAGGGCATAGACCCCATGAGGATAATCGGTTATGCAGAGAAAAAAGACACGTTACAAGGACAAGAATAACCAAACAATATGTATCGGCGATGTACTTCATGTTGAGGAATATCCTGATAAATATGTGGGCGGTTCGTATGACTATGACGGAGTTGTCGAGGAAGATAGTGATGAACATATTGTTGTGACATATTACGACATAGGTGAGGAAGAATCCATACCATTGAGTTGTTTTCCAAAGAATGGAAGAGAATTATTGACAGAGAACCAACGGTATGAATACTGGAGAATAGCAATGTTAGGAGCAGAACCGCCAGAAGAATTGTGGAAATGGAGTGATTAGCAAATGGAAGAAAATAAAAACAATGCGCTGTCTTATTTGAATAGCATAGGTTTTCACATTTATGCGTTGCAAAAAGATTTTGACAATCTATACAAACTTCTGCAACAACCACCAAAAAATCAGACAAAAAAGGACTATAAGCGACTGACAGAACGTGATGAGTTTGGTAATGCAAACGTTATCGGAGTAGATAGTGCAGATTTGCAACTAAACCTAACATTTGAGGAATTTAACAAAGTGACAGGAGCGTTAAATAGGCTTGCAGAATTTGAGGACAGGGAAACGGAGGAAACGAATGGATAAACACGATGAACAGGGACTAAAAGAACTAGAACAATATCTTCTGGAATGGGTATATGAATATGGCACTCCATTTACGGAAATCAGATATGTGTTCGATAGTTGCGAGCCACTTGAAGTTATTGAAAATGCACAAAACAGAGCGTTATATGAGCAAGCCTATCCACATCACGATGAGCCATTATATGACGCAAACGGAAAATTCGTAGGTATTCAGACAGTGTTGAACAGGGAAAAGGAAAGGGAGCAGAAGCCCCTGGCAGAAATGATTAAGGACAGGTTATACGAACAACTGATACAGAAAAATCATGAAATTGCAGAAATTATGAACACATTACAGCAATTTGAGTAAAAGGTGGTGTAAACAATGGAAGAAATTATAAAAGTTGATTTTGATAGTCAGACCGTATCAGCAAGGGAACTTCACGAAAAACTGAATATAGAAAGCAACTTCACAACGTGGTTTAAACGTATGTGCGAATACGGATTTGTTGAAGGAAAAGACTTTTTTCCAAAAAAGGAAGAAAGTACAGGCGGTAGACCAGCCGTGGATTTTGATATAACAATCCGTTGTGGAAAAGAGATTTGCATGATACAGAGAAGTGAGATTGGACGAACAATTCGCAATTATTTTCTTGATTTAGAAGATGCATGGAACACGCCAGAACAGGTCATGGCAAGAGCCTTGAAGATGGCAGACAGGACAATCGAAAGTCTGAAAACAGAAAATGCCGCATTGGTTGAGGATAATCAGCGCATGAAACCAAAAGAGATATTTGCAGATGCAGTTAGCACGAGCAAGACATCAATCCTAGTCGGAGAATTGGCGAAAATCCTAAAACAGAACGGTTACGAAACTGGCGAAAAGCGTTTATTTGAACAGTTGCGCAGATATGGATAT
Organism: Clostridiales bacterium; assembly: GCA_021199255.1. Lineage (GTDB taxonomy): Bacteria > Bacillota > Clostridia > Lachnospirales > Lachnospiraceae > UBA3282. The sequence goes on along the minus strand of JAJQIK010000038.1, from coordinate 94,981 downwards.
CTAATCAGCAGGAAAGGCACAGATTATAATATGCCGACACAAAAGAGCTTAGAAATGGGATTGTTTGAGATTAAGGAAACGGCGGTCACTCATTCTGACGGACATACAACAGTTAGTAAAACGCCAAAGGTCACAGGACGTGGACAGGTGTATTTTACCAATAAATTTTTAAGAAAAGCGAGGTAAATCAATGAATCGAGTAATTCTAATTGGAAGATTAACTAGAGAACCAGAAGTTAGGTATTCACAAGGAGAAAAGAGCACAGCAGTAGCGAGATTTTCACTAGCAGTTGCAAGACGTTTCAAGAGGGAAAACGAACCAGATTGTGACTTCATTAACTGCGTAGCATTTGGCAAGACAGCGGAAGTTATCGAAAAGCATGTTACCAAAGGCACAAAAATCGGAGTTGAGGGCGAATGGCGAACAGGCAGTTACACTAACAGGGACGGAAACAAAGTCTACACAAATGATTGCAACGTATCGAGCATTGAATTTTGCGAAAGCAAAAATGCAAGTCAGAGCAATCAGCAATCAAATGGCTTGCCGCCTATGCCAAGTACCGATGACTTTATGCAAATTCCTGACGGAATAGAAAACGAGTTGCCATTTAATTAAACATAAAATTCAAGAAAGGAGCAGGAGATTTGTGCGCACAAGAAATCATGATTTGCTCCGAATTGAGAAATGGAAATTAAAGAAATATGGAAAGACATACCTGGCTATGTGGGATATTACCAAATAAGCAATGCAGGGAGAGTAAAAAGTATTTCACACATGGTTAAAGCAAATATAAGCGGTGGGATAAGAAAGACAGAAGAACGCATTAAAAAGACTTCCGTTGGTTGGCATGGATATGTATGGGTTTCTCTATGCAAAGATGGGCAATCAAAAACATTTTCTATACACAGGCTTGTCGCTATTTCGTTTATTGATAATCCTCGGAATCTTCCGGCAGTAAACCACAAAGATGGCAACAAGCAAAATAATTGCGTTGAGAATCTTGAATGGTGTTCTAATCATGAAAACCAAATGCACGCAGCAAAGAACGGTTTATTGCCGAAGTCAAAAAAGGTTTTATGCGTAGATACAGGAACGACATATCAAAGTAGTGGCGAGGCAGAAAGGGCAACAGGCATATGTGGAAGAAATATACGGAGTGCTTGCACTGGTAGGTATAAAACAGCTGGAGGTTACAAATGGGAATGGATATAAAATGTGAAATTTACAGAGACTCGTTTCAAAATTACAAGCGTTATGGTATCCCCAAAGCACAACTAGTAATTTGTGACGTACCGTACGGAATTGGAACAAATTTTTATGGCAGCAGATGTGACTGGTACATAGGGGGGGATAATTCCAACGGAGAAAGTAAACTTGCAGGTAAGGCGGCATTTAACTCTGATTTCAATTTCAATCTGTATGAGTATTTTCACTTTTGCTCGAAGATGATGAAGAAAGAGGACACAAAACCTATTGCAAGAGGGCGAAGTTCAAACAGTCCATGTATGATTGTGTTTTGTAGTTTTGAACAGACACAGACGCTTATACAAGCGGCTAGGAAACATGGATTTAACAATTATATCGTGCTGGTATTTGTGAAGAACTATTCGCCACAGGTATTAAAGGCAAATATGCGGGTTGTTGGTGCTACGGAGTACGCATTGTTGCTATATCGTGACAGGCTTCCCAAATTCCGTAATGGCGTTCAAATAGACGAAAACGGAAAAAATATTCGTGGCACAGGACACATGATATTTAACTGGTTTAACTGGGAGAAAGATAGCAAGGATATACCGAAAATACACCCTGCGCAAAAGCCCGTAGCATTATTAAAAAGGCTGATTGAGATTTTTACAGACGAAGGAGATGTAGTTATTGACCCTTGTTGCGGAAGCGGTTCAACACTAAGGGCGGCATACGAATTAGGTAGAAGTGCTTACGGACTTGAAATTGACAGGAATTTCTACGAGAGGGCTAAAAATGAAATGCTTGTATTTAGTAAAGACCAACAGATGAATTTAGAAGATTTAGGAGTGGTTTAATGATGAAGAAGATTTATATCAGCGGTGCAATCACAGGAACAGATGATTATATGGAACGCTTTGAAGCCGCAGAAAAGGCTTTAACGGAGCAAGGGTACATAGTTATCAATCCTGCGAAAATAAACGCTCAAATGCCAAAAGAAACGACCTACGAGGAATATATGAAGGTCAGCATGACACTACTTGATATGGCAGACGGGATTTATATGCTAAAAGGTTGGCGAGAAAGTTTAGGTGCAAACAGAGAATATGGATATGCGTTAGGAAAGGACAAAGTGATTAAATACGAGGATGAATGTTGTGACTGCGCAACGGAAAGCTATCCGTGCAAGGGAAGCGGTTTCCCTAGTGGAAGGAATTTTAGAAAAGAGGTGTGCTAAGTGTTAATTTTAGAAGATACTCGCCAACAGGAGTCTAAACACGAAAACAAACATAAATATTTTCGTGAACATGGTATCCAGTGGACGAGGACAAAATTATATTGCGGAGATTATACCTTGCCAACAAATCAGAGCGTGTGTATTGACTCAAAGCAATCAATCATGGAACTGCTGAACGACATACAAGTCAAAACTATTTCAAAAACAGAACTTGAGAAAAACATTTCTCAGATTTCTGAAAAATACAACATAATCGGATTTAAGCAATCGCTAATTCGAGATGTCATATGGGAAGATGATATAGATAGAAATGTTGAACAGCAGATAAACGACTTGTGTTTTGCGAATAATGTTCCAGAACGTGCTATAAGTGATTTTCAGGCACTTTATGTAAAGAGACGAGGATTTTTCCACAGAGGATTGAAAAGAGCACAGAACAGCGGGATAAAGCTTTATATCTTAGTGGAAGATGCAACAATCAGAAGTATAGACGATGTTTTCTCGTGGGTAAATCCGAGATTGAAAATTATGATACCCGACAAGACGCAGCCGCCGAAGTACATAACCAAAAATGGCAGACCTGTCTATGCAAGGAAGCAGAAATACCCGAAAGCCACGAGAGGAAAGCAGTTAGCGTTAAGCCTGATAACGATGGAGAAGAAGTACAACGTAACCTTTAAATTCTGCCGACCTGATGAGAGCGGAGCGGAAATTGTAAGGTTGCTGACAGAAACGGAGGGGAAAGAATGGGTGAATGGAAGAGAACAGCGGAAGAACTGCCGCCAGAAGGCATTGATGTACTACTAAACTTTACCAATAATTTTGCGGTCGGTTATTGGTATAAAATACACGATAATAATACATCGCGCTGGTACGCATATTCGGATAATAGAGATTATACAAGTTGTGACAACGAGCCTACTCATTGGATGTCATTACCAGAACCGCCCAAAATGGACGGAGGTGGCGAATGAAAAAATACGAAAAATTAAACTTGTTATGTGGCACATCTGATACAGCGGAAGACATAGCAGTGAAAGAAATCTTGTGGCAGTTTGCAGATGATTATGATATCGAAGATCTTTATGAGCGGGATTTTGACAGATCTCTTAGAAAATACCACGAACAAAAAGCTTGGTTTGAATCAGAGGTGGAACATGGCTGAAAGAGATTGCGATAGTTGTTTGTATGAGAAAGCGCTATGTATACAATTTGGGATATGCTTAGAGAACGGAGAGGACGGAGGTAATGATGAATGAGCAGAGAAATACTGTTTAGGGCGAAAAGCATTTATCAAAACGTGTGGATAGAAGGAGATTTATTTCGCCAACTCGGCAAGACTCATATACTCAACGACAAGGGCAGATATCAAGTAGACCCTTCTACCGTCTGCCAGTACACGGGGCTGACTGATAAGAATGGCAAGAAGATATTTGAGGGCGATATCGTCTACGGAAGATGCAACGGATTGAGCGGGCGCGGTGAGATTATATGGTGCAATGGCGGATATGCCATAGATGATAAAAAGTGCCGTAGAACGTATTCATTTTTTAATTCCGACTGGGTGTTTAGGGTCGATGGGAACAAGTGGGATACGCCAGAACTGCTGGAGGGAGGAACGGGCGAATGATTGAACCAACACTGATAAATATGATTCAAATACTTACGTTGGCTGCAATGATGTTTTGTTTGGGAGCTAGTATTGATTTTAGTTATAACACCAGAAAAAAAATTAAAATGCTTTATTGTCTGTTTCTGGTAATTTTGTGGATTTGTATTATGGTGAGATAGGAGGAGTGTGCGATGTATAAACCGCAGGCGATAAAAACGATTACTCAATACTAAGGAGATGATTTCATTGCAGAAATTTATAATCGTTCCGACAGACCTCATAAATGATCTGCATGAGGACAAGCCGTATTCTAAGTTGCGAGCCTACATAGATATATTTGAAATGGCTGGCGAAAAAGGAGAGTTTTATTCCACCACAAGAAAGCTGATGGAGCGTTGGGGCTGGAGTAACACTAGGGTATCTTCGCTATTGGAAGATTTAGAGAAAAAAGACATAATAAAGATTATAAAAAGACACAAAAAAGACACAAGGTACATGATAGATTCGGACTTTTTTTTAGTTTTTGGCATTGAAAAAAAGACACAAAAAAGTCATAAAAAAGACACAAACAAAACGCAAGAGGATTCAAAAACAAGCGGTAAAGAGCAAATGTATTTTCCCAACGATGAACTCTTAGAAAGTGCTTTTAGGGAATTTTTGGTTATGCGGGATAAAATCAAAAAGCCATTAGCAACTAAACAGGCATTAACGAGGGCGATAAACAAGGTCAATAAATTATCTGGAGGAGATAACGACCTAGCTATAAAGATACTCAATCAGTCAACAGACCATTGCTGGCAGGATTTGTATGAGTTGAAAGAGGATAATCGAAACAATTCTTTTACCAAGAATGGGGAAAGGGATATTTTGAGAGAATGGAGGAATAGTTGAATGAATATTAAACAAGCTATTGATTGGAGTGATGATAATTGACAAGAGAACAAATTCAAGATTTCCTTGCTATGATACAAGCCACGTATCCAAATTTTAACCCGCCAAATAAAACAGCGGCGGTCAATGCGTGGAAATTAGCATTAGAAGAATACGAGGAAGACGAAGTGCATGTGGCATTTAAGCTATATATGCAGACAAATGCTAGCGGTTTTGCACCGGTTCCCGGACAAATCATTGACAAGATACATACCATGACTACGCCACAGGAATTAAACGAAATGGAAGCGTGGTCATTGGTGGCAAATGCAATCCGAAATAGCGGTTACAATTCTGTTGAAGAGTTTGCAAAACTTCCTCCTACTGTACAGAAAGCGGTGGGACAGCCGAGCCAGCTAAGAGAATGGGCATTGACAGGAAATTTCAATCAAGAAGTAGCAATGTCAGGATTTCAGAGGGCATACAGGGTGGAAGCAGCGAGAGAAAGGGAACGGTTGCGTATGCCAAAAGAAACTAGAATATTAGCGGAGAATATATCTCAAAACTCGTACAAGGCTCAAATTGAGCAAGAAAATGAAGAAATGATAAAAACCTTAACTGAAACGAAAGAAAACGAAATAAAACAATTAGAAGAAAGAAAAATGTGCGTTCCATTAAGTGGACAACGCAAGGATATGTTAAAAGAGTTGTTAAAAGAAGAATAAAAAGATTGGAGGAAAGAGGTTTGGCTAGCCACTAAAGTATACTTTACTCCAAAAATGAAATGAGCAAGATGACGTATTACAACAGAAAAAAAGCTGGGTTATGCGTAAAGTGCGGAAAACAGAAAGAGAATCCAGAAAGATGTATGTGTAGGGACTGCGCCGAAAAAGATAAAACCCGCCAGAAAGAAACAAGGGAATTTTTAAAGAATATGGGGCTTTGCCCAGTGTGTGGAAAAAACAAATTGTTTGGAGATGAAAAGCGATGCCTTGAGTGTTCGGCAAAATCGTATGAGAGCAACAGGAAGTCACGTCAGCGCAGAAATATCACAGCGATGGACTATTATAGACGGGATACGGAAAGATTAAAGGCAGAAGGGATTTGTCGTGGCTGCCGTAAACAGAAGGTTGTAGAAGGACATATATATTGTGCAGCTTGTTTGGCAAAAAAGAGGGAGCGCGGGAGGATTGAGCGAGCAAAAAAAAGAAATGATGGATTGGCCAGGAGCGAAAGACCAAACTATGGATTGTGCTATACATGTGGAAAACCATTGGACAGAGAAGGAAGAGTATGTCAGAAATGCGCGGAACGCGCAACAAACAATCTTCCTACAGACAGAGGCGGCAAGAATAAATATTGGAGATCACAAAATCAATTGATAGGGGGTATGAAAAAATGAAAACATATGAAAAAATCAAAAAAATTGCTGATACATACGGATATGAGCCGCAAAGTAGGCAGTGCATGGAAGAATGTGCTGAACTGATACAAGCAATCAATAAATTCTGGAGGAAAGAATTGGATTGCGGACGGAAAACAATATTTGAAGTTCCTATATGCAGTCCTTGCGAAAAAAATTTGATTGAGGAAATTGCAGACGTTCAGATTATGGTTTGGCAGATGGAATATTTACTTAGTGCAGGAAAATATGTTGATGATTTCATAGAAAATAAAATCAACCGCCAGATAAAAAGAATCGAGGAGAGTCGATGAATCTATCTAAATACACGAAACCTACACTTGATGAATGGCAGTCACTCCTCAATCTGACAGAAGATGAAGAAAAAGTGTTTTTACTGTTAGCAAAGGGGAAATCAATAAAAGAAATTGCCGATAAAATCGGAATGTCAACACGGACGGTTGACAATCGGATAGCGTCGATTCGCAGGAAGATGGAACAGTTAGGAGGATGGGAAAACAGAAAATGAAAATTTTGACTCAAAAGACGCAAGAAGAAATCAGGAAATGTCGCAATGTGATATATGGCTATTTAAGATCAAGTTTTCCGCCAGTTGAAAAATTGGATGAGTTTGAAAAAGCAGTAGAAGCACTAGCAGAAATATCTTGCGATTGTGGATTATGGGATAAACCATTTGAGGAGGATGATAAACATGAAAAATGAAGTGCCAATTTGGCAAAAGGCTTGCCTGACGATTGAGGAGGCAGCGGCATATAGTGGAATAAGTGACAAGACACTTAGAAACAGAATTAAAGAACAAGATTATGACTTTGTTTTAAAATTAGGGGCAAAGACATTGATAAAGAGAAAAAAATTTGAAAAGTTTCTTGAGGTATCAGACACTATATAATATGGAATAAAATGGAATAAATTAGAATTTTGTGGAAAATGAGTGTTGCTTATGATATCATTAAATAGCAATGCTCTTTTCTTTTTGGGAAGGAGTAACTTATGACGAGAAGAAAAGACAAGAAAGGAAGGGTTTTAAACAACGGAGAAGTGCAAAGGTCTGATGGAAAGTATATGTTCCAGTATACCGATGCAAAAGGAAAAAGGAGGGCGATATATAGTTGGCGGTTAATACCATCTGATACGACACCAAAAGGGAAACGAAAAGACTTATCTCTGAGAGAAAAGGAGAAAAAGATACAGAAAGATATAAATGATGGTATCACTTCTGGTGGAGATAATTTAACGGTTTCCGAACTGGTTAAACGGTATTTATCGCAGAAAAAAGGTGTTAGGCATAATACCGAAGCAAATTATAAATTCGTTACAAATATCATAGCCAAAGAAGATTTTGGTGAAATGCTGATTGATAAAGTAAAGACATCAGATGCGAAGTTATGGCTGATAAAACTTCAAAACGACGGCAGAGGGTATAGCACAATACATTCCGTCCGTGGAGTTGTCAGACCTGCATTTCAGATGGCAGTAGATGATGATTTGATTCGTAAGAATCCGTTTGAGTTTCAGCTTGCAACAGTAGTGGTAAATGATAGTGTTACAAGAGAGGCAATAACGAGAAAACAGGAGCGAGATTTCTTGGAATTTGTAGCGAACGACAAACATTTTAGAAAATATTATGACGGAATTTACATACTGTTCAAAACGGGACTTCGCATTTCTGAATTTGTGGGTTTGACATTATCGGATATTGATATGGACGAAAGAAAGATAATTGTTGACCATCAACTACAGAGAAAAAGAGATATGACATATGTTATTGTTGACACAAAGACGACTTCCGGTGAACGGGAAATTCCAATGAGTGATGATGTGTATGAGTGCTTTCGACATATCATAGAAAGTAGGAAAGCACCAAAAACAGAACCAATGATTGATGGAAAATGTGGCTTCTTGTTTTTAGATAAAAATGGCAAGCCTACAGTTGCTTTGCACTGGGAACATTATTTTTACCGTATTTGCAAAAAATATAACAGTATTTACAAGGTTCAAATGCCAAAAATAACGCCTCATGTATGCAGACATACGTTCTGCACAAACATGGCAAAAACGGGTATGAATCCCAAAGCATTGCAATATATTATGGGACATTCAGATATCGGTGTAACGTTAAATACCTATACGCATGTTGGTTTTGAAGATGCGAAGAAAGAAATAAATGATGTAAAATCATGTGCTAATAATGCCATGGGAGGATATTTGTCTGCTATGTAGATATTATCCTGATGTAAAGATTTTGAATTTACATCACTTTTTACATCAAATTGATTCAAAAATATACCAAAATATACCAATTTATTCCACCTTCACCAAAACAGTTAAATGTTAAAAATGGCGAAAAATCAAGGATTTTAAGGGGTTTCAGCAAATGATTAAGGTTTTATTCATCTGCCACGGCAACATCTGCCGTAGCACCATGGCTCAAAGCATAATGACCCATTTGGCCAAGGAACGCCGTATCGAATCAGAATTTTTGATCGAATCAGCTGCTACCAGCCGTGAAGAAATCGGCAATACGCCCCATTATGGCACGGTGCGCAAGCTGCGGCAGATGGGGATTCCCTTAGTGCCTCACCGGGCGCGCCAGATGACGCGGCAGGACTATGAAGCATATGATTATCTGATTGGGATGGATGATGCGAATATCCGCAATATGGAGCGGATAGCAGGCGGAGATCCTGAGAATAAGCTGCATAAGCTGTTGGAGTATGCCGGGAGTGGAAGAGCGATCGCAGACCCTTGGTATACAGGTGATTTTGATGCGACATATGAGGATATCCTGGAAGGTTGTCAGGGATTTCTGAAGTATCTTGGTTTTTGATCTATTAGTGTGAAAAATCACATTGATATGCTGATTTTTCACAATCCTCTGGAAGTGGATTTGGCTATTTGTTTCTGAGCGAAAGCAAATAGCCATGATGGCAGACGAGAAACCGACTTCGCGGATTTCTCGCCGCCGCTTCGCAACAAGTTGCTTAGAAATGGGGATTAATATAAAAAGACGGTGCCTGGCATAAGCGGGCACCGTCTTTTTATAATATAGTTATTGGTGGTAACTAATAAGAGGAAACTAAGTAATAGTAGTAATGCGGGAATTACAGCGTAAAGTTGTCTACGATTTCCCTTAAGCTGTTCGAGTAGGCAATGGTCTTTTCTACCATGTTATAAGTATCTGTGGTCAGAGCCACAATATTTGCATTATTGCCTACTACGTTGTTCACCCCGTTGGACGTCTCGGCAATCGAAGCGTTAATCTGGCTGATGGCATCGGACATCTTGAGCATGGTATCGTTCAGGTTATCAATCGAGGTATCGATATCGCTCATGGTCTGGTTTACAAATTTAGCGTCGTTAGAGTATTGCTCGCTGACATTCATGAAATTACCGTAATCAGCAAGCACTGTTTCGTCTAAGAAGGTCAGGGCGGCGGTCAGGCTGCGTTCCATTTTCTGTACGGCAGCGATTACGTCCGCAACAATCTGCGTAATATCTCCTACGGTGGCGGAGGACTGCTCCGCCAGTTTCCCGATTTCGTCTGCGACTACCGCGAAACCGCGTCCCTGTTCGCCGGCCCTGGCAGCTTCAATAGAAGCGTTGAGGGACAGGAGAGAGGTTTGCTTCGCGATATCCATGATGTTCTTGGCCAGTTCATTGATCTTGGAAACAGATTTGGAATTTTCAATGGCCAGCTCGGAATCATCTTTTACGGATTCATACATATGCTTTGTGCGTTCGCTGGCGGACAGGGTATCGGCTTTTAGCTGTTCCGCGCGTTTCATAATTTCTTCTGAGAGAACAACGCCCTCGGAAGCCTTGCGGTTAATCTCCTGCGTGCTTTCTTCAATCTCATGAATCTCGCCGCTGATGGTCGCGGTATTGGCAGCGGTTTCCGCCATGGTAGCGGACAATTCCTCCGCGGTAGCGGAGTTGTCATTGGCATTATCGTTGACGGTATTGGCAATATCGTGCAGTTGGTCGGCGCTTTCGCTGATCGAAGTAGAAGTGGCGGAGATATCATTCATCATTTGGCTGAAGGACTGCCGCATCTTCTGTACCGCACGGCTCATTTCACCGGTTTCATCATGGTGCGTTAAAAGCGGGTGGTAGGACTCGTCATGGGAGATATCCAGATCCGCCGTTTTACGGATTACCTTGGTGACTACTTTGATCGGAGTCGTAATTGTGCTTGCAAAGATAAAGCCCAGTATCATAAAGACGATGATGATAACCACGCAGCTTATAATGCTGGTGCGGATGGCGCTGTCACGCATCTGGGCGATAGGTTCCAATACGATATCTTTATCGATGGACAGGCAGAGAATCCAGTCATTTAATTCGGACACATGATAGGCCACGTACTGTCCGGTAGTGTCGTCGGTAGCCACCGCAGTTTCGGGCGGATTGCCGCTGCTGATCTGCGCTACGATATCGGTGATCAGGGCGCTGTCGTCGGTAGTGCCGATCTTGGTTTCATCGGGATGATAGATATACACGCCGTTGCTGTCCAACAGGTAAGCGTAGCTGGTGTCGGAATCGAATACGCGGATATCCGCCAGCGTATCTGCGAATAGGGACACCTGTACATTGGTAAAAAGTACGCCGGCCAGAGTCGTATCATCAAAGTGGCTGGTCTGGGGAACCCCGATGGATATCATGGCTTCTCCGGTTTCCTCGTCAAAAAACACGTCGCTCTGCGCGGCAGCGTTATTTTCCATAATATATTGAATAAAAGGTTCGTCTGCGTAGGAGACGACCTCCGCGTTCAGGTCGGAGCTGCAGTAAAGCATCAAATCGTCGCCGCATACGTAGTTGATACTGTCGTGGGTGGGATTGGATTTCATGTAGCTGTTTAAGGAGGTTTGTACCTCCTTGGCATATTTCTGGCCGTTGTTCGTGCTGAAGACATAGAAATTTTCAGAGCTGTCCAGATATTTCATGGTAGCGTTGTATTTCTCGATTGCTTCGTCGATGCTGCGGCTCTGCGCATTGACGATTTCCGTCAGGGAGTCTTCCGTGTAGGAGATCAGAGATTCCTTGGACATTTCTGTCAGGGAATTGTAATTGACAAGCACGGCAATAATAACGGCTACGACAATAAACAGTATAATAATACAAGAAATTTTGGTTTGTATAGACGATAATTTTTTGAACATCTTAATCCCCATTTCTGAGCAGCTTGTTGCGAAGCGGCGTCGAGAAATCCGCGAAGGCGGTTTTTCGTCTGCCCTCAGGGCTATTTGCTTTCGCTCAGAAACAAATAGCCGTATGAAAAATCAGCACATCAGTGTGATTTTTCATACTATCCTCCATAGCGTCAATTCACGGACTACTTAATCGTTTTAGTTATAATACCACATTTAGGGAAAAAAATATAGCCGTAATTTTTAGCAAACAACCATTTTTGACAAAAACAACAAATATGTAAAGAAATAATTAAGCATAATGCTATAACCATATTTGATTTGCGGCGGGTAGGTGACTTAAACGTTTACCTGCGGATTTTACATGGATTTTACCTCGTTTTTGCAGTTGCTTGATAGTAGAAAACGGTTATTTTGCGTATTTTATCCTTATAACGAAATAACCAAAGATGCGGTACATGGCCGGACGCAAAGCGTTCTCCGGCCGTGGGCGATTCCCCGCCGGGGTGCGGTGGAATAACAGACGGAGACGTCAGAAAGGAAGAGCTTATGAAAGTTATTATGTTAATGATTGATAAAACCGCCAAACTGGAATCGGAAAATGCGGCAATTTTAAGTCTGTTTCTGCATACGCTGGTATGGTTTATACTCGGCGGCTGTGCGGGAGGAATCTGGGCTGTGTGCAGGCAGATGTCCAGCAGTATGCGGTTGTCCTGTATGGTTACGGCGGCCTCCTTATGCGCGCTGGTAGTGGGATATCTTTACGGTATGGTATATCTGCTGCGCAGAGGGGCATAGATTGTAAAACGGAGGTAAAAAAAGATTTACAAACAAATTACCATACCGTGATAGTTTGTAAAGCGCCGGGACTGATACACTTTGGGTACAGAGGAAGCGGGCGGCGCCTGTAGGATAGGCGCGTTTCTTTGCTTCTTCTACATACTATTTTATAAAGAAAGAGGATGTAAAGTTATGAAAAAGAACAGAGTAACTAAGATGATGGCGGCTCTTGGAGCCACAGCGCTTCTGTTAGGGAGCCTGACAGGATGCGGCAGCACGAGCACGGAAACGACGGGTGCAGCGGCGGTAGAGACGACGGAGCAGGCTTCCGTACAGGAAGAGAGCGATACGGATACAGCTGCAGAGGACGCCGAGCCACAGGAGGAAACGGAACAGGCTGTGGAGGAAACAACGGATAAAGCAATCAGCGGAACGATTACCATGGCAGGTTCTACTTCCATGGAGAAGCTGGCTAACGCAGTGGCGGAGAGCTTTATGGAGAAGTATCCTGACGTGACGGTAACGGCGGAATTTACAGGCTCTTCCGCGGGCATTGAGGCCGTATTGAACGGCAGCGTGGATATTGGTAATTCCTCCAGAAGCTTGAAAGATGAGGAAAAAGCCTCCGGCGCGGTAGAAAATATTGTAGCGATCGATGGGATTGCCGTTGTTACAGATCCGGCCAATACGGTAACAGGGCTGACTACAGAGCAGTTGATCTCGATTTATACCGGGGAGACTAAGAATTGGAGCGACGTGGGCGGTGAAGACGAAGCGATCGTCGTAGTAGGCAGGGAAGCGGGCAGCGGTACTCGCGGCGCTTTTGAGGAGCTGCTTGGAATTGAAGACGCCTGCGCTTATGCCAACGAATTAGATTCTACAGGCGCGGTTATGGCTAAGGTCGCCTCTACTCCCGGCGCTATCGGTTATGTATCTCTGGACGTGCTGGACGACACCGTTATAGCACTGTCTCTGGACGGAGTGGAAGCTACGGAGGAGAATATCAAAGGCGGAACCTATTCGCTCAGCAGACCCTTCGTTATGGCAACCAACGGGGAAATCTCCCAGCAGAGCGATGCGGTACAGGAACTCTTCGCATACTTGCAGACAGAGGAAGGCAAAAACCTGATTACTACAGTTGGACTGATTATCCCGGACTAAGCGGAAGCAACGCCGGTTCGATTCATAGAGGTTACAGGCTTTAACAGATAGGAGAAAAGAAATGGATGATTATACGGCCAGTTCCTTGACAAGCGGCGCACATCAGAAGCGGATGGCGGAGGTTGTTGCGCATATTATTTTTACCGTATGCGCTTTCTTCGCGGTGCTTGCTGTCATTTCCATAACCTTATATATGATTGCCAATGGGACGCCGGCTCTATTCAAGGTGGGGATCAAGGATATCTTGTTCTCCACCCTCTGGAAGCCCACGGCGGCGGAACCGTCCTTCGGTATTTTGTATGTGATTCTGACCTCCGTGATCGGTACGTTTATGGCGATCCTGCTGGGAGTGCCGATTGGATTGCTGACGGCGGTCTTTTTGGCGGAGGTAGCGCCTAAACGGCTGACGGCGGTGGTAAAACCCGCCGTGGAGCTTTTGGCGGGAATCCCTTCCGTTATCTACGGGCTGTTGGGGCTGATGATTTTAAATCCGTTAATGTATCGTTGGGAAAAAGCGTTGTTTCGAGGCTCCGAGACGCATCAGTTTACCGGCGGAGCCAATCTGATTTCTGCGGTGCTGGTATTGGCGATTATGATTCTGCCGACGGTGATTAATATCAGCGAATCCTCCTTGAAAGCGGTATCGCCGCAGTTAAAGGCCGCTTCGCTGGCGCTGGGAGCTTCTCACGTCCAGACTATTTTTAAGGTCATGATTCCGGCGGCTAAATCGGGGATTATGACGGCGGTTGTGCTGGGGGTTGGGCGTGCCATCGGAGAAGCCATGGCAATCAGCCTGGTATCCGGCAGCTCGGTGAACCTGCCGCTGCCTTTCAATTCCGTAAGGTTCCTGACCACTGCCATTGTCAGTGAAATGGGATATGCCAGCGGCCTGCACAGGCAGGTGCTGTTTACCATCGGCCTGGTGCTGTTTGTCTTTATCATGCTGATTAATGTGATATTAAACGGAATCCTGAAGAAAGGGGAGGACGGTAATGACTAGAAAAATGAAAGATCGTCTGGTTCTTGCGTTAATTTATCTGGCGGCTTTTTTCTCCGTGATTCTTTTGATGGTCATTATTCTGTATGTCTTTATCAAGGGAGTGCCCAGCGTCAGTTGGGAGTTCCTGACTACGGTAACCAGCGCCCTGAAGGGAACCACGGGGATTGCGGGAAATATTGTGAATACGCTTTATATTGTGGTATTGACGCTGCTGATCGCGACGCCTATTGGAATCGGGTCGGCGATTTATCTGAATGAATACGCGAAGCCCGGCAGGATTGTCCGCCTGATCGAGTTTACGACGGAAACGCTTTCCGGTATTCCTTCTATTATCTTTGGCCTGTTCGGTATGGTGTTTTTTGGCACGACCTTAAACCTTGGCTATTCGATTCTTACCGGCGCCCTGACCCTGACGCTGATGATTCTGCCTTTGATTACAAGGAATACCCAGGAGGCTCTTAAGACGGTGCCCGACAGTTATCGAAGCGGCGCGGTGGGCATGGGCGCTACCAGATGGTATATGATCAGAACCATACTTCTGCCTTCGGCCATGCCTGGTATTCTGACCGGCGTTATTCTGGCGGTAGGGCGTATCGTGGGGGAATCCGCCGCGCTCTTATTTACGGCGGGAAGCGGTTATCTGCTGCCCAAAGGCGGCGCCGGGCTGCTCCATAAGATCATGGAATCCGGAGGCACCCTGACGATCCAATTATATTTAAGTATGTCGAAGGCGCAGTATGACGTGGCCTTTGGTATTGCGACGGTACTTCTGTGCATCGTGCTGGGGATTAATTTCCTGACCAAATATTTGACGAAGAAGCTGATACACTGACCGGCGCTGGACAATAGGAATGGGATGCGAGAGAAATCGCCTGCCTGTTGTGAAGCAGGCAGGCTGAGAGGATATGAGCTATGGAGAATGTGAAGATAAGCACAAGTAAATTAAATTTATATTATGGAGCTAATCACGCCCTGAAGGATATTGATATGAATATCCGGGCAAACGCGGTGACCGCTTTTATCGGGCCGTCCGGCTGTGGAAAATCCACCTTTCTGAAAACCCTCAACCGGATGAACGATTTGATCGATTGCGTTAAGATCGAGGGAAACGTCTATCTGGACGGTGAAGATATCTACGCGCCCAGAGTCGATACCACGATTCTGCGCAAACGCGTAGGCATGGTATTCCAGCAGCCGAATCCTTTTCCCATGAGTATTTACGACAACATAGCCTACGGCCCCAGAATCCATGGGATTAAGAACAAGGCTGCCTTAGATGAGCTTGTGGAGAAAAGTCTGAGGGACGCCGCCATATGGGACGAGGTGAAGGATCGGCTGAAAAAGTCGGCGCTGGGGCTTTCGGGCGGACAGCAGCAGAGATTGTGTATTGCCAGAGCCCTGGCGGTGGAACCGGAGGTACTGCTGATGGATGAGCCGACGTCCGCGCTGGATCCTATTTCTACCCTGAAGGTAGAGGAATTGATGATCGCTTTGAAAAAAGAATACACTATAGTTGTAGTTACACATAATATGCAGCAGGCTACTCGTGTGTCAGATGATACCGCGTTCTTTCTGGTAGGCGAGGTAGTGGAATTTGACACGACGGATAATCTGTTTTCCAGACCCAGGGATAAGAGAACAGAAGATTATATTACCGGAAGATTCGGTTAGAGAAAGGGGTGGGAGTATGTCGCCAAGAACAGTGTTTGAACATGAATTGAGCCAGCTAAGAGACGACCTGAAGAAAATGTGTTTTCAGGTGGAAGCGGTATACGACAGGCTATTTGCCGCAATGGAGGTTAAAGATGAGGAGACGATTCTTACCATTTTAGAACAGGACAGAATGGTCAAGGATATGGAGAAGAATATTGAATCCAGATGTCTGTCCCTGATTACCAGACAGCACCCGCTTGCCAGAGATCTGCGAACCGTATCGGCCAGCCTGAAGGTGGTAACGGATATTAAAAGAGTGGGCGATATTGTTGCGGATATGGCGGAATTGATTTTAAGGCTGCAGATGAAGGATATTTCCTTTTATTCCCGGAATCTGCCGGTTATGGTGAAAGAAAGCAAGGCTCTTCTTCATAATGGGGTAGCCGCCTTCTTGAAGCGCAGCGAGGAAGACGCGGAAAAGGTGATTGCCGGGGACGATAAGGTAGATGAGCTTTTTAATCAGGTCAAAGATGACCTGGTAGTCCATTTAAAAGAAGAAACCGCTGATGTAGACGGCTGTATCGACGTCCTGATGATCGCCAAATATCTGGAAAAAATAGGCGATCATGCGGTCAATCTGGGGGAGTGGGAAATCTTTCAGGAAACCGGAAATATGAGAGATACAAGGCTGTTGTAGTATCCGCGCGCCGGCGGCCTGCCGTGAAAAATCCTGTGTAAAAGCTGCAGGGCGCGCTTTACATGAATTTTACATTGTTTTTACAAAAGGCTGATAGCGACAGGGATAAATCCATGATAATTTCAAATCATATATTTGACGAAGGGCTGCGCAGCGCCGGTAGGCGGCGGACGCGGCACAGAGGAGGTTATCATGGATTTTTTTGATGTGCTCTCAATGATAGGCGGATTGGCTCTGTTTCTATATGGTATGCATGTGCTGGGGGAGGGATTGTCCAAAGCCAGCGGAGGCAGAATGGAGCAGATTCTGGAGAAGCTTACCTCCGGTAAGTGGAAAGCGGTGCTGCTGGGGGCGGGCGTCACAGCCGTGATACAGTCTTCCTCGGCTACCACTGTGATGGTGGTAGGATTTGTAAATTCGGGGATTATGAAGCTCTCTAACGCGATTGGTATTATTATGGGCGCCAATATTGGCACCACCGTCACCTCATGGCTGTTAAGCCTGACGGGCATTGAAAGCGGTAATTTTTTTGTACAGCTATTAAAACCAGCCTCTTTTTCTCCGATCCTTGCCATCATTGGCGTAGGACTCTTATTGTTTTCCCATAAAGACAGATATAAAAACGCGGCGATTATCCTGATTGGATTTGCGGTGCTGATGTTTGGAATGGATACCATGTCTGCGGCGGTGAAGCCCCTGGCGGATGTGCCGGAATTTACCAATCTGCTGCTGGTATTTTCCAATCCGGTGCTGGGTATGATCGTGGGTATGCTTCTGACGGCGGTTATCCAGAGCTCTTCAGCGTCTGTAGGTATTTTACAGGCTCTGTGCGCAACCGGCTCGGTGGCTTATGGTACGGCGTTGCCGATTATTATGGGGCAGAATATCGGTACCTGTGTGACCGCCCTGTTATCGGCGGTGGGAACCTCCAAGAATGCGAAACGGGCGGCGATGGTACATCTGTATTTTAATCTGATCGGCACCATTTTGTTTATGCTGGTGTTTTACAGCCTCAATGCAGTCCTTCATTTCTCCTTTATGGACTGGGCGGCGCAGCCCTTCGGCATTGCCGTGATACACACGATTTTTAATGTCTTTGCGACCTGTATACTGCTTCCCGCTTCCGGCCTGTTGGAGAAGCTGGCCTATCTGACTGTCCGGGAGGAACCGTCGGAGGAGGTTGCTGCCCGTTATATTGATGAAGATATTAAGGTGCTTGACAGCCGTTTTATGAATAATCCGGCGGTTGCTATGGAACAGTGCAGGCGGGTTATTTTTCATATGGCGGAAACGGTTCAGGAGTCGTATAATAGGGCTGTCACCTTGTTGAAGGAATATGATGAGGAGACAGTCTGCAGCGTCGTACAGATGGAAGAGGACGTGGATCGTTATGAAGATGTGCTGGGAACCTATCTGTTGAAGCTTTCCGGTAAGGAATTGTCAGAGCGGGACAGCCGTTCCCTGACCCTGTATCTGCATAGCATCGGAGATTTTGAACGGATTTCGGATCATGCGGTGGGGATTGTCAGGGCCTGTGAGGAGATGGCGCGCAAGGAAATGCATTTTTCCAGTAAAGCGCAGGAAGAACTGGAAGTTTTTACCAGGGCGATCCGCCAGATTCTGCTTACCTCTTTCCGGGTTTTTCAGGAAGAGGATACCGCATTGGTATCCGAGGTGGAGGTTTTGCAGGCAGTGGTGGAGGAACTGAGCGCAGAGGTGAGAAAGCGGCACGTCAAACGTCTCCGTAAAGGAAAATGTACCATAGAGCTGGGCTTTTTGCTCTCGGATATTGTGACCGGCTATGAGAGAATCGCGGCGCACTGTATGCACATAGCGGTCAGCATGGTGCAGATCAGGGAGGACTCTCTGGAAATGCACGGCTACCATGAAGAAATTAAAGAGCGGGAGCCGGAGAAATTCCGTTCCTTATATGAAGCGTATTTGCAGCAATATGCGCTTCCTGAGAAAAAATCCTGAGTCAGCGTCCGGGAGTACCCGGAAACATATAAGAAAGGTGAGGGCAGATGAGTACGATCTATATTGTGGAAGATGACAGGAATATCAGCGAAATAGAAAGCTTTTCCCTGAAAAACAGCGGTTATGATGTGGCGGTGTATGAGAATGCAGGCAGCTTCTATCAGGCTTTAAAAATAAAGGTACCCAATCTGATTCTGCTGGATATCATGCTGCCGGACGAGGACGGACTGACGATTGTCAGGAAGCTCCGGGAAAATTCCCTTACCAGAAAAACGCCGATTATACTGGTTACTGCCAAAACCACGGAGATTGATAAGGTCAAGGGGCTGGATATCGGGGCGGACGATTATCTCACTAAGCCCTTTGGGGTCATGGAAATGATCTCCCGCGTCAAGGCGCTGCTCCGGAGAAGCGGAGAGGATAAAGGGGATAAATGCCTGTCCATCGGCAGAATTTTTCTGGACAGGGAAAGACATGCGGTTTATGTGGATCATAAGCTGTGCGAGCTGACCTATAAGGAATATGAGCTGTTGAAGCTTTTGATGCTTCATGCGGGAATCGTGACAAGCAGAGATGAGATATTGAATCAGGTATGGGGGACGGATTTCCAGGGGGAATCCAGAACGCTGGATATGCATATTAAGACTCTGCGGCAGAAATTAGGCGAAGCGGGCGCAATGATTAAGACCGTCCGTAATGTGGGTTATATTCTGGACAGCGTAATCGAATCGTAACCGTCCGACGCCGCGCGCAGGCCGCGCGGGCGGACAGAAAGGCATGGATGCGGCGTGAAAAAGAAAATCAATAAACAGTTAATCCTGATATCGTCGATAGCGGTTGTCATCACAGTATTGTTGATGACGATTGTCTTCTATCGCATTCTACAGGCGCAGGTACTGGAGGATTTGAAGCTTTACGCCTCATTGCTGGCGCAGAATAGCGAATGGGTGCAGGGAGAGGCAGACGAGGGCAGTTATCAGAAGGAGGATATGCGTATTACCGTGATCAGCGCTGACGGCGATGTGCTCTATGAAAGCGACGCCGACAGGACGGCCATGGATAATCATCTGGAACGGCCGGAGGTGCGGGACGCCATACAATACGGGGAAGGGCAGTCGGTGCGCCAGTCTTCCACCAAGGGAAGAAATACCTTTTATTACGCCCTGCTGCTGGAAGACGGGAGTATTTTGCGTGTGGCGAGGGAGTCCCATAGCATCTGGAGTATTTTGTACCGTTCCCTGCCGGTATTTATAGGGACGCTGATTTTACTTCTGGTGGTGTGTCTGGCCTTGTCCCGGTATCTGACCAAAAGTCTGGTCTCACCTATCGAACAAATGGCGGCGGACATGGATCATATAGAGGATGCCAATGTGTACGAGGAGCTGGTGCCCTTTGCGGAAACCATCAAGGCGCAGCATGAGGCGATCTTAAGCAATGCCAATATGAGACAGGAATTTACCGCCAATGTGTCCCATGAGCTGAAGACGCCTTTGGCGGCCATCTCCGGATACTCGGAGCTGATTGAGAACGGTATGGCGGCGGGAGAGGACGCGGTTCGCTTTGCCGCCGGGATTCATCAGAGCGCCAATCGGCTGCTGACTCTGATCAATGATATTATCCGATTGTCCGAGCTGGATGTGATGAAGGAGGAGGAGCCCTTTGAGGAAATCAATCTCTATGAGCTTGCGCAGGACAGCGTGGAGATGCTGCAAATTCGTGCGGAGGAGCACGGCGTGATTCTATCCATAGAGGGAAGCCCCTGCACCATTCAGGGCAACAGGCAGATGCTTGAGGAATTGATTTATAACCTCTGCGATAACGCCATCTGTTATAACAATATAGGCGGCTCTGTGTTTGTCACGGTGGAAATGGCGGGGGAACAGCCCGTCCTGCGGGTGCGGGACACGGGAATCGGGATCCCTATGGAAAGTCAGGAACGCATTTTCGAACGGTTTTACAGGGTGGATAAAAGCCGCTCCAAGTCTACCGGAGGGACCGGACTGGGGCTCGCCATTGTAAAACACATTGTGGCGGCTCATGAGGCTCATATTTCGCTGGTCAGCGAAGTAGGAAAGGGAACGGAGATTACGGTGACCTTTGCGGACAGGAAGGAAACATAAGGGCGGAGGAGACTGGAGAAGAAAATATTAAAAATAAAGTTTTATATTGCATTTTATCACATAGTATATTAGAGTAATTAAAAATGATTTGCCATGAAGAGCATCTATACACATGTGAGAGGAGAGTTGTCTATGTGGACAAGAGCGGAATTAAAAGAGAACGCGAAGAAGTATTTCAAGTTCAATTACTGGAAAATGGTATTGGCGGCGCTGCTTTTAAGCGTGATAGGCGGTGATGTGGGAGCATCCTTCGGAGGCGGCCGCAGCGGTTATTCCTATTCTACTGATAATACGGGCAATATGGGCAATATGAGCTTTGCGCAAATAACGCAGTTGATGAGTTATCTGACTTTATTTATCATTATTTTTATGGTGATTATGATAGCGGCGGTGATGCTGGATATTTTCGTTTTTGCGCCCCTGCGGGTGGGTGCCCATCGCTTTTTCGTTGTCAGCCATTACCGGAAAGCGGATTTGGGTGAACTGGGATTTGCCTTTACCCACTCTTATCTGAATGTGGTCAAGACGATGTTTTTAAAAGGGTTATATACGGCGCTGTGGTCGCTGCTGCTGGTCATACCGGGGATTGTGAAGGCTTATGAATACCGAATGATCCCGTATATTATGGCGGAGCACCCGGAACTGGACTCGAAGGAAGCGTTTGCCGTAAGTAAACAGATGATGACGGGCAATAAGTGGAACGCTTTTGTGTTGGATCTGTCCTTCCTGGGCTGGCTGATTTTAGGAAGCGTTACCTTGGGTATCGTGTCTGTTTTCTGGGTCAATCCTTATATTTATATGACAGACGCGGAATTATACGCGGCGCTGAAGGATATCACATACGGTGGCGGCGGACAGTATTCCTGTCCCGGTAACGACGGTACGTACGCGTGGAATGGAAACGGCTCCCGGTTTTAACGCAGGCGGCGGGAAACGAATAGAGCGACATAGAACTTCCGCAGGCTGGTTCAGCCTGCGGAAGTTTTTGCGCCGGGGAAGCATTATCAGGACTTTTATAGTAAATTAAGAATCCGTTAATTGTTTTTGGATATTTTATGAGATATGATAGGTTGAGCGAAGTAAAAAGCGTGCAGGATTTGCGCTTGGAAAAGCAGGATTTCCTGCATGGAATTAAAAACAACTGTTATTATTGGAGGACAAAAGAAAATGAGCGGTAATCCCTTTTTTCCGTTAGATGAGATGAGTCAGGACGCGGAGGATACACAAACTATGGTCATTCCAAATGTGGATCAGGCAATTTATGATCAACGCAGGAAAATGGCGGGCACGGTGGTAGATTACAGGGAGATGAGAATGCGATATAGCTGCGCGATTAAGGAAATACGCACTAAATTTGACGTGCTGAATTCTGAATTTAATGTGCGGTATCAGCGTAATCCCATTACTTCCATCAATTCCCGTTTAAAGAGCAGCACCAGCATCATGGAGAAGCTTGCCCGGAAAGGGCTTGATTTTACGGTAGAGAACGTGGAAGAGAACTTGTATGATGTGGCGGGTATCCGGGTAGTGTGCTCCTATGTAGACGACATCTATGTTTTGGCTCACGCGCTGGCGAAACAGGATGATATCACCGTCATCAGGAGAAAGGATTACATTAAGAATCCCAAGCCCAACGGCTACCGCAGCTATCACATGATCGTCAGCGTGCCGGTGTTTTTCTCCGACCGGACCAAGAATATGGCGGTCGAGGTACAGATTCGCACCATTGCGATGGATTTCTGGGCAAGCCTGGAGCATCAGATGAAATACAAGCAGGAAATACCGAACCAGCAGGAAATTGTGGAGCAGCTGACAGCATGCGCGGAACAGATTGCCTCCATTGATAAGCAGATGTATCAGGTCAGGCAGCAACTGGAGGCTTCTGAGGATCTGCCCACAGAGGAAGAAATCCTGTTTGAGAAACTGCGCAGAATCGATATTGCCACCAACGAGTGAGACGGTTCCCTGCAAGGGAAAAGATTTGGGAAAAGGAAGCCGGATTTCCTTTAATATGAAATATATAAAATAATAAAATATTTTACAAAAACGTAAATAAAAGATTGAAGATAAGGAGCGTTTCTGATATAGTATAATTGGTGGTTATGAAATAGCCTATTCAACAGGCAATTAAAAGGAGAAGGATTATGATGAAAAGAAAGGCATTGCTTGCCTGCGTATTGGGGGTATCCGTACTGTTTGGGCTTACGGCCTGCGGCGCCAAACAGGAGAATCAGGATACCGACGGCGATGATTCGGCGCAGGCAGAAGAGGACACTGCGGAGGAAGCTCCCGCGGATTTGGATTATACGGTCAGCTATGACGGCATTATTACCGCTAAGATCGAAGCGGGAGTCAGTGTGCATGATCCGTCGATTATTAAGGCGGACGGCAAATATTACATCTTCGGTTCCCATATGTCCACGGCGGTATCTGAGGATCTGCGGACATGGACGTCGATTGGGGACGGTTATAAAGTAAAAGATGCGATTTATTATGAACTGATGGCGAATGACGAGGCTTTTGCTTATGCGGGCAGCAAAAACAGCGTTATCCCTACCGACGACAGGGGCTGGCACGTATGGGCGCCGGATGTAATCTACAATGAAGCTACCGGGCTTTATTATTTGTATTTCTGTACCTCCTCTACATGGAACGCCTCTAATCTGTGCTATGCCACCAGCGAGAATATTGACGGGCCTTATGAATGGCAGGGTGCTTTGATTTATTCCGGCTTTACGGCGGAGACGTTAGACAGTACCGATGTGACGGAGTATGTGGACAGGGAGACCGCCAAGGATACTTATATCAAGAAGAGCAACGAGTATAATTACAATGAATATCCCAACGCTATCGACCCCACCGTATTGTATGATGAGGATGGCAGGCTGTGGATGGTATACGGTTCCTGGTCAGGCGGTATGTATCTGCTGGAGCTGGACGCGGAGACAGGCGAAGTGATTCATCCGGAAGCCGATGAGGAAAATAGGGTGGATACCTATTTTGGCAAGAGATTGTTAGGGGGGAACCACAGTTCCATTGAGGGACCTTACATCTTATATGATGAGGAGAGCGGTTACTATTATCTGTTTGTGTCCTACGGCTCCCTTACGAGAGAGGGCGGTTATCAGATCCGGGTATTCCGTTCTGAGACGATAGACGGGGATTATGTGGATATGAACGGCGAGTATCCGCTGGATACCACCAATCCTGAGCATAATACCTATGGACTGAAATTATCCGGCAACTACTATCTGCCGAGTCTGGAGATGGCGTATATGGCTACCGGCCATAATTCCGCGTTCATCGATGACGACGGTAAGAAGTATATTGTCAACCATACCAGATTTGATAATAAAACAGAGGAGCATGAACCTCGTGTCCATCAGTTCATCGTCAATGAAGAAGGCTGGCCCTGTATGCTGCCTTATGCGACGGACGGCGAGACTGTAAGCGGGAGCGGATATGAGATGGCGGATATGGCAGGCAGATATTACGTGATTAATCAGGGAACGGCTATCGACGCCAATATTGCAGAACCCTTTATCCTGTACTTAGAGGAAAACGGCAAGGTATACGGAGATGGAATAACAGGTAGTTGGGAATATAAAGATAACACTTGTTACATGAATATTACCTATGGTGATGTAAGCTATAGCGGGGTATTCTGCCAGATGAACGATGAAGCCGGTACGCAGGTGATGACCTTCAGCGCGGTAGGCAATAACGAAAGCGTCTGGGGCGTCAAGTATTGATTTGACATGAAAAAGGGCTCTGAGGGAAATCCCTCGGAGCCTTTTTTGTATAGAATTATTTTTGTGACTATTGTGCCTCATCCATGGGAGCGTAGTGAATGTTGACCTTGATGTCCTGTCCGTAATTGCCGAAGGTTTTGCCGAAGATGGTAAGCCCGCCTATGTGCGCCGCGTCGTCATCTACCGCCATGCGGAAACGCATACTGCTTCGATAATCTAACTGGAAATGATCGATAGTAACATCTGATATTTTTAAACCGTCGATATAAGTTCCCTTCTTATTGATTACAAGTAGCTTCAGCAGGCCGTATTGGTTCCAGTTGGGGAACCACCAGTCCGGGGTGAACAAGCCGCGGGAATCACCGAAATCTCCGGGAGAGAGCCAGTTGCCGATACATACGTCATTGAGATAGAAGCTGATATCGGAAGGCCACACATTATTGACGCCGGGAGCCTCGGAGCTTAACTCCGCTGAAATGGTGAGCTGCGTAATCTTCTGGAAGCTGGGGATAAAATTGGGGATATTATATTCCACAAAGCCCTTGGTGAACCAGAGGATATCCGCACTGTAACGATCCGGGTGGTCAAAGTATCTGGGGTCGTCTACCTCGCCGATCAGAGCCTTGTCGGAGGCGAGTCCGCAGGTAGGGCAGATACGGTAATTGGCATAATGTCCCACCTTGATATCCGTGCTGTATACATTCTGGAAATCTTCCTGCTTCTCTAAATCGATTAAAATTTTATCTAAATGTATGGAGCAGATTTTCTGGTTGCCATGCCCCATGGATTCACTGGAGGTCTTAATAAGGCCGCAGCCCTCCAGCTTCTTAATATGGCTGGTGAGCGCGCCGTTAGTGATGTTTAAGCGCGACGCCAGCTCGTTCATGCTCATGTTGTTGTTTTCCAGTAAAATATTGAGAATTTCGATCCGCACATCGGAACCGAGAGCCTTAAAAATTTCCAGACCGTCGTTCAGTGAAGTAATATGTAACAATGTCGTAATACCTCCGATACAGTACATTTTATATAAATGTAAAATAATTTTCCTAACTAAATTATAGACAAAAAATACCTTTTCGTCAATTATATGTAAAAAAATTTATAAAATAATAAAAATGAGAAGCAAAATGATGAAAAACGCCTGTAAATGGATACAAAAAACATGGTTTCCTAAAATATAAAATATTTTAGGAAATAATAAAATATAGCCGGCCGTTTTCTTTTGGAGCAGAAAACAGACGGCTATAAGATGCTGGAAGAGAAGTGAATTATTTAGTTACGGACTGCTTCACTTCCTCAAAGGTTTTGACGATTTCCTCAGAAGGAGCGGCGGTAGCAAGAGATACCGCTACGTTGACAAGCAGCGCGATGATGAAGGCGGGCAGCAATTCATAGATTGCAAAGGCGCCGCCCAGCGTGGCGATGCCGTATTTCCATACAAAGACCATGACGCCGCCGGCAATCATGCCTGCCAGAGCCCCCTGCTTGTTAGAACGTTTCCAGAACAGGGCGAGCAGCACGACCGGTCCAAAGGCTGCGCCAAATCCTGCCCAGGCGAAGGATACGATGGTGAAAATGGAGCTGTTGGGATCTCTCGCAATAAATACTGCAATCAGGGAAATTACAATAACGGTCGCTCTCGCGATTAACAGAGAGGTCTTCGCCTCTAATTTTTTCCGGCCAAAATCCTGCACCAGATTCTGGGAAATGCTGGAGGCCGCCGCCAGAAGCTGGGAATCCGCGGTGGACATGGTTGCGGCAAGGATTCCGGCGAGGATTACGCCCGCGATCAACGCCGGAATCACGCCATGGGAGCTGAGCACGGAAGCAATCTGAATGATAATGGTTTCGGAGTTGCTGCCCTCCAGTACCGGAATCACGCCGGCCTTAGACATACCATAGCCCACGATACCGATCAGAATAGCCACAGACATGGAAATTACCACCCATACGGTGGCGATTCTTCTGGATAATTTCAGCTTCTTTTCATCCTGAATCGCCATAAATCTCAGAAGAATATGGGGCATGCCGAAGTAGCCGAGACCCCAGGCCATAGTGGATACGATGGTCAGGGGCGTATACGGCTTGGAGGAAGCGGTGTCGGCCACATAGGTCTGAACCATGCTCAGGTAGCCGGGAAGCTCCCGGGCGTTTGCTGCTACAGCGTCTAATCCGCCGGCAGCCACGGCGCCATAGCCCACCACGATTACAAGGGCGATGGTCATGGTAACGCTCTGCATCAGGTCAGTGGTGCTGACCGCAAGGAAGCCGCCCAAGGTGCAGTATAACACGATGATAGCGGCGCTGAGCAGCATGGCGAGCATATAGTTCATGCCGAATAAGGTGCTGAACAATTTACCGCAGGCGGCAAAGCCGGAGGCGGTGTAGGGTACGAAGAAAATTACGATTACGACGGCGGCGATACAGGTCAGAAGATGCTTGTCGTCGCCGTATCTTTTAGAGAAAAATTCCGGAATGGTAAAGGAGCCGATCGTGCTGGAATAGCGTCTGATACGTCTGGATACGAAAAGCCAGTTGGCATAGGTGCCCAGCGCCAGGCCGATTGCGGTCCAGCCCACATCGGCGATACCGGATATGTAGGCGAGCCCTGGCAGCCCCATAAGCAGGTAGCTGCTCATGTCTGAGGCTTCCGCGCTCATAGCGGTAACCAACGGGCCTAATTTACGTCCGCCCAGATAAAAGTCGTCCGCCTGCGTATTGTTTTTGGAGTAGCGTACCCCGATGTAGATCATCAGGCCCAGATAGATCAGAATGGAAATCAGAATACAAATCTGCGATGTCATAGTGTGTCCCCTCTCTCGGTTTTGTTGTGTGTTGTGCAAGTTTATCTATAGAAAAAGACGGTCTTGCGTGTGTATAACAGATGTATTATATACGATTTAACAGCGGTATGCAAGAAAAAGGTCAAATGCTATCCGCCGTTCGCCGTTGACAGAAAAGGGGAGAAACATTAGTATAGATTCATTGATAAAAGTTTTCCCCGAAATAGATTTTCAGGAAAAGAAACGGGATGGATAAGAAGATGCGGGAGAGGATACAGTTACCGGAAGCCTTTGAGCAACGCATGAAAGGTCTTCTGGGGACAGAATATGAGGCTTTCAGGCAAAGCTATGAACAGGAACGGTATTATGGGCTGCGCTGGAATCCCCTGAAAACAGACAGAGAAGAATTGATGCGGCAATTGCCCTTCGCGCTGGAGCAAATCAGTTGGGCGGGGGAAGGCTGTTATTATGACGGCAGTGAACAGCCCGGCAGGCATATTCTGCATGAGGCGGGAGTCTATTATATACAGGAGCCATCCGCCATGGCGGTGGCGGAGGTGCTGAATCCGCAGCCGGGGGAGATTTTATTGGATTTGTGCGCTGCCCCTGGGGGAAAAAGCACCCAGATTGCAGGCAGAATGAAGGGACAGGGCTTGCTTGTCTCCAATGAAATCATACCGAACCGGGCTAAGATCCTTGCGCAGAATATCGAGAGGATGGGCGTTAAAAACTGCGTAGTGTGCAATGAGACGCCGGAGCGTATGGCGGCGTTTTTCCCTGTATTCTTTGACGGGATTGTGGTAGACGCGCCCTGCTCCGGGGAGGGAATGTTTCGAAAAGAGCCTGCCGCCGTTGCAGAGTGGAGTCCTGCGCAGGTACAAATGTGCGCCGAAAGGCAGCAGATGATTCTGGGACAGGCGGCAAAGATGCTGAAACCGGGAGGCAGGCTGGTATATTCCACCTGCACCTTTGCGCCGGAGGAGAATGAAGGCGTAATCAGCCGCTTTATCGAGACACACCCGGAATTTTCCATAGAGAAAACGCCCTGTGATCCGGCCTTTGAAGCGGGACGGCCTGATTGGACAAAGCGCCCCGTGGAAGGGCTGGAGCATACCATGCGCCTTTTTCCCCATAAGCTGAAGGGGGAGGGGCATTACATCGCCGTGCTGCGCAAGGAGGGGAGTTGGTTTCCAACGGCTGTCGGCGGACCTGGAAGCGCCGGCAGCCATGACCGGCTGGAAGAGACGGTATCCCGCTTCTTAGAAACCGGCCTGGGGCTGTCTGGGGGCTGGATTGGCAGGCAGGGCGGTACGCTGCAGCGCTTTGGGGAGCAGATTTATCTGACGCCGGGACAGATGATTTCCTTACAAGGGCTTAAGGTCGTCAGACCCGGCCTGCATCTGGCATCGGATAAGAAGAACCGGCTGGAACCGGCGCACGCGCTGGCGATGGCATTGCAGCCGCAGGAGACGGAACAAAGAAAAGAACTGACCAGGGAAGAGGCAACCCGTTATCTGCACGGGGAGAGTCTGGCCTGCGGGGAAGAAAAGGGCTGGTATCTGTTGACCTATGCCGGTTATTCCATAGGGTTCGGCAAGGCCTCCGGCGGGCAGATGAAAAATCATTATCCGAAGGGGCTTCGAAAATAAAATAACGCGGAGTGGAGAAAGCATATGACAGAATGGTTAAAAGAAGCGGTTTTTTATGAAATTTATCCTCAATCCTTTATGGATTCTAACGGGGACGGTATCGGTGACTTCAACGGTATCATAGAAAAGCTGGATTATATTAGGGGATTGGGCTGCAACGCCGTCTGGCTGAATCCCTGCTATGACTCGCCCTTTAAGGACGCGGGATATGATGTGCGGGATTATCGAAAGGTGGCGGAACGCTATGGGACGGAGGAGGAACTGTGCAGGCTGTTTGGGGAAGTACATGCAAGGAAAATGCATATTCTGTTAGATCTGGTACCGGGACATACCTCGGAGGAACATCCGTGGTTTATTGAGAGCGCTAAGAGGGAGCAAAATGAATATTCCGGGCGTTATATCTGGACGGATAGCTGGTTTCAGAGAGCGGAGGGGTTCCCTTACATCGCGGGAGAATGTGAGAGAAACGGAGCCTATGTGCTCAATTATTTTAAGTGCCAGCCGGCTTTGAATTACGGTTTCTTAAAGCCGGAGGAGTCCTGGCAGAAGCCGCTCGACCACCCGGATTGTATGGCTACCAGAGCGGCCGTCATTGAGATTATGCGCTATTGGCTTGCGAAGGGCTGCGACGGCTTTCGGGTGGATATGGCGGATTCTCTGGTCAAGAACGACGATGCGGTTAAGAGCGGCACCTGTAAGGTATGGCGCGATATGATTACAAGGGTACAGGAGGAGTATCCGGACGCGGTTTTTGTATCCGAATGGAATCGTCCCACGTCTGCCATCGGTATGGCAGGCTTTCAGATGGATTTCTTTTTAGACTGGGCGGGTAACGGCTATCATCTTTTGATGCGTGATTATGACGCCTCAGGACGGGACGACAGCTTCTTTAAGAGGGACAGCAGGCGGAGGATTTCTGATTTTCTGGAGGAATATCTGCCTCAATATGAAGCGATTAAGGATCAGGGGCTTTATTGCCTTATCACCGGTAATCACGATATGGTGCGCGCCGCCTGTCATTTGGAAGAGAGAGAACTGAAGCTGGCTTATGCTTTTCTGTTCACCATGCCCGGAGCGCCTTTTCTCTATTATGGAGATGAGATTGGAATGAATTATCAGGATTTGCCCTCTAAGGAGGGCGGGTATACCCGAACTGGTTCCCGCACGCCGATGCAGTGGGATAACGGTATCAACTGCGGCTTTTCCACAGCGGCGCCCGAAAAGCTGTATCTTCCGGTGGAGCAGGGCGAGGACGCGCCCACTGTGGCGGCGCAGGAGAAGAGGGCGGATTCTCTGCTTCATACGGTTCGGGACCTTCTGGCAGTACGCAGAAGGTACGCGGATTTTCAGGACCATGCCAACCTGAAGATTCGATATGCTTCTAAGGAGCAGAGAAGCTTTGCTTACCAAAGAGGAAAGCTGCTGATGCTGTGCAATCCCTCCGGGCAGGAGGAAGAGATCGCGTTAAGCGATTTCGCACAGGAGCCCTGGAAGAAACAGTATGAGATCGGAACCGGAGAATGGAAGGGACGCTCTTATTTACTGGGGGCGCAATCCTTTGTGATTTTGTCCGGGGAGAAGTAAAAGCTTGATATTTCATTTGTGCAGGGGGCAGGAGCGATGTTATTTTCCAGCGTGGAGTTTTTGTTTCGGTTTTTACCGATTTTTATGATACTGTATTTGCTTGTTCGTGCAAAATATCGTAATATAATATTAGTAGCAGGAAGCCTGATTTTTTATGGAGTGGGAGAACCTTATTATGTTCTGCTGCTTATTTTTTCCATTTTGGTTAACTATGCCCTGTGCAGATATCGCTTCTGGGAGCCTAAGGGTCCCCGGACAAAACGAAAGCGGCAGGCGGACAGGAGACGCAAAAGGGCGCTGGCTATCGCGTTGCTTTTTGACCTGGGAATCTTGTTTACGTTTAAGTATTGGGATTTCGCTGCGGGCACGATCAACAGGCTGGCAGGGCGGGAATATGCGCCGCTGTTATCGCTGGCTCTTCCGCTGGGAATCAGCTTTTATATGTTTCAGATGATTTCCTGTCAGATAGACTGTTATCGGGGAACCATTAAGCAGCCGCCGGGGCCGATTGAATTTGCCGCATATGTGAGTATGTTCCCGCAGCTTGTGGCCGGGCCGATTGTGCGGTATGGAGAGATTAAAGAGCAGATGCGGGAACGGCGCGTGCAGGCCGGGGACTTGGAAAACGGCCTGAAGCTATTTACGGCGGGGTTGGGGCTTAAGGTATTGCTGGCCAACCAGATCGGTACGCTGTGGGATACGATGATGACGGCGGGGGCGGGCAATCTGAGTCCGGCGGCGGCATGGCTTGGCGCCGCCGCCTATTCCTTTCAGATTTATTTCGATTTCTGGGGATACTCCGTGATGGCCATGGGACTGGGAAGAATGATTGGCTTCAGGCTTCCCCGCAACTTTGAGAATCCCTACGCTTCTAAATCCATTTCGGATTTCTGGCGCAGATGGCATATGACCTTGGGAAGCTGGTTTAAGGAATATGTCTATATCCCCCTGGGAGGCAATCGGAAGGGTCGGGTCAGAACCCTCTGTAATCTGTTGGCAGTATGGACGCTTACCGGGCTTTGGCATGGAGCCGCATGGAATTTCGTGCTGTGGGGCGTTTCCTTTTTCCTGCTGTTGGCGATAGAGAAGCTGGGGCTGGGCAGGCGGCTGGAGCGGACGAAAATACTCGGCCATGTATATACGTTGGTATTAATCCCCGTGACATGGGTGATCTTTGCCGTTACGGACTGGGAGCAGCTTGGAGCTTATCTGGGGAATATGCTTGGCATACATAGCGGCGGAGCCATGGTGGGAACGGCGCAGGTGATGAGATATCTGCGGGAATATGGTATACTGCTGGCAGCCTGCGTCCTGTTTGCCACGCCCTATCCCGTAAGATGGTATCATAAATGGAAGGACAGATGGTTTGGCCTGCTGATTCTGCTCCTGATCTTCTGGCTGTCCGTCCGGGAACTGATAGCAGGGAGCAGCAATCCGTTTCTGTATTTCAGATTCTAACTGCGCAGTCCCACAGCTAAGAACAGGCTTCGCAAGTACCGTGCAACAGATAAAACGGCAGGGAAACATTCGATGAATACGACAGAGAAAGACATAGAGAAAGATATAGAGGAAAACATAGAAAACGGCATAGCGGGAAAGGATATAAAAAAAGAAGCTTTGTATCGCTGCCCTTATTTGCTTTTGCTGGTCGTTACTGTCCTTGGGGCAATGCTGTGCTCAGATGAGCTTGCCAGCGCCATTCTTCCCGCAGGCTGGAAAATTGCCGCCGAGGCGGTTGAAGCCGACGGAGGGGCGCTTGTGCCGGAGGGATTTATCTCAGAGGAGGAGACAGGAGAGCTGGCATCAGAAGGCGAGACAGGGGAGCTGGCATCAGAGGGTGAGATAGAGAAAGCCGCATCAGAGGGTGAGGCGCAAAACGGTGAAGTCCGGCAGGCTTCCTCCGCGGCGCGGACGGGGATAACCCGATTTGTCTCTTATGAACCCCGGCAGACCGATTCCCCATATTATTCCGACGCGGGCAGGGTGGCCATGACCACAGAGTATGCTTATACGATAGAAAACACCAGTTATTTTAACGACGCGGCATTCCTTGGGGATTCCAGAACGCTTGGCATATCAGATTACGCGGGACTGGACGGCGCGGACTTTTATTGCGAAAACGGAATGACGATCTTTAAGATTTTAGGGGAGGAAGGAGTTACCGAGCAAAGGACGGGCAAAAAAGTAAATTTAAATCAGGTGCTGCGGGAGAAACAATATGGTAAAATCTATCTGATGCTCGGTATGAATGAGCTGGGATATGGCAATACCCAGATGTATCTGGAACAGTACCGCGAGGTGGTGGAGCAGATTCGGCAATGGCAGCCGGAGGCCGTCATATATATTATGGCGAATCTGCACGTGAGCAGGGAGAAAGATGATCTGGAGTCAGAGTTCAACAATATCAATATCAATGATAAGAACGCCGCCTCCGCTACGCTGGCAAACGGAACCGATATTTTTTATCTGGACAGCAATCCGCTGTTTACAGACGAAGACGGGTTCCTGAAGGAAGATTATACCTTTGACGGCGTGCATCTGTATGCCCAGCATTATGAAATGTGGAGACAATTTCTGTTAAAGCACGGCGTGGAGGGCACAGGAACGCCGGACGCTGCGCAGGGCACGGAAGAGTATACAAAAACCGGTACGGAATAGGGACGGAAAGGCAGGAGGTGTAAAGGATGGAGGAAATGCGGTTGAATAAATATCTGGCGGCCTGCGGAATCTGTTCCAGAAGGGACGCGGATAAGCTGATCGAACAGGGCGTCGTAGCCGTAAACGGCCAGACGGCGGATCGGGGCTTAAAAGTGACGCAGAAGGATCTGGTGACGGTTCGCGGCAGGCGGGTCTGCAGCCCGGACAGGAAAGTGGTGCTGGCATATTATAAGCCGGTAGGAGTGACCTGTACGGAACGGGACGCCCATGCGGATAAAATAGTGACGCAGGAGGTTCGATATCCGATTCGCGTAACCTACGCGGGGCGTCTGGATAAAGAATCGGAAGGCCTTTTGCTGATGACCAACGACGGAGATCTGATCAACGCCATGATGCGCGGCGCCAATGGACATGAGAAGGAGTATATCGTCAAGGCCGTTAAGGCATGGACGCCGGAGGCTTTGGAGCATATGCGGCAGGGAATCTACCTGAAGGAATTGGAGCTTGTCACCCGTCCCTGCAAGATTGAGCAGATCGATCCCAAAACCATACGAATGGTTCTGACGCAGGGCATTAACAGACAGATACGGCGTATGTGCAAGGCGGAGGGGTACGAGGTGGCTTCTTTAAAAAGAACACGTGTTATTGACGTAAATCTTGCAAAGCTGAAACCGGGGGAATACCGGGAACTGACGCGGCAGGAAATGCAGGGTCTTTATGCCAAATGCGGCTTAAAGGAACCCGTGATGTAAAAAGTATGGAAAACGGCAGGTGATTGTTATGGATCAAAACAAGACGGCTCGTATGAAAGAACTGGCGGCTATTCTCAATAGCGCTTCGAAAGCCTATTACGCACAAGATATGGAAGTGATGAGCAACCTGGAATACGACAGATTGTATGACGAACTGACGGCGCTGGAAGAAGAAACGGGTGTTATCTTAGCAAACAGCCCGACCATGCAAGTCGGATATGAGGCGGTAGAGGAGCTTCCCAAGGAAAGACATGAGACGCCCATGCTTTCGCTGGCCAAGACGAAGGACAGAGAGGAGCTGCGCGATTGGCTCAATGGAAGAGAGGCGCTGCTGTCCTGGAAATTAGACGGATTAACGATTGTACTGACCTATTTTGCAGGAAAACTTGCAAAGGCGGTCACCCGTGGAAATGGCGAGGTGGGGGAGGTAATCACCAATAATGCGAAGGTATTTCAGAATGTACCGCTGTCCATTCCCTATCAGGGGGAACTGATTCTGCGCGGCGAGGCCGTTATCAGTTACAGCGATTTTGAGGAGATTAACCGCCGGATCGGGGAAGCGGACGCTAAATATAAAAACCCCCGTAATTTATGCAGCGGTTCCGTCAGACAGTTGAACAATGAAATTACTGCCCGCCGAAACGTGAAATTCTACGCTTTTAGTCTGGTGAAAGCGGAGGGGGTGGATTTCTTCGACTCCAGAGAGGAGCAGTTTGCTTTCTTAAGCAGGCAGGGCTTCGATGTGGTAGAGTACCGCCGGGTGGAACCGGATACGATTCTGAGTGCGGTCAGCGATTTTGAGAAGAAGATAGAGACTTACGATATTCCCTCCGACGGGCTGGTCTTAACCTATGAGAATATCAGCTATGGACAATCCTTAGGAAGAACGGCAAAGTTCCCCAGAGATTCCATTGCCTTCAAATGGGCGGACGAACTGAGGGAAACCGTGCTCACCGATGTGGAGTGGAGCGCCAGCCGCACGGGACTGATCAATCCGGTGGCGATTTTTGAGCCGGTGGAGCTGGAGGGCACTACCGTCAGCCGTGCTTCCGTGCATAATATCAGTATTGTGCGGGGGTTGAAGCTGGGAATCGGGGATCACATTACGGTCTATAAAGCCAATATGATTATTCCGCAGATCGCGGAGAATCTGACTGGAAGCGATACCCTGAAGATTCCGGAAATCTGTCCTGTCTGCGGGCAGCCCACCCAGATACGTCAGGTAAACGAGGTGCAGTCCCTTTACTGTAATAATCCTTCCTGCGACGCCAAAAAGATTAAGTCTTTTACGCTGTTTGTGAGCAGAGACGCCATGAATGTGGACGGCCTTTCGGAATCTACGCTGGAGAAGTTTCTGGCGAAGGGATTTCTGCATGAGTTTGCGGATCTGTTCAAGCTGGCGCGGTATGAACAGGAAATTACGCAGATGGAAGGATTTGGGGAGAAATCATATCAAAATCTGATGGAGAGCATTGAACGGGCAAGGAATACCACCCTTCCAAGGGTGATTTACGGGCTGGGAATCGAGAATATCGGGGTGGCAAATGCCAAGACGCTTTGTAAGCATTTTAGATATAATCTGGACGCCTTATGCGCGGCGGAGCCGGAAGAACTGAGCGCAATCGACGGCGTAGGAGACGTCATTGCGGCCGGTATTTATTCCTTTTTCCGCAATCAGGAGCGGATGGAGCAGTTAAAACGCTTATTGCCGGAGATTACCATAGCCGAGGAACCGGCTGAGGAGGAGAGCCAGACCCTTGCCGGCATGAATTTTGTGATTACCGGCAGTCTGGAGCATTATGAGAACCGCAGCGCGTTAAAGGAAGCGATCGAGGCAAAGGGCGGTAAAGTGACCGGAAGCGTTACAGGTAAAACCGCCTGCCTGATCAATAACGATACCGCCTCCGCCTCCTCTAAAAATAAAAAGGCGAAGGAATTGGGGATACGGATCGTGTCGGAAGAGGAGTTCATGCGGGAATATCTGTAGATTTCCCAATCGCCTGGTGTAGGTCAGCACACCGGATATTCTGAACAGATCATTACGGATGAGTCTCGCAAACGCCTAGATATTCCGAATATCGTAAGGAGTAGTCTGATACACATAATAGTTCAGCCAGTTGGAATAGAGCAGTTGTCCTGTGGAGCGCCAGTTGACGATGGGCGGCTTTGTGGGATCGTCATCGGGGAAATAGTTGGCGGGAATCTTAGGATTCAAGCCTTTCTCCAAGTCTCTGAAATATTCCTGGGATAAGGTGTCGGCGTCATATTCCGGGTGGCAGGTGATGAAGAAATGCCTGCTGTCGGTGGTTTTGACGATCGTAACGCCTGCTTCATCGGAGATGGCCATCAGCTCCAGATCCGGCGCCGTGGCAATTTCCTCCTGTGCGATGCCCATTGCACGGGACTGGGGCGCATAGAAGATATCGTCAAAGCCCCGAAAGAGCGGGGAAGTCCTTTTCACAATCTTATGGGCGTATACGCCGGATAGCTTTTCGTCCAAATCGTAGCGCTTTAAGCCGTAGAAATAATAGAGCGCCGCAAAAGCTCCCCAGCACAGATGCAGGGTGCAGTGCACATGGGTTTTGCCCCATTCCATGATTTCACAGATTTCCTCCCAGTAAGTGACGTCCTCGAATCGGATATAGTCAAGAGGGGCGCCGGTGATAATCATGCCGTCGAATTTACGGTTCTTAACCTGATCGAAGGTAGTATAAAAAGACTCCAGATGATTGGAATCTACATGCTGCGGTTGATAGCTGGCGGTCTGTAGAAATTCTACGTTGACCTGCAGGGGCGTATTGGAAAGCTTGCGCAAAAGCTGAGTTTCCGTCACAATCTTAGTCGGCATCAGATTCAGAATCAACACGTTAAGCGGACGGATATCCTGATGCATGGCACGAAACTCCGTCATCACAAATATATTTTCGTTCTCCAATACGGCCGTTGCCGGCAGTGAATCTGCGACTTTGATAGGCATATGAAATCCTCGTCTTTCTGAAAAATAGTAAATTGCGTTCCGTATCCAACATATCATAAAAGCGGAACAAATGCAACGTGAAGTATGGCGGGCGCCGCCAGATGAAAATCACCTGAAAAGCGGGGGCAAAATCGGGAATTGCACAATTCATTAAAGTGAGATATAATTTAGGCAGTACAGATATCACGGTTGGATTATGGAGAGAATATGGAAACAGCATATCAGAAGGTTAAAGTACATAATGAATTGGAATGGTGCCAGGTAACGGATATGGCAACCAAAGAAAAGGTAGAGAAAATTTTGTTAAAATACAGGGTGTCCTATTTTGTGAAATGGGAGAAGCCTAAGTGGTTTTCCGGCGATAAGTTTTCCGCCTGTATTTTCTGCGTCAATCAGTTGCAGAAGGAGATAGCTGATGAGGCGATTCAGGAGCTGGGGGAGGAAGTAAAGGGCAAGATTAAGTTTGTCAACCGCAGGGTGGACAGAACCTTTTATTAAGGAAGGCAGGAAGAACGATGAGCTGTTGCGATACCTGTAGTAATTACCAGTACGATGAGGACTATGAATGTTACGTGTGCATGGTAGATCTGGATGAGGACGATATGGGGCGGTTCCTTAAAGGCGGCAGCTTCGATTGTTCCTTTTATCAGTTGGATAATGAATATTTGGTAGTCAGAAAGCAGATGTAAGAACCCCTACATCTGCTTTCTTTATTTATTCTGCGTCTTGCGGCGCAGGCTTTATTGCTGCTTTTTCAGATTCTTCTGCGCCGTGGAGAGCATCAGCTTAATTCGGTTTAACTGGTTTACCTCGCTGGCGCCGGGATCATAGTCGATCGCCACAATATTGGAAAGAGGGAAACGCTTGCGCAATTCCTTGATAACGCCCTTGCCTACCACATGGTTTGGCAGACAGCCAAAGGGCTGGGTGCAGACAATATTGTTTACGCCGCTGTGGATCAGCTCTACCATTTCACCGGTCAGGAACCAGCCCTCGCCGGTCTGGTTGCCGATATTGACGATGGGTTTGGCGTAATCCACGATTTGATAAATACTCACCGGAGGCGCAAAGTGTTTGCTTCTGGCAAATTCTTTCGCAGCGGGGGCGCGCAGCTTTTCCAATGCCCAGATTCCGATTTTAGACACGGCCGCGGTCTTCTGGGAGGTGCCCAGATAATCGGCTTTATAAATCTGGTTATAGAAGCAGTAGAGCATAAAGTCTAACAGATCAGGCACAACCGCCTCGGCGCCCTCGCTTTCCAGTAATTCTACCAGATGGTTGTTGGCGGCGGGGGCATATTTGACCAGAATCTCGCCCACAATGCCGACCCGGGGCTTGCGCAGGTCTTCCTGAATCTCTATGGCGTCGAATTCCCGCACAATCTGCCTGCACATTTTCTGGAAAGTAAAGTAGTTCATATGCCTGCGGGAGACAAACTCACAGCATCTCCCGACCCATTTGGCGTGGAGTGCGTCCACATCGCCGGGGTGTGCCTCATAAGGGCGCATGCGGTATACGCAGCGCATAAAGATATCGCCGAAGAGGGCGCTGTAGGCGGCGCGCATCAGAAGCTGGGCGTTTAGGTGGAAGCCCGGATTGCTTTCAATTCCCGCAAGATTTAAGGAAATAACGGGAACCTGCGGCATACCCGCCTTTTCCAGGGCCCGCCTGATGAAGCCGACATAGTTGGTAGCACGGCAGCCGCCGCCGGTCTGGGTCATAATGATGGCAACCCTGTTGACGTCGTATTTACCGGACAGCAGGGCGTCCATAATCTGCCCTACCACCATAAGGGACGGATAGCAGGCGTCGTTGTTGACGTATTTCAGCCCCACGTCCACCGCGTGCCTGTTGTCGTTATCCAGCACTTCAAAGTTGTAGCCGCAGGCACGGAAGCCTGCCTGCATAATCTCAAAATGAATAGGAGACATCTGGGGACAGAGAATCGTATAGTTTTTACGCATTTTCTCCGTAAACTGCACCTTCGTAATAGCGCTGGAGCGAATCGTCCGTTCCTTATGCTTCTGTTCCCTGACCTGAATGGCGGAGAGCAGGGAACGGATGCGGATTCTGGCGGCGCCCAGATTGTTCACCTCGTCGATCTTTAAACAGGTATAGATTTTATCGGAGCCTGACAGGATATCATTGACCTGATCGGTGGTGACGGCGTCCAGTCCGCAGCCGAAGGAGTTCAATTGGATCAGATCCAAATCGTCCCGGGTCTTTACATAGCTGGCCGCCGCGTATAAGCGGGAATGATACATCCACTGGTCGGACACGATCAGCGGGCGCTCCGGCTCCGCCAGATGGGAGATGGAGTCCTCTGTCAGCACCGCTATGCCATAGGAATTAATCAACTCAGGAATACCGTGGTTGATCTCAGGGTCAATATGATAAGGACGGCCGGCCAGAACGATACCGCGTTTATGGTTTTCCTCCATAAAGCGCAGAACCTCTTCTCCCTTGTCCCGCATATCCTGACGGGCTTTTGCAAGCTCTTCCCATGCGGCTTTCGCGGCGTCCATTACTTCTGTCACAGGCAGCTCTTTAAATTCTCTGGTCAGGGCGGAGGTAACGGTCTGCAAATCCTTAAAGGACATAAAAGGATTGCGGAAAACAACCTCGCCCCTGCCGATTTCCTCCACATTGTTCTTAATATTCTCGGAATAGGAGGTGACAATCGGGCAGTTGTAGTGATTGTTGGCGTCATGGAACTCGTCTCGTTCATAGAACAGGGCGGGGTAGAAGATAAAGTCCGTCTTTTGGTTGATAAGCCATGCCACATGTCCGTGAGCCAATTTAGCCGGATAACATTCCGATTCACTGGGAATGGACTCGATCCCAAGCTCATAGATTTTGCGGTTGGAGCTGGGAGAGAGTATCACCCGATAGCCTAATCTGGTAAAAAAGGTAAACCAGAAGGGATAATTTTCATACATATTTAAGACTCTCGGAATCCCTACGGTTCCCCGTCTGGCCTCATCTAAAGGCAGCGGTTCATAGGAGAAGAGCCGTTTTAATTTATAGTCATAGAGATTGGGCATTCCATTCTCATTCTTGGTTTTGCCAAGTCCCCGCTCACAGCGGTTCCCGGAGATATACTGACGCCCTCCGGTAAATTTATTGATGGTAAGACGACAGTTGTTGGTGCAGCCCCTGCATTTGGCCATACTGGTTTCAAATTGCAGGCTGGTAATCTGCTCCAGATTCAGCATGGAAGTCTGATAGCCTGTCTCATAATGCTCCCTGGCGATTAACGCTGCGCCGAAAGCGCCCATAATACCGGCGATGTCCGGCCGGATGGCTTCGCAGCCCGCGATTTTTTCGAAGCTTCGAAGAACCGCGTCATTATAGAAGGTGCCGCCCTGGACAACGATGTTCCGGCCAAGCTCGGAGGCGTCGGATACCTTGATTACCTTAAAGAGCGCATTTTTGATAACTGAATAAGCCAGGCCGGCGGAGATATCGGAAACGGAAGCGCCTTCCTTCTGCGCCTGTTTGACCTTGGAATTCATAAATACGGTGCAGCGGGTGCCTAAGTCTATGGGGTGCTCCGCGAAGAGGGCTGCCTTGGCGAAATCTTCTACACTGTAGTTCAGGGACTTGGCGAAGGTTTCAATAAAAGAGCCGCAGCCGGAGGAGCAGGCCTCGTTTAACTGCACGCTGTCCACCGTCTGGTTCTTGATCTTGATGCATTTCATATCCTGCCCGCCGATATCCAGAATACAGTCGACCTCCGGGTCAAAAAACGCGGCGGCATAATAGTGGGCTACGGTTTCTACTTCACCGTCGTCTAACAGGAACGCCGCTTTCATCAGCGCTTCGCCGTAGCCGGTGGAGCAGGAGCGGACAATTTTTGCTCCCTGCGGGAGCAGAGAGTAGATTTCCTTAATAGAGCGGATAGCGGTCTTTAACGGGCTGCCATCGTTGCCGCTGTAGAAGGAGTAGAGCAGAGAGCCGTCCTCGCCTACTAACGCGACCTTGGTAGTGGTAGAACCGGCGTCGATTCCTAAAAAGCAGTTGCCCCGATAGGAAGCCAGATCGCCTGTAGTCACATGATGAACGGAATGTTTCCGGCGGAAAAGCTCATAGTCCTGCTGGGAGGCAAAGAGCGGTTCCATTCGCTCTACCTCAAATTCCATCTTAATGTCCGAAGCAAGCTTCTGCACCATTTCCTCCATGGTATAGAAAACCTCCTCCTTCGCGTTCATGGCCGAGCCGATGGCGGCAAAGAGATGGGAATTGTCCGTATCGATGATATGCTCCTCGTCCAGCTTTAAGGTGCGGATAAAGGCCCGCTTTAATTCCGGTAAAAAGTGCAGTGGGCCGCCTAAAAAGGCAACATGGCCGCGAATCGGCTTGCCGCAGGCAAGTCCGCTGATGGTCTGATTCACTACCGCCTGAAAAATGGAGGCGGATAGATCTTCCTTGGTAGCTCCCTCGTTAATTAAGGGCTGGATATCGGACTTGGCAAATACGCCGCATCTTGCCGCAATGGTATAGAGGGAATGATAATTTCTGGCGTATTCATTTAATCCGGCGGCGTCCGTCTGTAATAAGGAAGCCATCTGGTCGATGAAGGAGCCTGTACCGCCGGCGCAGATACCGTTCATGCGCTGCTCCACATTTCCGCCCTCGAAATAAATAATCTTGGCGTCCTCTCCCCCAAGCTCTATGGCCACGTCCGTGGAGGGGGCGATGTTTTGCAGGGCGGTAGAGACGGCAATCACCTCCTGGCAAAAAGGAACCTGAAGATGATTGGCCAGAGTCAGGCCGCCGGAGCCGGTAATCATCGGATGTACCGTCAGGTTGCCTAACTGCCGATATGCTTTTTGCAGCAAATCGGAAAGCGTTTCTCTTATGTTAGCAAAATGTCTTTGATAGTCGGAAAAGAGTATCTGATAGCTGCCGTTGAGAATGGCGATCTTGACAGTGGTAGAACCGATATCGATGCCAAGGGTATATTGCGTTTTACTCATTTCTAAATATCTCTCCTTTTTAATCTAAGTGGTAAAATCTGACATATTTTTACTTATTAAATGGTGTTATGACACACCCTGTCATTATACGACACTGATATCCAAAAAGCAATCTGCTAATTGGACAGAAATTATGAAGTTATCAAAAAGCAATTATTAAATTTTTATGACTTTCGGGATTTTGAATTGCGCGCCGTTTACTTTTAAAAAGACTAATGATAAAATGTATTCGGTTTTGCTTATAAAAATGAACAGGCTGAAAGAAAGGCGTGAGTAACGATATGAGTTCCTTTGAACGTAAATTTGGAAAATATGCGATTAAAAATTTGTCCTTTATATTAGTGCTCTGTTATGCCGCTGGATATTTACTTCAATTATTGGACAGCAGCAATACGCTTATTTATTATTTGACGCTGAATCCTTATGCGATCCTGCACGGGCAGGTCTGGAGGCTTGTCACATGGATTTTAATTCCGCCCAGCAGCGGGGGGATTTTCTTTACGCTTATTATGCTGTATTTTTATTGCTCCATCGGCACCACCCTGGAGAGAACCTGGGGAACCTACCGCTATAATGTCTATATCTTCGGCGGCATGCTGTTTACGATTGCGGGCAGCTTTTTGCTGATGGGCTACTGCTATCTGTTCCAGGCGCAGGAAATCGCGGCCTATACGCCGGAACTGTTTTTTACGGCTGTCTCTACGGTGTTCAGCACTTATTATATCAATATGTCCATTTTCCTGGGCTTTGCGGCTACCTTCCCGGACGCCCAGGTGCTGCTGATGTTTATTATACCGATTAAGATCAAGTGGCTGGGGATCATCTACGGCATTATGCTGGCGTATGAATTTTTAGCGTATAATGTATATTATAAATTTGCTATTGTGGCGTCCCTGTTGAATTTTATCGTGTTCTTCGTGACGTCCCGGAACATGATGCACCTCAATCCCAAGCAGATACACCGGCGACAGGAATTTAAGCGGGATATGCGCAGAAGCACGGGGATTACCAAGCATAAATGCGCTATCTGCGGCAGGACGGAGGTTGACAGTCCCAATATGCAGTTCCGGTTCTGCTCCAAATGTGACGGCAATTATGAATACTGCGAAGAGCATTTGTATACCCACACGCATATTAAAAGAAGTTGACAGATATAGAAAGGCATGGAAAGCAGATGGATAGAGAGGTTCAGTTTGCGCAGGCATTGGAGAAGGTCAGGAACAGGGCGAAGGAACAGAAGAACTGTATTTCAAAGGAACAGGTAGAGGAAGCCTTCGCTTCTCTGGCTCTTTCTGAAGAACAGATGAAAATGGTGTACCAGTACCTTGACCAGCATAAGATCAGTATCGGTGAACAGCCGGATCCCGATCAGTATTTGCAGGAGGAAGAGAAGGATTATCTGGACAACTATCTGGAAGAGCTGGGGGCGCTGCCGGAGATG
Organism: Clostridiales bacterium; assembly: GCA_021199255.1. Taxonomy (GTDB): domain Bacteria; phylum Bacillota; class Clostridia; order Lachnospirales; family Lachnospiraceae; genus UBA3282. The sequence continues at coordinate 51,543 of JAJQIK010000038.1, read as the reverse complement.
TCGGCGGGAGAAAGAGAGGCTGTCACCCTGTCGGCCATGGCGGGAGATGCAGACGCCCAGAGAAAGCTGACGGAGCTGTTTCTGCCGGAGGTGACGGAGATTGCCAAGCTGTACGCCGGACAGGGCGTTTATCTGGAAGACCTGATCGGAGAGGGAAATGTGGCGGTGGCTATGGGAGTCACAATGCTGGGCGCTTTAGAGCATGCTTCGGAAGCCCAGGGAATGTTGGCCAGGCTGATTATGGACGCTATGGAAGAGTATATTACCCAGAATGTGGAAGAAGCCAAAAAGGACAAACGCATTGCGGATAAGGTCAACCGGGTGGCGGACGCGGCCAATGAATTGTCGGAGGAGCTGCGCCGTAAAGTGACGGTGGAAGAGCTGATGGCGGAAACCGGATTCAGCCGCAGGACGATAGAAGACGCTATCCGTATGAGCGGGGACAAAATAGAAGCGTTGGCGGCCGGCCAGACATCATAAGAAAAGGCGGTAGGTACGTGGAATATCAGGATAATGATTATAAATACTTTATGCAGGACGCGGGAGCGCTTTATTTCGGCGCCAGATATAATTATCTGGATATCATGGAAGATGAAATGGCCAATTTCAAATTCAAGTCGATTATCGAGCATTATATTGCCAAGGATACGGATTTGTCTACCGCTCTGGAAAGCCATCTGTATTATATGACGCCGGAACAGTTTTCCTACCGAACCTACAGACAGATCAGGGCTAAGGTAAAGGTCAGCGTGCTGGAGGAGAAGAAAAGCGTCTTTGGGAAAACCAGAATCGGATATCGGACCAGGACGGTGGGCTTAGACGAGCTTACGGGATGGAATCTGGCACAGAAGAAAAAAATGGGGCTGGTGGTGCAGGAACTGATCATTTCAAAGCTGGCGCTGATGGCCTTCAGCCTGTAAGTCGAATCGCGCGATAGATTACAACGGATACCAATAATTAATGCTTGCTTATCTTCTTTTTTTCTGTTAAACTGACATTATTAAACAAAACGATAGCGATGAACGACAAATTGTTACACGGATTTGTCGATTTTGATCTAAATATACGGTAAAATTCCCCTTTTACACTGGACAGGTAGAGACGAAGCAAGTAGTTTTTGCCTGTTCTTTTATTGTTGGGGGGTTTTGTAATAAAACGGGGATTTGTGCGGAAATAGAGGAGAAATGAATGGGGATTAGCGCGTTATTGACGCTTGTAAAAACGGGGATTTGTGTTATAATGCGTTCTAAGGAGGGATATCGTCATGGTTAAAACTGTTTTTAGAAGAAAAATATATGATGAAATGCTTGATTGGAAAGAAAGGCGCAGCGGCAAATATGCGCTCTTGATTAAAGGCGCCAGAAGAGTTGGGAAATCAACCATAGCGGAAGAATTTGCCAGGAAAAATTTCAAGTCATATATTTTGATAGATTTTGCGCACACCAGTAAGGAAATTATGGAATTGTTTGACGACACATACAACCTGGATTTTTTCTTTTTGCAGCTACAGCAGTTAACCGGCGTCAGGTTATATAAAAATGAGTCTGTCATCATATTTGACGAGGTTCAGATGCTCCCTAAGGCCAGACAGGCTATTAAGTATTTTGTAGCTGACGGAAGATATAAGTATATTGAAACAGGGTCGCTTTTATCGATAAGGAGGAATACAAGGGACATATTAATTCCCAGTGAGGAGCACAAGATATCGATGTATCCCATGGATTTTGAGGAATTTTTATGGGCTATAGGCGATGAAATCACGGCGGATACGATTAGACTGCTTTTAAAAAACAAAAGGGCTGCAGGCAATGCGCTGCACAGAAATTTGATGCGCATATTTAGATTGTATATGCTTATCGGGGGGATGCCTCAGGCTATAGAAACCTATTTGGAGCATAATAATTTACAAGCGGTTGATGAAGTCAAAAGGGAAATCGTGGATTTATACGAGGAGGATTTTACAAAGATAGACGGTACTGGATTGGCAGGCGATATCTATGATTCTATTCCGGCCAGCCTCACAGGCAATGCGTCCAGATATGTTTTGTCAAATGCGAGGGAGGGGATACGCACAGAACAGGTACGCGAATTATTACCGGATATCCTTAGCTCGTATACGGTAAATATTGCCTACCATGCCAATAATCCCAGCGTGGGAATGGCACTTGAAAAGGATGCAGGACGATACAAGCTGTTTCTGTCAGATGTGGGGCTGTTTGTGACGCTTGCGTTTAAGGACAAACACTATACCGATAATATAATTTATAATAAACTCCTTTCGGATAAGCTGGAAGCTAATTTAGGATATGTATATGAAAATGTCGTAGCACAGATGCTGGTAGCGAAGGGCAATCATCTGTTTTATTATACGATGGAGAATGGTAAGTCGAATCATTTATATGAAATAGATTTTATTCTTTCGGCGGAAAATAAAATAAATCCCGTGGAAGTAAAGTCCGGAAACTATAGAAACCATAAATCATTAGACGTATTCTGTGATAAATATAGTAATCGTATTGGAGACAAATACGTTGTTCACACGAAAGATTATAAGTGGGAGAATGGCATTTATTATTTGCCAATCTATATGGTTCCGTTTATGTAAAAAGGGTGGAATGATAGCCTTAAGTGTCTATCTTCGGATAGGCGCTTTTTTTTGTGCCTGTTTTTTGTTAATGCTTCGCAACAAGTTGCTCAGAAATGGGGATTGGTATGGGAAAAGTGTATGGTTATGTGCGTGTCAGCACAAAAGAACAGAATGAGGACAGACAGATGATAGCCATGAGCGGAGTAAAGGTGCCGGAGGAGAATATTTATATGGATAAGCAGTCCGGCAAGGATTTTAACCGTCCTATGTATCAGAGGCTTCTCATGAAATTGAAGCAGGAGGATTTGCTTTATGTGGTAAGCATCGACAGGCTGGGCAGGGATTATGAAGAGATTCTGGAGCAATGGCGAGTGCTGACAAGAGAAAAGAAAGTCGATATTGTAGTGCTGGATATGCCGCTTCTGGATACCAGAAGGGGTAAAGACCTGATGGGAACCTTCCTCAGCGATATTGTGCTGCAGGTGTTGTCTTTCGTGGCGGAAAATGAACGTAAAAATATTAAGCAGAGACAGAGAGAGGGAATAGAAGCGGCGAAATTGCGCGGCGTACAGTTTGGCAGGCCGCCTAAACCCATACCGGAAAATTTCGAACAGATATACGGCAGATGGGTTGCAAAAGAAATATCGGGAAAGGAGGCGGCAAAGCTGTGCAACATTGCTACGGCTACGTTCTATAGGAGAGCAAACGAACAGTCCCTGAAATACAAATCCCATTAAACAAATATATCTACGTCACCAAGTAAAAAATCAATCAGATTACAGTGCAAAAATCCGTTATCATCATAGAAGCTGTGGGGGATATCCATCCGTATCACAATTTTTTTGAAAAAATCTCCCGTCAGGCGCAGGGACTGCAATTCGGAGTTCTCTTTCTTTTCGTTATCCATCTGATAGGCCGACTGAATATAAATGCGGCGGTCGGCATCATTCACAACAAAGTCAATTTCCCGCCGAATCTTTTCTGAGTGATTTCTTTCTGTAACCACTCCTACATCTACGGAATAACGACGGCGCACAAGTTCATTATAGATCATATTCTCCATGATATGCCCCGGATCAAATTGACGGTAATTGAGTCTCGCATTGCGCAGTCCGATATCCGTGTAGTAATACTTGTTCGGATAGTTGAAATAGGTCTTACCCTTGACATCGTATCTCCTCGCCATCTCAATCAGAAAAGCATCCATTGTATGGGACAGGTAGGCAGAAATAAGGGAGCCGTTTATTTTCTCGTTTCGCATAGAGGAAAGCGCATTCGCAATATTGGTGGGATTTGTAAGCGAACCAATCCCCGACGCAACATAGTCCAAAATAGCATTCAGCACATCCTCACGCTCTAAATTGTTCCGCTCCACAATATCCTTTACGTACAACTCATCGTAAAGATTTTTCAAGTAGAATTTCTTCTCATGCTCATCATTCAGAGCGGTAATGCGCGGCATACCGCCGTAAAGCATATACTGATCCAGCGCAGTTCTTTTGTCGCCGCCTGCATAAGCGTAAAATTCGGCGAAGGAAAGCGGATAAACGTGAATCTGCGTGGCTCTGCCACGAAATTCTGTTGCAATATCCTTTGACAACATTCTGGAATTGCTGCCTGTCACATATACATCAAGATTCCTGTAAGACTTCAGCTCGTTGAGCATATCGTAAATGGAAACCTCAATGCCGTCGTTTTCTTTATCTTTTACTTTAGTCGTGAACTGAACCTCATCTACGAACAGAAAATATTTTTCATCTTTGTTACCTGTTACAATGTTCTCTACATATTCGCACAGAGTAATAGGATTGCGGAATTTATAAAACCTACGTTGGTCAAGCTCCAGTCTCAGAATATGGTCATCCGTCACTCCCTGTTCCAGCAAATAGTTGTAAAACAGGTCAAGCAGTAACACAGATTTCCCGCAACGACGAATCCCCGTGATAACCTTGATTTCCCCATTCCACATATTGCGAATCAGTCTGTTTAAATAAAAATCTCTTTGGATCATTTTTGCGCCTCCTGCTTTTGACGCTTGCGCCCTAAGTTTAAGATGAGTATAGCAAAAAGAGCCTCAAAAGTAAATCGGAAAACAGAGATTTATCAAAAACTTTTGACGCTTGCGCCCTAAGTTTAAGATGTCCATGTTGTGATGAAATAATACGTAAAATAAATTTCACTAAACAAAAAAAGACTGCTCCTATCTGAAACAATCCTCGTTGTGCAAGCCTGAATCACTTATCCCATTCTTAAAATTACATATCATGGATTCGCAAAATCATATAGTGTACTTTTTGATAATGGTCAAATACATAAAACTTGTACTTATTTTATTATATTATCGACAAAAAATCAATATCCTTAACCCTATGAAATGGGTCATTTCGTATTATCTTCTTATTATTTCACGTTTCATTTTCCTGGCGCAAAATTTTTATCAAAAAGTACACCTTTTGATAATGTTCTTCTTTTAAATCTGATTTTTACGGCAATATCTATAACATGGAGGAGTTCAATGCTGAAAATAACGATCAAACCGGGAGACAGTATTGCGATAGACCGCGCTAAGGTGAAAGTCACACAATCTACCTATAACCGTATTCAACTGGAAATAGACGCGCCGCCTGAGATAGCCATTCGGCGGGAGAAGGCGGAAAGCCCGGCACCGCGCGTTGTGGTGGTCAAAGGGGAAAAGAAAATGTGATGACAGAAGGGGATATTCGTCTATGCGCAAGGTGCAGAAGGAACAACTGTTAGAAATATGTAAGAGCCTGCATACGCTTCATCAGAAGAGCCGGAACCGGCTGGAGCGGAAAGATTATCAGGCTGTCCAGACCGCACTGGCGGACTGCCAGGAGGCCGCTATCCAAATGGGGGAAGCCATCGAGCAGATTGAGGGAGAAGGCACGCAGGCTGTCGCTTTTCTGGAGGAATACTGCGAAAGAGTTTATCAGGCGTGCGTAAGATTGGAAACGATTCCACCACAGAAGTTTTATAAAAATCTGGATGAAATACTGTTGAAAGCTGAAAACGAAATCAAGCATATGCCTGTGCGCAGGGAAATTGCTTTTTTCCCATATAAGGCCAGTATGTGGGACTCTCTGGAAAGCGTATATCTGGAGGCGAAGAAAGATCCCAACTGCGATGTCTATTGTGTGCCGATTCCCTATTATGATAAAAATCCGGACGGCAGCCTGGGCCAGATTCATTATGAAGGTCGCGAATACCCCAAAAACATAGAAGTGATTGACTGGCAGACCTATTCTTTCGAGGATAGGAAACCGGATGTGATTTATATTCACAACCCGTATGACAACTGTAACTTTGTAACAAGCGTCCATCCGAGATATTACGCGGCAAATCTGAAAAAGTATACCGAAGAGTTAGTGTATATACCTTATTTTGTATTACAGGAAATAGAACCGGATGACCAGACGGCCATCGACGGCATGAAGCATTTTGTCTGGACGCCGGGCGTTATCTGTGCGGATAAGGTCATTCTACAATCAGAAAAAATGGCACAGATTTACGTGAATGAATATCAGAAAGAAGCCGTCGCCAATGGCTTCCCGAAGGAACATACAGACAGGGAATGGCTGAAAAAGAAATTTCTGGGGCTTGGCTCTCCAAAGATAGATAAAGTATTAAATACCAAAATGGAGGATTTAGAAATACCGCAGGAATGGCTGCGGATTATTCATAAGCCGGATGGAAACCGAAAGAAGATCATTTTCTACAATACGGGCATCAGCGCATTATTACGGCATGGAGAAAAGATGCTGGAGAAAATGCAGGACGTATTCCGGACCTTTTACGAAAATCGAGAAGAGGTGGCGCTTCTCTGGCGTCCCCATCCCCTGATTGAAAATACGATTAAGTCTATGCGCCCGCAGCTCTGGGAGGAGTACCGGAGAATAGTGGAGCAGTACAGAATGGCAGGCTGGGGCATTTATGACGATACGGCTGATATGGACAGGGCGGTGGTATTAAGCGACGCGTATTATGGGGACGGGAGCAGTATTGTACAACTGTTTAAAGGAAAACGGAAAAGCGTTTGCATACAAAATCCACTGTATGTTAATAAGAATAGTTGGCAAGAGTATATGCTGAGCAGTATGCGTGCAATAATTTATCATGATACATTATATTTACTATCTGAATATACGAATGCTTTAATTGAAATAAATTTAAATACCAGAAGAATTGAAGTGTATGAAAATCCCTATGAAGGATATAGAGAGAATTTGTTTATTGCATTCGATTTGATTGAAGACGAAATATGGATGGCGCCTTTTAATGCAGAAAATATATGTATCTTTAATCTCAATACAAAAACCTTTACTAAATATGAAACTCTTTTAGATAAAATAGATCAAAAATTTTTTACGATATTTCATGATGAAAAAAATATATATTTGGTGGGCGAAGAGATTCCGGGAATCTATATTATTGGAAGGAAGGATAAAAAACTTAATAGATATGACGGATATATGAAAGAATTACAGAGAATGGGAATAGATAAATTAGGTTATACGATATTGGATAATGGGGAAAAAGCTGCGATTAATAATTATGTTTTATCAGATTATTATTGTATGAAAGAAAACAAGGTGTTTTTATCTATGAGATATATTCCATATATTATATCTTATGATGTTGAGCAAAAGAAATTTGAAATAATCCCTATTGTATGTAAGAATCGTTCGCAAAATCATGGCCTGCGTAGTATTTGGGAGGAAAATAACAGGCTTATTATTTTAGGCTTAGATAATAATGAGTTTATTGTCGATATGGAAACCAAAGAAATAGAAGAAAAAATGTTGGCAGTCGAGGTCGAAAATGGCCAAGCGTATGAATGGGCGGTTTGGGGACAGAATAGGATTTTCTATTTCCTGCCAACTAAGGAAGAAATTGGAGTGAGGGAGAAATCAGAGCGAAAAATAAGCAAAATAGAAATCGAAAAAAGTGATGGATATTGGCGAGAAGCAGGAACTTATAATGCATTTGGCTTTGTAGTTAATGATGGTACGACATTATTCTTTCAGGTCAGAGGAAATGCGAAAATCTATAGGTTAGATATAAACGATTTGACGATTGAAGAGATGGAAATTGATAAAGAAGAGATGGCTTTTGCAGATTTACCAAGCAAAAATATTTTGTATGCTAATCAGAAAAGCTTTGTTCTAAGTGAAAATGAGTTTGTAAACCTCAGAAGCATAATAAAACAAATTCAAGTGGAGAGAAGTAATAGTGAAATTTGACAGTTGGCTTGAGAAAATATTTTAGGGTGTTCCATCTATGAGCAGTGGATTAATTTGCATCTATCATAAACCAAATGATTTATGGGAAATTCCTCTTATGTTAAAGGGAGTGGGTGCCAGAATATAAGATGCATATACGTCATTATGGAATGTGTTACTACAGCATTATATTGTATGCATATGTGTAGGACTAAAAAACATATTTTGGAGGATTCGGTATGTGCGGTATTTTGGGCGGCAATAATAGAAACTGGAATTATAAAGATGGAATTGAAAGATTATATCATAGAGGTCCAGATGGTATCCGCATAAAAGAATTAGATAACTTTACGTTTGCTTTTGCAAGATTATCCATTGTTGATTTGTCTGATAATGGTATGCAGCCAATGACGAGTGCGGATGGAAATATTACAGTAGTATTTAATGGAGAAATTTATGGATATAGTGAACTAAAAAAAATATTAAGTACGAAATATAGCTTTCTTTCTGATTCTGATACAGAAGTTGTTTTATATGCATACTTGGAATATGGTGAAAAATTTATTGATTTGATAGACGGAATGTTTTCGATTGCTATTTATGATCAAAGAAATATGCAGGTTAAGTTATATCGGGATAGAGTTGGTATTAAACCGCTGTATTATTATATTGATAATCATTATTTTGCATTTGCATCGGAACTAAAGGCATTGCAGACAACTTGTACAGATATAAAATTTGAGATAGATTATACTGCATTATACGATTATCTGTTTTACGGGTATATTCCTGAACCCAAGAGTATGTATAAAAGATGTTTTAAATTAGAACCTGCACATATGCTTACTTATGATATTGAAAAAAAAAGAATTGTAGAAAAAAGGAAATATTGGAAATTACGGGTAAATTCTTCTGAAGGATGCCATAGAACGTCAGAGGAGTTGGGAATAAGATTAAGTGCATTGCTGGGTAAAAGTGTAAAAGAGCAACTTGTTGCGGATGTTCCAGTAGGGACATTTCTCAGTGGTGGTGTGGATTCAAGTATTATTTCCTATCTTTGCAATATGTATAGTCCTAATATTCATACTTTTACAATTGGTTTTGAGGGGAAAAAGTATGATGAAACAAGATATGCACAGATGTTGGTTGAAAAGTATAGCCTGAATAATACTAATATGATATTGACTAATGTTCAGACAGAAAAAATCAAGGGAAAAATGCAGGAATGGTATGATGAGCCATTTGCAGACACATCGGCATATCCTTCATATGCTGTTTCTGAACTTGCCAAAAGGAAGGTTACGGTGGTATTGACCGGAGATGGAGGAGACGAATTATTCGGTGGTTATCAAAGATATAATATTTATTATAACCTGATGAAAAAAAAGAAAATTGATAGTGAAATATTGAATCAACTAGTTGAAAAATTTAAGTTAGAAGATGTGTTAAATCAGGAAATGAGAACAAAATATATTAATTGCGGTTTTAAAGAATATTTACCATTAATATTATTGAATAATAAGAAGCATGCAGAGGTATACCGAAAAGAATGGGGAATCAGTAAAGATTATGATGTATATTGGCATCTTAGAAAATATTATATTAAAGAACTTCCGATTTTAACAAGGTTACGTTATTTGGATTTTAAGACATATTTGCCGGGTGATATTTTGACAAAGATAGATCGGGTAAGTATGGTAAATTCTTTAGAAGCAAGGGTACCGTTTTTGTCGAGAAAAGTGATAGAATTTGCCTTTTCTTTGAGTGCGGAAGATTGTTACACGGCAAACAGTTTAAAGAAAATTTTAAAGGATGCGTTTTATAAAGAAATCCCAAAGCAAATTTTATATCATGCTAAAAGAGGATTTTCTGTCCCGCCAACTTATATCAAAAAGATAAATGAAAATGTATGTATATCGGAAAATATTTTAAAAAATGAATGGGGAAGTATTATAAGTTGAGAATAATGTGTTATGAAAAAATTATTATTACAATTGACACAGAGGGAGATAATTTGTGGCGAAATAAGGTAACTCGTTACGGGTTAAACCAATTACAACAGAAAATGCAAAAGCGATGAAATCGCACTTCCAGAATCTGAAAATCAGATGTCCGAAAGTAGAAAAAGGATAAAAACGAGATACTGTACATAAGGATTAGGAACTATGAATATTGCATTAATTTTGCCAGCATTGTGGGGCAGAGGCGCAGAACGTGCGGCGTCTGACTTGCGCTATCATTCAGTGAAAAAAACACTTTATATATTTTTACTATAAATAAAAATGGATTTGTTAATGTTAAGAATATAATAAATCAAATGCGGAGGGGTAATGATGGAATTTGAGAATTATTTTGAAAAAATATTTTCGGGTGATCCATCTGTTAAAAGTGGATTGATAGAATATTGCGGTAGAGAGGCACTATTAAAATATCAGTTGAAGTATTCAAAAAAAAGAATCCTTGTTTATGGTGCGGGTCGTATAGGATTTTATACAGCATTTTGGTTAAAACAAATGGGTATAGAAATAGATTTTTTTGTGGATAGAAATCCAGCAAAATTAGGGGAAATAATATTAGGAAATAAAATAATTGATTGGGATCAACTGGAAAATACAGTTAATGAAAGGAATGGAGTTAATTATCTGTGTATTATAGCTGTGAATCTTGGAGAAGAGGCAAATGATATAAAAAAGCAGCTTTATAAATTAGGCATTTCGGAAATTTTTGACATAAATATTGGTCATATATATGATTCGCCTGCAAGTGGGTGGGCGTATGAATATTATCAGGCAAAGGATGAGTTCAAAAGTATACTTAATCTGTTATGGGATGATGAGTCTAAAGAAACTTTATGTGAATTAATACGAAGTTCCTTGTTTAATGATTTTTATCGCTTAAAAGTATATCCATCTTTCGAGAAATATTGGGGGGAGGGTTTTTTGGGGGACGAGGATGAAAAATATTTGGCATGTATTGGGGGAGGGATTGGAGACACTGTCTATTATTTCCTTGATAAATTTTCTGAGAGATTTAATAAAGTTTATTGTTTTGAACCAGAACTGTGGAAAGTGTTAGAGAGAAATTTAAATGTATTACCTGTTGAGATAAAACAGAAAATTGAAATTATACGTCGTTACGTATCAGACAAGGTATCAGATAAAGAAACTACATTAAATGAATTTTTTGAAAATAGAAAAGTAACGCTGATTACTATGGATATAGAAGGAATGGAGTTAATTGCCTTGAAGGGCGGGGCGGATATAATACGGAATCAAATGCCGATTTTGGCTATTAGTGCATATCATAAGTGGGATGATTTGATTAGTATAACAAAATTTATTGGGAAAATTTCTCCAGAATATAAATTTTTCGTCAGAAAATATGCAGCTTTACACCGCATGGATTCGAATGAAACGGTATTATATGCGGTGCCTGTGAAAAGATTGCGTAATGGTACAAATATGCATTTATAAAAATCTTGATAGGAAATGTCATGAAAAAGATAAAAATAAATTTTGCAGATATAGGAAATAACAATATCGTATACGATTTTGTTATGAGCATATTAAAATCGCTTTATGAAGTTGAAATATGTGATGATCCAGATTATGTTTTTTGCGGAGATTTTTTTACACATGAATATTTGAATTATGAATGTATAAGAATTTATATTGGTGGTGAATGTGAATGGCCTGATTTTAATATGTATGATTACGCGATTGACCTGGTTCATATTGATATAAATGATAGGTATTTGCGTTGGCCTTTCTATTTATGGCGGGATGGGACGAGAAGAGAATTTGATTTGGCTCTTGGTAAGCATAAAGCCCCAATTGATATACAAAACAAGAAATTTTGTAATTGGATGGTATCAAACGGAATAAGTGCAAACCCCTGCCGAGAAGAATTTTTTTATGAATTATCAAAATATAAGCAAGTAGATTCAGGAGGGAGATATTTAAACAATATTGGCTATAAGGTAGACAATAAGCTTGAATTTCAGAAAAATTACAAATTTTCTCTCGCGTTTGAAAATACTTCTGAGGAAGGATACATAACGGAAAAAATTGTTGAGGCATGGGCAGCAAATACGGTACCAATTTATTGGGGCGCAGATGATATTACAGAAGAATTTAATGAAAAGGCATTTATTAATTACAATAAGTTTTCAACTATGAAAGAAGTTATCGAAAAAATAAAAGAAATAGATAATGATGATAATTTATATCTTGAAATGATGCGACAACCCATATTAACTAATAAATCACGAGCTAAGAAATATCTAAGTGATAAGGAATTGCTCTCATTTTTTAAACATATTTTTGAACAGGATAAAGAACAAGCGTATCGAAGACAACGTTATTCTCGGGGGAAGATGATAGGAGACCAGCAAAAAAAATTGGTAAAACAGAGCAATTATTATGAGATCCTCCAAAAATTACAGGAATTGAAAGAAAAAGATATTGATCCGCTACACAAATTTAAAGGGGGTAATATTTCTATATATGGGAATGGATTGATCGGGAAAATGATAGTAGATATGATATATAGAAGAGATGATATAAACATATTAGCTATTTATGATAAAAAATTATCAGGGAAGAAGTATCGGAATATCAATATATATGACATATCGCAATATTTTGATCAAAAAGCTGCTTGTATTATTAATACGGTAGAGGGAATACATGGTTATTTGCAGGAAATATGTAATGGTATTGAAATTTTTGATGTTAAAGATTTAATAGCAGGAGTAGAGAATGAATAGTAATGTTTTGCTGCAAAGAATATTTAAATATGATATATGGCATATCACTGAAGTGAATAAAAGACCATATGCGTGTTGGACAATTGAAAAAATAAATAAAATTATTAATACAGATACTCAATTAAAAAAAATGGAAATTGTAGAAATAGGCTGTGGACTGGGCGATATTATTTCGCATATAAAAGTAAAAAACAGATATGGATTGGATGTTTCAGAAAAGGTAGTGGGGGGCTAAAATGAAGCATCCGTTTATAAAATTTAAAAAAGGCTCTTTTGTGAATGTTAAAGGGAGGCGGATAAGCTTTTTGATTTGCGTGAATGTGTTACATTCAGTAAAAAACGCTGAAAGTAATCTAAAAGCAATAATAAAAAACAATGATATTGCATACTTAGTGGTAGATAAAGTGCAATCGCCGCCATATCAATATTCGCATGAATTTAACAGTATTTTTGAGAATTTGGGATATCACTTATATAAAGAATCTCAGAGGTTTGAAGCGGCATATGGAAGCAGCAGAAAAGTATTAATATATAAAAAATAGGAAAAGAGATGAGAAAGAATGCGTAAGGATTTTAAAAATGATACCTGGGAATTATTTAATGAAAGTGCAGTAAATAAAAAGATATATTTATTTGGTGCGGGCGATATGGGCAGGCGTGTGGCGAAGGAGTGTAAAAAATATAATTCTTGCTGGGAAATAGCAGGATTTATAGATAATGACCCACAAAAAAATGGATTAGAAATAGAGGGATTTCGTGTTTATGGGAAGGATATTTTAACATTGGCAGAGATAAAGAAATCAATTATTCTAATCTGCACAATGTATCCTGGGGTTATCGCACAACAATTGTCTAATGCGGGATTAAGCAATTATTATTCCGCGTTATGGATGGATACGGAAATGAAAGATTATTTGTATCAGCAGGATATAGACGATGCTATTATCGATAAATTAAAAAATATATTAGATGATGAAGCTTCAAGAAAGTTAGTGGATGTACTGGTTGATAAAAGAAGAAATGGTTTTATGGATTATACAGATATTATGAGTTCGGGGACAGAATATTTTGTAGATGAATATTTTTCAAAGGATAAAGATGAGGTATTTGTAGATGGAGGGGCTTGGGATGGCGATACAATAGAGGAATTTTGTAAGTGGACAGGCAATCAGTTTAAGGCAATCTATAGTTTTGAACCAGATTCTATTATGATAGAAAAAATAAAAAATAAGTTGTACAAATTTGACAATAGAATACATGTTATTCCTAAAGGGCTTTATTCAAAGAAAACAAGGCTGCCTTTTAATAATACGGATAGTGTATATTCGGGTCGAATTACAGAGAAAAATATAGGGAATCATTATATTGATGTAGTGGATTTGGATACAGAAATACAAGAAAAAGTCTCCTTTATAAAGATGGATATTGAAGGTGCGGAAATACCTGCATTACAAGGCGCAAAAAATATGATAATGCGTAACAAGCCAAAGCTTGCTATTTGTATATATCATAAACCAAATGATTTATGGGAAATTCCTCTTATGTTAAAGGAGTGGGTGCCGGAATATAAGATGCATATACGTCATTATGGAATGCGTTACTACAGCACTATATTGTATGCATATATATAGAAACATAACCCTGAAAGCTGAGGATAATATGTTATGAAAAAAAGCTTTATTATCACGATTGACACAGAGGGAGATGATTTGTGGCGAAATAAGATAACTCGTTACGGGTTAAAACCAATTACAACGGAAAATGCCCAAAATATAGAACGGTTTCAGATATTGTGTGAAAAATATCATTTTATTCCGACTTATTTAGTAAATTATGAAATGTCCAATGCAGAACCGTTTGTAGAATTGGCAAAAGCAGCACTACAGTCGAGAACTGCAGAAATCGGAATGCATATGCACGCATGGAATTGCCCCCCGGTGATACATTTGCCATATAATCCCAAAGGAACGCATTCATATATTGGTGAGTATGATACTAAACTTCAATGGAACAAAATGAAATATTTAACAAATCATCTAGAGGATGTTTTTCAAATAAAAATGACAAGCCATAGGAGTGGAAGATGGTATTTGGACGAGTTTGGTGTAAAATGTTTGAAAAAATTGGGCTATATAGCAGATTGCACAGTGACGCCGGGAGTATCTTGGACAAACTGTATTGGAAATAAACAGTATGGGACAGATTATTCAAAGGATAAATATAGAGGTAGTTATATGTTGTCTGCAAAAAATATTCATAGGCAGGGAAATTCCGGAATATATGAAATCCCACCGACTATTTTGCCAAGATATAGCCGCCGCAAATTTATGCTTACCAAGAAAATGGAATGGATGAGACCCGATGGGACAAATTTGGAATCTTTGCTATGGATAAAGGATAGAGTAATGCAAAATCCTAAAATGGATTATTTAGAATTTATGTTACATTCTTCCGAATTAACAGCAGGAACAAATCCTACCTTTAAAACCAGGCAAAGCATTAATAAATTGTATCATGATTTAGAGATTTTATTTGAAGAACTGGAAAAGGATTATACAGGAATTTCTGTTAGTGAATATGTAAAAACGAAATACTGTACATAAGGATTAGGAACTATGAATATTGCATTAATTTTGCCAGCATTGTGGGGCGGAGGCGCAGAACGTGCGGCGTCTGAATTGAGCTATCATTTGGCGAAAAAAAACACTTTATATATTTTTACACGTTATAAAACTAAGAATGATTATCCCTTTTGCGGCACAATTATAAAGCTATCTTCATTGGGGAGTTTGAAGCAAACATATATAAGCGATGCGATAAAAATTTATTCTGAAGCAAAACAACTTGCAAATTTAAAAGAACGGTATAACATTTCCGTATCTATTAGCTTTATGGAAGAAATGAATATACCGAATATTTTGTCCAAAGGAAAAGATAGAGTCATTGCATCTGTGAGGACTACTTTATCAGGTCGAAAAGATTTACAAGGACTGTATTATAATAAGGTATTTTTAAACTTTGTTTATAATCGGGCAGATGCGGTAGTGGTTCTTTCGAGGTATGGTAAGGCCGATATGATTCGGTCATATGGGATTAAAAGGGAGTTATTGAAGATTATTCCTAATCATATCAGACAAATGAAAGATGTGAAAGAGGAAGGAGAATGGAACTATGGGAATAAGGTGATTCTATCTATTGCCAGAATTTCTGAAGTGAAACAGCAACAATTGATGGTTGAGTGCTTGGAACAGATAAAGGAAAAAGTACCAGAAGCAAAATTGTTGTTGATAGGAAATAATGCGACGCCTTATGCGAGCAGAATTGCAAAATATGTAAAAGAAAAGAGGCTTGGCGATGCAGTTAAATTTATAGGTCAGGTGGATAACGTCACCTATTATTTGCAACACAGCAAGGTGTTTATTAATTTGTCTAAAGCAGAGGGATTTCCCAATGCAGTGCTGGAGGCGATGACAGAAGGGGTTCCGGTGGTGGCACTAGATGCTCCGGGTGCAAATCGTGAGATATTGGCTCCGGAGATAAGGCAAAAACATATAGAAAAGGCAGTGCATGGAAAGTATGGAGTGCTTTGTCCATGCTGTGATGAAGATATAAGAGATGATCATTACACGGAAATCAAAAAAGAAATTGTTTCAGAAATAATACAAATGTTGGAAAATGGAGAACAATGGACAATATATGCTCAAAAAGCCAAAGAGCGCTCCCTGCATTTTACGGCAGATAGGGTCAACGTACTTTGGGATCAGCTTATAGAAAATAATTAAAGGAGAGGGACACAATGAAAAAAGGTATCATTTCAATTATTTCTGCATTAGCAGGAGTAACGGTAGGGGCGGGGGCATCCTTACGAGTAACAGGAAAGGCGCTTAATAAGAAAACGACAATGTCAGACAAGCATCTGGCGTTGTTCCTTCTAATGAACCAATGGGTTGCCGTTAAGCAGGAAGGAAAGAATTTAAAGGATTATTTTGAAAAGAATGGGTACAAAACCATAGCCATCTATGGAATGAGCTATGTTGGGGAACGCTTGGTGGAAGAACTGAAAGACAGTGATATTACGATTAAATATGGCATTGATAAAAATGCGGATGCTATCTATTCAGAAATAGACATGGTAACAATGGATGCGGAACTGGAAGAAGTAGACGCGGTAATCGTTACGCCTGTATTTTTCTTTAATGAAATTGAAGAAGAACTGGCACAAAAATTAAATTGCCCAATTATTTCGATAGAGGATATTTTGTATGAAGTAGAATAGAAGGTGTCGTATGAAAAATATTGCAGTATATGGAACTGGCGTAAACTGCCTTGCTTTCTTAATGGAAAATGAAAAAGAAAATATCAAATATTTTATTGAAGAAAAGAAAGACATCAGGGAATTTGCAGGGCGGCCGGTTTTAAGGCTGGAAGATGCGTTGAGAGAGAAATTGTTCATAGTAGTGGCATCATCGGCAAGCGCATATTACGAAATAAAAGAAAATTTAGAAAAATGGGGGCTTTGTGAATTTGAAGATTTTACATATTATGAAATCTACCAGAGAAAAATAGCGTTGATATATGGCAACTGCCATATTACGCCGATTAAAGAAGGCCTGTGCTTATCAAAGGAATTTCGCAAAGAATATGGATTTTATCCTTTAAAGCAAATTCAGTGTATGACGGAAAGAGATTTAGATTTACCGGTATATGGGATATGCGATTTGTTTCTGCATCAATCTATTCGGTCAAATAATCGATATGGTGAAAGATATTCTTCCCAACATATTGAAAAGAAGTTAAAGCCCGCATGTCGGATAATATCCTTCCCGAATTTATATGGGTTGCCCAAATGCTTTTTCCCGCAAGTATATGATGTTGGAAGGGGAAAGGGCAATGAAGGTTATAATGTTAATTACTTTCCATATAGAGATAAATATATAGATGAGTCATATATGAATGGTCTGTCCCTCGCTCAAATAGTAAGTAACATTGTTGATACAGATTATATTAGTAAGGCGGATATTCAAACAGCGTGGGAAGTGTTTATGGAGAAACTATATTCCAGACAAAAAGATTGGGATATCAATATCACAGATTTTATTTTGGGCTGCTATAGAAGTAAACAGCTTTTTCATGATCCGTATCATCCCAGTAATATCATCATGGAGTATATAGCGGCGGAAATATCTAAAAAGCTTGGAATAGGAGTAATGCCACAAGAGTATTACTTTGGCTTAACCAGATGGGATGCTTTAGAGATTCCCATATACAAATCCGTGACAAATGCATTAGGTTTGGAATACTTTCCTGGAATTTTAAGAAAATATAACCGGGGATACAGATTAAGGAATATAGCAATGGATTTGGGCGAATATGTGGAAGAATATATCATGTGGAATTTTGGCGTATAAGTTTATATTGTAACGGGGGATAGAAGGGGTAACAGCATGGAAAAAATCATTATTTTTTCAGCGGGTGAAAATACTGAAAAATTTTTAAAGGCAAATAAGAATATTGATATTATAGCCATTGCAGATAATGATAAAAGCAAGTGGGGAATCAGCTTTTTAAATTTTAATATTAGTGCTCCGGCAGATATTGCAGATATGGAATATGACTATATTGTTATCACGACGATCTATGAAAAGGCAGTCAGGCAACAGTTGCTCAACGATTTACATATTCCAAAAGAAAAAATATTAAGCTGGGAACAATGGAAGCAGAAAAAATATGTTGATGAAAAATATAAAGCCCGATATACAGGGATAAAAAAAGGGCGGTATGATATATCGGGAAAGAGGATGGTCATATATACGGGGATTTTCGGGGATTATGATACCCTGAAGGAGCCGCTTGTAAAAGAGGATAATGTGACATATGTTTGCTTTACGGATCAGCGTAAGCTGCAGTCAAATGTGTGGGAAATACGGTACATAGATCGGTATGAAGAAATGCCGCAGAGAAAGGTCAGGTATTATAAATGTAATCCCCATAAATTTTTTGAACAATATGATATCAGCGTCTGGGTTGATGCGAACATGCAAATCAAGAAGCCCATACGAGATTTTGTTGTAAAATATATGGGCAGTACCGGTATTCTATTGATGCCGCATACGGAGCGTGATTGTATTTACGAGGAAGCTGCGGCTAATATCATGTTAAAAAAGGCAAGTAATATTGAAATTATAAAGCAGGTGAGCCGCTATTTGGAGGAAGGCTATCCGGAGGAAAATGGATTATATTTGGGAGGTTTTATCGTGCGTGAACATAACCGGAAGGAAATAAAGGACTGCATGGAAGACTGGTACCGGGAAATATGTACGCACTCTTATAGGGATCAGATTAGTCTGCCATATGTTTTCTGGAAGCATCAAATACAGCCGGATTTAGCGAATGAGGTACCTTATAACACACAGTGGGTAAAGTATTATGGGCACCTGGTATAGCAGATAGGAAAGAAAGCTGGTGTAGATATATGTGCACAATAAAGTTAGCGGCTTGTGTCGTCCTCTATCATCCGACAAAAGAAAATATACGGCATATCGCAGAGTATGCTAGGGCGTTGGACAGGATCTATTTGATAGATAATTCAGAAACGCCAAACAGAGGGAGAAAAGAGGCGGTTCATACTGTTCCCAATAGCGTTTACATAGAACTGGGGGATAATTATGGGATTGGCAAGGCATTAAACTGCGCGCTGCGATGGGCCAAAAGAGAAGGGTTTGAGTGGCTGCTGACGATGGATCAGGATACGATTGTCAAGGCTGATGCCATAGAATATGCCCGCAGCTATCTTTCTTGTACGGAAATAGGAAACATAGGAATAGCGTGTCTCAGATGGACTGAGGATGTGGGGAAGGGAAAGTATGATTTTTTAAAATTTGCGCTCACATCAGGCAGTATTGTAAATATAGAAATTGCGGAGAAAATAGGGAAATTTAATGAAGCCTTTTTTATTGACGGCGTGGATATGGAGTTTTGCTATAGATTATATCTTCATGGCTATAGAATGATTCGGCTCAACGAAGCAGTGATGGTTCATTTTATAGGTAATAAGAAGAAAATCATGCTTGGCTCAGGAGAGGCGGCTATAACGCATAATTACCCGCCGGTGCGATATTACTATATTTTTAGGAACTATTTTTATTTGATCAAACAATATGGAAAATATTCCTCCTTGGAAGATGAAATCCAACGGGCGAAAATAAGATTATGGGAATATTTTGTTTCTATCCCATATGAAAAACAACCGCTCAAAAAGTATGCCTGTATTTTGAAAGGCTTTTGCCATTTTGTGTTGAAAAAGCAGGGGCGCTATTATTAGACAGTGCTTTGGTGTTTAGCTTATCTTGAAAAGTCAGGTTATCAATATGAAAAATATTTATGACATACGAGAAGAAGAAAACCTTTTATTTATCATAGACGAAGATCGTACCTGTGAGCAAGCGATAACTGGTAACGCCGTTGTCATCGTCAATCTGTATTATCCGGATACGGTGGACAGGTACGTTTCCTATATAGATCATATTCCGGTTGAAATTCCGGTTTATGTATATTCTTCCCGGCAGGAAGTGCTGGATATGGTTCGGCTCAAATGCGGCAGGGAGAAAGTAACATACCATTGGAAAGCAAACAGGGGTAGGGATATCAGCGCATTATTAGTGACGGCGTCAGAAGTGGTTTCCGGGTATGAATATGTTTGCTTTGTGCATGATAAAATGGCGAAGGATGAGTATTTAAAGGCAGACATTGATTATTGGGTAAAGAATATGTGGGATAATATGCTGGCGTCGGGCGCTTATATGAAACAGGTGCTGCATACCTTTTATCAAAACCCTGATTTGGGACTTTTAGTGCCGCCGGAACCCTATGGAGAATATCTTGAGTGGTGGTATGACGCTACTTGGGCTAAGGATTTTGAAATCACCAGACAACTGGCGGATAAGCTGCATTTAAAGGCGGATATCGACTTAGACAAGCCTGTGTTCACATTGGGCACAATATTTTGGGCCAGGACAGAAGCGTTGAGAAAGCTCTTTGAACAGCAATGGAAGTATGAGGATTTTCAAGATGAGCCTTTGCCGAGAGACGGTACATTAAGCCATGCGATAGAGAGAATATTAGGTTTTGTCGCACAGGATGCCGGATATCGGACGGGAACGGTTATGACAAGCAGGTATGCTTCCAGGCTTCTGATTGACGCACAGGACTTTATGCGGAATATGTTTTATCACTTGAAGAGAACCTTCCCAATCTATAATATGCATCAGGCAAGAAATTGGAAGCAAAAGGAAGCGGAACTTCGGGAGTTCGTTTCCTGTTATCCCCGAATCTATCTTTATGGGGCAGGCGAGTATGGGAAACGTATGCTGGAATATCTGAGTACTGTTCAGATGGAAGTGGAAGGATTTCTTGTAAGTGCAGGAAAACGGACAGAGGAGTATGTAGAGGGCGTAAGGGTCTGGGAGCTTCAGGAGCTTGTCCCGCAAAATGAGGAAGGGATTATCATTGCGGCAAACTATGATCTGCAAAAGGAGTTGGAAGAGAGTTTGCGCAAAAACGGGTTTCAAAACTATATGTTTGGTTATTAAAGATGAAATGGTGTGGGAAATGTCATATGAATAATCGGGAAATTTATCAGGCACAGACTCTTAATATCGTTGTATATGGCATGGGAAATAGTTTTTTAGAATCGGAAGGCTATTTGCTGGAACGTGTCAATATTATTGGTTGTTCCGATTCTGACGAGGGCAGAAGAGAATCGGATCTGGCTAAGAGATATCCGTTTTATTCGCCCCAAGAGCTGGCGCAGATTTTCTATGATTATATATTTGTCGTAAGCATTTATGATGATGAAATTCGTGACAGGCTGATACAAGCTTATGAGGTGCAGCCTGCCAGAATTTTGACGCGCGAAGAATGGGGCAGGCTGGTTTTTGTGAAACAGGGAGCTGGGATTCGTTATCCAGACCAATATGTCTATGTGATTTCCAAACCGATTCGTGTTAAAAGCGGCTTGTTTTCCTATGTATTTACAGTTGCAGACCAGCTTCGATATGCAGAAGATATGCAGGCGATTCCTGTTGTGGATATGCGCAGCTTCCCTAATATTTATTTAGACCAGGATAAGGTTGGCAGGGAAAATGCGTGGGAATATTATTTTGAGCCGTTATCTAATCTGTCGGTTGAGGAAATAGCTGATTGTAAAAATATTTTATTGGGCTATGATGCCCCGGAATACAAAACAAATTATACAGAGAAATATGATATTGCGAGGCTGCATCGGGCTTATCGGAAGTGGATACATATGAAGCCGGAGGTTTTGGAGGATATTAACCGGGAATGTAACGAAATATTACCCTGCGGTTTTGAAAAGGTTCTGGGAGTTTTGTATCGTGGAACGGATATGGTAAGTTTAAAGCTCAAGAATCATCCGGCACAGCCAACGCTGGATGAAATATGTGAATTGATCGAAAGGTATTGGGAGGAATGGGAATGTGAAATGATTTATTTGTGTACGGAGGATGCGGCCGCTTTAGAGGTTTTCAAAAAGAGGTTTGGGGAGAAAATAGTGTATTCCAGTCAGCTTCGCTTTGCAAACACAGCTAATAGATGGCTGGGGGAGATTTTCGATGAGGTGCAGGGAACCAGAAGGGACAGAGGGGCTGAATATTTGAAAACAATAGAAATTTTGTCCAGATGTGATCATATGATTGCCAGCGTATGCAGCGGAAGCGTATGCGCCCATGTAATGCATGGGGACGATTATAAACATTTGTTGATGATCGATAAAGGACAGTATTAAGGAGCAAAAGCCGCCGTGAAACCAGTTAAGCTTACAAAGGAAACTTACAGAAGGATTTCAGACCAGAAAATATGTATCGTGTGCAGCAATCTTTCTTATATAGAGGAGTTTTGCGGAGCGTATCCTGTGTCAAAACAGATTACATATATCATAGAAAATACTTTTGGAAAAGACATCAAGTGTTCTATTGATTCCATGGATATTTGTGTGCTTCGTTTTGATGGTCTGGCACAGATTGACTGGAATAGTACGGTCATTGTTTTGGCAGATGATTATTACATGGAATTATACCAGGAGCTTGCCGACAGTACAGAACTTCATCTGGAGTCTGTGAGAGTATATTATTTTGCGAATACGGTAATGGAGTATGAAGAGCGTTATCTTACAAAATTTGCCGATCGGCCATTGGAGAATCAAATCGTTTTTCGAAGCGGCCCTCACGCTTCCTCCTACGTAAAAGGAATGGATTTTGCAGATAATGCGAGGGCGCTGTTTGAATATATGCTGAAAAATGGGTATTGCAGGAAATATCGTTTGGTCTGGATCGTAAAGAACCCGGAAGAATATCAGGCGTATCATAGGTTTGACAATGTAGAATTTGTGGCGTTTGACGACGCTGTATCTGATGACCCTGTTAAAAGAGATCAATATTATGAAATATTGTTCCTGGCAAAATATATTTTCTTTACAGATGCTTATGGGTTTGCGAAGAGTTGCAGAAAAGGGCAGATCAGGGTTCAGCTATGGCATGGCTGCGGCTTTAAGACAAGGGTTAATTTCTCCCGGTGTGAGCGCCGGTATGAATATAATATTGTGATTAGCGAGAAATATAAGGAGATTCATGCCCGCATCTATGGATTGCGGGAGGATCAGGTGCTTGTAACAGGATATCCCAAAGAGGATTGGCTTTTTGAACGTCACAGGGAGTATTTTAAGGAGTTGGGAATCCCGGAGGCAGGGAAATATATTTTCTGGCTGCCGACCTTTCGTTCGACGGACGAGAGGTTTACGGAGCTGAATCAATATCAGCTGGAGGGCAGCACAGGGCTCCCGATTGTGGAGAACCTGGAACAGGCAATGGTACTGAATCGTCTTTTGGCGGAGCAAAATATTGTTTTAATCGTGAAGCTGCACCCTTTTCAGGACGAGAAGGCGATCACTGATCAATTAAAGGCGTCCCATATTGTAACCATTTCGAATCAGGAGCTTGCCAGGAAGGATATCCAGATCAATCAATTGTTGGGAATGGCGGACGCTATGATTAGCGATTATTCTTCTGCGGCGATCGATTATTTAATATTAGATCGTCCTATGGCGTTTACGTTAACGGACGTGGAAGAGTATCAAAGCAGCAGAGGCTTTGTGTTTGACAAGATTGAAGAATGGTTACCGGGCGCCAGGATTTATGATATGAAGAATTTTCTGGAGTTTGTAACAGAGGTCGGAAACGGCGTAGATTCTACACAAGAGCTTAGAAATCGGATACGGAAGGCGCTGCACGCTTTTGGCGATGGCAACGGTTGTAAAAGAGTATTGGAGGCGTTGAATATTGAACTTTAAATTAACCGCGTCTATGATGTGCGCAAACTATGGGAACTTGAAAAAAGAGGTGAAGGAACTGGAAGCGGGCGGGATTGATTCGTTTCATATCGATATTATGGACGGGCGCTTCGTGCCGAATTATGCCATGTCCCTGAATGATTTGCGATATATCGCTTCCGTGGCGCAGAAGCCGCTGGACGTGCATCTGATGGTAGAGCATCCGAATAATACGATAGAGCTTTTTACTAATTCCCTGCGCAAGGGAGATACGATTTATATTCATCCGGAGGCGGAGTATCATGCCTCCACGACGATACAGAAGATTATCAATGCGGGTATGACGCCGGGACTTGCCATTAATCCGGGGACAAGCGTGGAATATGTAACGGAGATGCTCAGGATCGTAAAGCGGGTATTGGTGATGACGGTGAATCCGGGCAATGCCGGACAGATGTATATGCCGTATGTCAGTAAGAAAATAACGAAGCTGCTGGCAATTAAAGAAGAGATGGATTTAGAGCTGTACTGGGACGGTGCGTGCAGCGCGGAAAAGATTTTGGAATTTGCGCCTAAAGGGATGGACGGCTTTGTGCTGGGTACGTCGCTGCTGTTTGGGAAAGAGAAGTCATATGGTGAGACTTTAAAGAATATACGAGAGTTACAATTCTGATTTGAGGCAGGAAAAGAGTGAATATAGCGATTATTTTAGCCGGCGGAACAGGTACCCGGATGGGAATGAGCCTGCCGAAGCAATACATAGAGGTGATGGGAAAGCCTGTCATAGCATATTGTCTGGAGCGGTTTGTGCGGCATGAACAGATTGATAAGCTTCAGATTGTTGCTCAGAAGGAATGGCATGGGCGGATTATATCGTGCTTTGCGGAAGATGATATAGAATGGCAGGATAAGTTTGCGGGCTTTTCCGAGCCGGGGGCAAACCGCCAGCTTTCTATTTGGAATGGGATTAAGGATATCCGAAGCTATGCGGAGGATAGGGATAACGTGGTCATTCATGACGCGGCAAGGCCGCTTGTGAGCAATGCGATGATTTCGGAGTGCCTTGCCATGCTGAAGGAGCATGAAGGCGTGATGCCGGCGCTGCCCATGAAGGATACCGTCTATCTGGGCAGGGAAGGGCGGATCGTGTCTTTGCTGGATCGGAGCTGTGTCATAGCGGGGCAGGCGCCGGAGGCCTTTGTCTTAGGGAAATATTATCAGGCGAACCAGGAGCTTATGCCGGATCAAATATTGAAAATCAACGGTTCTACCGAACCGGCAATGATGGCGGGAATGGATGTTGTCTATCTTGCCGGGGAGGAAACAAATTTTAAAATTACCACGAAAGCAGATTTAGAGCGGTTTGAGCAATTATTAAAACAGAGATAACAGGTGAAGGAGCAGCGATGAAAGCATATGTATTGCATGGGATTGGCGATTTGCGTTATGAGGAATCCGAAAAGCCGCAGTTAACAAAGGATTCGGTACTTTTAAAGGTCATGGCGATGGGCGTTTGCGGCTCTGATATTCCGCGGATTTACCAGACAGGAACCTATTCCTTTCCCCTGATTCCCGGACATGAATTTTCGGGAGTTGTGGAGGAGATTGGAGAAAATGTCGCAGAGTCCTTGCTGGGAAAACGCGTGGGGGTATTTCCGCTGATTCCCTGCGGAAAATGCGAGCCGTGCCAAAACCGGCAATATGAGCTGTGCCGCAGCTACAGCTATCTTGGTTCGCGTACAGACGGCGGTTTTGCCGAGTATGCGCGTGTCCCGGCGGGGAATCTGCTTCTGCTGCCGGACAACGTTACTTTTGAGCAGGCCGCGATGCTGGAGCCTATGGCGGTGGCGGTACACGCTATGCGCAGGGTATCCATCACTCCCAAAACAACGGTTGCCATTTGCGGGCAGGGAACAATCGGGCTGCTGCTTCTGATGTTTTTAAGGGAGCGTGGCGTTCAGGAACTCTATGTGATTGGCAACAAGGAGGTACAGAAACAAGCCGCCCTTACCATGGGTGCGGAGGAAGCGCGCTGCTTATTTGAAAGGGGCGCGGATGCCGGAGAATGGTTATTGGCAAGAACCGGTGGAAGGGGCGTAGACGTATTCTTTGACTGCGTAGGAAAGCAGGAGGTCGTATCGCAGGGAATCAGCGCCGTCGCACCGGGGGGAAGCGTGCTGCTCATGGGGAATCCGGCTTCGGATATGGCGTTAGGGAAACAGATTTATTGGAAGATTTTAAGAAATCAGCTCACTCTGGTGGGAACATGGAATTCCTCTTTTACGAATGAGGAGACGGACGACTGGCACTATGTACTGAAACGCCTGCGGGAAGGGCGTATCCACCCGGAGCGGCTTATTACGCATCGGCTGGAGTTTGACAGGTTCGCAGAGGGCATAGAGCTTGCGCGGGATAAAAAGGAGCCATATATCAAGGTGATGGGGCAAAGATAGTAAAAACACATGTATAGCATACACTTGACAATGTAAATACTGGATAATATAATAATGGCGAGAGGAGATGTTACTATGGCACAGGTAAATTTTAGAGTTGAAGACGATGTAAAATTAAATGCAGAAAAAGCCTTAAAGGACATGGGACTTACGATGTCTACAGCTATCAATATGTTCCTTGTTAAAGTGGGAAGAGAAAAACGCATTCCTTTTGAGATAAATGTAGATCCATTCTATAGTGATGAACATATCGCTATGCTTGAAAGACGTGTGGCAGACATGAAAGCCAGAAAAAATATGCATGAGCATGAACTTCTTGAGGTGGAGGAATGAGAAAGGTTTGGCATGACGAAGCCTGGGATGAGTATGTATATTGGCAGAGTCAGGACAAGAAAACACTAAAGAAAATAAATAAGCTTCTGGCGGATATTGAAAGAAACGGCTATCAGTGCACAGGAAAACCAGCACCCTCTTCTGAGGGTGTTGATTTTTACATTTAGTGGTGTAAATATACCTAAAAATCAGCGAAAGTGGTATACTATAAATTGTAGAATGTATGAATGGAAGGATTCAGAATGGAGGACGGAATGCAGATTGAACAGTTGCAGTCTTATACAGTGATAGAGAAGCGGGAAATTAAGGATTTAAATTCTGTGGGTTACCTGCTGAAGCACAATAAAACAGGCGCCAGGGTGGCCCTTTTATCCAACGATGACGACAATAAGGTATTTTATATCGGTTTCCGGACGCCGCCCAGGGACAGTACCGGCGTGGCGCATATCATTGAGCACTCCGTGCTGTGCGGTTCCGATAAGTTCCCGGTGAAAGACCCGTTTATCGAGTTGGCCAAAGGCTCCTTAAATACGTTCCTGAACGCCATGACTTACCCGGACAAGACTGTCTATCCGGTGGCGAGCTGCAACGATAAGGATTTCCAGAACCTGATGGACGTCTATCTGGATGCGGTGTTCCATCCTGATATTTACCGCGAGGAGAAGATTTTCCGGCAGGAGGGCTGGCATTATGAGCTGGAGGATGAGGATGACGACCTGACCATCAACGGGGTGGTATATAATGAAATGAAGGGGGCGTATTCGTCCCCGGACGATGTGCTGTGGAGGGAAATCATGAATTCCCTGTATCCCCACACCGCGTATGCGGTGGAGTCGGGGGGCGACCCGGATGTGATCCCGGAACTGACCTATGAGGATTTCCTGGCGTTCCATGAGAAGTATTACCACCCTTCCAACAGTTATATTTATCTTTACGGCAATATGGATATGGCGCAGAAGCTCGCTTTTATCGACGAGGAATATTTGTCCCACTATGACGCCCTGGAAGTGGACTCAGGGCTGGCATCAGAACCGGCCTTTGATACTGTCGTGAAGCTTGAGAAGGAATATCCGATTATGGAGAGTGAATCGGAAGAGCATAATACGTACCTGTCCTATAATATTTCTTTGGGAGAGGCAACGGATAGGAAGCTTTGCTTTGGCGTCGGCGTGCTGGCGGATGTATTGTGTATGGTGCCGGCGGCTCCGGTGAAGCAGGCGCTTTTGGATGCGGGAATCGGTACGGACTTGCAGTGTGCCTTTGACATGGGCGTGAAGCAGCCTTATTTTTCCATTGTGGCCAAGAACGCAGATGCCGGACAGCAGGAGGAGTTTGTACGGATTATTGAAGATAAGCTCAGGGAACTGTCTGAGGAAGGGCTGGATAAGAAGACCTTACAGGCAACCATTAACCGGGATGAGTTTAAGTACCGGGAGGCGGATTTCGGCTCCTATCCCAAGGGGCTTATGTATGGCCTGAATATGCTGGAATCATGGCTTTATGATGACAGTAAGCCTTTCTATTATGTGGAGCTTCTGGATACTTACAGGGAGTTAAAAGAAGCGGCGTCCACTTCCTGGTTTGAGGATTTGATCAGCCGGTATCTGGTGGAGAACCCCCATAAGAGTATTGTGGTGGTGAAGCCGGTAAAGGGGCTGACCGGCAGGAAGGATAAAGAGCTTGCCAACCTGCTTGCCGCAAGGAAGGCCGCCATGGGTAAGGAAGAAATCCGGCAGATTGTGGGGGAGACAAAGGCTCTCCGGGAATATCAGGAAGCGCCCAGCGCCAGGGAAGACCTGGAGAAAATACCGTTGCTGACCAGGGCGGATATGCGCAAGGAGGCGGCGCCTTATTATAATGAGGAAAAGAAGGTAGGGGATACCACGCTGCTTTACCATGATATCTATACCAATGGAATCGGATATCTGCGGTTCCTGTTTGATTTAAGGCAGGTGCCGGAAGAGTTATTCCCCTATGTAGGCATTTTGAAGCTTATGATCGGCTTAGTAGATACGAAGAAGCGGGGCTACGGCGAATTATATAATGAAATCAACCTCCAGACCGGCGGAATTGACCCGGTGGTGAACACCTATACCGACGCGGAGGATTTGTCCCGGTATACCGCGACCTTTGATTTGAAGGTGAAGACCCTATATGAGAATCTGCCGCAGGCATTTGCACTGGCGGAAGAGATATTGACTGAATCGGTTTATGAAGATCCGAAACGGCTTTTTGAACTGATCGCGGAGGCGAGATCGGAGAAGCAGGCTCATATGATGACCGCCGGGCATACGCTTGCCGCGGGCAGGGCGCTTTCCTATCTTTCCAAACCGGCCTGTGTATTGGAGCACATGAACGGTATTCCTTTTTATAGATTGCTGGAAGAGCTGGAAAGCGATTTTGACGGAAGAAAGGAAGAACTGACCCGGAAGCTGTGCCAGGTGACGCGCTGCATTTTTCGCCCGGAGAATCTGCTGGTGGATTATACGGCTCCGAAAGAGGGGCTTGCAGGAATCGAACCGCTGGTGGAGGAATTAAAAAGGAGTTTGTTTACGGAGCCGATCGAGGGGGCGGGATATGATCCCGTGCCTGTTAAGAAGAACGAGGGGCTGATGTCCTCGGCGCAGATTCAGTATGTGTGCCGCGCCGGTAATTTTACGGATAAGGGGCTGCCTTATACGGGGGCGCTCAGGGTTCTGCGGGTGATGATGGGATATGACTACCTGTGGACGCAGGTGCGCGTAAAGGGCGGAGCCTACGGCTGTATGTGCAGTTTCGGCAAGTCGGGGGACAGCTACTTCGTTTCCTACCGTGACCCGAATCTGGAGAAGACCATCGACGTCTATGAGAAAGCGGCGGATTATATCGCAGGCTTTGAGGCGGATGAGCGGACGATGACCCAGTATATCATCGGCGCTGTCAGTGAAATGGATATGCCTATGACCCCGGCGGCCAAGGGGGCCTATTCCCTGGGCGGCTATATGACGCATTATCCCTATGAACGGGTACAGCAGGATCGGGACGAGCTGCTTGCCGCCGATGCGGACACCATCAGGGGGCTGGCGGCGTATATTCGTGCATTTATGGAGGACGACTGCCTGTGCGTTGTGGGGAACGAGGAGAAGATTAAGGAACAGCAGGCGCTGTTTGGCAGCACTGATTATCTGTTCCACTAGATGGGAACGATAAGGAAGCGGAAGGGAGAGTAAAGCCATGCGGAGTATCGGCTTGACAGGTTGGAATAGGGACAGAAATGCAGCGGGAGGACGGCTGAAAGCCAGGAGGCTGCTGGCTGCCGGATTATTGGCGGCGTCGCTGACCGCCTGCGGCAGCGACGCCGCGGATATGCAGTCGGAATCCGCGACCGTGACGGAGGACAGCGCGGCCGCTTATGATATGGCGGATACCGGTATTTATGAGGCAAGAACGGCGGTTTATGAAGAAGAGTCCGCGGCGGAGGAGGGCGCAGAGCAGATCACAGAAGCGGCGGCGACGGACAGAAAGCTGATTAAGACTGTCAATATCAGTGCGGAGACAGAGGATTTCGACAGCCTGCTTTCCGGCCTGGAGGAACAGGTTACGGCGCTGGGAGGCTACATAGAGGATTTGTCTGTCTATAACAGAAACAATTATTCGGCCTATGAGGAAGAGGGGAGATATCTGCGCTATGCGGGTATGACCGCGCGTATCCCCGCAGACAATCTGGATTCCTTTCTGACGCAGGTAGATGAACAGTCTAATATTGTCAGCCGTTCGGAAAGCGTTTCCGATGTGACGCTGCAATATGTAGATTTAGAGAGCCATAAACAGGCGCTTCTGACCGAGCAGGACAGGCTGATGGAGCTTTTAGGGGAAGCGGAGACGGTGGAGGATATCATCGCCATTGAAAGCAGGCTTTCAGAGGTTCGCTATGAGATTGAAAGTATGGAGTCGCAGTTGAGAACCTATGACAACAAGATTGATTACAGTACGGTATATCTGTCCCTGGAAGAAGTAGAGCATTATACGCCGGGGGAAGATGCCGGCGTTATGGAACGGATCAGAAGCGGTTTCCTGGAGAGCCTGCGGGGCGTTGGAACGGGCATCTGCGATCTGGCGGTCTGGCTTGTCATTCATTTACCCTATTTGCTTGCGTGGGCGATTGTCATTGGGGCGGCCATATTTTTATGCCGCATAATCAGGAAGCGCAGACGCAGGAAGAAGCAGGCGCAGACAACAGAAGAAGAGAGGAAAGAATAAGGGGACTTATGGAACAACAGAATTTTAAATCAGGTTTCGCCACCATCATCGGCAGGCCAAACGTGGGCAAATCCACCTTAATGAATACATTGATCGGGCAGAAGATTGCTATTACCTCAGGCAGACCCCAGACCACCAGAAACAGGATTCAGACAGTCTATACTTCCGAGGAGGGGCAGATTGTATTCCTGGATACGCCGGGGATTCATAAGGCCAAGAATAAGCTGGGCAGCTATATGGTGAATGTGGCGGAGCGTACCATGTCGGAGGTAGATGTGATCCTCTGGCTGGTAGAGCCTACCGATTATATCGGAGCCGGAGAACGGCATATCATCGAGCAGCTTCAGAAGACCAGGACCCCGGTGATCCTGGTCATCAATAAGATAGACACGGTTAAGAAGGAACTGCTGCTGTCCGTGATCGACCAGTACAGCAGGCAGTTGGATTTTGCCGAGATTATCCCGGTGTCCGCGCTGAAAAGGGACGGCATGGAGGAACTGATTGAGAATATCATGAAATACCTGCCCTATGGGGAACCCTTTTATGATGAGGATACGGTTACCGACCAGCCGATGCGCCAGATTGTGGCGGAGCTGATTCGGGAGAAGGCATTGAAATGTCTGGAGGATGAGATTCCCCATGGCATTGCGGTTACCATAGAGATGATGAAATTCAGGAAACGGATCGTGGATATTGAAGCCACTGTTATCTGTGAAAAGGATTCCCACAAGGGGATTATCATTGGCAAACAGGGCAGTATGCTGAAAAAGATCGGTTCTCTGGCAAGGCCGGAAATCGAAGAACTGGTGGAACGCCAGGTAAACCTCAAGCTTTGGGTCAAGGTCAAAAAGGACTGGAGAGACAGTGATTATCTGCTGAAAAATTTCGGATATAATCCCAAGGATTCCGAATAGAAAAAGACAAATCTGCGAACTCTAATACCATCTGTTACGAAGAGGATTAGGGGGCGTAAGATGAAAGCGATAAACTACTGGGAGCAATTTATGGCCACTGGAAGAATTGAAGATTTTCTGGCATATAAAAACGCGGTAAGAGATACACAGCCCGAAGAGGGTAGGGGAAGAGAAGAGTCGGGAGAACATTCTCATGCAGGATTTGACAGAGATTACGGGGATGGTTTTAAAGGCTGAGCCCATGGGGGAATATGATAGAAGAGTGGTACTGCTGACGAAGGAGAAGGGCAAAATATCCGCCTTCGCCAAGGGCGCAAGGCGCCCCAACAGTAAGCTGCTGGCGGCCACCAACCCCTTTTCCTTCGGAGAATTCAGGTTATATGCGGGCAGAAGCTCTTATAATATCACAGATGTTTCTATCAGTAATTATTTTGAGGGGCTTAGGAAAGATTTTGAGGGCGCGTATTACGGCATATACTTTTTAGAGGTTATGGATTACTATACAAGGGAGAACAATGACGAGAAGGAGATGCTCAAGCTCCTGTACCAGTCCCTGAAAGCCTTGATGAACGAGAAGCTGGGCAATCCGCTTGTCAGATACATATTTGAAATGAAAGCGATGGTACTAAACGGTGAATTTCCCGGTATGCCCGCGGAGGGCGAATGGGAGGATTCCACGCGGTACGCGGTTTCCTATATTGTCAATTCCGGCATTGAGAAGCTGTACACCTTTACCGTGACGCCCCCGGTGCTTGCCCAGATGAAGCTGATTGCAGATGATTACCGGAAGCGATTCATGGACAGGACGTTTAAAAGTCTTGAAATTGTGGATAATCTTTAATATAATGTAATGCGGTATGTTGACGGTTGAGGATAGACGGAGAGGAAAAAGTATGCGGAGAGGGAAAGGAATCCTGATTCTGTTGACGGCGGTTCTGGGACTTGCCGGCTGCGGTCAGGCTAAGACGCCGGAGGTGAGTTCCGTTTCCATTGAGAAAGACGGCACGGTAACCCATCAGATTGTAGGGCAGTTTGAACAGAATTATTATGAGACGGACGGCCTGACGGCTCTGGCGGAGGAACGGGTAGAGGAATACTGCGCCGATTATGGAGAAGGGTGCGTTATTCTGGAATCTGTGGAGAAAGAAGAAAGCACGGTCCAGGTCACTTTAAAATATGCCGCGCCGGAGGATTACGCGGGCTTTAATCACAGGGAGTTATATCTGGGCACGCTGGAGGAGGCTCAGGAGCAGGGCTATACGCTGGAGAAGGTAGCCTTTGTCTCCGCCAAGGGAGAACCCATGGAGCTGGGGTATATTGAGGAGCCGGAGTCTAAAAAGATTATCATTATCGCGACTAAGCCCGGCGAAGAACTTCTGGTGACCGCCTACGGCAAGGTATTGTACATCAACCAGAGCGCCGACAGCGATATCGACGTGTCCTTTGAGGATAAAAAGAGCGTCCGTATTGACAATCCGGTACAGGAGGACAGCAACGGGGCGCAGGCGGCTCTTTCCTATATTATTTTTGAATAAAAATCACCTGTCTGAGGGCGGGAGAAGATAGAAAGGCGTATATATTATGGAAAAGACAATGGAAAAAATTGTAGCGTTATCAAAGGCGAGAGGGTTTGTATATCCCGGCTCGGAGATTTACGGCGGACTTGCCAACACATGGGATTTTGGGAATCTCGGCGTGGAATTGAAGAATAATATTAAGAAAGCGTGGTGGCAGAAGTTTGTCATGGAGAGCCCTTATAATGTGGGCGTGGACTGCGCGATTCTGATGAATCCCCAGACATGGGTCGCTTCCGGCCATCTGGGAAGCTTTTCCGATCCTCTTATGGATTGTAAGGAATGTCATGAAAGATTCCGCGCCGATAAGATCATCGAGGATTATGTTGCCCAAAAGGGTATGGCGCTGGAGAGCTCCGTGGATGGCTGGAGCCAGCAGCAGATGAAAGATTTTATCGAGGAACATAATATTCCCTGTCCCACCTGCGGCAAACATAATTTTACGGATATCAGACAGTTTAACCTGATGTTTAAGACCTTTCAGGGCGTAACCGAGGACGCGAAGAACACGGTGTACTTACGGCCTGAGACGGCGCAGGGAATTTTTGTGAATTTTAAGAACGTACAGAGAACTTCCCGCAAGAAAATTCCTTTCGGCATTTGCCAAGTGGGAAAATCCTTCCGTAACGAGATCACGCCGGGGAATTTTATTTTCCGTGTCAGGGAGTTCGAGCAGATGGAGATGGAATTTTTCTGTGAGCCGGATACGGATTTGGAGTGGTTTGCATACTGGAAACAGTATTGTATTGACTTCTTAAAGAGCCTTGGCATGAAAGAGGAAGAAATGCGCGTCCGCGACCACGAGCAGGAGGAGCTTTCCTTCTATTCCAAAGCCACTACGGATATTGAGTTTTTATTCCCCTTCGGCTGGGGCGAGCTTTGGGGCATTGCCGACCGAACCAACTATGATTTGACACAGCATCAGACCGTATCCGGTGAGGATATGTCCTACTTTGACGATACGAAGAATGAGAAATATATTCCCTATGTAATTGAACCGTCTCTTGGCGTGGAGAGATTATTCCTCGCGGTGCTCTGCGGCGCTTATGACGAAGAGGAAATCGGAGAGGGCGACGTGCGTACCGTACTGCATTTCCATCCGGCGCTGGCGCCGGTTAAGATCGGCGTACTCCCCCTGTCTAAAAAGCTGAACGAAGGGGCGGAGAAGATTTTTACGGAGTTATCTAAGAAATATAACTGCGAGTTTGACGACAGAGGAAATATTGGGAAGAGGTACCGCAGACAGGACGAAATCGGTACGCCTTTCTGTATTACATACGATTTCGAGTCGGAAACGGACGGCTGCGTTACCGTCAGATTCCGTGATACGATGGAGCAGGAACGAGTTGCCATTCAGGATCTGGACGCTTATTTTGCGGATAAATTTACATTTTAACATTTATCTGAAAGCAGTAGAGATGGGAAAGGATAAAGTACAGCGATGAAACAATATGGAGTCAATGAATTACGCAGAATGTTTCTTGATTTTTTCGAGAGCAAGGGACATTTGAAAATGAAGAGTTTTTCTCTGGTGCCGCACAATGATAACAGCCTGCTGTTGATTAATTCCGGTATGGCGCCTTTGAAGCCTTATTTTACAGGGCAGGAGATCCCGCCGAGAAAGCGCGTCACCACCTGTCAGAAATGTATCCGGACGGGCGATCTGGAAAATGTGGGGAAAACGGCGCGGCACGGCACCTTTTTTGAAATGCTGGGCAACTTTTCCTTCGGCGATTATTTCAAGCATGAGGCGATTGCGTGGAGCTGGGAATTTTTGACAGAAGTGGTGGGATTAGATGCAGACAGGCTGTATCCGTCCATCTATGAAAACGATGAGGAAGCCTTTGAAATCTGGAATAAGGAAATCGGTATCGCGCCGGAGCGAATCTTCCGCTTCGGTAAGGCGGACAACTTCTGGGAGCACGGCTCCGGCCCCTGCGGCCCCTGTTCCGAAATCTATTACGACCGCGGAGAGAAATACGGCTGCGGTAAGCCGGGCTGTACCGTGGGCTGTGACTGCGACCGTTATATGGAAATCTGGAATAACGTATTTACCCAGTTTGATAACGACGGACAGGGCAATTATACGGAGCTTGCACAGAAGAATATCGATACGGGAATGGGGCTGGAAAGGCTTGCCTCGGTGGTACAGGATGTGGATTCCATCTTTGATGTGGATACGGTGCTGGCGCTCAGAACCAGAGTGTGCGAGATTGCAGGCGTAGAGTATAAGAAGGATTATGATACAGATGTGTCGATTCGTATTATTACGGATCATATCCGTTCCGCTACCTTTATGATTTCCGACGGTATCCGTCCCAGTAATGAGGGCAGAGGCTACGTGCTGCGCCGTATCATTCGCCGGGCGGCTCGTCAGGGGCGCAAGCTGGGGATTCAGGGAACCTTTTTGGCGGAGCTTTCCAATACGGTAATCGAGGGTTCTAAGGACGGCTATCCGGAGCTGGAGGAAAAGAAAGCCTTTATCTTTGCGCAGCTTACAACGGAAGAAAACGCCTTTCATAAAACCATCGATCAGGGCTTAAGCATTTTAGCCGGTATGGAGGAAGAACTGGCTGGAAACGGCAAGAAGGAATTGACCGGGGCGGACGCTTTTAAATTGTATGATACCTACGGCTTCCCCATTGATTTAACCAAGGAGATTCTGGAAGAGAAGGGGCTTACCGTAGACGAGGCGGGCTTCAATGCCTGTATGCAGGAGCAGAAGGAAAGAGCCCGCAGCGCCCGCAAGGTTTCGAATTATATGGGAGCGGACGCTACCGTGTATGAAGAACTGGATGTGGCGCTGACTACAGAGTTTGTAGGGTATGATCATTTGGCCTATGATTCCCGGATTGCCGCCCTGACAACGGAGTCGGAGGTGGTAGAGGTTCTCGCGGACGGGGAAACCGGCTCTGTGATTGTGACAGAAACGCCCTTTTACGCGACGATGGGCGGCCAGGAGGGCGATATCGGCGTGATCAGAACGAGGGACGGCGAGTTCGCGGTAGAAAATACCCTGAAGGTCGTAGGCGGCAAGGTGGCTCATGTAGGGCGTGTGATTAAGGGTATGATCCGCGTTGGCGACGAGGCTTCTCTGGAGGTGGATAAGAACCGAAGGGCGGATACCTGTAAAAATCATAGCGCCACCCATCTTTTGCAGAAAGCGCTCCGGGAAGTGCTGGGCGACCACGTAGAACAGTCCGGCTCCTATCAGGACGGCGAAAGAACCCGTTTCGACTTTTCCCATTCTCAGGCAATGACGGAGGAAGAGATTAGAAGGGTAGAACAGATCGTCAATGAAAAGATTGCGGAGAACCTGCCTGTTGAGACGAAGGTCATGACTATAGAGGAAGCCAAGAAAACCGGCGCTATGGCGCTGTTTGGAGAAAAGTACGGAGAAACTGTCCGGGTGGTGCAGATGGGTGAATTTTCCAAAGAATTTTGCGGCGGTACCCATGTAGGCAGCACCGGTATGATCGGTTCCTTTAAGATTCTGTCAGAATCCGGCGTGGCGGCGGGAGTACGACGGATCGAGGCGGTCACAGGCAGCCATGTGACCGCATACTATCAGAAGCTGGAGGAAGAGCTGCGCGCGGCTGCCAAACTGCTGAAAACCACGCCCGCTAATCTGCTGGAGCGTGCGGAACATCTGATGGCGGATATGAAAGCGTTACAGAGTGAGAATGAATCCTTAAAGAGCAAGGCTGCCAAAGAAGCTTTGGGAGATGTGATGGATCAGGTACAGGAGATCGGCGGCGTGAAGCTTCTGGCCGCACGGCTGGCCGGTGTGGATATGAACGGACTGCGGGAGCTGGGAGATCAGCTTAAGGAGAAGCTTGCGGAAGGCGTGGTTGTGCTGATATCTGAAAACGACGGCAAGGTTCATCTGATTGCCATGGCGACAGAGGGCGCTATGGCGAAGGGCGCCCATGCCGGCAATCTGATCAAAGGGATTGCGGCTCTTGTGGGCGGCGGCGGCGGCGGACGTCCCAATATGGCGCAGGCAGGCGGCAAGAATCCTGCCGGTATCGACGCTGCCATTGCCGAGAGCGCGAAAATCCTTGCAGGACAGGTTTCTTAGAAAAGTTTTGTTTAAAAGTATAATTAGTAGTTGACTCATAACCAAAATGTGGTATAATTTATGTTGTGTGTGAGGACACAGTGCGCGTAAGCGCATAAATAACCCGATCAGTCGAGTTGCTTGTTAGGGACTGAAGGGAGGTCAGGTGCGAGAATGTCAAACGTAATCGTTAAAGAAAACGAAACTTTAGATAGCGCTTTACGTCGCTTTAAGAGAAGCTGCGCAAAAGCTGGTATCCAGCAGGAGATTCGTAAGAGAGAGCATTACGAGAAGCCCAGCGTAAGACGTAAGAAGAAATCTGAAGCAGCCAGAAAACGTAAATACAACTAAGATGTATATGAAACAGACTCGGAATTTTCCGGGTCTGTTTTATTATCTGTCATATCCAATGTCCCATCATAATACATATAGTACATAAGAAAGTGTGGGAGTGACTGAGCTTGGGTAGAATAGCAAAACGGTTTGTCGTATGGTTATTGATGGGGGCGTTCCTCTTTCACATTGGATTTGCGGAATGGTCCATGACGGCGCAGGCCGCGCCAGATGTGTCTACGCCGTCTTACCTTGTGATGGAAGCGTCCACCGGGCAGGTGATCTGCGAACAGGACGCGGATACGCAGAGAAGTCCGGCGAGTATTACCAAGATTATGACATTGCTGCTGGTTTTTGAACACATAAAGAGCGGAAGAATACACTTGGAGGATCAGGTGACTACAAGCGCCTACGCGAAATCGATGGGAGGCTCTCAGGTGTTCCTGGAGGAAGGAGAAACCCAGACCCTGGAAACGATGATTAAATGTATAGCGGTAGCCTCCGGCAATGACGCCAGCGTGGCGGTGGCGGAATACATAGCGGGAAGCGAGTCAGAGTTTGTAAAGCTGATGAATGAAAAAGCAGATGCGCTCGGTATGCAGAATACGCACTTTGAGGACTGCTGCGGGCTGACGGATTCAGATGGCCACTATTCCTCGGCAAGAGATGTGGCGATTATGTCCAGGGAGCTGATTACCAAATATCCGGAGGTCTTTGAATATACGCAGATCTGGATGGAAGATATTGAGCATAAGACCGCACAGGGAACCAGTACGTTCACCCTGTCCAGCACGAATAAGCTGTTAAAGCAGTACGAATGGGCCACGGGGCTTAAGACCGGTTCCACCTCTAAAGCCCTGTACTGCCTGTCTGCAACCGCCAACAAAGACGGTATGGAACTGATTGCGGTGGTCATGGCGGCGCCAGACAATAAAACCAGGTTTCAGGACGCCATGACTTTATTAAATTATGGATACA
Source organism: Clostridiales bacterium (assembly GCA_021199255.1). GTDB lineage: Bacteria > Bacillota > Clostridia > Lachnospirales > Lachnospiraceae > UBA3282. The sequence goes on along the minus strand of JAJQIK010000038.1, from coordinate 12,723 downwards.
GCGTGAGCCAGATGTATACAGATGAGAATAAGGACGCCCTGCCTCCGCAGAAGGTATCCGGCGGTATTGAGGATACCGTTAATTTAAGCTATGCGGGCGCTTTTGAGTATCTGGATACAACAGGCGGCAATCTGAATGAGATTACGAAAGAAATCAGCCTGCCGGATGTAGTGGAAGCGCCTGTGAAAGAGGGAGACGCCGTCGGCGAGGCGGTCTATAAGCTGAACGGCACAAGAATCGGCAGCGTGTCCATTCTGGCGGCTCACGGCGTGGAGAAAGCCGGATACAAGGATTATTATCAAAAGGTCTGGATGCAGTATCTGATGAACAGAGCGTTGTGAACCCTGTCCGGAATGTTATATTGATTGTATCAATGGTATTAGTATAGGCAGAACGTCAGTTCCCTGATTGCGGGAGAGAGGGATTTTGTGATATACTTTATAAGTTATATTTTCAGATTGTATCAATGGAGAAGGGCATGATCAAGTGGCTTGTTATTTTGGTAATCGTAATCCTTATATTGTGTCTGCTTGTATCCGCTGTAGACTGTAACCGATTTGTTACGTTGGAGTATGAGATCGTATCCGATAAGCTTACCCGCCCGTGCAGATTTGTTTTCCTGTCGGACTTACACAACAAGTCCTTTGGCAAAGATAATGAAAAGCTGGTAGAAACGATAGACGGCATATCCCCGGACGGAATCCTGGTGGCGGGAGATATGCTGACCGCCGCTGGCAGGCAGGATTTTGCCCCGGCGCTTTCTCTTATGAAACGGCTGGCGTCCCGATATAAGATTTATTACGGCATGGGAAATCATGAATACCGTCTGAAATTATATCCCGATCAGTATCCGGGAATGTATCAGGGGTATATGGAGGGACTTGCCGAGGCGGGGATCGTCCCGCTGGTGAATGAAAATACGTATTTGCCGGAATTTAATCTGTTTATCTGCGGAGCGGAGATTGAACGGCGTTATTATCGGAGATTCCGTAAGACGCCTATGGAACCCGACTATCTGCCCCGCATATTGGGACAGCCGGAGACTGGCGGCTGTCAATTGCTGATCGCCCATAATCCCGAATATTTTGAGGAGTATGCGGCATGGGGCGCAGATGTGGTGGCGTCGGGCCATGTCCACGGCGGCATTATGAGGCTGCCGGTGTTAGGCGGCGTATTGTCGCCTAATTTGACGCTTTTTCCCAAATACGATGGCGGAAGGTTTGAAAAGGGCCGTTCCACCATGATTTTAAGCCGGGGGTTGGGGACTCATACGATTCCCCTGCGGATTTTCAATCCGGGCGAGTTGATTGTAATTAGCTTAAAGCCGGAGAAATAAGAGCGGCTTTTTGGCGGGGGGCTGGACAGATTACGCGCCAATGCGCCGGCGGACGCAGAAAGGACAAGCTGTTATGGCGATTCCTGTAAAGTTAGAGGTGTTTGAGGGACCCCTGGATCTTCTCCTGCACCTGATTGAAAAAAATAAAGTAGATATCTATGATATTCCGATTGTGGAAATTACCGGGCAATATCTGGATTACATCAAACAGATGGAAACCGAGGATATGAACGTGATGAGCGAATTTCTCGTCATGGCGGCCACGTTGATCGATATTAAATGCAAGATGCTTCTGCCCAAGGAGGTCAATGAAGAAGGGGAAGAGGAAGATCCCAGGGCGGAGCTGGTGGAGAAGCTGTTAGAGTATAAAATGTGCAAATATATGTCCTATGAGCTGCGCGACCGTATGGTGGACGCGCAGAGAAGCCTGTATAAAAGGCCTATGCTCCCTAAGGAGGTAGAGGATTACAGGCAGCCGGTAGATTACGAGGAATTGATAGGGGATATGACACTGCAGAAGCTTCATGAAATCTTTAAGCAGATGATGAAGCGGCAGGAGGATAAAATCGATCCGGTCAGAAGTACTTTCGGACAGATTGAGAAGGACGAGATCGATATGGATCTCAAGACCACATTTGTGGAAGCCTATGTGCGCAGCCACAAGACATTCAGCTTCCGAAAGCTTCTGGAGAAGCAGAACAGTAAGATGGAAGTGATTGTAACGTTTTTAGTCATTCTGGAGATGATCAAAACGGGTAGAATCAGTATCGAGCAGGAGGATACCTTTTCCGATATTATTATTACGACCAGGGACGCGTCGGATACTGCCGTTACCCGGCTGACCTCTCTGGAATAGCGGGAAGGACATGGTTATTAGCATGGAAAAGAACAAGGCGAAGGCGGTATTAGAGGCGGTTTTATTTACGATGGGCGATTCCGTGGAGATTGACAGACTTGCCAACGTGATAGAGGAGGACCGGAAGACTACCAGGGCGCTGCTGGAAGAGATGGCGCAGGACTATCAAAGGCAGGAGCGGGGAATCGGCCTTACCGTACTGGAGGACGCGGTACAGTTATGTACAAAAGGCGAATTATATGAATACCTGATTAAGATCGCCAAGGCACCGAAAAAATTTGTCCTGACCGATACGCTGCTGGAAACTTTGTCTATTATCGCTTATAAGCAGCCGGTTACCAGACTGGAGATCGAAAGAATCCGAGGCGTAAGCTGCGACCACGCGGTCAACAGGCTTTTGGAATTTGACCTGATTACAGAGGTGGGCAGAATGGATGCGCCGGGACGCCCCTTACTGTTTGGCACCACGGAGCAGTTTTTAAGGAGCTTCGGGGTGAAGAGCATAGAGGAGCTGCCGGAATTAAACGCGGTGCAGATTGAAGAATTTAAACAGCAGGCGGAGTCGGAGGTGCAGCTACAGTTGGATATCTAAACGGAAAGTGTTCATGCGTGCCAAAAGAATGCATATATATTAACGAGGATCTTATGAGAGTTAATATATGTGCGTTTTTTTTATTGGGGTTTGTCTGGCGGCGGGCTTGCTTTTTCTGCCGTTTCTGCCTTATCAAAGGCTTTCTGTTAAAAAATCTGCCGCGGGCTTAGGGATCGTTACTCTGGTTGGGGTATCGATACTGGCAGGAGCCTTGGCGCCGCAGATTACGGTGCGGGCTGAGGAAAAGGAAAGCCTTACCCTGTACGCCCAGGCGGCGGTTCTGATGGACGCAGATTCCGGCAGGGTGCTTTATGGCAAAAATCAGGAGGAGGTTCTGCCGATGGCGAGCACCACCAAAATCATGACCTGTATTCTGGCGCTGGAATACGGCAATCCTGATGAAATTGTGGAGGTCTCCGCCTATGCGGCAAGTATGCCGAAGGTCAAGCTATATGCAAAACAGGGAGAACAATACCGTCTCGGCGACCTGTTGTATTCGATGATGTTAGAATCCCACAATGATTCGGCGGTGGTGATTGCAGAGGCGGTAGGGGGCAGCGTGGAGGAGTTTGCGGTGATGATGAACCAGAAGGCCAGGGATATCGGCTGTTTTGATTCTTATTTTATCACCCCTAACGGTCTGGACGCCGTGGTGAATGAGAATGGAAAAATCCATTCCACCACAGCCGAGGATTTGGCGAGAATTATGGCCTATTGTGTGACGGATTCTCCCATGAAGGAGCGCTTCCTGGAGATTACCCGGACTGCCAGTTATGATTTTACGGACGTATCCGGAAGCCGGAGCTTTCATTGCAGCAATCATAATGCCTTTCTGGGTATGATGGAGGAAGCGCTTTCCGGCAAGACCGGCTTTACCAATAACGCCGGATATTGTTATGTGGGCGCTGTGGAAAGCGAGGGCAGGGTGTTCACAGTGGCGCTTCTCGCCTGCGGCTGGCCCAATAATAAGACCTACAAGTGGAGCGACATGAAAAAGCTTGCCGTCTATGGAATGGAGCGCTACCAGTATCGAAATATTTATGAGGACAGGACTTTTACGGATATCCCGGTACAAAACGGCATAGCGGGGGAAGACGCGACGCCTTATGAGGACGCGGCGGTAAGCGTATATCTGGATAACGGCGGGGAAACGGAAATCGCGTATCTGCTATGCGAGGAGGATGAGATTGAGGTTCAGACGCAGGTCGCCCAAACGCTGGAAGCGCCGGTGGCGGCCGGGACGGAGGTCGGGGCGGTGTCCTATTACCTCAATGACACCCTGGTCAAACGATATCCCATCGTGACAGGAGGGGAGGTTCAGGAGCGTACCCTTGGTTTTATGCTCCGGTATATTTTGGGGTTGTATCTGATGTGATTTTTCGCGTAGAATTTGTATTTTTTTCAAAAATGGCTAGTCGGGATATGGAATCTGTGTTATACTACGTTCGTGTGCTGTGCCACACAATAATAATGTTTTCATTATATAATATTATGATAAATGGAGGGCTGAAAAATGAGTACTACTTCTCAAGCGAGTCAAAGAATCAATGCTTTACTCGATGAAAACAGTTTCGTTGAAATCGGCGGCCTTGTAACTGCAAGGGCGACGGATTTCAATCTGAAACAGACAGAAACTCCTTCTGACGGCGTTGTGACCGGGTATGGAGTAATTGACGGCAATCTTGTGTATGTATACAGCCAGGATGCGTCCGTCCTGAACGGATCGGTTGGTGAAATGCACGCGAAGAAGATTGCGAACCTCTATGATCTGGCGCTGAAGACAGGTGCGCCTGTGATCGGCCTGCTTGACTCTGCCGGTCTTAGATTACAGGAGGCGACAGACGCTTTAAACGGCTTTGGCGAGATCTATATGAAACAGACGCTGGCGTCCGGCGTGATTCCGCAGATTACGGCTGTGTTCGGCAGCTGCGGCGGCGGATTGGCGCTGATTCCGGGTATCACGGATTTTACCTTTATGGAAGAGAAGAAAGCGAAGCTGTTTGTAAATTCCCCTAATGCTTTAGAAGGAAATGAAATTTCCCGTTGCGATACTTCCGCGGCGACATTCCAGAGCGAGGAGACAGGCCTTGTGGATATGGTGGCAGATGAAGCCTCTATTCTGGCACAGATCAGACAGTTAGTGTCTATTTTGCCTGCCAATAATGCGGAAATCGCCCTTGAGGAATGTACGGATGACCTGAACAGGGCGTGCGCACAGATTACCGGCTGCGTGGGAGATACTTCCATCGCGTTATCCCAGATCGCCGACAACGGCGTTTTTGTGGAGGTAAAACAGAATTATGCCAAGGATATGGTTGTAGGCTTTATCAGATTAAACGGCGCGACCATAGGCGCTGTTGCCAACCGCACAGAGGTATATAATGCGGACGGTGAAGTGACAGATAAATTTGACGCGGTATTGTCCGCAAGAGGAGCGGAGAAAGCGGCGGAATTTATCAATTTCTGCGACGCGTTTGACATTCCGGTATTGTCCCTGACAAACGTAACGGGCTTTTCCGCTACCAAATGTTCCGAGAAGAGAATGGCTAAGGCTGCCAGCAAGCTTACATACGCATTTGCTAACGCTACCGTTCCTAAGGTTAACGTTATTATCGGCAAGGCGTACGGCAGCGCTTATGTGGCAATGAATTCCAAGGCGGTTGGCGCGGATATTACGATCGCCTGGCCTGATGCCGAGATCGGCATGATGGACGCCAGACTTGCGGCTAAGATTATTTGTGATGGACAAGGCTCCGATGCGATCGACGCCTGTGCAAAAGAGTATGCGGCGCTTCAGAACAATGTGGCAAGTGCGGCAAAGAGAGGATATGTAGACCAGATCGTAGAGCCTGCCGATACCAGAAAATATGTCATCGGCGCTTTCGAGATGTTAGCTACTAAGAGCGAAGGCCGTCCAGAGAAAAAACACGGTACAGTCTAGAAAGGATGATGCTTAATATGAGAAAATTATTAGCGATATTAGGTATGGTTACCTGTATGGTCGGTCTGAGCGCGTGCGGTCAGGAGGAAACGTCGGTTGGCCCTATTACGGAGGAACAGGCGGTAGAGTATGGCGCTACCACCGTTCAGCAGATTGACATGATCGTCAGTCAGGGAGCTATCGAGCAGTATGCGGATCAGGATGTTGTATACGCGGGCCTGTCGGGCTGGCAGGACGCTTTGGATGAGATCGGGGTGTTCGAAGGCACAGACGGCGGTTCGGTACAATTTAACGACGACGAGGTTATCATTACGGTGAACGTGAAGGGTTCGGAGCATGACGCTGAGGTGGAAATTATTCTGGACAGCGCTTTGTCTTCCTACGTAAGCATCAGCACCAATATTTCCTATTCCTTCGGCGAGCTGATGAAGAATGCCGCCCTGAATACCCTGATCGGTCTGGGAACCGTATTTGTCGTGCTGATTCTGATCAGCCTGATTATTTCCTGCTTCGGCCTTATTTCCAAGTTCCAGGAGAAGCAGCAGAAGAAGTCCGAAGCAAATGCTGCGGGTAATGCAGACGGGGCCGCGCAGGCGGATCCGGTGGTTACGCAGATCGCCGCCAGAGAAGAGCTTGCCGACGATACAGAGTTAGTGGCAGTCATCGCGGCTGCGGTCGCCGCTTATGAGGGCGCCGGTTCCACGGATGGCTTCGTAGTACGTTCCATAAGAAAATCTAATAAGAGTAAATGGCAGAATGCCTAAGAGTCATAGGAGGATATCAAAATGAAAAATTATACAATTACCGTAAACGGCAGCGTATATGACGTAGTAGTAGAAGAGGGAGCAACATCCGGCGCACCTGTTGCGGCAGCGCCCGCAGCGCCTAAGGCAGCTCCGAAAGCGGCTCCCGCTCCTGCGGCAGCACCCGCGGCAACGGCAGGCGGCGCAGCCGGCAGCGTAAAGATCGAAGCCGGTGCGGCTGGTAAAGTATTTAAGATTGAGAAGAACGCAGGCGACGCAGTAAAGAAGGGCGATGCAGTTATCATCGTAGAAGCGATGAAGATGGAAATCCCTGTAGTAGCACCTCAGGATGGCACGGTAGCCAGTATTAATGTAGCGGTAGGCGATGCTGTAGAGGCAGGCGCGTTACTGGCAACATTAAACTAATTCCCGGAATAGTCTGAGAAGACATATTTCTGAAGTGAAATCTACAGGAGGTTAAAAAAATGGCTTATATAGCAACCACGCTCAGCAATCTGGTTCACCAGACAGCATTTTTCAATCTGACTGTCGGCAACTATATTATGATTGTTGTAGCACTTGTTTTTCTATATCTGGCTATTGCCAAAGAGTATGAACCGCTTCTCTTGGTGCCGATAGCCTTTGGTATGCTGCTGGTTAATATCTATCCTGATATTATGGCGGAATACGGAGAAGGGGGAGCCGGCGGCGGCCTGCTCTATTACTTCTACAAATTAGACGAGTGGGCGATCCTGCCGTCCCTGATTTTCATGGGCGTCGGGGCGTTAACGGATTTTGGCCCGCTGATTGCCAATCCGAAGAGCTTCCTGCTGGGAGCGGCGGCGCAGTTTGGTATTTTTGCGGCTTATTTCGGGGCGATTGCAATGGGCTTCAATGACAAAGCGGCCGCAGCTATTTCCATTATCGGCGGCGCGGACGGCCCTACCTCTATTTTCCTTGCCACGAAGCTGGGGCAGACAGCGCTGCTGGGACCCATCGCGGTGGCGGCATATTCCTATATGTCTCTTGTCCCGATTATTCAGCCGCCGATTATGAGGCTGTTGACGACGGAGGAACAAAGAAAGATCAAAATGGGGCAGCTTCGTCCTGTAACGAAATTAGAGAAGATTCTTTTCCCGATTGTGGTTACTATTGTTGTAGCGCTGATTCTTCCTACGACGGCTCCGCTTGTGGGTATGCTGATGTTAGGTAATCTGTTCCGTGAGTCGGGCGTGGTAAGACAGTTAGCGGATACCGCTTCCAATGCGCTGATGTATATTGTGGTTATCATTCTGGGTACTTCCGTTGGCGCAACGACCAGCGCGGAGGCATTCCTGAATACGGATACGCTGAAAATCGTTGCCCTCGGACTGATCGCGTTCTGCTTCGGTACTGCGGCGGGCGTGCTGTTCGGCCAGTTGATGCGTATATTGACAAAGGGCGCTGTGAATCCGCTGATCGGTTCCGCAGGAGTGTCCGCGGTTCCTATGGCGGCCAGAGTGTCCCAGAAGGTAGGCGCGGAAGCGGACCCTACCAATTTCCTGTTAATGCATGCCATGGGACCTAACGTGGCGGGCGTTATCGGTACTGCGGTTGCGGCCGGTACTTTCATGGCGGTATTCGGAGTATTCTAAGCGTATCTGGTTTTGAGAGAGTACATGATATAAATTTATTAAGAGAAAGGAAAGGTTATAATTATGGCAGAACAAAAACCGGTTAAGATTATGGAAACGGTTCTCCGTGACGCGCATCAGTCTCTGATCGCAACAAGAATGCCTACCGAGATGATGCTTCCTATCGTGGAGAAAATGGATAAAGTCGGATATCATGCAGTAGAGTGCTGGGGCGGCGCTACATTCGACGCGTCTCTTCGTTTCTTAAAGGAAGATCCCTGGGAGAGACTTAGAAAGCTGAGAGACGGCTTCAAGAATACGAAGCTGCAGATGCTGTTCAGAGGACAGAATATTTTAGGTTACAGACCCTATGCGGATGACGTGGTAGACAGCTTTGTAGAGAAGTCGATCGCTAACGGTATCGATATCATTCGTATCTTTGACTGTTTGAATGATTTGAGAAATTTACAGGAAGCGGTGAACGCCACCAATAAAATCAAAGCCCAGGAGGGCAGAGGACATGCCCAGGTAGCGCTCTCCTATACGTTAGGCGACGCCTATACCATGGAATACTGGATGGATATGGCTAAGAAGATTGAGGAGATGGGGGCGGATTCCATCTGTATCAAGGATATGGCCGGCCTGCTGGTTCCTTATAAGGCTTCCGAAATGATTGCTGCTATGAAGTCCGCGACCAAGCTTCCGATTCAGCTGCACACCCATTATACCTCCGGCGTGGCCAGCATGACTTATCTGAAAGCGGTTGAAGCAGGCGTAGACGTAATCGACTGCGCGATTTCCCCGTTTGCCATGGGTACCTCCCAGCCGGCTACGGAGGTTATGGTTGAGACCTTCAAAGGGACTCCTTACGATACAGGCTATGACCAGAATATTCTGGCTGAAATCGCTGATTATTTCAGACCCTACAGAGACGAGTGCCTTGCAAACGGCCTGTTGAACCCGAAGGTTATGGGCGTTGATATTAAGACGTTGTTATATCAGGTACCGGGCGGTATGCTTTCCAATATGGTAAGCCAGTTAAAGGAGCAGAATGCCGAGGATAAGTATTACGACGTGCTGAAGGAGATTCCGGAAGTCCGCAAGGATCTGGGCGAACCGCCGCTGGTAACGCCTTCTTCCCAGATCGTTGGTACGCAGGCTGTATTTAACGTATTGATGGGCGAGAGATACAAGATGGCTACCAAGGAGACCAAAGCGGTTCTCCGCGGCGAGTATGGACAGACTGTTAAGCCTATGAATCAGGAGGTTATCGACAAGGTTATCCCCGGTGAGGAGAGGATTACCTGCCGTCCGGCTGATTTGTTAGAGAATGAGATGAATAAATTAGAGTCAGAGATGAAAGAGTGGAAACAGCAGGATGAAGACGTATTATCTTACGCTTTGTTCCCGCAGGTGGCTACCGATTTCTTCAAATACCGCCAGGCACAGCAGGAGAAGGTAGATATGACTCAGGCTGACACGAAAAACGGCGCTTATCCTGTATAAGACAGAAATTTCATAGTAAAACGGCACAAACAGGCGGCCGCCCGGCGAATCATATTCCAAGGGCAGCCGCTTTTTATGCTCACCGCTTATTCCTTCGGCAGGAGCCGCAGGCTCATCTGGCAGGTGCGGCTGTTCTGAAAACTCACGGTTGACGAGGGTTACATAATGTACTATAATAACATATGTTACTAAAAGATATTTCGTTGGGAAATACAAGAGAGGTATAAGCTTATGGCAAGGAAAGCGACGATTACGAAGGACGATATATTAAATGCTGCGTTTGAGATGGCGCGTAAGGAGGGCGTTTCCCAGGTAACCGCCAGAACGCTGGCGGCTAAGGCGGGCTGTTCCACACAGCCGATCTTCCGCGTCTACAAGAATATGGAGGAGCTGGGCGAGGAACTGTTTGCCAGGGCGATTGACTTTTTTGGTCTTTATTATGAAAAGTTTCCTCAGAAAAACGATACGCCCTTCGTCAATCTCGGACTTGCCTATATTCAGTTCGCGCAGGAGGAGCAGCAACTGTTCAGAATGTTGTTTTTGTCAGAGAACCGCCACGGCAGGAGCCTGTATGATCTGCTCAACGGCAAAAACGGCGCGGTGGTGAGGGAAATCAATAATGCGAAGTTTTATGGCTGTAAAGATCCCAGCGGTATGTTTATGAAAATGTGGATTTTCATTCATGGCTCTGCGTGTATGTCTCTTACGGACGACTATGATTTGCAGGAAGAGGATACGGTCAAGTTATTGGAAGAATGTTATCGCGCATTTCAGAATATTTAGAGGCGGAAAGGTTGTTTATAACAGGAAATGGCTATTGAAAATCGTTATGATATCATCACAAGGATCAATGAACATTACGGCAGAATGAGCAAGGGGCAGAAAGCGATTTCCGCATTTATTTATGATCATTACGACCAAGCCGTATTTATGACGGCGGCGAAGCTGGGAGAAGTGGTGGGCGTCAGCGAATCCACGGTGGTGCGCTATGCGGCGTATATCGGATATAGCGGGTATCCGGAGTTCCAGCGGGATTTGGAAGACTGGGTGCAGAATAAGATCAATTCGGTACAGAAAATCGGCGCTAAATATGGACAAAGCTCCCAGTCGGAGATTCTGACCTCCGTGCTGCAGTCCGATATGGAAAAGCTGCAGGATACCATACAGCATTTAGACCCGGTCGCCTTTGAGACGGCGGTGGATATTATCTTAGAGGCGAAAACAGTCTATGTGATGGGGGTTCGAAGCTGCGAGCCGCTGGCGGATTTTTTACATTTTTATCTGAATATGATACGTGGCGGCGTGGTGCTTCTTAAGACCACCAGCGTGTCGGAGACCTTTGAACAGATGATTCGGATCGACGAGAAGGACGCGATGATCGGTATCAGCTTCCCCAGATATTCCATGCGCACGCTTAAGGCCATGGAGTTCGCCAATGACAGAAACGCCAAGGTTATTGCGATTACCGATTCCGTACATTCTCCCATGAATCTTTATTCCTCCTGTAATTTGCTGGCCAGAAGCGATATGGTGTCCATTGTGGATTCTCTGGTGGCTCCTCTCAGCGTAATCAACGCCCTGGTGGTGGCCATGTGCCTGAAACGCCCGGAGGATGTGAAGAAGAATCTGAAAAATCTGGAAGAGGCATGGAATAATTATCAGGTGTATCTGAATGATGAGATTAATTTTATAGATGAGGAACCGATGTTAAATTACCCTCTTCGCAGGAAAGAAGAGAGGGAATGAAGGAAAGATGAGTAAGGTACTTGTGATAGGCGGCGGCGCGGCGGGCATGATGGCTGCCGTCGCTGCGGCTGGGCAGGGGCACGGCGTAACGCTGCTGGAACAGAACGAAAAGCTGGGGAAGAAGCTGTATATCACAGGAAAGGGCAGATGCAATGTGACCAATGCCTGTGAAAAGGACAAGTTTTTGGAAAATATGGTGAGCAATCCCAAATTCCTTTACAGCGCATTTTCCGGCTATTCCAATCTACAGGTCATGAAGTTTTTTGAGGAGGCGGGCTGCCCTTTAAAGACGGAGCGCGGCGAGCGCGTATTTCCGGTATCGGATCACGCTTCAGATATTATAGCGGCGTTGGAACGCACCCTGAAGAAAAGGGGAGTGGCCGTCCGGCTGAGGACGAGGGTGCGGGAAATCCTGGCAGAACAGGGGCGCGTAACAGGCGCAGCGCTGGAAACTGGCGAGAGAATTGCTGCGGACGCGGTAATCCTTGCCACCGGAGGACTGTCTTATCCCACCACCGGGGCGACCGGAGCCGGATACCGCATGGCGGAAGCGCTGGGGCATCAGGTGAAGGAATGCAGGCCGGCGCTGGTGCCCATGGAAATTGAGGAAGAATGGTGCCGGGCTTTGCAGGGATTATCCCTGAAAAACGTAACGCTTACCATGAGATGCGGGACAAAGGAGATTTATGAGGGCTTTGGCGAGATGCTGTTTACCCATTTTGGAATCAGCGGCCCTTTGGTGTTATCCGCCAGCAGTTATTATGGCAAATGTAAGGAACGATCCCGGGTTACCGTCAGTGTGGACTTGAAACCGGCGCTCTCCGAGGAACAGTTGGACAGGAGAATCCTGCGGGATTTTGAACAGAACCGGAACAGGCAGTTCAAAAATGTAATCGGGAGTTTGTATCCTTCGAAGCTGGTGCCGGTGATGACAGCCTTATCAGGGATTGACGGGAACAAGACCATTCATGAGATTACCAGAGAAGAGAGAAGGGCGCTGCTTACCGTGACAAAGCGTCTTACGATGAAAGTCAGAGGGTTGAGGGGCTTTCAGGAGGCGATTATCACGCAGGGAGGTGTCCGCGTCCAGGAAATTAATCCTTCCACGATGGAATCCAAACTGGTTTCCGGCCTGTATTTCGCGGGAGAAGTGTTAGATTTGGACGCTCTTACAGGCGGATTTAATCTACAGCTTGCCTGGTCTACGGGGCATCTGGCGGGAAGCAGTATAGGCAATTGTGAATGAATTTTGCAAGCGCCTTAGCGAGAACAACAGAAAAAGGAGAACATAGGTTGAAAAATCACATTGATGTGCTGATTTTTCACAATCCTCTGGAAGTGGATTTGGCTATTTGTTTCTGAGCGAAAGCAAATAGCCCTGATGGCAGAC